>JBOICI010000001.1:0-125316 GCA_050739955.1 Moraxellaceae bacterium
GCGTACATGGATGTACGCATTAGCGCAGGTGAGGCAGGGACGCCGAATCTGCGCGACCCTTCGACGCCGGTTTTGTGGAGGGAGGGAACCCGGCGTAGCCGGGCAGGCGACTTGGGGTGCGCGGGGAATCCAAAGGGGCCGCCGCATCGCGGCCCCTTTGGGCCCGTCCGGCGAGGACGCGGCCTTTCAAATAAACAGCGGGGATTTAAATAAATCGGCAATTTCGCGATTGCCATGCGGCGGAAACCCTGTGGGGTTCCGCCCTACGCGGACTAAATTTTTAGGTCTTGTCTTTCACAGAATTCTTTTGCACTTGGGCAATTTATGAAAAGGGGCGTAATTGGTTCTCCTGAGTTAGGCTCCCAAACGCAACGAAATTCAGTCTGATAGGAATATTCATGAGGCTTAATAAATGCCGGGTGAGCCTTTATGGGTTCGTCGAATGGCTGTGTTCTGCTGTTATAAATGATGGGGGCTCCAAACATGCGATGACTGATGGTTTTAAGTTGGGTGTTTATTTCCTGGAAAAACATGTATGGATTTTTTATTACTAGGCATGACTCGTATCCAAGCTCCTTCATTAGCTCTATAGAGTGTTCTAATGATGTGCAGTATGTATAGACGTCTGGGCTGGAACCATATAGTTCTAGTCGGGATGTGGGCTCCATTTTTATTATTAACTTTGTTCCTTCTGGAAATTCGTCCCATCCTTTAATGACTTGCCGGGCAAATACGGCTCTTGGGTCATTTGATCGTATGTCGAAAGTTTCCTCTTGGTGGCTTGTTAAGGTTTTTGTGTCTTTCCCCTCATCTAAGTCGCCTACGGCAGGTCCGTGCAGTTCCACATTTCTATACTCGTAAAGTGTTCCTATTCTAAGCGTGCCATCGGCGAAGAATTTATCTATGTGTTCTCTTTTCATGTATTTAAAGAGCTTTTCAGGTCCTTGCTTTTGCATGTTAGTCCGGTTGTAGTTGGATATATCTTGAAGTAGATGGGGTAAGGGCTGACTTTCCAAGAGAGCTTTCCGTATTGCTTACTCAGCATGCTGTTGCCTGTGCAGGTTATCACCCCCGATCAAACCCAATCCCCCGCATAAACCCCGCCATCTCTTTCAAATACTTCCCCTGATCCAGATGAATCAGATGATTCCCCGGGAACCAGTGCAGGCCCGGTCTGTCCCAGTGATCCCATAACACGCGTGAATGTTTGGGTGAAGCGAAGCGGTCGCCGGCGCCGGCGACAATCATTAATCGTTCTTTGGGTAATTTCGGTGTGTAGGTGAGTGGGCAGCTCACGGCACTGGCGTGGCGCATGCCGCGTATATCCTGGCCGCCCAAGCGCAGCATGGTGCGCAGCAGGATGCTGGATGGATTCCACTCCAGCATGAGGTCGGGAATGCTGGCCAGCGGCACATTGGGCACGGCGAAGGCGAGACGGTCTTCCACGGCGGCGAGCAGGGCGGTGGTGAAGCCGCCCAGTGAAATGCCGGTCACACCAAAGCCGGGCGCGCCCAACTCTTCCAGATAATCCAGATAGAGCCGGAAATCGTGCACGGCATGGGCGATGGTTTCATTGAGATGGGCAAGGCCGTGGCTGAAATAACCGTGGCCGGAAAACGGCGAGCTGGCTTCTTGGCGGCGGCCGTGGAAGGGCAGGGTGTAGAGCAGCACGTCGTAGCCTTGTTGATAAAACCAGGGCAGGGCGAGGAAGCGGCTGTTGATCCAGTAGGGGTCGGCCACAAAGCCATGGATCACGCAGATGGTGGGGCGGGCGGGGCCGTCGTGGCGCCAGTGTTCGGCCCAGGCCAGCCGGTTGCGGCGGAAGCTGGCGTAATCCTCCCGGACGGCGGGGTTCACGGCGCGGAAGTTGCTCTCAAAGGACAGGACTTCCACGCGGCCGTCTTTGGGGCGGTAATCGAGCAGGCCGGGTGGGCGGCGGCGCACCTGCACCTTGTGCTGGGGGCGGGCGAACAGGGCATCGGGGTCGCGGCGCTCGGCGAGGTCTTTGTAGAAGCCCCAGTGCTCATGGTCGCGTTTGAGATTGCGAAAGAGGCCGGGCAGGGAGAAGCCGGTGGCCATGGTGGCCAGGGCCGTGCGCATGCCGATATCCAGTGCGGCGGTGCCGTCCACCATGAGTTGGGCTTTGAGGCCGAGGTAGAAGTCGTCCGGAAATTTGTGGAAGGCCGGGTCCAGATTGTTCCACCAGGGCTGTTCGGGCATGAGGCGGCGGGAGTGGCCGTAGGTTTCATTGGCAACGCGGGAGACGGTACTGGCAATGGCTTCCATCAAACAGGCTCAGGTGACTGATAAGTACCCGGACGATACCCAGTGGTACGGCGGTGCAGCAAGCCGTTTGCCGAGGATGACGAGAGCCGCACATTCGGCAGTGATGAACAGCGCAAACTCCTGCCCGGGCGGCTTGGGCCAGCCCCGGTCAGCGGTTAGCATAGGCGCTCTTTTTGGCCACCCTGTAATGGGGCGGCCGGTAGGCTTTTGGCCTGCCATGGCAATGGAAGGAAATGGCGGATGAGTTATCAGGTTCTGGCGCGCAAATACCGCCCCCGCAGCTTTCGTGAGCTGGTGGGGCAGGAGCATGTGGCGCGCGCGCTTATCAATGCCCTGGACCAGGACCGCCTGCACCATGCCTATCTCTTCACTGGTACGCGCGGCGTGGGCAAGACCACCATCGCCCGTATCCTGGCTAAATGTCTGAATTGCGAAACCGGAGTCAGCTCCGAGCCCTGCGGTGTTTGCTCCACCTGCCGTGAAGTGGATGAAGGCCGCTTTGTTGATCTCATCGAAGTGGACGCGGCCTCGCGTACCAAGGTGGAGGACACGCGTGAGCTCTTGGACAATGTGCAATACGCGCCCACAAGAGGCCGCTACAAGGTCTACCTCATCGACGAAGTGCATATGCTTTCCGGCCATTCTTTCAATGCGTTGCTGAAAACGCTGGAAGAGCCGCCGCCTCATGTGAAATTTTTGCTAGCTACTACTGATCCGCAAAAACTGCCCGTCACCATTCTGTCGCGCTGCCTGCAGTTTGCGCTCAAGGCCATGTCGCCGGAGCGCGTGGTGGAGCATCTGCATGCTGTGCTGCAAAAAGAAATGGTCACGTTTGATGAAAGTGCATTGTGGGAGTTGGGGCGTGCTGCCAATGGCTCCATGCGCGATGCGCTTTCTCTCACTGATCAGGCCATTGCCTTTGGCAACGGCAAGCTGGGCACGGCCGATGTGCGCAGCATGCTGGGCTCGATTGATAGAGATCTCGTTTTCCGTGTGCTGGATGCGCTGAATTCCGGTGATGCCGCTGCCGTACTTGATGTCTGTGGGCAGCTGGCTGAGCAGAGCGTGGATTTTGCCGGGGCGCTGGGTGAATTGATTTCTACCCTGCATCGCGTGGCGCTGGCGCAGATGCTGCCCGATGCCGTGGACAATGCGCTGGGTGATAGAGACCGCGTGCTGGCCGTAGCCCAGACCATGACCGCAGAAGATGCGCAGCTGTATTACCAGATTGCCTTGCACGGTCGCCGCGATATGCCTTGGGCGGCCGATCTGCGTTCCGGTTTTGAAATGACGCTGCTGCGCATGCTGACCTTCCGTCCCTTGCCGACGGCGCCAGATGCTGCACAAGGTGCCGGTGCCCGTGCGCCAGCAGCGCCACGCCCGGCCACGCGTCCAGCCGCGACTGCGCCTTCCGGCCCGCAAGCCGTATCCGGCAGTCACGCTATGGCGCGCAGCACGGTGCCGAGTGCAGCTGCTGCTGCATCCACCGCTGTTGCTGCAACTGCGCAGCAGCAACCCCTGCAGACAGTGGCGCAGCCCCAGCCTCGTGTGGCGGTGACGGCGCGGGCCGAGCCGGCCTCGAATGTGGTGCCGCTTTATCCGGCCCAGAGCCAGCCGCAAACACAGCCTGCTGTTGTGGCCGAGCCTGAACCCGAGGCAGAGCCGGCCGCCAGTCAGGACCCGGCAGCGTATTGCAGCGCGGAGGACTGGGAGCGTTGGGTGCGCAAAAGTGGTTTGAATGGTGGCGGTCTCAATTTGGCTCGCCATGCTGCGCTGGTGGCCGTGAGCACGACAGTTTTCGAGCTGCAGTTGCCAGCCCGGCATGAAATTGCTGCCAGTGCACAGTCCATCGCGCAGGTGGAAGAATGCTTTCGCCGTCACTTTCCCGGTGCGCAGATTCGTCTGGCCAAGAAAGACCCAGCCTATGCCGTACCCATGCAGGTGATTGCCGCGCGCAAGCAGGCTCGCCAGCAGGCCGCGGAAGCAAGCCTGCGTCGTGATCCGCAGGTATTGGCCCTGATTAATGACTTCCAGGCAGAAATTCTGCCGGATTCGATTGTTCCTCTGGATTGAGTTGAGAGATTTGCCATGAATATGCAGCAACTGATGCAACAGGCCCAGCGCATGCAAGAGCAGATGCAAAAGCAGATGCAAAAGGCGCAGGAAGAGCTGGGCAATACCGAACTCACCGGCGAAGCCGGCGCGGGTTTGGTGAAAGTGGTAATGACAGGCCGTCACGATGTGAAGCGTGTGCAGATTGATGACAGCCTGCTCAAGGAAGACAAAGAAATGCTGGAAGACCTGATTGCGGCAGCGGTGAACGATGCCGTACGCAAGGTCGAGGATCACAGCCAGAAGAAGATGGGAAGCGTCACACAGGGACTCAACCTTCCACCGGGCATGAAACTGCCTTTCTGAGATCGAGGTTAATCATCATGTTTGCACGCAAACTCCCTGTGCTGTTTTGCGTTGTGCTGTTCTCTACATCAGCGCTGGCCGACGGCTTCAAGCTGGTCAGTCGTGACGGTCGTCAGGCCGAGTACGAAGGCTCGCTCAGCCTGAGTGGCCGTTTCGAGCGGCGTCAGGATGCCGAGACACTGGACTGGCGTGGCGATCGCGTCTGCTTCTTCCCGGAGGCGCAGGCCGTTGGCCTGTTGCCGCGCGATGGCGGTAAAAAGGGCGCCTGGTTCTGCTTCTCCAATCACTCGGCGGCCACCCAGCAGCTACGCGTAGCCGCAACCCAGCCCGGCAGTTGCGGTGCTGGTGGTACAGCGACTGTGGCCATTTCGCATTACGTGGCTGAAACCGGTGTGGGCGAGACTATCGATCAGGCCTGGCTGGAAAAAGTGGTGCAGCAAGGGCCAGTTACGCCCATACGTTGCAACTGAGCTTTCCGGGTTCCAAGGCCTGTATGTTTTCTGAGGTTTCATGTTTCTAAGTCCGCTGGTTACCGAGCTGGTTGAAGCCCTGCGTGCCTTGCCGGGGGTAGGTCCCAAATCGGCGCAGCGCATGGCGCTGCAATTGCTGGAGCGTAATCGTGCCGGCGGCCTGCGGCTCTCGGATGTGCTGGCGCGTGCCATGGAGGGTGTGCGCGAGTGCCGGGAATGCCAGAGCCTGACCGAGCAGGAGATCTGCCATCTGTGCGCATCGGATCGCCGTGATCGCAGCCTGCTCTGTGTGGTGGAAAACCCTGTAGACCTCATGGCGATAGAAGCATCGGTCTCTTATCGCGGTCTTTATTTCGTACTCAAGGGCCATCTTTCTCCCCTCGACGGCATAGGCCCGCGCGAGCTGGGCATACCCCGTTTGCTGGATCGCGTGCGCCGTGATGCCGTGCGCGAGCTCATTCTGGCGACCAATCCCACCGTTGAAGGCGAAGCCACCGCGCACTACATTCGGGAAGCCCTGCGTGATCAGGAGGTGGTGGTGAGCCGCATTGCCCATGGCGTGCCCATGGGTGGCGAACTGGAATTTGTCGACGGCAATACCCTGGCGCATGCGCTAGCTGGCCGTAAGTCCCTCATTTGAACCGCAATCACGGCGGCAAGAATCCGCTGCCCTGCCTGTTTCTACTTCGTGCGTTCCTTAAGGCACTTTGGTGAAGAAAGAGAGAGGCAGGGTGGCATTACCCCGGTCGGCCTCGGCGTTGTTTGCCGTGTAACAGGCGGCCGGATTATCTGCGCAGAGCAGCGCAATGCAGCGAGGAAGTAGCCATGAGTTACACAGAGTATTTCAACGACACGCACGAGGAAGTGCGCCGCACCGTACGCAAGATTGTGGCCGAGCATATCGCGCCGCATATCAATGAGTGGGAGGAGGCGGGTACCTTTCCGCTGGAGCTCTACAAGATTTTCGGCGATGCCGGCCTCTCGGGTATTGGTTATCCCGAAGCCTTGGGTGGTTTTGGTGAAGGCGATGTCTTTCTCAAGATTGCCGCCAGCGAAGAAATGATGCGCACCGGCTCCGGTGGTTTAGTGGCCAGCCTGGGTTCACTGGATATCGGTCTGCCGCCCATCGTGAAATGGGGCAGTGAAGAAATGAAGCAGCGCGTGGTGCCAGCGGTGCTGCGCGGTGAAAAGATTGCGGCGCTGGCCATTACTGAGCCCTCTGGCGGCTCCGATGTGGCCAGTCTCAAGACGCGTGCCGTGAGTGATGGTGATTTCTATCGTGTCACCGGCTCCAAGACTTTCATCACCTCCGGCATACGCGCCGACTATTACACCGTTGCTGTGCGTACTGGCGATGCAGGCTATGGCGGTATCAGCCTCTTGTTGATGGAAAAGGGCATGCCCGGTTTCAGCACCGGCAAGCCGCTGAAAAAGCATGGCTGGTGGGCATCGGATACAGCCGAGCTCTTCTTTGATGATGTGAAAGTGCCCAAGGCCAATCTTATTGGCGGCGAGAACGCCGGCTTCTTCGTCATCATGACCAACTTCCAGATGGAGCGTCTCAATTTGGCGGTGATGGCCAATATGACTTCGCAGATGGCGCTGGAAGAATCGCTGCGCTATGTGCATGAGCGCGAGGCTTTCGGCAAAAAACTGTCCAAGCTGCAGGTGATACGCCACAAGCTGGCTGATATGGCGACGGAAGTGGAAGCCAGTCGTGAGTTCACTTACCGTGTGGCAGCGCGCATACAGGCCGGTATTCCTTCGGTGAAGGAAGTCTCCATGGCCAAGAACTTTGCCACCCGCGTGAGTGATCGTGTCACCTATGAGGCAGTGCAGATATTCGGCGGCATGGGTTTTATGCGCGAATCGCTGGTAGAGCGTCTGTCTCGCGACAATCGCATTCTCTCCATCGGCGGCGGCACGCATGAAATCATGAATGAAGTGATCGCCAAGCAACTGGGGCTCTAAGCCTCTTACCTGAATCCGTCATCCTCAGCGCCGCTGGGGATGACGAAACACCAAAAAAGCGAGCAAGTGCATTGAACATCATCCACATTACGGACAATGCCGCACTAGCCGCCATGGCAGGCGAACTGGCCTCGCGTGAAGCGATTGCGATGGATACCGAGTTCATGCGCGTGGATACCTTTTATCCGCGCTTGGCTCTGATTCAGATTGGTGACGGCGATACCGAGTATCTGATCGATCCGCTCACCATCACAGATTTCACACCGCTGTTTCCGCTGCTCCTGAATGAGTTTCCGCGCAAGCTGTTGCATGCCTGCTCGGAAGACATAGAAGTGCTGACGCGTCTGACGGGCTCTCTGCCACGCGGCATTCTGGATAGCCAGATTGCCACGGCTTTTCTCGGTCAGGGCTTGCAAGTGGGTTACCAGAAAGCCCTGCAGGAAAATCTGGGTGTGGATATTCCCAAGGATGAGTCGCGCTCGGACTGGATGCTGCGGCCCTTGTCGCCGGGGCAGATTTCTTATGCCGCGCTGGATGTGAAATACCTGCCACCTTTGTATGAACACCTGAAGAGCAGGCTGGATGCGGCGGCTCTCAATACCTGCTTTGAAAGTGACTGCCAGCTCATGCTGGATGAAATCAACTTCACGCCGGATGCTCGTGAGCTGTATCGCGATGTCAGCAGTGCCTGGAAGTTGCGTCCTCAGGAGCTGGCGGTCTTACGTGAAATCATGATCTGGCGTGAAGGCGAGGCGAGATCGCGTGATACGCCACGCGGCTTTCTTATCAAGAACGGCAGCTTGTTTGCCTTGGCCCGCAAGCAGCCCAGCTCATTGCAGGCGCTGGCCGATATCGAGGATGTGACGCCACGCATTCTGCGCAAGGAAGGCGAGTCCATCCTGCGTGTAATTGCCGATGCGAAAAAGCTGCCACCGGAGAGCTGGCCGGCACCGCTGCCCACACCGCTGCCGCGCGAAGCCAAAGCCCTGTTTGATGCTTTGCGGGCCAGTGCCAAGCCGGTATCCGAGCAGACGGGCGTGCCCGAGGAAGTGCTCTTGCGCAAACGCCATGTGGAAGCGCTGGTGCTGGGGCGTGTGGATTTGGGTGCGCAAGCACCCTTGCCCAAGGCCTTGCTGCGCTGGCGTGGCGAGCTCTTGTTGCCGGTGCTGGAGCCGGTGCTGCAAGCCGCTGAAAATGACATCATTGCCTGGCGCCAAGAGCGCCAGCGTGCCGTGCAGGCCGGTTGATCCGGCTGTATGCGAGAGGAATCACCATGAGTTTGTTGCTTCTGGCTGTCTACAAAAGCAGCAAGAAAGACGAGATGTATCTTTACGTGCCCAAGGTGGAGGGCCTGAGCCGCGTGCCTGCTGCCTTGCTGGCGATTTTCGGTACGCCTAAGCATGTGATGGATATGCCGCACAAAGAAGGCCGTGAGTTGGCCCGGGTGAGCTCGGAAAAGCTGCGCGCTGAAATTGCCGAAAAAGGTTTTTATCTGCAGCTGCCGCCGCAGAAAGAAGACTATCTGTTGGATCTCTACAATCCGGATGACAGTAAGTATCGGGATATTCCGGGGTGAGGTTTTTTGAATGAGTATCAAGCTGCCCTCGGTCAGCATCGTTGACGACCTACTCTGCACCTCGGCCCAACCTTCGGCCGAACAGCTTTCGTCTCTGGCGGGTACGGGCGTGAAGCATGTCATCAATCTGGCACTGCCCACTTCGGATAATGCCGTCAGTGATGAAGGCGCGCGCCTGACCGGGCAGGGCATCAACTATGTGCAGCTACCGGTGATCTGGGAAAATCCTCAGCCGGAAAAATTCACTCTGTTTGCGCAAATTCTCTGGGCCATGCGTGATGAAGCTGTGCTGGTGCATTGCGCCTGCAATATGCGCGCATCCGCTTTTGTTTTTCTCTATCGTGTTCTGCATGAGTCTGTGCCGCTGCATGAGGCGGTGCTGCTGATGCATGCCGTATGGAAGCCGGAAGGCGTGTGGCGCGATTTCATTACCACACAACTGGCCGATCAGGGCTTGGAATATCAGGCCCACGCCATACTGGAACGGCCATGAGTGCAGCAGCGAAATTGCGTGAGCGCTTCTGGGAGCAATACTCCCTGCAGGAGCTGAGCCGGGCGGAGTGGGAAGCGCTTTGTGATGGCTGCGGCCGTTGCTGCCTGCACAAGCTGGAATACGAAGACAGCGATGTCATTGATTACACCGATGTAGCTTGCCGCCTGCTGGATTTGTCCTCGGCCCAGTGCAGCAGCTATCCCGATCGTCACAAATATGTACCGGATTGTGTGCAGCTGACGCCGGCCAATATCGGCACGATAAACTGGCTGCCGGCCAGCTGTGCCTATCGCCGTCTTAATGAGGGCCGTGGTCTGGCGCGCTGGCATCCTTTGCTGAGTGGCACTACAGAAAGCGTGAAGACGGCGAATATTTCTGTAGCCGGGCGTGTACTGCCGGAAACGGCGGTGAATGAAGAAGATATAGAAGAGCATGTCATCCGCTGGATACGCATGCATTAAGTGAAAAGCTGGCTGCGTTGCTATCACGGCGTTAAAACCTGCGCGAAAAATGCTCATTTACCAATCGTAAACTCCGCTTTTTCGCGCAGGTTTTGCCTTGTGCTAGCGGCCTCGCCTACGCTTTTCAGTGAGTAGTAGGTGTTTGTCCAGAGTGCTGCGGGCCCTTGCTACTGAATATTTTTTCTGGAGAGAGAAATGGGTTATGTGATTGCTTGGCTGCTGTATATCGGCATGGCGGCGTTGCTGCAGCTGGGTTTCGAGCGCTACCTCACGCCCTATCTGCAGGCGCAGCGGCAGCTGCGTATTTTCCTGCGTAGCCTGCTCGCCATCCTGCTGTTCACGCCGGGGGTGGTGGTCAATGGTGATGGCCTGTTTGTGGTGCCGGCCTGTGTCGGTGTCATGTTCAATATTCTGGCCAAATCCCCTTATGGCTTGCTGCAGGCGGCCTTGCCCTTGCTGCTGGTTGCTGCCGTGGTTTACGGCATCCTGTTCTTTGTGGAGAGCCGTTCCGGGCGCGAATCGGCCGCCTGACGGCCTGCTCGCCAGAGACCATGGGCTGTACGGCCCGGATACTGTGATTGGTGCAGGGAGCTGCATATACTCCGGGGCTCACGCAGGGGTTGCCGGCTGATTTTTCGCCATGCGGCGTTACTCCCTTCTCGCGTGGAATGACCACGCCACGTCGGTCGTGCCTTGCCTGGCAAAAAATCAGGCGGCAACGATGCGTAGCGTGAAACGTCAAAAGCCCCTAGCACCGAGGTTTTTCATGCAGTTTCAGGGTACCAACGCCTATGTGGCGACCGACGATCTCAAGTTGGCTGTCAATGCTTCCATCGCTTTGCAAAAGCCCCTGCTCATCAAGGGTGAGCCAGGCACCGGCAAGACCATGCTGGCCGAACAGGTGGCCGAATCGCTGGGCCTGAGGCTCATTCAGTGGCATATCAAATCCACCACCAAGGCCCAGCAGGGTCTGTATGAATACGATGCCGTTTCCCGCCTGCGCGATTCGCAGCTGGGTGATGACCGTGTGCATGACATCGGCAACTACATCAAGAAGGGCAAGCTCTGGGAAGCCTTCGATGCCGATGTGCCGGTGGTGCTGCTTATCGACGAAATCGACAAGGCCGATATCGAATTCCCCAACGATCTGCTGACTGAAATCGACAAGATGGAGTTCTACGTTTACGAGACGCAGAAGGTCATTAAGGCCAAGCGCCGTCCTATCGTCATCATCACGTCCAATAATGAAAAAGAGCTGCCGGATGCTTTCTTGCGCCGCTGCTTTTTCCACTACATCACCTTCCCCGATGTCAGCACCATGAAGAAAATCGTGGAAGTGCACTATCCGGGCATCAAGGGTTCGCTGGTTAGCGAAGCCATGGAAATCTTCTTCGATGTGCGCAAGGTGCCGGGCCTTAAGAAAAAGCCTTCCACCTCTGAGCTTATCGACTGGCTCAAGCTGCTGCTGGCTGATGAAATTCCTGAAGATATTCTGCGCAACCGCGATACGCGCAAGGCCATTCCGCCGCTCTATGGTGCCCTGCTGAAAAACGAGGCCGATGTTCATCTTCTCGAACGTCTGGCCTTTATGAACCGAAGGGAAGCGTAAGCGCGGAGCGCCGCCATGCTGATCAACTTCTTCTTCACGCTGCGCGAATTCAAGGTGCCTACCACCATTCGCGAATTGCTGGACCTGCTCAATGCGCTGGAGCATGGTCTCGTCTATGCCAATATCGACGAGTTCTATCTGCTTTCGCGTACGGTGCTGGTGAAAGATGAGCGTCATTACGACAAATTCGACAAAGCCTTTGCCAAGTATTTTGAAGGCATAGATGCGCTTACTCCGGAATTGCTGAGCAAAGCCATTCCCGAGGAATGGTTGCGCAAGGCTTTGGAAAAGACGCTAACGCCGGAAGAAATGGCGGAAATTCAGAAAATGGGCTCGCTGGAAAAGCTCATGGAGGAATTCCGCAAGCGCCTTGAGGAACAGGAAAAGCGCCATCAGGGCGGCAACAAGATGGTGGGTACTGGCGGCACGTCGCCCTATGGCGCTTTTGGTGCCAATCCCGAGGGCATACGCCTGGCCGGTGAATCGCGTAACAAGCGCGCGGCCAAGGTCTGGGAAAAGCGCGAATACCGAAATCTGGACGATTCCGTTGAGCTCGGCATACGCAATATCAAAGTCGCGTTGCGCCGCCTGCGGCGCTTTGCCCGCACCGGTGTGGATGAAGAGCTGGATGTAGACGACACCATACGCGCCACTGCGCACAAGGCTGGTCTGCTCGATATCAAGATGCGGCCTGAGCGCAAGAACAAGGTGAAAGTACTGCTGTTTTTTGATGTCGGCGGTTCCATGGATCCCTACATCAAGACCTGCGAAGAGCTGTTTTCGGCGGCACGTACCGAGTTCAAGCATATGGAGTATTTCTACTTCCATAACTTCATCTATGAAGGTGTGTGGAAGGACAATGCCCGGCGCTTTAGCGAACGTACCTCGGTCTGGGACATCATCCATAAATACGGTCGCGATTACCGCGTGGTCTTTGTCGGTGATGCCACCATGAGCCCGTATGAGGTGATGGCGGTGGGCGGCTCGGTGGAGCATTTCAACGAAGAGCCCGGCGCCGTGTGGATGCAGCGGCTCAATCAGCACTTTGAGCGATTGGTGTGGCTGAATCCGGAATCGGAAAAAAGCTGGAACGGCACACAGTCGGTGGTGCAGGTACGCCAGTTGGTGGAAAACCGCATGTATCCGCTCACCATCAAGGGCATTGAAGACGGTATGCGTTATCTGAGTCGTTGAATGCCCTGCATAAAAAGGCCTGTATAAAAAGGCTCTGCATAAAAAAGCCCGCGATTGCGGGCTTTTTTATTTTGGCCCGGATGTGGAGGGCGGCACCGTGAAACTGCCGCCCAGACCTGTTTTGAGCAGACGGGTCAGAGTGCGTATGCCGTCGGCGAGATGGCTGCAGGAGAGCGTGGCGCCGCTGATATTGCTGATATCGCTATCCAGCTGTAGGGCGGAATCAGCGCTCTTGCCAATGAATTGCCGCCGCCACGGTTTGTGGTCGTGCACTTCCTGGCCATGGGCTTCCTTGTAGTTCAGGATTTCCACTTGCAGCACGACAGCATCGGTATCAAAGCTCACGGCATAGTCAAAGAGCTCATCTCGGCCAATAGCAGAATCGCTAGCGAAATAACCCAGCAATTTATCGCCCTGGCGCGCTTCCCATAATTTGATATGGCGTATACGCACATCCTCATCCAGACGTTTGCTCAGCTGATCCTGCCATTGCCGCAGTGAAGATGAAGGCACAGCGACAAAGCGTTCAGCTGCTGGAAACATCAGTTTTTTAGCCTCGGTCACTGACAAATAGCTAGCCGCCTGCACCGGCATGACGATGGCGGCTAGTAGCACCAGGCTCCAGGCAATGAGATCACTGAGAGAACGAGATTTCATGCCGGCTTCCTATTTATCGTTGGTCAGACGGGAATTGCCGAAGCCTACCCAGAGTTCGAAGCGGGTGAACCAGCCGGCTTTTTTGCTCTTGATGCGAGCGTGGGCTTCTTTATACGCCGGATTTTCTAACAAGGAGTCCGGCAGGATGGTGTGGCCGACTCGGCTGCCCCACATGCCGGTGGCATAAACGCTTTTACCGAACCAGGTGTAATTGGAGAAGCCATAGCCCTTGCTTAGTTTTGGCGGCAGATTGGCCTTGGTAATGAGGATTTGCACTTGCATCAATGGCCAGATGATCACGCCACCAATGCTATGCACTTCAAAGAAAAAATCGGAGAGTTCGCGGCTGGCTTTGGTGACGGCAAGCTGGTCACTGGCGCGCATTTTGTCGCAGTAGGCCACGAAATCCAGCCAATGCGCGGGCAGGGCTTCTTCGCGTATACCGAAGAGATAGGCGAAAAGCTTGCTCTCCTGATAGTACTGTTCTTTGTCGATATCGCTGACCTTGCCCACGCCTTCTTCATACATCTTCATCTGGGTTTCCCAGAGCGTGGCATGGACCCAGACCATGGCGGCTTCTTCATTGGCGCGGTACTCGCTGCCTTCACCAAATGCGCCGGCCCTGTATCTCATATAGCCCTGCACCTTGGCATGAATGCGGCGTACATCACGCGCGGCAGTCAGCGCCTGTTCGCGTGAGCCGTAAAGCATGGTGAGAACATAGCGAAAGGTATTGCGGCCACGCTCTATGGGATCTTTTTTCACCATGGAGTGATCATCTATACCGGCCGTGATCCAGGGATAGGAAAACTGCAACAGCATGGCCTGACCGGCACCAAAGGCGCCCGTGGCAATATAACGGTTGATTTTCCACATCATGGAGTCTGGGCCGAAGAGGCCGACCTTGGCATCGGGCACCGTCTTGTGCACGAGCTTGAGCTGCTTTTCAAATTGCTCCTGGGTGATCCAGCGGGGTTCATTACTGTTGTTTCCCGCCCAGAACGCTTTGCGCTTTTCTACTTCATCGTTCACGGCTGAAAATGTTTTTTCTTCGCTTGCCGCGACCTCATCGGCAGAAAAGTCATCGGCTAGGGCGAGTTGCTGCTGACGGTCTGCCCTGTCTGTTCGCAGTTGCTGTCCAGCATCCACCCAGAATGCGGGCTCCTCGACCAGAGCCGCATTCGCCATGGCCAAGGGTGGCGGATTCAGTCGTACAGGGTCTGCAAGCGTATTGTCGGCACTGGCGTGGGCCGAGCTCAGGAGTGTCGCGAGGAGCACAGAAAAAAGAGTGCGGGCTATGCCGGTGCACTGCATGCGGGGCTCCTCGTGTACAGGCTCAGGTAGAGACATGGTGTCGTCCAGCGGCACAGATTTCCTGCCTATGGCTTAGCGCTGTGACGGCTTATTTATCATTGGTGAGGCGGGAATTGCCGAAGGCCATCCACAACTCCATGCGCGTGAACCAGCCAGCCTTTTTGCCTTTGATACGAGCTTTGGCTTCTTTATAGGCCGGGTTGCCGAGCAGGGAGTCCGGCAAAATGACATGGCCGACACGACTGCCCCACATGCTGGTGGCATAAACACTTTTGCCGAACCAGGTGTAATTGGAGAAGCCATAGCCCTGGCTCAGACGTGGCGGCAGATTGGCCTTGGTCATGGTGATCTGCAATTGCATTAATGGCCAGATAATCACGCCACCAAGGCTGTGCACGCCGAAGAGATAGTCCGCCAGTTCGCGGCTGGCTTTGGTAACGACGAGCTGGTCGCCAGCGCGCATCTTGTCGCAATACGCCACGAAATCCAGCCAGTGTGCGGGCAGGGCCTCTTCACGTATGCCGAAGAGATAGGCGAATAGTTTGCTCTCCTGGTAGTACTGTTCTTTGTCGATATCGCTGACCTTGCCCACACCCTCTTCGTACATTTTCATCTGGGTTTCCCACAGCGTGGAGTGCACCCAGATCATGGCGGCCTCTTCATTGGCGCGGTATTCGCTACCTTCGCCGAAGGCGCCGGCTTTGTATTTCATATGGCCTTGCACCTTGGCATGTATGCGGCGCACATCGCGTGCCGCTTCCAGTGCTTGCTCGCGCGAGCCGTAGAGCATGGTGAGGATGTAGCGGAAAGTATTGCGACCGCGTTCTATGGGTTTTTTCTTCACCACCGAATGCTCATCAATGCCTGCGGTGATCCAGGGGTGGGAAATCTGCAAGAGCAAGGCCTGGCCGGCACCAAAGGCGCCGGGAGCGATATAGCTGTTGATTTTCCACATCATGGAATCCGGCCCGAAGAGGCCGATCTTGGGGTCGGGCACCGTCTTGTGCACGAGCTTGAGCTGCTTTTCAAATTGCTCCTGCGTCACCCAGCGCGGCTCATTGCTGTTGTTCTCGTCCCAGAAGGATTTACGGCGAGCCACATTTTCGTTTACGGCAGAAAAGGGCTGATCAGCCGTGGGGCTTTCAGCGGCGGCCAGCAGTTGGCCGGCAGCATCTGTGGGCGGCGTTTGCAGGGCATGAGCGGCATCCACCCATAGTGGTGGCTCTTCTGCCGGCGTGGCATCAGCCATGGCCAAGGGGGGCAGGCTCAGTGCTGCGTCATTTGTGAGGCTGTCTTCAGCCAGAGCAGGGGAGGAAAGCAGGGCGATGGAGCAAATGGCGCTAGCGAGCCGGTGACGCAACATTCTTGTAATCCTCTTCCGGGCCTTGTGCTCGCTGTGGGGGCAGCAAGAAGGTGGCCCGTTGTTATTGTTTTTGGCAGAACGCAATGAGGCTGACAAATGTCAATCTGGGCAATGGCCGGAAGTGACCGTTTGACTTGCGCAAGCATCAGACTCGCGCCAGATGCCTGCTGGCATAAGGTTTTCAGCAAATATCAGGCGCTGTTCGGAACCTTTCGGTCACAAAATATAGCCGATACGGACGGCCAGTTGTTCGCGCGCCAGCCGGTATTCCGCCTGCAATCGCAGGCTCAGCGTGGCGACATCGGGCAGGTCGCTGATGACGCCTACGCCTTGGCCGGCACTCCAGATATCGCGCCAGACTACGGCCTTGTTTTCCTTGTCAGCCTCTACCGGCAGACCGCTTTCCGGATCAAAGCCGCAGCGCTGTACGCTGGCCTTGAGGAAGCTGGCGCCAGCCACGGAAAAGCGCGGTGTGTAGAGAATGTCGCTAGCGGTGGCGTCCAGCACCATCTGCTTGTAGTCGGCATCGGCCTGCGCTTCGGTGGTGGCGATAAAGCGCGTGCCCATATAGGCCAGATCAGCACCCAGTGCTTGCGCCGCCAGAATGCCGGCGCCGTCACTGATAGCGCCGCCCAGAGCCAGGGGGCCGTCAAAGAAGCTGCGGATTTCGCGCACAAAACCAATCGGGTTGAGGCTGCCGGCATGGCCGCCGGCACCCCCTGCGACGAGGATGAGTCCGTCTACACCCTGCGATATCGCCTTTTTGGCATGACGTGCATTCACTACGTCATGCAGCACGATGCCGCCCCAGGCATGCACCCGCTCCACTACATCGGCACGCGCACTCATGCTGGTGATGATGATGGGCGCGCGGTGTTGCTCGCAGATAGCGAGATCGGCCTCAATGCGGGTATTCGACGGATGCAGGATGAGATTCACGGCATAGGGCGCGGCATCAGCCGGCAAGCCACCCAGCTGATCCAGCCAGCCGGAAAAAATCTCACTGCTGCGCGCATTCAGTGCCGGAATGGCGCCGACGATGCCGGCGCGGCATTGCGCCATGACGAGCTCCGGTGAAGACACCAGAAACATGGGCGCGGCGATCACGGGCAGGGCAAGACGGTTTTGCAGCAGGGCGGGCAGGGGCATGGCTAATTCCGGATACGCTGACTAATACAGCAGGGCTAAGGCAGCAAGACTAAGGCAGGGAGCCATGCGCCTGTCATGACAAAACGCATACCCGGCGTGAGCGGCATGGCCTGCATGAGCTGCGCTCAGGATTGGCTGGAATGATGTATTGCGGCGGCGAGGAGGCCAGCTTGCTGCGCGGAATCCAGCGCACACTACGGCGGTTTTCATGGGCCCGGGCGATGCCTTTGCGCCATTTGTAATGATCAGGAGCACGATATGAGCACTTCCCCGACCACCGTTCTGGTGACCGGTGCCTCCGGCTATATCGCTGGTTGGATCGTCAAATATCTTCTCGAAGCGGGGCATACCGTGCATGCCACGGTGCGTGATCCGGCCAAGGCCGCAAGCGTTGAGCATTTGCAGAAAATGGCGGCGGGCACGCCCGGTACGCTGCGTCTGTTCAAAGCCGATTTGCTGGATGCCAGCAGCTTCGATGAAGCCATGCAGGATTGCACCGTGGTCATCCACACGGCATCCCCTTTTGTGCTGTCCGGCTTCAAGGATGCTAATGAAGCCTTGGTACGGCCGGCGGTAGAAGGAACACGCCATGTGCTGGAAGCCGCCAAGCGTTGTGCCACCGTGCGCCGCGTTGTGTTGACCAGCAGTATTGCCGCCGTGATGGGTGATAACGCCGATCTTGCAGCGACGGGACGTGATGCTTTTACCGAAGCAGACTGGAATATCACTAGCAGCGTGGAGCACAACCCTTATCAGTATTCCAAGGTGGCCGCGGAGCGTGAGGCCTGGAAAATTCACGCCACGCAAGCGCAATGGGATTTGCTCACCATTAATCCCGGCATGGTTTACGGCCCTGCACTGACGCGCAATAGCCGATCTGCCAGCATTGATACATTGCGCCAACTGGGCGACGGTCGTTTGTTAATGGGTGTTCCTAATCTGGCGTATGGCGTGGTTGATGTGCGTGAAGTGGCCCAAGCGCATTTATTGGCAGCGTTCAAGCCCGAGGCCAGTGGCCGCCACATCCTGATTGCCGGTGACATCACCATGCTGGGCATTGCCCGTATCCTGCGTGCGCGTTATGGCTTCGCTTATCCCTTTCCCTTTTTTGTTGTGCCCAAACCGCTGGCTTGGCTGTTCGGGCCTTTGGTGGGGCCGGTCACGCGCCAATTCATCAGCCGCAACGTGGGCTTCAGGGTGAAGTTTGATAACGACCGCAGCAAACAGTTGGGTGTGCAGTACCGGCCAATCCGTGAAACCTTCGAAGAACATTTCCAGCAGGTGATCGCAGATGGTTTGCTGCGGCGTCGTCAGGGAAAATCTGCCGCACATTGAGGGCTATAGTTTTACGTGAAAGTGGCGAAGAAGACGTAAGCGTATGTTTGTTAGATGAGTGCTCGTTTATTGATGGCGCAGGCTTGCGAATAAAAAGGGGCGCCGCAAGCTGCCCTTTTTTATTGTCTGAAAGATATGAGCGGAGTCAGGCCGCACGTGTGGTGCTGATGGGAGAGCCCGCCTGCAGTGTTTTGGTCACGGGTGTTTTACCAGCAATATCCAGCAGGCGTTCCCATTGTTCCTCGCTCAGCGTGGCAGAGCTGTGCAACACACGTTCGATGCGGGCCTCGCCTTCATGATTCTTGAGCAAGGTCAGCTCTACACGCAGTTCGCCGATATTCCATTGCTTCCTCTGCGCATACATTTGCAGCGTGATGGCGGTGCAGGCACCAAGGCCGGCCAGCACATAATCGTAAGGCGCCGGCCCGGCATCCTGACCTCCTGCGCTGGCAGCTTCGTCGGTGATCAGGTCATGGCTGCCGGTATGAATGTTGTGGCGGTAGTTGATGCCGGTGGAAACCACATGGGCGGTAGCGACAGCTTTCATGGTGGGCTCTTTTTGATGAGGTGAAATATGGCGCAGGGCTGAGCGAAGTCTGCCTGCATGGTATGAAAATAAAAACCCGCCAGAGTAAGAAAGACTTTATGACTCCGTTGTGACGTGTTGATAGGGCGTACGCTAAGCGTAAAAATATGTCGTAAAAAGACAGCACAGTAAGGCGGTGGTTTCCGTTAGATTGCCGTTCAGCCCTCGCAAGGGACCGTGCCGGAGCTTTTTTCCGGAATAATAGGGAAGAATCAGTGAGGAGGGAGTGCATTATGCTGCTCGACACCCATATTGAAGATGCTGAGATGATTGCGCTGCTGGAGCAGGCTCTGGCCAGCGTAAAAGGCCGCGAGCGTCGCACGCCGCTTGAATCGCAGCAGCAGATCGAAGCCCGTGTGCAGGAAATGCGGGAGAGAGAAGCGCGTCGTAAGCAGATGCGCTGAGCCCGTTTTCTTTCCAAAAAAGAGGGACGCTTGTGGGCGTCCCTCAGTCAGGTCCAGGATCAGGTCCTGCGCGCAGGATTGTCAGCCTTCAGGCGTCAGTGACACATTGTCCAGCTGCAGCCAGATGTCGCCGTGATCGGTCCATACCCCGCCATACACCACCACGCTGGTGTTGTTGCCACTGTTCAACAGGACTGAAACTTTCGTATAGCCGTTCAGGCGCGTGAAACTCTGCTCGCTGATCACGGTGCCATTACCGGTACGTACACCAAAAAATCCATTGTCACTATTGGTGGAGGTACGCAGCCATCCGGTGAGGCGGTAAGGCGTATTGGCCGCGACTTGCACGGTCTGGTGGATATCGTTCCAGCCGCGATTATTGCGCACCCAGCCGTTGCCTGTGCCAGTTTGTGCATTGCCCAGGCCATGATCTACGCCACATTGGCCGCCGCAGATCCAAGGGCCTTTGCCGCTCGCTTCGAAGTCAGCATCAGCGATGGCGTTACCGGCGGCTTGCGGATTGGCAAACGTCGCCATGATGGCCGGCATTTCCTGCTGCAAGTCACGATTCCAGTAAGGCCAGCTATGGGTGCCGTTGCCGTAAGTATTCAGCGTGTGTGAAACACCGGCCTGAGTCAGTGCACGTGAGAGCGAAAGATTCATCTGCTCCACGACACCTTCCTGAATATTGTTGAAGACCCCGACGATTTCAAAATTTCCATCCAGTGGGCCCTGTGCGCCGTTCCCGGCGTAAAGCCCCACATGCATGCCACGCAGATTGGCGGCGAGCTCGGTGGGATTGCGTTCGTGCAGCTTGGTCTGATCAAGCGGTGGCACACCCCAGATAGCGCCGGGTGCAAAGCCGTCGATCACGGGAGAGACGGCGATATAGGCATTGAAGGCAGGCAGGCCGGTATTAACCGCACCGGAAAAACTGGAGGCCGACACGAAAAGATCAGGGTGGCGTGCGGCATAACTCATGGCGCCGTAGCCGCCCATGGAAAGACCGGCAATGGCACGGCCGGAGCGCGAGGCTTGTGTGCGCAAATTCGCATCTACCCAGGGAATGAGCTGGGTGATTTCAAAGCGTTCCCATTGTGGCGCGCCCGCCAGACCAAAATTGTCGAAGTCACTATACCAACTGCCTTTGCCGCCATCGGGCATGATCACAATCACATCGAGGCTGGCCGTCAGCGCTTCGATATTGCCCCAGGTCGTCCAGTCGGCGTAGCTGCCGCCACCGCCGTGAAAGAGATAAATCACGGGATATCTTTTGGTCGGATTGGCGGCGTAACTGGCGGGTAGAAGAGCTCTCACTCCAGCCGCGCGATTGAGCAGCGCACTCGTCACGGTGACATCAAGAAGGCGTGGATTGATCCAGCTTGAGGTGATGACGGAAATGCCGTTGCTGCTAACAGGATTTACATCGGCCGCTGCGGCATGAGTCAGGCTGGCAGTGGCCGATAGTATAAAAAGCATGCCGCTCAGGATTCTGTTTTTCACAGTGTTTTACCCTTTTTCTTGTTGGTCTTCGGGAAAGCCCTTACCACTAACGCAGACAGGTGGCCGTTGCTAAGGCTTTGCTGCGACGATCATGCGCGTCATCGCAGAGCCGACCGGTCTCTGTGATGGCCAGCAGAGGTGCCAAAACGGGTCAGCCCAAGAGTCCTTCGGTGCTTTCAGATCAGTGGCAGGGATCAGGAGGTAGATAAAAGTAGGTAGATAAAAGGAGGGGGCATGAAAAAGCCCGCAATAGCGGGCTTTTCAGAGGGCGAGAACAGAGCGGAGTCGTCAGTGCAGCTTGAGCGTGGGCCCGGATGTTTTGGAAAGCATGTCTTTGGCAAATAGCACACCGGTCTTGAAGATGCCGTGCAGCTTTACCTGATGCATGCGGTAGAGCGAGAGATACATGATGCGGGCAATCCAGCCCTGAATATTGATATTGCCGGAGAGATTGCCCACGGTGTTGGCGGAGCTGATGGAAATCAGCGAGCCGTAATCGTGGTATTTGAATTCCGGCAGCGGATCTTTTTCCAAGCGCGCGACCAGTGCTTTCACCAGAAAAGTGGCCTGCTGATTGGCCGTTTGTGCCCGTGGCGGCAGTGGCCGCACCATGCCTGGTAGCGTGCAGCTGGCGCAATCGCCAAAGGCGAAGATATGGTCGTCACGCGTGGTTTGCAGCGTGGGCCTTACTACCAACTGATTGATACGGTTGCTTTCAAGGCCGCCAAAGTCTTTCAGGAAATCCTGGGCCTTGATGCCGGCCGACCAGACTTTCAGCGAGGCCGGGACAAAAAGATCGTCGCGGGTTTTCAGGCCTTCGGGCGTGATTTCCGTGACCATCTGCCCGGTGTGTATCTGTATGCCCAACTTGGCCAGCGATTCATGCGCACGCTGTGAAGCGGCTTCTGGCAGCGCTGGCAGAATACGCGGGGCAGCTTCAATGAGGCTGATCTTCACCTGATGCGGAGGAATTTCATCCAGACCGTATTCCAGGAACTGGTGCGAGGCATGATGCAGCTCGGCCGCCAGTTCTACACCGGTGGCGCCGGCCCCGACGATGGCGATATTGAGTTCGGGTTTTTCCGGCGCGTCTTCCGGCATGGCATGCGCTTGCAGATACATCTGCAGCAGTTTTTTCTGGAAGCGGTCAGCCTGCGGGCGCGAATCCAGAAAAATGCAGTTGTCGCGTGCGCCAGATGTACCGAAATCATTGGAGGTGGAGCCGATGGCAATCACCAGTGTGTCGTAAGCAAGATCACGACCATTGGCCAGCACTTCACCGTCATCGCCGGTCAGCGGAGCCAGATGAATAGTGCGGGCATCGCGGTTGATATCGTCGAGACGGCCATGCTGGAACTCGAAATGGTTTTTCGCGCCATGAGCAAAATAATTGAGCTCGTCTTCAAAGGAATTGATGGTGCCGGCGGCCACTTCATGCAGTAGAGGCTTCCAGATATGGGAGAGGCCGGCGTCCACCAGAACGATACGGGCCATGCTGTGTTTGCCGAGACGGTGGCCGAGTGCCGTGGCGAGCTCAAGCCCGCCGGCCCCGCCGCCAACAATGACGATGCGATGCAGCTTTTTCATGGGAGGGTTCCAAAGTTTAAAAATCTTCACGGCAGCGTGACGATATTGCCGCTGGCGTGAAGGTTCTCGGGTGACAGCTTGCGAAGAAGCTCTCGGAGGCCGGCGCTGGCTGTGGGGATTTTACGCTTTTTTGCAGGGGCTGAGGCGGAGATTGTTTTACGTGAGCCATGTTTTGGTTTGGCCTGCTCACAAAGAAGGTGTTGCGGGTGGGTAAACCCTGCGGGCTTTACCCACTCTACAAAGCGCGGACTCAAGAAAAATGCGCTGACGCTTTGTTCTTGAGTCCCCATTGAGCCTGCCGACCGGAGTAAAGCCGGCCAAGGGGAATCCGTACAGGGATGTACGGATTAGGTGAGCTGAGGCATGGATGCCGAATCTCACCGACCCTTCGATGCCGGCTTTATGCAGGGAGGGAACCCCGCAAAGCGGGGCAGGCGACTTGGGGTGCGTGGGGAGTCCAAAGGGGCCGCCGCATCGCGGCTCTTCTGGGCCTGTCCGGCGAGGACGCGCCAGTTCAAATAAACAGCAGGCGGCAAATAGAAGATCAGACTTTCTATGACGCCCGAATCATCAAAAGACAAAGCGCCTGCGCCGGACGTAGTGCGTTTGCGGCGCGAGCAGCACCGGAAACGTCATCAAGAACCCAAGTGACGTTTGATCCAGCCCAGCAGGTCGGTCATCACTTCATCGCGATTGGTTTCATGCAGGATGTCGTGACGTGCCTCAGGGTAGAGGCGCAGGGTGACGTCGCGGCTTCCGGTCACCTCGCGATACATACGGGCCAGCTGTTCAACGCCGCGGCCGTTATGCCCGACAGGATCGCGGTCGCCCGAAAAGAGGTAGACGGGCAGGTCGGCGCGTATCTTCTTCATGGCCTGCGGCTGGTAGAGCGCTGTCAGTCCCCGAACGAAAGCGCCCCAGTAACCGTTGCTCATCTGGAAGCCACAGAGTGGATCGGCGACATAGCGGTCCACGAAGGTCTCGTCACGCGAAAGCCAGTCGAAGTCTGTGCGCGGATTCTTGAAAACCTTGTTGAAACCGCCGAAAGAAAGGGAGTGGATGATAGGGCTGCGTCCGTTAACGCCCTGGCGCCAGCTTTCAAAACGGCCGATCAGGCCGGCAATGGCGGTGAACCACGGTGCTTCGAAGGAGCTGCCTTCCAGCAAGAGCAGATTGATCTGACCGGGGTAGTGCTGGGCAAAGTATTGGGCGATGAAGGAGCCCATGCTGTGACCAATGAGGATGACGGGCAACTCGGGATAGCGGTGATGGACTTCGGCATTCACCACGGCCATGTCGTGGCAGGCACCGTCCCAATGCTGCTGGGCGCTGACATCACCCAGGGTCTTGGTGGCCAGGCCGTGGCAGCGGTGGTCATGGGCGAAGACACTGAAGTTTTCGGCATTGAGCAGGGCGGCAATGTCGGCATAACAGCCGGAATGTTCGGCCATGCCATGCGAGATGTGTATGACGGCGCGGGGGCTGGCCACCGGCCAGTGGCGTAGGGGAATGCGATGACCATCACTGGCGGTCAGCCATTCGATACCGCTATCTGCAGCAACATTCATTACATGGCCCACAACAAGATTGTTCATTATTCTAAACCGCCTTCATCACTGCTTTTTGCCTGTTTGTAAGCAGGCCTGTAAGCGGCCACTTTGTGGCCGGCCCGAATGTATCAGAGGAGCTGTAGTCGCATGAGCGTCGCTGTGGAGTACCGGATCGGCTCAAGCCGACCCGAAGCGCATATCTTCGAGGTGGAACTTAGCATCGCCAAGCCGGCGCCGGACGGGCAGCAGCTCAGTCTGCCGAATTGGATACCGGGCAGCTACATGATCCGTGATTTTTCCCGCAACCTGATCGGGCTTACGGCCCGTGATGCGGCGGGCAAGGCCGTGGCCGTGCGCAAGACGGGCAAGTCTGACTGGGTCTGTGATCCGGTAGCCAGCGGCCCTCTCATCGTGAGCTATGAGGTCTATGCCTGGGATCTCTCGGTGCGCGGCGCTCATCTCGACCAGACCCACGGCTTCTTTAACGGCACCTCGGTCTTCCTCATGGTCAATGGCCAGGAGGAACAGCCGGTGGAGCTGGTGATCGCCTGTCCGGTTGGCGTGAGCGGCTGGCGTGTGGCCACCACCTTGCCGGCAGCGCAGGGCACGGAGGCGCTGGATTTCGGCCGCTTTCAGGCGCGTGACTACGACGAGCTCATCGACCACCCCGTGGAAATGGGCACCTTCACCCATGCCACTTTCATGGCCTGTGGCGTGCCGCACGAGATTGTCATTACGGGTCGTCACCGTGCCGACCTGGACAGGCTGTGCCGTGATCTGGAAAAAGTCTGCACGGCGCAGATCAAGATGTTTGGTGAGCCGGCCCCCTTCAAGCGCTATGTCTTTCTGGTGATGGCGGTGGGCAATGGCTATGGCGGTCTGGAGCATCGAGCCTCCACCGCCCTGCTGTGCTCACGGGATGATCTGCCGCTGCCGAGCGAGCCTGAAGCCAATCCGGGCGAGCGCTACAAAACCTTCCTCGGCCTGTGCAGTCATGAGTATTTCCACAGCTGGAACGTCAAACGCATTAAGCCGGCGGCCTTCATACCCTATGACCTGCGCGCAGAAACTGTCACCCCGCAGCTCTGGGCCTTCGAAGGCATCACCTCCTATTACGATGACCTCATGCTGGTGCGTTCGGGGCTGATTTCCACCCAAAGCTATCTCGAGTTGCTGGCGCAGCAGATCACGCGCCATTTGCGCGTGCCGGGGCGCTTCCGGCAGAGCGTGACAGAGTCCAGCCAAGATGCCTGGACCAAGTACTACAAGCAGGACGAGAACGCGCCCAATAGCATCGTGAGTTACTACGTCAAAGGTTCCTTGCTGGCGCTGTGTCTGGATCTTTTGCTGCGCGAGAAAACGGCTGACCGCGTTTCTCTGGACGATCTCATGCGGCGTTTGTGGACGGGCTTCGGTCAGCGTGGTGTGGGCCTGCAGGACGAAGACATTCCCCGTATTGCCGCCGAGCTTTGCGGTGATGAGCTCAGGGATTTTTGGCAGAACGCGCTTTATGGCCTCGACGAACTACCCTTGCGTGAATTACTGGTCACTCGCGGATTGGACTGGACCTTGCGAGCTGCGGACAATGCGGCCGACCTTGGTGGTCGCCCTTCAGGCACTGCCGGTTCCAGCGATGTCCGTGCGCAGTCTTGGCTGGGCGCCAAATTGGGGTCGGCCGAAGGCGGTGCCAGTCTGCAGAGCGTGCTCACACAGGGGCCGGCACAGCAGGCCGGACTCTCGGCCGGTGATGTGGTGGTGGCGGCCAATGGCCTGCGTGTGAATGGTGCCGGGCTCGATAAGTTCGTTGCCAGTCATGCACCGGGTGATGTTTTACAACTGCATGCCTTCCGGCGTGATGAACTGATGGAATTCCGTGTTGTGCTGGGTGCTGCCCCGGCCGATACCTGCGTGCTGACATTACCGGCTGATACCGATCGTCAGCGCCGCGCGGAACAGTGGATTCTGGGTTTGTAGAGCTGGGCTTGTAGAGAAAGCGTTGGCGCTTTCGGCGGCTTGTACAAACCTTAAGAAACATTGGCGCAAACATGTCGCCGGCGCTTGCGCCGGTTTCTCAGGCGGTTTCTTTCAAACACAGCGGGCGCTATGAATCGCTTTGAAAGCAACCGCACAACAAGACCCGCACAGGAGCATTTCCATGCAAGCTGATTTCTGGAAAGACAAATATCCGGCCGACATGCCCTTTCAAATCGATACGGCGGCCTACAAGTCTGTCATCGATGTCTTTCATGAAGCCTGCAAGAAATATGGAAGTTTCCCGGCCGTTACCAATATGGGCCGCACCCTGACCTATAGCGAACTGGATGCGCTGTCCGCTGATTTCGCGGCTTATATCCAGAATCAGACATCACTCAAGCCCGGCGACCGTATCGCCGTGCAACTGCCCAATGTGCTGCAGTATCCCATCGCCGTGTTTGGCGCCATGCGTGCCGGTCTTATTGTGGTGAATACCAATCCGCTCTATACCGAGCGCGAAATGGAGCATCAGTTCAATGATTCCGGCGCTACCGCGCTGGTGGTGCTGGCCAATTTCGGTGACAAGGTCGAAAAGGTTCTGCCGAAAACCGGTATCAAAACTATTATCGTGACGGAAGTGGGCGATGTACTGCCGCCGCTCAAGCGCTTCATCACCAATCTGGTGGTCAAGAAAGTGAAGAAAATGGTGCCGGCTTACAACTTGCCGCAAGCCATTGCCTTTACCGATGTGATGAGCCAAGGCAAACGCCACACCGTAAAAGATGTAACACCTGAGCGCGACGATATTGCCGTGCTGCAATACACGGGTGGCACCACCGGCGTGGCCAAGGGCGCCATGCTCACGCACGCCAATCTGGTCGCCAATCTTTTGCAGATGCGCGCCACCTTGACGGGCTTTGAAGCGGGCAAGGAAATCATGATTGCGCCGCTGCCGCTGTATCACATCTTCGCTTTCACCGTGTGCTGCCTCGGCATGATGGATCAGGGTGGCCACACCATCCTTATCACTAATCCACGCGATATCCCCGGTTTTGTGAAAGAGCTGCAGCAGTGGAAATTCACCTGCATGGCCGGCCTTAACACCTTGTTCGTAGCGCTTATGCATAACGAAGAATTTCGCAAGATGAATTTCTCTTCCGTGAAGCGTGTGGTGGCCGGGGGTATGGCCATGCAGGTGAAGGTGGCGGAAGACTGGGAGGCGCTCACGGGCGTGCGTATCTGTGAAGGCTTCGGTATGACTGAAACTTCGCCGGTGGCCACCATGAATCCGCTCTCGGCTGTGCGTATAGGCACTATTGGCATGCCCATTCCCAATACGCTGGTGAAGGCCATAGACGATGACGGTAAGACAGTCGCCATTGGTGAGTCGGGCGAGCTTTGCGTGAAGGGCCCGCAGGTGATGAAGGGTTACTGGCAGCGTCCGGAAGCCACTGCCGAAGTTATTGATGCTGAAGGCTGGCTCAAGACCGGTGATATCGGGGTGATCGGTGCCGATGGCTATATCAAGATTGTGGATCGTAAGAAGGACATGATTCTGGTCTCCGGCTTCAATGTGTATCCGAATGAAGTGGAAGACGTGGCAGCAACCCATCCCGGCGTATTGGAGTCGGCTGCGGTGGGCGTGCCGGATGAAAAATCCGGTGAAGTGGTCAAACTCTTCGTGGTGAAGAAAGACCCGGCCCTGACGGAAGAGGCGCTGATTCATCATCTGCGCGAAAGCCTGACCGGTTATAAAGTGCCCAAGACCATCGTTTTCCGCAGTGACCTGCCCAAGACCAATGTGGGTAAGATCCTGCGCCGCGAGCTACGTGGTCAATAAGCGCTCTGCCTTGTCCTGAATGAAAACGCCCCCTTTGTGGGGCGTTTTCATTCCCGCTGCTGCGGCCTGAGGCCGGACATGGGCGGCTGATTTTGAGTAGGAGGGCGTCGCTACGGCCAATGCCCGCGGACTAGTCTGGTCTAGTATCAGGCTAGTGATCAGAAGTCTGCTCCACGCACTGAACGGGAAGTTATAAAAATGATTCAAGGGAAATCTCTGCTAAAGCCTGCCCTGCTAAAAAACTTCGTCCTGAGTCTGGCTCTTTTACTGCCCGCCTCATCGTTGTTGGCGGCACCGCCAGCGGCTCTTGATAAGCAGCTCAATATCACTTTCTGTATTTATGATCCGGTGGGCTCGGGCGGCGATGCGGCGACGCGGGCACGTGATCTCGCGCTGGAAGCGCGTAAATGGAATATCAACACCACCGTCAAGGTTTATACCGACGAGCGTGTGGCCTCCGAAGATTTCAAAGCTGGGCAGTGCGAGGGCTTGGTGGTAACCACCTTGCGCGCGCGCCAGTTCAATAAATTCATGGGTAGTCTGGATGCGGTGGGCGCCATCCGAGATGCCAAGGAAATGCGCGCTGTCTTGCAGACCTTGGCCAACCCCAAGATCATTCCGCTCACTATTTCCGGCCCGTATCAGGTGATAGGCATTGTGCCGCTGGGCGCGGCCTATGTGTTTGTGAATGACCGCAGCATCAACTCCATTGAAAAAGCCGCTGGCAAGAAAGTGGCGGTGCTTGATTGGGATAAATCGCAGGCCAAACTGGTACAGCAAATGGGTGCGCAACCGGTAGCGTCCGATATCACCAATTTCGCCAGCAAGTTCAATAACGGTCAGGTCGATATCCTGGTGGCACCGGCCATCATCTATAAACCTTTCGAGCTCTATCGCGGTCTCGGCACCAAGGGCGCCATTTTCCGTTATCCGCTGGTGCAGATTTCAGGCGCCATCATCATCAATCGCGAGCGTTTGTTGAAGCAGGTGCCGGATATGGATGCCCGCATGCTGAAGATGCGTGAGTTCGCGTTGACACGGGTGGAAGAGGCTTTCAGCTTTGTCGAAAAAAGCGAGAAGGAGATCGATTCGAAATACTGGCTGGAACTCACACCGGTAGAAAAGGACAAATACACGCGTCTGCTGCGCGATGCTCGCCTGCAGCTCACTGCGGATGGCACTTATGATCCGCAAATGATGGCTTTGCTCAAGCGTGTGCGCTGTAAGTTCGAACCCCAGAACTTCGAGTGTGCGCTCAAGGATGAATAAGCCTGGCATGTTGAATGTCGAGTAAAAAAAGCCCCGGAATCCGGGGCTTTTTTATGGCTGTTCTTCAGTCAGTGGTACCGGGAAAAGTCTGTCGGCGAAATTCACGCGGAGACACGCCAAACCAGTTGCGGAAAGCGCGAGTGAAGTTGCTGAGGTCGGCAAAGCCCAGTGAGTAGGCTACTTCCTTGATCGGGCGCCGGCTTTCCCGCAGATAGCGCTCGGCCAGATCGCGGCGGGTGTTGTTAAGCAGTTGGCTGAATGATGTGCCTTCTGCGGCGAGCCGGCGTTGCAGGGTGCTGGTGCTGATGCCCAACTCCTCGGCAACAGAGGCTCGGTCATAGTGGCCGCTGGAAAGTTTGTTGATCACTTTTCGGACGACATCATGCACGGATCTCTGTGCATCCAGTTCTTCTACATAGCGCTGGATGATGCTCTCGCTTTGCTCCACAAGGGCCGCATTGGCGGCCTGCAGGGGGGCTCGGGCTACAGACAGCGGCAGGCTGAGACGGCTGAGCTCGGCATTGAAGATCACGGGGCAGTCGAAATACTGGCAGATGCGTGCCCATACCGCGCTGTCTTCGGGTTCGGCAATTCCGAATAACTCAAGACGGGCAGGGCTGAGCGTCGTGTGTGCCAAGGCTCGCCAGATCCGGAGCAGCACGGCGTGGAAGAAAATCTGTTTTTCATGCACGGCGCCGGGGTAGGCGGATGCCACTTCGATATGGAATTCATCCTGGCTGCAGTAGCACTTGACCACGGCACCGTAGGTGAGCAGACGCAGCGGTAGCAGCAGATGCTCTGATGCTTGTTGCAGGTTCAGGCTGGAAAAGATGCCGAAGGACAGTACATAGAGATTGCCCGGCTGGAAGTGGTGGGCGTAATCAAGGCCGAAAGCGAGGTCGGCACCATCGGCAAAGGCCTGCCGCCAGAGCTTGTCCACTTTACGGGATGGCAGGCGAGCACCTGCTTCATGCATCAGCCCCATATCAACGCCGACTTCCTGAAAAAGCCGGACGCTATCCAGTCCCTGGCTTTCTGCGGCCTGTGAAAACGGCCTTAGCCAGCCTGCTACCTGTGTATAGTCATCATCCCTGTTTTCTGGAGACATGATTTTCCTGACGCCCCCTGCTGTTTTGCTGTGCATCCCGCACATGCATCCCTATGGTGTTCCTGCCGCTGCCCCTGCCTTGAAATGACAAGCTCTTGGCTTGTGATGACAATCCGGCCGCCTTGTAGCTGTGTAGTCTAAGCCATTAATTTGACAAAAGTTTAGCGTTGTCAGCAAGCCAGTCGATGCACGGCTTGCCAGAGGGCGCACTGCAGGCGCATGCCTGCGGGATTCACCACACTCGGTACGGCATTTGGCGCGTGCGCGTGAGGATTGTTGCTGGTATGGACGTCAGCTCTGTGATGCGTCGTCCTGCCCCGGCAGGTTTTACGGCACCGAAGAACAAAACCAATAGGCTGTACGTGGATGTCCTCACTCAGAAATATCGCTTTCCTGTCTGAAAATGAATCGGATCTGGAGCTTTTCCATTCGCTTATGGCTGTCATGGGCGATCGCACGGGATGCCGCTGGGCCTGCAGCCCTGATCTGGCGGCCGATGTGGTAGTGATCGATACCGACAATCGCAGCTTTTTCGAGCGCTTCCGCAAGCATGTACATTCTGTGGTGGTGGGCTTTGGCGAGTTCCCTAGCAGCGGTACGCATTACCATTTGCCCAAGCCTTTGCGCATGCGCCTGCTCACCGATTTGCTGACTGATATTGTGCGCGATGGTCTGGGCGAGCGCGATGAAGTCATCCTGCGTTATATGGCCGATATGAGTCATCCGCATGTGGCCATGGATGTAGTGATGGAGATGGTGCAGCGTCTGCCCAGCGGCATCATCGACAAGGAAACAGTGGCGCGGCATATGGGCATCAGTCCCAGTACGCTGCAGCGCCGCCTGGCGGCGGAAGGGGCGTCTTTCCGCCAGCTGCTCAACGATACGCGTCGTGATCTCGCTGAGCGTTATCTGCAGGAAAGCCAGCGCCCGATCAAGGAGGTGGCCTACTCACTGGGCTTTGCCGATCTCAGCAATTTCACCCGCGCTTTCCGTAGCTGGTTTGGGATGTCACCGCGCGAATACCGCAACAACACCCGCAACTCGCACTGATTTATCCGGCCCGGTTATCACGGGCACGGATGTAACCGGCTCAACGGCCTGCTGTTTGCAGCGGGCAGTTGAGATAACGTGACGAGCCCAGCCATTTCTGGTCGGGATAATAAGAAAACACGAATTGCCCGCCTTTGAGTGTGTCGATAAGACGTTTGGCTACGCCCATGCGCACGGCAGGGCAGCCCCAACTGCGCCCCAGCCTTCCCATCTTTTCCGCCACGCTTGCATTCACATAGGGCGCACCATGCATGACGATGGCGCGTTCCATGGCCTTGTCATTCACGCCCGGCTCCAGACCATCCATACGCAGGGAGTAGCCATTGCTGCCCTGATAGGTTTCGCGGGTGCGGAAAAGCCCGATGCTGGTGGCGCGACTATTGAGCGTGTTGGAAAAATGCGTGGTCATGTTTTCACCGCTATTGCGGCCATGTGCCACCAGCTCGTGAAAAAGCAGGGCGGCATCGCCGAGATTGAATACCCAGAGCCGTGGCGTGGTGGAGGGCAGGGAATAATCAATCACGGCCAGACGCTCAGAGCTAGGCATGCCGTCGGCTACGGCGCACTGCATGGCCTCCACGGCAAGCGTGATGACCTGTGCACTGGCATCGGGGGCACTGGCCTGCAGGCGCTCAGCCAGTGTGGCGGCAGATGCAGGCAGGCCGGCCAGAGCCAGCAGGCAGGTAGCAAGGGATGTAAAAGTGAATAGTTGCAAACGCATGCATAAATCTCGGCATTCGCCTTGGCAGTCTGCATGGAGCGAGCAGATTGTGGGCGCTGTGACCGCAATCCATTGCCGGGTTTTCAGGGACAGCCGGACCGTAGCACCGGTGCGCGACCCTGTCAGCTCTTGAAGTGTCGGCCTGCGTCCCCAGCCGACAGATATTTTGTTACCAGTGGTGAGCGGGTTCCTGCTGTCGGCCTAATCGGGTACAAGAGGCATCGTCATTTGTTGGCTAAGTCCGGGGAGAGTTTTGATGCATCGCCAGTCCAAGATGCGCGTTTTGCTGTGCCTGCCCTTGCTCTTATTGTTCGCAGGGCTGCTGCGGGCAGAAACGCAGGAAGACAGCATTCGTACCCGTCTTGAGCCCTATGTGGATAGCAGTGCTTCGCTGCGTTTGGTGGGCAGCTCCCTGCCGCAGGCGGTGGTGCAGTTCTATGCCGAGAACAACTGGGCGCCGGTCTGGGATGATGCGCGTTTGCAGGTCCTGCTCAGCGAACTTTCCCTGCTCTATACCGATGGCCTTAATCCGGATGATTACGGTTTTTCTGTGCTGGAACGTGCACTCAAGCAGCCGGACTCGATGGATGCGGCGGAGCGTGACATGGTGGCCACGCGGGGCTATCTGCTGGCGTTGCTGCATCTTTATCACGGCAAGGTAGACCCGACGCAGCTTGATTCGCACTGGAATTTCGATTCGCGCCAGCTTGATCCTCAAGTGGGTCTGGAATTGGCGCGTACGGCCGTGGCCAGCAATACCCTGCACGAAATTTTTGAAAAAGCGCGCCCGACCATAACGCAATATCACTCGCTGCGTATGGCGCTGGCGCGTTATCGCACCATCGCCCTGAACGGAGGCTGGCCGCAAATCCCTGCCGGTAAGCCGCTGCAGCCCGGTATGAGCGATGCGCGTGTGGCTTTGCTGCGCCAGCATTTTGTTGCCGTCGGCATCATGCCCTATGCCGATCTGGCTCAGCCGGATTTTTATGATGATGAGCTGAAGGCCGCAGTAGCGCGCTTCCAGCAAGAATCTTATCTGGATGTGGATGGCGCCGTAGGGCCGGCAACCTTGGCCGTACTCAATATTCCGGTGCGTGAGCGTATTAACCAGATACGCGCCAATCTTGAGCGCATACGCTGGTTCATGAATGACACCACCGATGACTATGTGATTGTGGATCTGGCCGGCTACCGCATTTTTTATATGAAAGATGGTGCGCTGAAATGGCAGTCGCGCGTGCAAATCGGCAAGGAATACCGGGAGACTCCGGTGTTCAAATCCGCCATCAGCTATATCACCCTGAGTCCGGGCTGGGTGGTGCCGCCCACCATTTTCAAGGAAGACTCACTGCCTGCCATACGCCGCAATCCGGCTTATCTCAGTCGCAACAAGCTGAGCATTTATAACGCTGCTGGCGAAAAAATTCAGGCCAGCAGTGTGAACTGGAATCGCCCCGGCAATATCACCTTGCGCCAAGACCCCGGACCCGAGGGTTCACTGGGTGAGCTGGTCATACGCTTTGCCAATCCCTATTCCATTTATCTGCATGACACACCGCACAAGGAGATGTTTGCTTTCAGTCAGCGGGCCACCAGTTCGGGCTGTATCCGCGTGCAAAACATTCATGAGCTGGCTGTGCTGCTGTTTGATGATGAGCAGAAGTGGAGCCGCGAGGCTATGGAAAAAGTCATCGCGGAGCGCAAGACGCGCAATGTCACACTGAAAAAGAAGATTCCCATCCTGCTGGCTTACTGGACCGTGGATATGGGTGAAGACGCTTATGTGTCGTTCAAGCCCGATATCTACAAGAAAGATGCCGAGGTGGTAAAAGCACTCAGCGCTACGCCCTGAGCCTCAGTGTTGCAGCAGGATTTTTTCCATGGCTTCGGGAACCATGGCTGACCAGTGCAGGCGATCCTTGATCAGCAGGCGTAAGGTATCGGCCGCCGCAGGCTCGCCATGGGTGATGAAGGTTTGTCGTGGCGCGGCCGGCGCGGTGGCCAGCCAAGCCAGTAACTCCTCCTGATCAGCATGGGCGGAGAGTGCATCAATATTCAGGACGGGTGCGCGCACAGTGATGTAGTCGCCATGAATTTTCACGAAGCGGCTGCCGTGGACCAGTGCATCACCGCGTGTGCCCGCCGACTGATAGCCGATGAAAATTACCTGATTGCGGGGGTCCGGGAGCAGATGCTTCAGGTGATGCAGCACGCGTCCGCCGGTGGCCATGCCGCTGGCGGAAACAATGATGTGCGGATCTCGGCGCTGGCCCAGGGCAATCGATTCTTCCACTGAATCCACGTAGACAGTTTGCGTTTCCAGCGCCTTGCAGGCGGCCGTATCAAGATGGTGCTCTTCCGGAAAGCGCAGCAGCACACGCGTTGCCTTGCTGGCCATGGGGCTGTCCAGAAAAATTGGCATATCGGGAATGCGGCCCTGCTGCCGCAGGCTGATGAGCAGATGCAGGATCATTTGCGCGCGACCCACGGCAAACGCCGGTAGCACGGTGACGCCGCCGCGATGCGCACATTGCGAGATGGTCCCGGCCAGTAACTCCATCACATCCACATCCGGATGCAGGCGATCACCGTAAGTGGATTCTGTCACCAGCCAGTCGCAGGCCGGCAGGGCTTCCGGCGCGCGCAGTACCGGGTCTTGCGGACGCCCGACATCGCCGGAAAAAGCGAGGCGTCCTGCTGGCGTTGCCAGATGTATGGAGGCGGCGCCGATGATATGGCCGGCATGGCGCAGGCTGAGACTTATGTCCTGGGTGATAGGGTGCGGTGTATGCCAGTCCAGCGGTCGCAGCAGGGCGAGAGCGGCTTCGGCATCGGCGCTGGTGTAAAGCGGCTCGGCCGGATGATGTTTCGAGAAGCCCTTGCGGTTGGCGTAGTTGGCGTCTTCTTCCTGCAAGTGTGCCGCATCCGGCAAGAGGATTTCTGCCAGTGCCTGTGTGCCCTTGCTGCAATAGACCGGGCCCTGATAGCCGGCACGTACCAGTGCTGGCAGCCAGCCCGAATGGTCCAGATGGGCATGAGTCAGCACCACCGCATCCAGCGAGTCCGGTGCGACGGGGAACTCTGCGCGGTTGCGCTCCCGCAGCCGCTTCACGCCCTGGAACATGCCACAGTCCACCAGCACCCGTTGCCTGTCATGCAGCAGCAGATAGCGTGAGCCGGTCACTGTGCCTGCGGCACCGAGGAATTGCAGTTCCATCATTTCCTTCCTTAGAACGCTTGTTGATGCGGATCACTTTAGTCCCTGCGCGTACTCCTCGTTTGATCTGTGTCAATTTAGCTGCCCGCATTTCCATGCAGGCTGGGATACACCTTGGCGCGAGTTCCTCCATGTCACATATTCCGGAATCAGCAGCAGCTGCACAGGCCCGTCATTACCGTGAGGCCGACCCGGCCTTCGCACACTGGGCCGAGGGCTATGGCCTGATCCGCCACACCGTGGCAACGCAGTTACAGGTGCATGCACTCGGCAAATCCCTGTGCGCACAGAGCTTGCAGACTGATACGGCGGAAGTGTTCCACTTATTGGCAGCGGCCGATCGAGTCGCCTCCATGGCGAGCTGGCTGGTGGGCCATCTCAGTTATGCCCGCCATGTCCGTCTGGATGGCAGCGCGCTGCAGCCAGCGGACTTCAAGGAAGATCCGCAAGGCCATACCGGGGGCTCGCTCAATATGGTGCCGGCCTATGTCGCCTATATGGCGGCCAATGCGCTGGGCCATGTCACGCGCGGCTGGCTGATGGGGCAGGGCCATTGCGTGGCAGCCATAGAGGCGGTGAACGCGCTGCTGGATAATCAAGGGCCGGAGCAGGCGGCGCGTTATTCCTGGACAGATGCCGGCCTCACGCGCCTGACGCAGGATTTCTACGGCTATCGCGTGCGTGCTGACGGCCATGCAGAGGCGCCGCTGGGTTCGCATGTGGGCGCCTTCACTGCCGGAGGTGTTATTGAGGGCGGCTATCTCGGTTTTGCCGAATTGCTGTATCCGCATATGGCATTGCCCGGGGAGAGTCTGGTGGCCTTTCTCAGCGACGGTGCGCTGGAGGAACAGCGTGGTGCCGACTGGGCCGCTCGCTGGTGGCGTGCCCAAGACTGCGGTCTGGTAGTGCCGGTGCTGATTGCCAATGGCCGTCGCATCGAGCAGCGCTCCACCTTGCAGCAAATGGGCGGCGTGGACTGCTTTGAAGCGCAGTTGCGTCTTGATGGCTTTGCGCCGCAGCGTATCGATGGCACGGATGTCGCTGCTTTTGTATGCGCAATTTTTGCCGCAGAGGCGGAGTTGGAGCAGGCTGGTCGCGAGGCCCTGTCAGGTCGGAAAAAATATCCGGTGGCCATGCCCTATGTGATTGCCGAGGCGCCCAAGGGTTTTGGTTTTCCACATGCCGGCAGTAATGCGGCGCATGGCACGCCCTTGCCGGGGAATCCCTTTCATGACGCCGCGGCACGCGCGGAATTCAATGCGGCGGTACGTGCACTCTGGGTGGCGCCTGAGGTACTGGCCGCGGCGCGTCAGCGCCTGATGAATCATGTGAGTGGTCCGCGGCGTCATGAGCGTAACCATGCCATGGCAAGGCGCCAGCCTTTATCACCACAGTTGCCGACCCCGCTCTGGGAAAAATCCGGCAGCCTTTTTTCCGCCATGAAAGCGCTGGATGGCTGGCTGGATACCCTGTTTCGTGTCAATCCCGCTCTGCGCGTGCGTGTGGGCAATCCGGATGAGTTGCATTCCAATGGTCTCGATCGTGTCCTGGCAAGTTTGTGCCATCGCAGCAGCGATCCGGAGCCCGGCAATCACGAGGCAATCAATGGCGCCATTATCACGGCCCTCAATGAAGAGGCAGTGGTGTGTGCGGCCTTGGGCAATAAGGGCGGCCTTAATCTGGTGGTGAGTTATGAAGCCTTTGCCGTAAAGATGTTGGGGGCGCTACGTCAGGACATCATTTTTGCGCAGCATGCCATTGCGGCCGGCAGCACGCCGGGCTGGATATCGATGCCCTTGCTGGCCAGCTCACACACCTGGGAGAACGGCAAAAATGAACAATCGCATCAGGACCCGACATTGAGCGAGGCCTTGCTGGCTGAAATGAGCCATGTTGCGCGAGTGCTGTTTCCGCCGGATGCAAATGCTGCCATGGCAGCGCTGGCCTCGGTTTATGCCAGCCGGGGTGTGATTGCTGAACTGGTGGTGTCCAAGCAGCCACTGCCGGTCTGTGTGAATGCAGCACAGGCTTTGCAACTGACAGAGCAGGGCGCTCTTGTCTTGCAGGCGGCGGCCGGGGCTGTTGTAGAACTTGTGGCCATAGGTGCTTATCAGTTGCGCGAAGCCATCAAGGCCTGTGCGCGGCTGACAGAACGCGGCGTCGCTGTACGTTTGATCTGTATGCAGGAGCCAGCTCGATTCCGCGAGCCACGTGATCGTCATGAGGCGGCTGTTATTGCAACAGCCGCACAACGTCATGCAATTTTTTCAGAAACAGCAAAGACACGAGTTTTTCTTGTGCATACACGTGCCGAAATCATGAGCGGTGTGCTGCGGCCTCTGGACCTGGGGCCGGCGCATTGCCGTTTTCTCGGCTACCGCAATCGCGGCGGTACGCTGGATGCTTACGGCATGCTCTATGCGAATGCCTGTACCTGGGCGCATGCCGTGGCCGCGGTGGCGCAATTGCAGCAGCGCTCGCCCGCGGACTTCCTGACAGAGGCCGAATGGCTGGCGGTGTGTGGCGAGGGTGATCCCTATGTGCTCATACCGGCGCCACATACTCCGTCAGCATGAGTGCGGCCGCGGGCGCATTTTTTGTCGTGCTTGCTGTGTGAGGCGTATCGGCCGCAGGCCGAAAAGTCTCGCGCACATGCTTTAAGGCCAGCAGGGGAATGAAGTCCCGGATGCAGGCGCCATTCTCCAGATGCAGCGTGGCCTCAAGATGCTGTGCCCGCACCATCTCTTCGGTCACGCCAGCCAGATGGGCAATGGCACGCAGGCTGTCGTCATCAGACCGCGTCGGCCTGTTCTCCGCTTGTGGCTTCATGATTGCCCGCCTCGTCTTTGCTGCCCGCTGCGCGCACCAGCAGTACCGGGGTATTTGAACTGCGTATCAGCGTTTCTGCCACGCTGCCCATGAGCAGGCGATTGATGCCGCGACGTCCGTGCGTGCCGATCACGATCACGTCGGCGGGCCAGGACTGGGCTTCAGCCAGCAAAGCGGACGGAATGCTCGTGCCCGGGAGCTCTGCCAGATCCAGCAGATGTGTTCGCGCGTCGATGCCCTTGTGCTTCAGCAGGGTTTTGGCGCGCTCCAGAATGTCTTTGGCGCCCTTAAGCAGCGAGCTGTGCAACAGGTCCTGGTCATATGCTCCCGGCTCCAGGGGCATCGCCCACGACGGGTCTTCCACCGCGGTGACTAGGCGCAAGGTGGCGCCGGCCGATGCAAGTTTGGCGGCCTCAAGTAAAGCCAGATTGGATGTCGGGCTGCCATCAACAGCCACCAGGATATGTTGGTACATGAGCGTCTCCAGACGGGAATGCAGATCGCATGGTTTCACCACGGACTGTGGCGGCGCTTGATGCACATCAAGAGTGATCGTGATCGGTTTGCCGTCTGGCTGTTGGCACTATTTTCCCCTGTCAGGGCAGGAAACGTGGCTCTGGCTGATACAGGTCAAGTTCTTCCGAGGCGATGCAGGCACCATGCCTGTTATGCACTTTTCTATCCGGCGTGCCCTGCCGGGATGATAAGACGGAGCTTGGAATGGATGATTTATTGCTGGCATTGAACGTCGGCTCTTCAAGCCTGAAGGCGGCTGTATATCGTCTGCATGATATGGAGCGGCCACTTTTCCGTTACAGCGTCGAGCTCGGCAAGGGGATTTGCCATAGCAGTGGCGCGGTTCCGCCGGCCTTGTGTGAACTGCAGTCTGTCGAGCCTCTCGAAGACATGGTGGCGCGGCTGGTCAGCCAGGCCGCCATGCCCGGGCAGCGCGTGTGTGCGCTGGTGCATCGGGTGGTGCATGGCGGCCATCAGCGCCACCCGCAAATGGTCACGGACAAGCTGCTGCAGGAGCTGGAAAAACTGGAGAGCCTGTGTCCCTTGCACCAACCCTTGGCGCTGGAGCTGGTGCATTACCTGCGTCAGCTCTGGCCGGAGCTGACGCAGGTAATGGTGTTCGATACGGCCTTCCACCAGTCACAGCCGGACATGGCGCGCACGTATGCCCTGCCGTTGCCACTGCGCCAGCAAGCCATACTGGCCGGGGGCTTCCACGGTATTTCCTGCCAGCATGTGTTGCGCCAGTTGCGGCGCGAGCATCCGGCGCTGGCCAGTGCGCGCCTGTTGGTGGCGCATCTCGGACAGGGCGCCAGCATCAGTGCCATTCATCATGGTGAAAGCGTGGCCTGCAGCATGGGCTTCAGCACACTGGACGGTTTGCCCATGGGCACGCGCTGCGGCGAGCTGGACCCCGGCGTGCTGCTCTGGTTGCTCGAACAGGGTTGGAGCAAATCGCGCCTCACTGATCTTCTCTATCACCAGTCCGGTCTGCTCGGCCTTTCCGGCGAGAGCGCCGATATGCGCGTGCTGCTCACCAGTCATTCGGAAGCGGCGGCTTTTGCGGTGGATTATTTCTGTTATCGCGCAGCGCGTATGGTGGCTTCGCTAGCCTGTGCACTGCAGGGGATGGATGCCATCGTGTTTACCGGTGGCATCGGCGAGCACCAGCCGCGCATACGCGAAAAAATCTGCCGGCAACTGCAATGGATGGGCGTGGAAATAGACAGCGCCGCCAATCTGGTCGGCCATGGCGCCATCAGCAGTGCGGCATCACAGTGCCGGCTGCTGGTGGTGATGGCGGACGAAGAACATGAAATGTGTTTGCAGGTGCAGCCCTTGCTGCGCTCAGTTGCAGGCTGAATCCGCAGCGGCGGCTCCTTCGCCGCTGGCCAGAGCTTTGAGGCCGTCACGATTGAGAATTTCTACTGCACGCCCTTGCACCTGCAGCACACCTATTTGTTGGAAGCGGGTGAGGATGCGGCTAACGGTTTCCAGCGCCAGTCCCAGGTGATTGGCGATGTCGGAGCGCGACATGGGCAAGTGCAGCTGGTCTTCTGAAAGGCGGCGGCGTTTGAAACGCACGGCCAGACCAAGCAGGAAGGCCGCGATGCGCTGCTCGGCATTGCGCCGCCCGACCAGTTGTAGCGTGTGCTGGTCGGCACGGATTTCCGAGCTCATCAGACGGAAGAGGTGGTGTTGCAGGCCGGGCAGGCGGGCGGCCAGCATTTCCAGCGCATCAAAGGGCAGTACACAGACTGCGGTGGTTTCCAGCGCAATCGCGGTACTGCCGTAATTGCCGTTGGGATTGGCAATGCTGTCCAGACCCACGATTTCTCCGGGCAGATAAAAACTGGTGACCTGTTCTTCGCCGCCAGGGGTGCTGCTGCAAGTTTTGATGGCACCAGAGCGCACGGCGAAGAGGGCTTTGAAGGGCATGCCTTCGTGAAACAGTACGCCGCCACGGCTCAAGGGTCGGTTGCGCGAGATGATGTCGTCAATCTGCTGCATTTCGCCGTCGTCCAGAGCAGGGGGCAGGCAGATGGGATTGAGTGCGCAGTCGCCGCAATGGGTCTCGCGCATGGCCCGGATAACGCTTTGGCGAACGGGAATGTCCATTCAAAAATATCCTGTGGCAGTGCCGGATACGCCGCCGTGTCCGGTCATGAGCGAGAGTGGGGGCTGCCTCTATGACATGTTTTGATCCAGATCAAAACAAAGAAAGACAAGACTCCCTAGGGTCTGGTTTGCAGCTTGATTCTGGAGGTGGCCATGTATCGCAAAGTCATGGTGGGTTTTGATGGCGGCCTCTGTGCCGGAGTGGCACTGCAACAGGGCATGCAACTGGCGGCTGCGGGAGCAGAGCTACTGCTGCTGACCGTGGTGCCGTATCAGGCACTTTGCTCCACAAAAGGTTTGCCGCCTGCCGGGGGCGGGCCTGAGCATGCGCGCGATCTGCTGGAGCAGGCCTGGAGGCATCTTGCCCGGTATGATGTTCATGCCAGCCTGCAGTTGGTTGACCTGAGCAGCAGACCTGCTGGCGATGTGGCCACTGAAATTATTGCTGCCGCCACAGCCGCCGAGGCCGACCTTATCATCCTGGGCACTCGCGGGCGCATCGGTTGCCGTCGCTTACGGCCGGGCAGCGTGGCTGAGTCGGTATCACGCCGGGCCTTGTGCCCCATTCTGCTGGTAGGCGCGCCAGATCCTGCGGATTTCAGTTGCCTCAATCCTGTCGAGCTATACGGTATGTGGCCTGATAGCGAGCACCTTCATCCCGATACATGAGCTGGTTTTTTTTGACGGCATTTCCATTCTCTGGTCAGGCCAGCCAGCTTATAAAGGCATGCAATTGCTCAAAAATGCTTGCTTCAGGCAATGCATTTCAAGGTCTTCGTTTTCCAGAAAAAATCCTAATGAAGAATACGTCGTGAATCCTTGTTGCGGCATGACAGGGAGTGCTATGTGCTTTTGATGCGCAAGGGTTTCCATCACATCAATGCATATTGAACATCATCAAGCGTATATGCCTCCCACAAAGTCCAGCCGCCGATGTCTTGCAAGCAGCCAGTGAGAAGGCCCCGTTTTCCCGGGGCTTTCTCGTGATGCAATCACAAGCTTGTTCTCTGCCACTTTTCAGAAACGTCCGGCCTGATAATCGCGGAAGGCCTGATGAATTTCTTCCTGCGTATTCATCACGAAGGGGCCGTAACGCGCTACCGGTTCACGCAGCGGCAGACCGGCAATCAGCAAGAGGCGTGCGCCTGCACTAGCCGCCACCAGTTCCAGATGATCGCCTTGGCCCAGCACAGCCATCTGGCTGCATTGCACGGCATGGCGCGAACTTTCCGGCCCGGCTTGCAACTCGCCTTCAAAGACATAGATGAAAGCTTGGTGCGATTCTGGCACTGGTGCGCTGTAAGCCGTGTTGGGCGCCAGCGTGATATCCCAATAAACCGGTTGCGTGGCCACACCGGAAATCGGGCCAGCGCGGCCGCTGAGCTCACCGGCAATCAGCTTCACGCTCACGCCATCTTGCGGCTGCACCACCGGCATGGCTTCAGCCGGAAACTCCTGATAACGCGGCTCGGTCATCTTGTCGCGTGCAGGCAGATTCAGCCAAAGCTGGAAGCCGGACATAAGACCATCTTCCTGTTCCGGCATTTCCGAATGCACGATGCCGCGTCCTGCCGTCATCCATTGCACCGAGCCCGCATCCATGAGCCCGCTATGGCCATGGTTATCCTGATGGCGCATACGGCCAGCCAACATATAGGTCACGGTTTCAAAGCCGCGATGCGGATGTTCGGGAAAGCCGGCAATGTAATCCCCGGCCTGATCGGAGCGGAATTCGTCCAGCATCAGGAAGGGATCGATATCCGGTACTACCTGCGTGCCGATGACGCGATTCAGTTTCACGCCGGCACCATCGCTGGTGGGCTGACCTCGCACTACACGAGTGAGATGACGACTGTTATTAGTGTTGAAGCTGCTCATGATGTCCTCCTTGCCGCTTAGGGCAGTTCATGAGCGCAGTCTGTACCGTATACGGGCAAAGAAAAATACTGCTGGATGGATGCACTGTTCCCGGGGTGAAACAAAAGGCCTCAAGAGTTGGAGAAGGGCGTGCGAGCTAGAGTCATGCAAGGCAAAAGACCGGTGAAAAAGCGGAGTTTACAATGAGTACATGAGCATTTTTCACCGGGCTTTTCCTTGGTACCCCTTAATGGGGTGAACGCGGCAGGGACGACGCGCAGCCGGCCTTGAACAGCGCGGCCACCAGATCAGATTGCGTGACCATGCCCAGCACAGTGAGGTCGTCATCATTCACCACGGGCAAGTGATGCAGGCCGCCATCGGAGAATAAGCGCACCAGCTCGGCCAGACCGGTGCCGGGGCGAGCGGTGACAACATTGGGCGTCATGATGTCCAACACACGTTTCTGCGTGTTCAGCACCTGCGGCAATTCGTTTTCCCGCATCACAAAGAAATCATGCAGGGAAACAATGCCGGCCAGTCGCCGCTCTGGCGTCACCACGGGCAGGGCCGTGATGCGGTGATGCGAGAGTTTTTGCCAGGCTTCATTTAGGGAAGTTTCTGCAGTCACGGTGGCGATATCGCGCGACATGATGTCGGCACAAACAATATTGCCCAGTGCTCTTTCTTGCGCACGGGCTTCGGCGGCCAGCAAGATTTCTTCCAGATCATCCTTGCTGATATCCAGTATTTCATTCCGTGCAGTCAGCACGGCATCCAGATCACTGGGCGTAAAACCGCTGCGCTGACTGGGCAGTGGGTCGCTGGTTTTGTGATGATTGCGTGGCAGGGTATGTGGATGCGGATAACGGCGGCGTAGCGCGTTATTGAAAATCAGCGCCACGCTGAGCAGCAGCAGGGAGTCCAGCAATACCGGCCAGAATACGAAGGAATAACCTAAGGCCTGCACGGACGGGCCTCCCAAAACTGCAGTAAGTGCCACGGCACCCGAAGGCGGATGCAGGCAGCGCAGGGCAAACATGGCGGCAATAGAAAGGCCCACGGCAAAGCCGGCGGCCAGACCGCGGTCTTCAATCAGCACAGAGCAGCTCACGCCGATAAAAGCGGCCAATAAATTGCCGCCGATAATGGACCAAGGCTGTGCCAGCGGGCTGGCGGGTACAGCAAAGAGCAATACGGCGGAGGCGCCCATGGGCGCAATAAACCAGGGGTTAGCATGGCCCAAGGCCTGATGGCTGATGCCCTCGGTAATGATGAGGCCGATGCAGGCGCCCAGAGCACCATAAAAACGCTCGCGCCAGCCGGCGCTCACGGGGGCAGGGATAAAGGAATACAACCAAGCCAGAAAGGGATGCACGCCGGGGCTCGCAGAGGGAGGTCAGCAGGGGCGGCGAATATATCATGCCGTGATATATTCGCCAGCCGCGTCCTTCTTTGCCTCGATTCGCACACCGCCATGACTGATGCCTCCGGCCTGGACAAGGCCCAGTACGAAGCCCTTTCCGAATTCCGTTATCAGTTGCGGCGCTTCCTGCGCTTCAGCGAAGAGGCGGCCAAGACGGAAGGGCTCACGCCCCTGCAATACCAGCTGTTGCTGCATGTGCGCGGTTTTCCCGGTCGCGACTGGGCCACAGTGGGAGAGTTGTCTGAGCGGCTACAAACCCAGCAGCATGGTGTAGTGGCTCTGCTCACGCGTTGTGAGGAGCTGAAGCTGGTGCAGCGTCGGCGCAGTGAGGCTGATCGGCGTCAGGTGGAGGTGCATCTCACCGCCAAGGGCGAACGTCAGCTCGGCAAGCTGGCCGCCCTGCATGAGGCTGAGTTGCGCTCCTTACAAAAAACATTTCGTGTAGCGCACATCACGGCTTTCAATACAGCCTTTAGTGAGGGGGATGGCTGAGATAAAGGTGCAGAGGTTTTCCATCATGTCGAAATGGAGTTCACGCGTGCTGGGCGATGCCCAGACGTCTTTTCTGGATTGTCGGGATATTGCAGAAACCGGTGAGGAATTTTTTGCGGCGGCCGGTCGCCCACCGGCCATGGCCGTGTTTGTCAGCAATGTTTCCGAGGGCCGCTTGCATTGCGAGGTGACGGTATATTTTTCACCCGCCGCGCAGGCTCTGGCCAAACGCTTTCAGGCGAAGAGCTGTGCGCGTCCAGCACCTGACGGGCTGGATTTGCTGGCCGGTGATCCGGCCAGTTGGGATGTTTTGTTTACGGGTGAGGTTTAGCGGGCGGCTTTCAATACCTGCAGTATCACCTGCAGGGAGTTTTCACTGTCAGTAATCCAGACTTCGCCATCTTGCAGGGTGACTTGTAATTGCATGGTGCGCTGCGCCAGCTTGCCCAATGCTTCGCTGATCTCGGCGGGAATATTCACCACGCTGACCTTGTCCAGCTTTTCCAGAGCGCGCTTGTTTTGCTCCCACCACATATCAGCCGGATTGCCGTTGTAGGGATAGATGATCACTTGCCGTGAAAGGCCGCAGGCCTTGCGAATACGCTTCTCGTCCGGCAGGCCGACTTCAATCCAGGTCTTTACCGCGCCGGTGAGGTCCTTTTCCCAGAGATCCGGCTCTTCATCCGAGCTGATGCCTTTGCCTAAGGCCAGGTCTTCACTGGCGTTCAGCATGAAGGCCAGCACACGCACCATCATGCGTTCGTCCGTTTCCGAAGGATGGCGGGCGAGGGTGAGGGCATGGGTGGCGTAGTAATGCCGGTCCATATCACTGATCTGGAGTTCGGCTTTGAAGATGGTGGCGTTCTGGGCCATGGTGTCTTGCCTGAGTAAAAAGAGTAGCGGTGTTCGCGGTGCGCGGATGATAGGCCAAAATGCATGCATACGTCGGCTTTATCAGGCCCGCTTAATATGGGATGTTTGGCAGCCAGCAAAGGGCGTGGAACACAGCCCGCTGTCATGCCTACTGACAAAAACGAACATGGAAGCGTCGCATGTCCCGCCAGTATCCCGCCGTCGATCCGGACGGCCTGCTTGAATATTCCGTTGTCTTTACCGATCGCGCCCTTAATCACATGTCACCAGCTTTCCAGCAGGTCATGCGTGATATTTCCACCACCCTGAAAAATGTTTATGGCGCAGAGGCCGTTGCCATCGTGCCCGGTGGTGGCAGCTTCGGTATGGAGGCGGTGGCGCGGCAGCTGGCCACGGGCCAAAAATGTCTCGTGCTGCGTAATGGCTGGTTCAGTTTTCGCTGGAGCCAGATTTTCGAGATGGGTCGTATTCCGGCCAGTGAAACCGTGCTGAAAGCGCGACCGCTGGAGGCGGATGCCCAAGCAGCTTGGGCGCCGGCCCCGATTGCAGAAGTGGTGGCGGCCATACGTGCTGAAAAGCCGGCGCTGGTGTTTGCCCCGCATGTGGAAACGGCCTCCGGCATCATTTTGCCCGATGCGTATTTGCGCGCTGTGGCCGATGCCGTGCATGAAGTTGGCGGTCTCTTTGTGCTGGATTGCGTGGCCTCCGGCACGGTTTGGGTAGATATGAAAGCCAGCGGTGTGGATGTGCTGATTTCGGCGCCGCAAAAAGGCTGGAGCTCATCGCCCTGTGCCGCCCTGATCATGCTGAGCGCAGCCGGCAAGCAGCGTGTGGAAGCAACGCTCAGTACCAGCTTTGCCACCGATCTCAAGAAGTGGCTGCAAATCATGCAGGCCTATGAAAGCGGCGGCCATGCCTATCACGCCACCATGCCCACCGGCGCGCTGATGCAATTGCGCGACACCATGCGTGAAATGGAGCTGAGCGGTTTTGCCGAGCTGAAAGAAAAGCAGTGGGAGCTGGGGCGCAAAGTGCGCAGCATGTTGGCCCGCTATGGCGTGAAGAGTGTGGCGGCAGAAGGCTTTGCCGCGCCCGGCGTGGTGGTCTCACATACCACAGACCCGGATGTGCATAACGCCAAGAAGTTTATTGCTCTGGGGCTGCAAACAGCCGGCGGTGTGCCGCTGATGTGTGATGAGCCAGCGGATTTCCGCACCTTCCGTATCGGCCTGTTCGGTCTGGACAAGCTGCTGGATATTGATGGCACGGTGAAGCATCTTGAAACTGCTTTGAACCAGATTATCGAGCATGTCTGATCGTTCAAGCATGAAAGCCGCGTTATGAAGGCTGTGTTGTGAATGCTGCGTTGTGAATGCTGCGTTGTGAGGGCTGTGTTGTGAAGGCGGTGCTATGAAGGTCAGGGGTTCAGGTCGTGCCGATCTCATGCTGGTCGGCGTTACCCTGCTGGCCGCTATCAGCTGGATTTTCTCGCGTGAGGCGGTGCTCATCATGCCACCGCTTTTCTTTATGGCCCTGCGCTTCCTGTTCGCCGCCGTATTGCTGGGCGTATTTGCCCAGCGCGAATTGCGGCAGCTGAATGCGGCCGCGCTCTGGCGCAGTACGCGTGCCGGCCTCGTGTTTGCGGCCGGTATGTGTTTCTGGGTGATGGGGATTTTTCACGGCACGCATGTTGGCGAGGGCGCCTTTCTCACCAGTCTGGGCGTGGTCTTGGTGCCGGTATTGGCCTTTTTTGCGTTTGGCGAGAGCGCGCCACGGTCTACCTGGATCGCCCTGCCGGTGGCCGCCGCAGGCTTGGGCCTGCTTTCTTTGAAACACGGTTTTCGCCCGGAATCGGGTCAGCTTTTCTATCTCAGCTCTGCTGTGATCTTTGCCTTTTATTTCTCGGTCAGCACCCGTGTGGCGAATGCGCAGAGCACGGTGGATGCGCGCGGTGAGACCGTGCAGCTGGCGCCGGTGCCGCCGCTGGCGCTTACCACGGTGGTGCTGAGTTGTGTGGGATTGGTGACGCTCTTGCTCACGCTGATTTTTGAGCCTTGGCAGGCAACCCTGCAGAATTTCCGGCCGGCCATGGCGGGTTGGATAGTAATCAGTGCCTTGCTGGGCACGGCGGCGCGTTTTCTCTTGCAGACCTATGCGCAGAGCTTGTCACCCAATACCAATGGCGTGGTCATTATGGTGCTGGAGCCGGTCTGGGTGGCGATGCTGGCCATGCTGTGGTTTGGCGAAAGTATGGGGGCACAGCAGTTGCTTGGGTGTGGGTTGATATTTGCGGCGCTGTTGATTAACCGGGCGGCGGCTTTGCGGGGTTGGCTGAAGCTGACCGGCTGATTTTTCTGCGCCACAGGACTTCCTTCGTTTGTAGATCGGGCTTTAGCCCGACACTTTTCTCTTTCGTGGGAGGGGCTTTAGCCGCGATTGTCTTTTGCAGTGCCTGTTTTTATGCGCCGAGCCCTGTTGTGGCGCTGGTTGATGGCGGGGTGTGCGCGTGCTGCTCCGCGGTATGCCATTTGCCCGGGAGTGCGGGGATTTTTGTACTGTCGGGGATTCGGTGAGGTGCTCCGACTGGGCTGCTTCTTTTGTTTATTAACGAGAGGGATTGCGCCCTGCCGGCGGGGCCTCACTTTCCTTTGGTTACTCGGCTTTCAGCCTCGCCCTTCGGGCCGCCCAACAATACGGGCGTTCACCTCGCTGCGCGAGGATGTCGCCAAAGGAAAGTAAGCAAAGGAAAGTAAGCAAAGGAAAGTAAGCAAAGGAAAGTAAGCAAAGGAAAGTAAGCAAAGGAAAGGCGACTCCTGCGGAGGGCTGCTTAGCTGGCTCTGTCCTTTTTCGTAGCTAATGGTGTCCGGGTGGTGCTCGCGCGTTCGCTAGTCACTCTCGGCCATCCATGGCCTTCGTGACACTCGGGCATCCTGCCCAGCGTCGCGATGGGTTTTTGTTTTCTTGCCGCTGTCGGGGCCGTAGGTGTAGAGGCTCTGCGTTTGATAAGTAGATTCCTCTCTGCACTTAACTTCTGTTCTTCACTCTTCCGGTCGGCGCCGAAATCCAAAAGCAAAAGCGCGCATCGCTTCGCTGGCTGAAAGCAAAAGCAAACCTAGGGCAAAGACAAGCCTTCCTCCTCGTCATGCCGGCGAAGGCCGGCACCCATACTGCGTTGGTAATTTCACCATCATATGGGCCCCGGCCTTCGCCGGGGTGACGAATTTCTAGAAACTAAATCTGTCGCCCCCGCGTAGGCGGGGGCCCAGTGACTTTGCTTTTTATGGTGTAAGAAAGTCACTGGATTCCCGCCTACGCGGGAATGACAGTTGTTTTAGTAAGCACAGAGTAGTGTTCAGATCACCGCTGCTTTGCTCTTGAACCCCCATCGAGCCTGCCGACCGCAGCAATACCGGCCAAGGGGAATGCGTACATGGATGTACGCATTAGGCGAGCTGAGGCAGGAGGCCGAATCTCGCCGACCCTTCGACGCCGGTTTTGTGGAGGGAGGGAACCCGCGAAGCGTGCAGGCGACTTGGGGTGCGCCGGGAGTCCAGAGGGGCCGCCGCATCGCGGTCCCTTTGGGGCCTGCCCGGCCAGAGGGCGCGCCCTATCAAATAAACAATGGGTATTGAAAAAGTCTTGGCCGTAGGTTGGGATAAGGCACAGCCGCATCCCAACATTCTCCGATTCGACATGGGTGTGGATTTGAGAGTGTTGGGGTTCGCGGGCTCACCCCAGCCTACGCTTGCAGTGACTGGTAAGACTCCTCAGCCGCCCGTGCGTCTGACGACAGCAGCCGAGAAAAGTTGTGGAAATCTCAGGCTAGATCTATGGCGCATATTGAAAAGGAGCCTTAATGTGGCGTCTTTTTTTATAAGTATTAACGTGGACCTTCCAAGCAAAGTTGAATATGTTTTTTGGAATTTTCCTGCGTGAGTCATGTCTGGAAATGATTGGGTTATTAATCTTGATTTGTCATGGACTCTTTATAAAGAAGAGATGCATTATTGTGATGATGATGAGGCTGCTTCGTTATTGAGTGGGCTAATTGGATTGTCTTTAATTTCTGTGAAAAAGAGTTCTGATTCTGAAATGGCAGAGTTCTTATTTGAGGAAGACTTTGTTCTGCATGCATATATGAATGAGGATGAAGATGAGGATGGCGAGGTTTACTTTGGTAAAAAGTAGTTGTGGTGGTCAAATTTTTCCCGACACCTTGATAGGTAGAAAATACATCTATCGAGGAGTTATCCATGAGCGAAAAGCGTAGAAAATTCGACAGCAGCTTCAAGCTGGAAGTCGTCAAGATGATCAAGTATCAGGGCCTGAATATTGCACAGGCTTGCCGGGATCTTAAGGTTGGCGATACGGCCTTCGACGTTGGTTGCAGCAATACAGTGCCTCGTTGACTCCCTATAAAAATATGGATTTTAGGCTCGATTGTATAAAGGGATTTATTATCGGCCCTAGATCCTACTAAGGAAAAGAATGTGCTAGCTCTAATGGTTCAGTCGCTTAAGGATAAAAGGGAATTAACGCTGCTCATGCAGATAAATTAATTGAAAATATCGCCGTAATCCCAGTGCCGTATATTAATTGGTAATGAGCCTGCTGGGGGTTTTTCAGTTTTGAGAGGCTTGGTTTAAAGGAACGGAAGCATGTTTGAGGAATCTAGGCATGGCATAATCCGCCCCCATGCCCAACCCCCAATCCCCCCATTCGCTACGCGACACCATCTCCCGCTGCCTGACCCGTGACCAGCATCGCCTGCGTCGGCGGCTGCAGGATATTGAGCGTCTGAAAGACCCTGCTCAGAAAACCGCCAAGCAAGCCGAGTTGGAAGCCGGCATTGCCCAGTCGCTAGAGAAGGTCGCTTCCCGTCAGGGCCGTTTGCCGGTGCTGAGTTATCCCGATTTGCCGGTCTCGGCGCGGGCAGATGACATCATCACCGCCATACGTGAAAACCAGGTGGTGGTGCTGGCCGGTGAGACTGGCTCCGGCAAGACCACGCAGTTGCCCAAGCTGGCGCTGGCGGCCGGGCGTGGCGTGCAGGGTTATATCGGCCATACCCAGCCGCGGCGCATCGCGGCGCGCTCAGTCGCAGCGCGTATTGCCGAGGAAATGAACACGCCGTTGGGCGAACTGGTTGGCTACAAGGTGCGCTTCACCGACGAATTCTCGCCCGACGGTTTTGTGAAGCTCATGACCGATGGCGTGCTGCTGGCCGAGCTTTCGCAGGATAAATTCCTCTCGGCCTACGACACCCTCATCATCGATGAAGCTCACGAGCGTTCGCTCAATATCGATTTCCTGCTGGGTGTGCTCAAGCAACTGCTCGCCAAGCGCCCTGATCTCAAGCTCATCATCACCTCGGCCACCATTGATGTGGAGCGCTTCAGTGCGCACTTTGCCGATGCCGCAGGCCGTGGTGCGCCGGTGATCTCGGTGGAAGGCCGTACCTATCCGGTGGAAGTGCTGTACCGCCCGATAGGTGATGACAAGACACCGGTGGCTTCGGATGAAGACGAAGGCTTTGATGAAATAGAAGAAGCCATTCCCCGTGCTGTGCTGGCGGCGGTGGATGAGTGTCTGGCGCATGAGAAGGCGACGGGCCGACAGGGCCGTGGCGACATTCTGGTGTTCTCCAGCCATGAGCGCGAGATTCGCGAGATTGCGGAGACCTTACGTAAATACGGGCCGCCGCATACGGAAATTCTGCCGCTGTATGCGCGTCTTTCTTTGAGTGAGCAGCAGAAGGTTTTCCAATCCGGGAAAAGCCGGCGCATCGTTATCGCGACCAATGTGGCGGAAACCTCGCTGACGGTTCCCAATATTCATTATGTGATTGATCCGGGCTTTGCCCGTATCAGCCGTTACTCCTTTCGCAGCAAGGTGCAGCGCCTGCCTATTGAGGCGGTGTCGCAGGCGGCGGCTAATCAGCGTAAAGGCCGTTGCGGCCGTATTGCGCCGGGGCTTTGTGTACGGCTGTATTCAGAAAATGATTATGTTTCGCGCGCCGAATTTACCGTGCCGGAAATTCAGCGTACCAATCTTGCTGCTGTCATCCTCCAGATGCAGGCACTGGATCTGGGCGATATCGATGATTTTCCCTTTCTGGATGCGCCGGATTCACGCTTTGTAAATGACGGTTTCCGTCTATTGGAAGAGCTGGGCGCCGTCACGGAAGCTCGCAAAGTCACTGCTATCGGCAAGCAGTTGGCAAGGTTCCCGGTAGACCCCCGTATTGCGCGCATGTTGCTGGAGGCCAGCAGGAACGGCGCCCTGCGCGAAGTGCTCATCATTGCCGCCGCACTGGGCGGACAAGATCCGCGTGATCGGCCGCATGACAAACAGCAGGCGGCCGATGAGCGCCATGCCCAATTCCGCCATCCGGATTCGGATTTCCTCTGGTATGTGAATCTTTGGGATGTGCTGGAGGCGCAACGCGGTGATATGAGCGAAAGCCAGCGCCGCGATTTTGCCCGCCGGCATTTCCTCTCTTACTTGCGTTTGCGCGAATGGCGGGAAACGCATCGGCAGTTATTACTGCTGGCCAAGGAAGCGGGGTGGGAAGTTCTGTCTAAGGCCGTTCGCCCTGAGCCTGTCGAAGGGCAGCTTAAAGCAATGGGCTTCGACAAGCTCAGCCCGAACGGGGGGGGTAAAAATGCGGGCGACAAGAGCGGGGCCGATAAAAGCGAAAGCAATAAGAGCAGTGATAGTTACGAAGCCATCCACAAATCCCTGCTCGCCGGCCTGCTTTCCCGCATCGCACAGAAATCCGAAGACCGGGAATACCTGGCCACGCGCAGCCAGAAAGCTTTTATCTTCCCCGGTTCGGCCCTGGCCAAGAAAGGCCCGCCCTGGATCATGGCGGCGGAATTGGTGGAAACCCAGCGCGTGTATGCGCGCACGGTGGCGAAGATAGAGCCGGAGTGGGCCGAGGCGCTGGCGGGTGATTTGCTCAAACGCAGTTGGTTCGAGCCGCATTGGGAAAAGCGGCAGGGCAGGGTGGTGGCCTATGAGCAGGTCTCGCTATACGGTCTGATACTCATCCCGAAAAAGAAAGTGGGCTATGAGGCCATCAACCGGGAAGAGTCGCGTGAAATCTTTATACGCGCGGCCTTGGTGGAAGCCGATATCGATATCAGGGCGCCTTTCTTTCGCCATAACCAAGACATGATTGAAGAAGTGCGCGTGCTGGAAGACAAGGCACGTCGCCGTGACATTCTTATTGACGAAGAATCGCTTTACGCCTTTTACGATGAACGCATTCCAGCCGATATTGCCAATCTGGTGGCCTTCGATAGCTGGCGCCGGGGCGTGGAAAAAGATAATCCCCAGCATCTTTTTCTCACCCGTGAATATCTGCTGGCGCGTGATGATGCCGAGGCCGATGCAGATGATGCCGATTTTCCTGATCATCTGGAAATGGCGGGCAACCGCTTCGCTCTGGAATACAAATTTGAGCCCGGCCACGCCGCCGATGGTGTAACACTGCTTTTACCTGTGGGCCTGCTTGATGAAGTGGACGAGGCCAGCCTGCAATGGCTGGTGCCTGGTCTGCTGCAGCAGAAAGTGGAGGCTTTGCTAAAAAACCTGCCCAAGCCGATTCGTCGACAACTGGTGCCGGTGCCGGATACCGCGACAGCGTTGGTGGCCGAGCTGGAATCCGGGAAAGGTGATTTGCTGGTTTCGCTTTCTCAGCAATTGCGCCGTCGCGGCGTGACGGTGGCGGCGGAAGACTGGCAGGAAGCACAGTTGGAGCTGCATTGCCGTTTCAATATCCGTGTGCTGGGGCAGAAAGAAGACGCTCTGCCCAAAGATGCTCAGAAAGAAAAAAATCAGAAGGAAAAAAGCGGACAGCAAGTGCTGGCCGAGGGCCGTGATTTAACAGCGTTGAGGCGTCAGCTGCGTGAGCAGGGTGGCCGTACGGTAAATGCCGCTGCGGCCAGCACGCTGGAGCAAAAAAATCTGGCGGACTTTCCCGAGGACGATATTCCCGAGTCCATCGCGCTGTCGGTCAAGGGTATGCAGAGCCGGGCCTATCCGGCTTTGGTGCCGGCAGAATCTGCAGAAGTGGTCGATCTGCGTCTTTTTGCTACGAAACGGGAGGCTGAGGCGGCACATATGCGCGGCCTGCGTCTGCTCTTCCAACTGCGATATGCCCAAGAATTCAGACAGTTACGTCGGCGCATTGGCGACAACAAGGCTGTGACCATGCAGTTCTCTCCTTATGGCAAACGTAGCCTGCTGGAAGACATGTTTGCCGACGCCGTGTCGGACCATGTCTTTCTTGGCCAGCAAACGCTGGTTTACACTCGCCGGTCTTTTACGGAGCGCCAGCAGCAGGGTCGAGCTGTGTTGCTGGCCGAGGCCGAGCGCCTGGCTGCCGTGGTGATGCAGTCCTATGCTGCTCTCGCTGAGGTTCAGGCGCGACTGCGCGGGTTCACACAAACTGCTTTTGCCCGCTCCGTGATTGATGTACGCAGCCAGTTGGATGCACTGCGTATGTCTGATTTTCTGGCTGGCATTCCTTTCGAACGCTGGCAGCATTACCCGCGTTATCTCAAGGCCCTGCAGCTGCGCCTTGAGAAGTTGGGCAACAATCTGCTGAAAGATGAAGCCGCTTCGGCAGAAATGAGCCGGCGCTGGCAGGATTATGAAAAGCGGAAGCAGCAACTGGCGGCGCGCGATATTGAAACGCCTTTGCTCGAAGAATACCGCTGGTTGCTGGAAGAGTACCGCGTTTCGCTGTTTGCACAGACGGTGAAGACAGCGGTTCCAGTTTCTGCCACACGACTGGACAAGCTGTGGGCGGAAATTCCGAAATGATTGCTGTGGATGTGGTGCAACCACTCCGCAAAACACACAGGTAAGGTTTCATGAAGCAGATCGTTATCAGCGGTACCGGACTTTTCACCCCTAAAGAAAGCGTCAGCAATGATGAGCTGGTGGTGGCTTTCAATGAGTATGTCCGCCGTTACAACGAAAAGAATGCCGCGGCCATTGCCAGTGGCGAGCTGACGACTCTGTCGGATTCCAGCGCGGAATTCATTGAGAAGGCCTCCGGCATAAAATCACGCTATGTGATCAACAAGTCCGGTGTGCTGGACCCTTCCCGCATGTATCCCTATATCCCCGAGCGCAGTAACGACGAGATTTCCATACAGGCTGAAATTGCCCTGCCGGCTATCGAGCAGGCGCTGAAGATGGCCAACAAGAAACCCGAAGATGTGGATGCCGTGATTCTGGCTTGCTCGAATATGCAGCGTGCTTATCCGGCGGTGTCGGTGGAAATTCAGGCCGCCATGGGCATCAAGGGCTGGGCTTATGACATGAATGTGGCCTGTTCGTCCGCCACCTTTGGCCTGCAGGCAGCCGCTGATGCCGTACGTTCTGGTTCGGCGCGCTGCGTGCTCGTGGTCAACTCGGAAATTACTTCCGCACATCTGGAATGGCGTGATCGTGACTGTCATTTCATTTTTGGTGATGTGTGCACGGCGGTGGTGGTGGAGGCGGTTGATACCTGTACCAGCAGCGATGCCTGGGACATTGTCGGTACCAAGCTGCAAACCGTTTTCTCCAACAATATCCGCAACAACTTCGGTTTTCTGAATCGTTGTGATGAAAGTGGTGTGGGCGCCCGTGACAAGACCTTCATGCAAGAAGGTCGCAAGGTCTTCAAGGAAGTTTGCCCCATGGTGGCCGAGCAGATCACCACGCATATTGGTGAGCTGGATATTCCGGTCGAGCGGCTCAAGCGTATGTGGCTGCATCAGGCCAACCTCAGCATGAACGAGCTCATTGCCAAGCGGGTTCTGGGGCGTGAGTTCAGTCGTGAGGAGGCGCCGGTCATTCTGGATCAGTATGCCAATACCAGCTCGGCGGGCTCCATCATTGCTTTCCATATGCACCATGCCGATTTCAAGGCCGGTGAAACCGGTGTGATCTGCTCTTTTGGCGCTGGTTACTCCATAGGCAGCGTGGTGGTCAGAAAGCGCTAACAGAGGCTGGTTACAGTTGCTTGACATAAAAGGCCGCATCCAAGGATGCGGCCTTTGCGTATTGGGAGAGTCAGCAGCCGTTTTCATAAGCTCATCCAGAAATTTCTGGTCGGGGCTTGTAACAGGAGACGGCTTCTGACATCACATGCAGGCGGCTAAAGCCGCCAAAGATTTCTCTCTCAAGCGTCACCCCATAAAAGGAGTTTCACCATGTCTAAACTCAGCACGCTGACCCCGATTGCCGCTGTTCTTGCTGTTGCCATGACGGGCGCTGTTCACGCTGCAGAAAATCCCTTTGCCCTCAAGTCGGCCCAAGGTGTTGTGGTGGCGGATGCCGGCAAGGAAGGCAGCTGTGGCGGCAAGAAGGAAGCCAGCTGTGGCGCAGCCAAGAAGGAAGCCACCTGTGGCGCCGACAAGGCCAAGAAAGAAGGCAAGTGTGGCGAAGGCAAGTGCGGCGCCGACAAGGCCAAGAAAGAAGGCAAATGTGGCGAAGGCAAGTGCGGTGCTGACAAGGCCAAGACCGAAGGCAGCTGCGGCGCCAAGAAGTAAGACTGAGGAGCTGGCACGCCGGGAGTGTTTTTCCCGGGGTGCCGGTTCTGTCTCAGTGCAGCAGTAAGGCCGCAGCGGCAAATTCAGAGCGGCAAGCGAAGCACGTGAGTGCTAGCCAAGGAGATATCAGGAAGTTATGAACAGCGTGGTTCAGAAATTCCCGGTGCATGGTGCGGGCCTTGGCCTACGTCGCAGCTTTCTTGAAGAGCTGGCGTCACAGCATTTTTCTAATTTTCCCGATTTCTTCGAAGTGGCCCCGGAAAACTGGATGGGCATGGGCGGGCGCTATGCGCGCCAGCTGCGCCAGTTCACCGAGCGTCATGCTTTTGTCTGTCACGGGCTTTCCCTTTCTATTGGAGGCCCGGCACCGCTGGATCAGCAGTTCCTGAAGGACCTGCGGGTTTTTCTCGATCAGCATCAGGTGCGTATTTATTCCGAGCATCTGAGCTACTGCTCGGATGAGGGGCAGCTCTACGATTTATTGCCCATTCCCTTTACCGAAGCTGCCGTGGCTCATGTCGTCGCCCGTGTGCAGCAGGTGCAGGAGACATTGGGGCGGCGCATCGCTCTGGAAAATGTTTCCTACTATGCCGCACCGGGTCAGGAAATGAGCGAGCTGGATTTTCTCTTGGCTGTGCTGGAAAAAGCCGACTGTGATCTCTTGCTGGATGTGAACAATATCTATGTGAACAGCATCAATCATGGCTATGACGCCAATGCCTTTCTGGATGCTTTGCCGGCCCAGCGTATGGCCTATGTGCATATTGCCGGGCATTACGAGGAAGCGCCGGATCTGCGCGTGGATACGCATGGCGCCGATGTGATTCCCGAGGTCTGGGCGCTGCTGGATCGCGCTTATGCGCGCTGTGGTGTATTGCCTACCTTGCTGGAGCGCGATTTCAATATCCCGCCCCTGCCCGAATTGCTGACAGAAATGAGCCAGATACTCGACCATCAGCAAAAGCTGCGAGCGGAAGTGCGTCATGCCGGTTGACTTTCAGGCCGCACAAAAAGAAATGACGGCCTGGCTGCGTGAGCCCGGACAGATGCCGGCGCCGGCCGTGGAAATGCGGCGGCTGGAAATTTATCGCGAGCTCATACACAACAATATCCGCGACTTTGTCGAGACGGCTTATCCAGTGCTGAAAAGTCTCTTGCCGGCGGTGGAGTGGGATTATCTGCTCAAGCGCTTTGTGGCCGAGCATCGCGCCAAGAGTCCTTACTTCCGTGATATATCGCTGGAGTTCCGTAGTTGGATGGAAGCCAGTCGGCCGGAATGGCTGGAGGCACGTCCTTGGGCGCTGGAGCTGCTGCATTTTGAATGGATAGAACTGGCAGCCGATTGTGCGGAGGCTGAGACCGATACCATGCTGGTCAGTCCTGACGGCGATCTGCTCGCCGGTATTCCCTGTTTGCGCGCGGCTTTGTGGCCCTTGGTGTATCGCTGGCCGGTACATGAGCTGAGTCTGGAGAATCCACCTGCGCCAGAGCCACCGGCACAGCCGACTTGTCTGCTGGTGTTCCGTGATGACGAGGACAGCGTGGATATGCTGGCTGTGCATCCGCTATCGGCGCGATTGGTTGAGCTCCTGCAGGCCGGCGAGGCTCGCAGTGGTCGTGATCTTTTGCTGCAGCTGGCTGATGAAGCCGCAGTGCCGGCCGAGGCGGGAGCGCGTGAGTCTTTTGTGCAGTCGGGTGCGGGTCTGCTGGTTGATCTGCGTCAGCGCGGTGTCATACGCGGTACACGTCTACTGTCGGCCTGAAAATCAGCGGGCTTTTGTAACGCCGCCTGATCTGTGCCATCCAAGTGGCATCTTTTCCTTCTGGTGATTCCGTCATGAAAGATTTTCTGCATCGTCTGCTGCGTTGGGATGAAAGCCTGCGTGAGGCTTTTGTCTGGATGGGCAGCTTTCTTCCCGGCTTGTTCTTGCGCGGCATTCTCGCGTTTGAATATCTGCAGTCGGGCTGGGAGAAATATCGCGGTGATAACTGGTTTGGCGATATCCAGTCGCAATTCCCCTTTCCCTTCAATGTCATTCCTGTCGACATCTCCTGGTTTATCGCCACCTGGTTCGAGCTGGTGGGCGGGGTGCTGCTGGTGCTGGGCCTGGGCACGCGCTATGTGGCCGCCACGCTGTTGGTGCTGACCTTTGTAGCGGCCTATGCCGTGCATTTTCCTATGGAGTGGCATTCCTTCAGTGATTTCTGGATGGGCTATGCCGTGAGTGATGACGGTTACGGCAATTACAAACTGCCCCTGCTTTTCTTCATCATGTTTCTGGCCTTGGTGGGCTATGGCCCGGGGCGGCTCAGTCTGGATCACTGGATTGCGCGCCGGAATGGTCTGGTTTGAGCGGGTTTTGCTTAAAACGGCGCAAGCCCTAGAATGCCGGCCTTGAAAAGACTCACTCAGGACGGGTTCATGGTTTTGCGCGTTTCCTTGTGGCCGGCGTTACTGCTGTTGCCGGCCATGCTTGCTAAGGCGGCAGAGGCGCCTGCTGAGGCCGCCGCCGCGACAACTCCCGCAGTGCTTGTCGAAGCCGCAGCCGTAAGCACTGCCGCGGCACCCACCGTGCCTGCCGAGGTGGTGTCGGCTCCCGCCGGCAAGAACCCTGATCCCTGGGAAAAGTTCAATCGCGGCACCTACCGCTTCAATGATGTGGCCGACCGCTATGTGCTGAAGCCGGTGGCCAAGGGCTATAAGGCCATCACGCCCAATGTGGTGCGCACCGGCATCACCAATTTCTTTATCAATCTGCGCTCGCCTCTGGTTGTCATGAACGATCTGCTGCAGGGCAAGGTCAAGCAGGCGGGCAGTGATACCGCCCGTTTCGTGGTTAATTCCACGGTCGGGATTGTCGGCCTGTTTGATGTGGGCGCGCGCATCAACCTGCCGCTACACGATGAGGACTTCGGCCAGACTCTGGGCGTATGGGGCGTGCCTTCGGGGCCTTTTCTGGTCATTCCCTTCATGGGGCCCAGCTCGATACGCGATGGCGTGGGTATTGGCGTGGATGCCGTGGCTAATCCCCGTCGCCGCCTGCTTGTCGACGAGGTTGACTGGATACTCTTTGGCGTAGACATGGTGAACAGCCGCGCCAGTCTGCTGGATCTGGAAGACATCATTCAGGGTGATCGCTATCTCTTTATCCGTGATCTCTATCTGCAGCGCCGCGAATACTCCATACGGGATGGCCAGATAGAGGACGATCCTTTCTTGGACGATTCTTACGAAGACGAAAGCGAAGCGCCGGCTACGGATGCTGCTCCCGCCAGCAGTGACGAGGCGCCTGCTAACGAAGCAGCCCCCGACAGCGAAGCGAAGCCTGCCAGCCCTGAATCGGCTCCGGCCCGCCCCGATCAGGGCACTTCCGAGCCCGAGCCAGCCCCGGTGGCAGTCACGGAGCCGACCCATGAGTCCGCGCCAGCAGGCTCCACAGACGGAAGCGGCGGCTAAGGGCGACCTTCTCCCGTCCGGGGCCGGCATCCCCTGTCTTGCGTGTGGATTTGGGGAGGAGTAGTGTTCCGCACTCCCATGCCTAGGCACTTTTCAGCCCGTATGCCTCAACCTTCCCAAGGCCACATTCTGGTTATCGATGACGAACCAGTTGTGCGCGAAAGTCTGGCGGTTTACCTCAGCGACAGTGGTTTCCAGGTCGACACCGCCAAGAGCGGTGACGAAGGCTTGGCCCTGTTCCGCAACAAACGCCCCGACCTTGTGATTTGCGATCTGCGCATGCCGCTGTTCGACGGTCTGGATGTGCTTAAAGCCATCAATGCCGAGTCGACAGAAACCCCCGTCATCGTGGTTTCCGGCCAAGGCAGCATGAATGATGTTGTGACGGCTTTACGTAACGGCGCGGTTGATTATCTCTTCAAACCCCTCATTGAACTGGAAGTGCTGGAGCATTCGGTACGCCGGGCGCTGGAGCGCGGCCATCTGCTCAAGCAGAACAAGCAGATACGTGAACAGCTGGAGCTGACCAACGCCGAGTTGGAGCGCAGTCTGGATCTGCTGGAAGAAGATCAGGAGGCCGGGCGCCGTGTGCAGCGCCGTATGTTGCCGCCGACACCGCATGTCTTTAACGAAAGCTGCCACTTCAGTCACCGCATCATTCCGTCGCTCTATCTGTCCGGTGACTTTGTTGATTACTTCCGTCTGGCACCGGATCGCGTAGGTTTTTATCTGGCCGATGTCTCCGGTCATGGCGCCTCTAGCGCTTTTGTTACGGTATTCCTGAAAACGCTGACCAATCGCATACAGCGGCATTATGAAAAGCGCGCGGCCTCCGGCACGCTGTCGCCCGCACGCCTGATGCGCGACATCAATCAGGAATTGATTTCCATGGGCATGGGCAAGCATTTGGCCATGTTCTGCGGTGCCATTGATTTGACAGAAAACAAACTCACCTATTGCATAGGTGCGCATTTCCCGCCGCCTATACTGATCAACGATGGTGTGGTGGAAGCACTGACGGGCCGTGGCCTGCCGGTGGGGATTTTCAGCGACGCCACCTTCGAGGATATAACGCTGCCCTTGGCGCAGAAATTCTCCTTGGTGACGATGTCAGACGGCGTACTGGAAGTGCTGCCGGAAGGAACCATGGAGGAAAAGGAGGCTCATCTGTTGGCTGTTGTGGGTGCTGGTCACTCCGATGCCGATGCACTTGCCGCCGCTCTCGAGATCGATGGAGAGATGGAAGTGCCGGATGATATTGCCTTGCTGGTCATCAACCGAAATCAATGATCATGTTGTCAGGCCGAATACTCTATGCCGTGCATAACGGAACCTATGTCATCAAGTTTGTAGGTGATGTCCGGGTACCGCTGTGCGCCAGTCTTGAAGGTTTTATCGAACGCATGTTTGGCGATGCCGAGCTTTGTGCGGTGCTGATAGACCTGACAGAAACCATTGCCATCGACAGCACAGCCTTGGGGCTAATTGCCAAGACGGCGGTCTTCCTGCGCCAGCGTCGCGACAAGAAGCCGGTGATCCTGTCCACCAATCCGGATGTAAACCGCATTCTGTCCAGCATGGGCTTTGAGCGCGTTTTCCTCATTCTGGACAAGGCGCCGCAAACAGCAGAGGACTTTGACGAGCTGCCCTTTGCCGAGCCTTCGCAGCAGGAGCTGACGCGTCATGTCATTGATGCGCACCGCACATTGATGGGCTTGAACGAAAAGAACAAGGCCACCTTCCGCGATCTGGTAGACGCGCTGGAGATGGAGCGCGACTGCGGCAAGCACTGAGCTTTATTTATTGTATTGCCGCCATGGAAAAGCCCGCTGATGCGGGCTTTTTCATGGCGGAGTTTTCGCGGTGATCAGGCGGGCTTTTTCTTGCGCAACTCGGTGACCTGTTCCCCGTAAATACCCCAGTTGTCCATATTCACTTCATCAATCACCACCACGGTCGTGGCGGGATTTTTGTTAAGCACATCCTGCAGCAGCTTGGTAACGCCGGCAATGAGCTGAGCTTTCTGCTCCTTGGTCACACCTTCGTCCGTTACCTTGATATTCACATAGGGCATGGTCTTGCTCCGTTATTATGGTGCTGTACAGCCGGCGCTCAGCCCAGCTTTGCCAGCAGGATTTTTTCCAGCTTCACGAGATCAGCCGCAAACAGGCGTATGCCATCAGCTAGTTTTTCCGTGGCCATCGCATCCTGATTTTGCTGCCAGCGGAAGGTCTTTTCATCCAGCAACGCCAGTGCAGGAGCAGCAGCGACGGCGTCGGCATCCAGTTTGCGCGGCAGGGCGCTGTTATTGCCCGCCAGCTCGTCCAGCAAGGCCGGGCTGATGGTGAGTTTGTCGCAGCCGGCCAGTTCAGCAATTTCGCCGGTATTGCGGAAGCTGGCCCCCATCACCACGGTTTTGCAGCCCGTGCTCTTGTAGTACTGAAAAATCTGCGCCACGGATTGCACGCCGGGATCTTCCGCCGAGGTGTAATCGCGGCCTTCGGCTTTTTTGTACCAATCCAGAATGCGGCCTACAAAAGGCGAGATCAGCGTGACGCCTGCTTCGGCGCAGGCCTGTGCTTGGGCAAAGCTGAAGAGCAGGGTGAGGTTGCAGCGTATGCCTTCTTGCTCAAGGATTTCCGCCGCCCGTATGCCTTCCCAGGTACTGGCAATCTTGATGAGCACGCGCTCGCGCGGCACGCCGGCTTTCTCATAGGCGAGGATGAGGCGGCGGCCTTCCAGCACGGTGGCCATGGTGTCGAAGGAAAGGCGGGCATCCACTTCGGTGGAGACCAGGCCCGGAATATGTTTGAGGATTTCGCAGCCGAAATTCACGGCGACCTCGGAAAGCACGACGCGCCGTTTAGCTTCTGATGAGTTTTCTTTGCCCGCCACGCTGACAGCGCGCTCAATCAGTTCGGCGTATTCAGCCTGGCCGGCGGCCTTGAAAATCAAAGAGGGATTGGTGGTGGCATCCACAGGCTTCAGACGGGCAATGCTGGCGATATCGCCGGTGTCAGCCACAACGGTGGTGATTTTCTGAAGCTGTTCTAGTTGGTTCATGCTGCAACTGCCCTGCGTAGGGTGGGCAAACCCTGTTTGCCCACGCGTTTTCTATTCGGTGCGCAAACAAGGTTTGCACACCCTACGAACTCTTTCCTGCGTAAAACTCTATTGTGTGGGAGGGGCTTTAGCCGCGATGTTTTTCTGTGCATGACTCATCGCGGCTAAAGCCCCTCCTACGGAACTTACGGCCTATGCCGATTGTGCCGTCTGTACAAATTCGGCGGCTTGCCTGACTACATCCAGAGAAGCGCCCTTGCGGTGAGCGTGATCGCTGATGTGCTGGCGCCAGCGGCGAGCACCGGGCAGGCCTTGATAGAGGCCGAGTATATGCCGGGTCATCTGCGTGAGGGGAACTCCCTCGGCCATTTCGCGGGCCATGAAGTCCAGATACTGCTCCAGCACGGATTCGCGCGTGGGCAGTACGGCGTTTTCATCAAACAGAGGCAGGGCTTCGGCCAGCAACCAGGGATTGTGATAGGCCTCGCGGCCCACCATTACGCCATCTGTGTGCTGCCAGTGTTCGCGGATTTCCGTCACGGTCTTGATGCCGCCATTGATATGAATTTCCAGTGCCGGGAATTCACGTTTGAGGCGATACACGTCTTCATAACGCAGCGGCGGAATCTCGCGATTTTCCTTAGGGCTGAGGCCGGCAAGAATCGCGATGCGCGCATGCACGATAAAAGTCTGGCAGCCGGTGGCGGCCACGGTGCGCACAAAGGTTTCCAGATGCTCGTAGTCATCCAGATTATCGATGCCGATGCGGTGCTTCACCGTCACCGGAATTTTCACGGCGGCCTGCATGGTGCTGATGCATTCAGCCACCAGCTCAGGTTCGGCCATCAGACAGGCGCCTATCTTGTTCTGCTGCACGCGGTCTGAAGGGCAGCCCACATTCAGATTGACCTCGTCATAGCCCCAGTCCTCCGCCATTTTCGTGCAGGCGGCGAGGTCGGCCGCATTGGAGCCACCGAGTTGCAGGGCTAATGGATGTTCAAGGGCATCGAATTTCAGATGGCGAGGCGCATCACCATGAATCAGCGCGCCCGTCGTCACCATCTCGGTGTAGAGGCGCACATGGCGGTTGAAGAGGCGCAGGAAATAACGGTCATGCCGGTCGGTCCAGTCCATCATGGGGGCGACGGAAAGGATTTTGGGGCCGGAGAACGGAGGACCAGAAAAGGAGGAGAGAGCAGAGGACGCGGTTTTCATGGCGCGGATTCTCTCCCAGTCGCCATGAAGGGGCAATTAAAGCCGGACGCTGCAGACTGCCGTCGGGGCAGTCTGCAGCGCGGCGGTCTGCGCTTCAGGGCATCAGCGGCAGAGCGACCTTGCCAGTCACGTTCACTGCCGGAACCAGTACATCGCGCGAGATGCTGATGGGGTATTGCGGGTGGAAGCCGTAAATCGCCAGTCCCAGCACCTCGCCTTCCTGCAGCGGCTCGGCAATCCCGGTCATGTCCAGGGTGTGGGCGCCGAGGCCACGCACCGGAGTCAGTTGGTCATCTAGCAGGCGTACAGCGCCTGCGCCTTTTTTCGCGGCAATGCCTATCCAGATGATGCTGTCGCAGCCACGTATGGGGATTTCACCCGGCAAGAGTGCGGTCAGTGCGCAGCCGCTGAAGGGCAATGCAGAGTCCACGGCAATATCCAGTTCGCCGATGCCGGCCACGGTGCGCAGTTTTTCAGCGCCAGCAGGCAGGGTCAGAGGGACAAAGGTTGGCAGCACGGGTGCAAGCAGGCCCAATACACCATTGCCCGTGGGAATGAAGTTGGCGTCTATATCGACGATGGTGCGTTGGCTGGCTCCCACGGTTCCCGGCGCCTGAAAATCTGCCAGCTTCACCATGCTGCTTGTGGCCGCCACGCTGCCGCTGGCCGGTGTGAGAGAAACGCAGATATGGTCTTTGAGTTGAGCCAATTCATCCTGCACTTCTGCAGGAATACTTTCCGGCGCGGGCGGATTCAATTTCTCGTTGAAGAAGGCCAGCGTGACATCGTCCTTGTTCAGCGCGCCGCAATTCGAGCTGCCGGCCGGTGCCTGAAACTCCGGCAGATTAACCGGCAATTGCGCGAGTGCATCGCTAAGTTGCGCGGCGCCCTCTTGCAGCGTGCCTTCTGGCGCCGCCGCAAAAAGCGTTTGCACGCTCACAGGCAGGATATGGCCGGATTCATGCGTCATGATGCGCACATCGCCGCCCAGCGCACGATAAGCCCGAAAATTCGCCCAGCCATCGTTGAAGTTGAAGAGCGTGTCGCGAAAACCCTGCGTGAAAAGTATGTCGACCTTGGCCGGTTTTACGGCCGGGAAGTCGTAACCCAAGCCACCGGAAAGCGGTGACAACAGGAATTCTTGAGCGGCTTGCTCAGAGGCGGGTTTGGCCTCCAGAAAATAAGCGGAGCTGTGGTAGTAGAAAAAGGGTAGGGAGCCATCCGGGAAAACATTGAACACGCCACCGCGCAGCAGCGTTTCCTTGATGACAGGGTCCAATCCTTCCAGCAGCGGCACATGCGCACCGGTAGAGGCCGAGCCCAGCTCGCCACCGGCTACCAGCACCAAATCCCAGCCGGTCTTGATGACACCATTGGGATTGAGGCTGTAGCGCAGATCATGCGGCGTGATATCCGGGCTCAGCACATCCAGTCGGTGCTTGGGATCGATATTGTTCAGCAGCAATTGATACATGCCGCCATAACTGCCACCGGTGGAGCCGGCGACCAAGTTGTAACTGCCATCGCTTTCTTTGCGGTGTGCCAGATAGTCCAGATGGCTTTCTACCCAGTCCAGAATTTGCAGCAGATCGCGGCCTTCAAAATTCGGGTCCATCACACGCACGGTGCCGCCGCTCTGGCCAAAGCCGCGCTGATCAATACTGACCACGGCATAACCGTTGTTTTGCAGACGCTCCAGAAAAGTACCGGCCGGATCAATCGTGCGTGAGCCACCAAAACCGTGGCCCTGCAGCACCAGCGGATTGCCTTTTTCGCAGTTGATGACTTTGGGCTCCATCACTTCAAAGCTGATGGTCTTGTTGCTGGCCGAGGTCAGCGTCACCTGATAGTGGCGACCACCGGCCAGATTCTGCTTGTTCTTGCAGGAGGCATCGCTACGGCTGCTGATCTCTGGCGACATCTCTACGCCCGGAGCTTGATAGGCCGCCACACTCGCTGTAGTGGCCGGAGCGCTGTTGCCGTTATTCGTGCTGTTGGAAGATTCGCCGCAGGCAGCAAGCGCGCCCACAACTCCGGTCACTGCGGCAAGGCGCAGCCATTGATGAGTGCCCATGAGCCCGTTCCCTCTGTGCTTGTTCTTGTGCGGTCTTGTTTTGTCCTGTGTGGCGAAAGTGAGCTTAGGAGTGCTGGAGCGGGCGTATTGCGGGATATGGGTTACAGCGCTTTTTCGATTTGTCTCGGCCTGTGCAGGATTTGTCAGGCCGACGGCGGTTGCTGGAATTTCCACCGGCATGGGCTAACGCCCGGCCAGCTCCGGTAGTGAAAACGGCCGCTGTCGGTGGGCTTTCGCCCCCCGCTTTGGCACACTGCGCCGATGCTCAATCTCTATCAGTCCAATATGCTGGACGCGCTCCTCGCGCTTTATCTCGAGGTGCGCCAACCGGCCGATGATCCCCTCGTTCCCGAAACCCTGCTGGTGCCTAGCAAGGGCATGCAGCGCTGGCTGCAGCTCGCCTTGGCGAAGAAGCAGGGCATCGCTGCGAATATCGATTTCCAGCTGCCGGCCTCTTTTGTCTGGCGGCTGATCACGCGCGTGTTTCCCGGCGTGCCGCGGCGTTCGGCCTTCGATCCTGAAGTGCTGGCGTGGCGGGTGCTGGCTGCGCTGCCTTCGGTGCGCGAGCTGGAGGGCGCCGCACTGGCTGCCAACTGGCAGGCCGCTGATGCCGCCGGCCGCTATGAGCTGGCGTGGCGTGTGGCCGATGTTTTCGATCAATACCTGATTTACCGCCCGGACTGGCTGGCGGCTTGGGAGAGCGGGCGTCGTCTCGGTCTCGGCGTCGACGAGCCTTGGCAGGCCGCGCTTTGGCAGCAGCTTACGCGCGGTGGCCTGCATCACCGTGCTGGTTTATTGCTGGAGCTGGAAAAGCAATTGCGGAATGGCACGGTGGCGAATCTGCCGCCGCGTCTGGCGGTGTTTGGGGTAAGTACCTTGCCGCCACGTTTCTGGGAATTGCTGCGCGCCTTGGGCGAGCACATCGAGGTGGATTTATTCCTGCTCAATCCCAGCGAGGAATACTGGGGGCAGTTGCGTCGTGGGGATGCGCATGCCGGGGAGGGCGAGGGCGCGCATCCCCTGCTGGCCTCGCTGGGGCAACAGGGCCGTGATTTCATCAATACGGTGGCGGCCAGTGGTGTGAATGAGCCGCTGCGCTCCATGGCTTTTGTTTCGCCGGCAGAGGGTCGCGGCGCTGGGCGTGCCTTGGCAACACTGCAAAGTGATTTGCTGCAACAAATCGTGCGCGCGCCAGCGGAAAGAGTGCTGGTGCAGGCCGATGATGATTCTCTGACAGTGCAGGTATGCCACAGCGCCCTGCGCGAAGTGGAAGTGCTGCACGATCAGCTGCTGAAAAAATTCCAGGAAAACCCGGATCTCATGCCGGACGATGTGCTGGTGATGTGCACGGACATACAGCGCTATGCGCCGCTGGTGGAGGCGGTGTTCGCCACGCGCCATGAGCCCGCCACCATTCCCTACACCATTGCCGATCGCCGTCTGGAAACGGAAGAACCGCTGTTGCAGCGCATCCATGATCTGCTCGCCTTGCCCGGTTCACGTTTTGAAGTGGAGGCCGTGCTGGCCCTGCTGGAAGAGCCAGCCCTGCGTGCACGTTTCGAGCTGGACGAGAGCGATGTGCCATTGATACGGCGCTGGTGCGAAGAACTGCATCTGCGCTGGGGCCGTGATGCTGGCGATCGCCGCGCGCGCGGCCTGCCCGATGATGTGCCGCTGACCTGGCGTGATGCGCTGGCGCGTTTGCAGCTCGGTTTTGCCTTGCCACTTAATAATGCACCGGAGACCGATGCGCGCTTTGCCGGCCGTGTGCCCGCCGCTGCGGTACTCACCGGCAGTCAGGCGCAGGTGCTGGCGCGTTTGTCCTTATTGGTGGAAGGCCTGATGCGCTGGGAAGAGCGCTTGGCGCGTGCGCGTTCCCTCTCGGATTGGGCCGACAGCTTTGATGCCCTGCTGGCGGATTTCTTTGCCGAGACGCCAGAAAGCCGAGCGGCCTTGCAGCATGTGCGCGAAGTGCTGGCGGAATTGCGTGAGCAGGCTCGTTTGGCGCCGGAAGCAGGCACGCAGGCTTTTGCTGTGATGCGGCGCTGGCTGGCGCGTCAGTTGAAAGGGCTGGAAAGCCGTCGCGGATTTTTGCATGGCGCGGTCACTTTCTGCGCCATGGTGCCCATGCGCAGTCTGCCTTTCCGTTTTATTGCCGTGCTGGGCATGGATGACGGCGCTTTTCCGCGCCAGCAAAAACCCTGGCCCTTTGATCTCATGGCGGAACACGGCCGTGCTGGCGATCGTTCGCGAAGGCAGGATGACCGTTATCTGTTTCTGGAAACGCTGATGGCGGCGCGTGATTGGTTGTATCTCAGCCATGTCGGTCTGTCTGAAGTGGATGGCACGCTGCGCCCACCTTCACCGGTGCTGGCCGAAGTGCTGGATCAGTTGCGCGCCACGGTCGATCTGCCGGATGCGCGTGCGCGCTTCACTACCGAGCAAGCTTTGCAACCTTTCAGTCCGCGCTATTTCAGTGGCCATGCTGATGGTGAGCGCGAAAAGCTCTTTTCTTACTCGCCCCAGTTTGCCGCCGCCAGCCGTTTGGCAGGGTTGCATGCCGAAGCTGCTGGCGCGGCGTTTACCGCAGCCTTGCCCGCAGCCGGCGATGATTTTCTCTCTATCAGCCCGGCGCGTTTTGAAACCTTCCTCGCGCATCCGCAACGCTTTTTCCTGCGTGAGCGACTGGGGGTGGAAATTCCCTGGGTGGGCGCTGCGCTGCAATCGGAAGAGCCGGTCGATATCACTGATATGCGCGCCTTGCGCCGCGAGCTCTACCGTCATGCCGGGCGCAGTGCCGCCAGCGTGCGCGCATCGGGCCTGTTGCCCGGTGGAGCGTGGGGCGAGCGACTGTTTGCTGAAGAGGCGGGGCTTATCGCCACGCTACGTGAACGCGAGGCCGAGCTGGGCGCGGACAAGTTACCGGCACTGGATATTGATGTCAGCGTGGGTGTAGCAGCCGCCGGTGTGAACTGGCGCGGCAGCTTGGGTGAAATCACGACACAGGGTCTGGTTCGTATCTCGCTGGAAAACCGTATTTACGCCACCGATCTTTTGCGTTTGCGTTTTGCGCATCTTTTGCTGTGTGCTCAGGCGCCTGAGGGTATTTCCCTACAAAGCCGCTTATTGGGGCTGGGTGGAGAAATCCTGCTGGCGCCGGTCGGTAATCCGCGCGAAGCCTTGCAGGATTTTGCCGAGGCTTGGCAGGAAGGTTTGAGCCTGCCGCTGCCGCTATTCCGCCGCGCATCACCGCTGTATGCGCAAAAGCAAAAAGTGGAAAGCGCCATCGCGGCCTTTGAAGGCAATGACTACAACACCGGCGATGCGGCCGATGCCTGGATCAATCTGCTCTGGCGCGACAGTAATCCCTGTGATGAACGCTTCACGCAATGGGCCGACCGTCTTTACGGCCCCTTGCTCGATGAGCTGGAGAAACTCTGATGGCCGCTCATCTTTTGAAAGCCTTGGATTTATATACGCTGCCCCTCGCGGGCACGCAGTTGGTAGAAGCCAGTGCCGGCACCGGCAAGACATGGACGATTGCCGGGCTGTATGTGCGTCTTCTGCTGGAAACCGATGCCACGCTGGATCGGCTCTTGGTGGTGACCTTTACCAAAGCCGCCACGGCGGAATTGCGCGAGCGTTTGCGTGCACGTCTGGTTGAGGTGGAGCAGGCTTTGCTGGCCGGGAATAGCGACGATATTTTCTGTCAGTGGGCGCTGGAGGCTTTTCGGGATGATGAGCCGGTAAAGCAAAATGGTCGTCCCGGCGCAGGCCGGGACCCAGCGACTTTTGTTTCTGATCTTGAGAGTGAGTCGGGCCCTGAAAGTGAAAAGGCACTGGGCCCCGGCCTGCGCCGGGGCGACGGTGAAGAAAATGGCCTGACTTCAAGAAGACAGGCGGCCATTGCCAAGCTCACGCAATCGCTGCGTATTTTTGACGAAGCCGCCATACACACCATCCACGGTTTTTGTCAGCGCGTGCTGGACGATGTGCAACTGCCGGCTCTTTTGGATGAGCCGGATATCGTGCCCGATGAGCGCGACTGGTTGCCCGGCTTAACGCAAGAAGCCTGGATACGGCATTGTCGTAATCCCTTGCTGGCGGATTTACTGGCGGCGGATTCCTTAAGCCCGGCCATTGTGCAACGCGATGTGGAAGTGCTGCTGCTCAAGCCCTATCTGCAAATCAGCAGCGTGGATCACGCCATTGATGCCGAGCAACTGGCTTGGCGCCGTGAGGCTCTGCACAAGCACTGGCTGCAAGATAGGGAAGCCATTGTTCGTGATGTGAGCGAAGCCGATGCCTTGAGCCGCTCCAAAGATCATTACAAGGCGCTGGACGATATGCTGGCCGCGCTGGATTTCTGGCTGACGGGCGAGGGTGCGTTGGAAAAGGCTCTGCGCCGTCTTACGCCAGAAAAATTCGCAGAAAAGAAAAAGCAGAAAGGCCGCATGCCCCAACATGCATTCTGGAATGAGCTGGCCGACTGGTTTACGGCGGCTGATGGTCTTTTGCTGGCCTTCCGCCGTACGCTGGTGGATGACGTGCGTGCCGCTCTGGTGGCGCACAAGCAGGCCATGGGCTTGTTGTCCTATCAGGATCTCTTGGGCCTGTTGGCCGGTGCTGTGGAAGACGAGCGTTTGGCGGCGGATATACGCTCGCGTTACCGCGCGGCCCTGATTGATGAATTTCAGGATACCGATCCGCTGCAGTTCCGTATTTTTGAAACGCTATTTGGTGCTGGCTCATCTTCTTCTGATAAAGACTCCGCTCGTGCTGATGGTGAGCTTGTCGAATCCATCGAAGCACAGGCCGATCTGGAAAGCCCTTCGATGACCGAAGGAAATCCTGGCGGGACAAGCTCAGGGCGAACGGAGAAAAGAGCGTCAGGTGTTACAACGGATTTTCCGCTCTATCTCGTGGGTGATCCCAAGCAGGCCATTTACAGCTTCCGTGGCGCTGATATTTTCACTTATCTGCGTGCTCGCCAGTCCGCCGAAGGGCGTTACACCCTGGGTACTAATCGCCGTTCGACGCCGGAACTGGTGCAGGCGGTGAATGGCGTGTTCACGCGTCACCGCAATCCGTTTTTATTGTCTGATCTCGGTTTTCCCTTGGTAGATGCTGTCGCGACGAAAGAAAATCTGCTGCCGGCCCAAGCGCCTTTCCAATGCTGGCTATTGCCGGCCGAGGGTGACAAACCCTTAGGCAAAGAAGCGGCACGTGATTTCAGCGTGCAGGCCACGGTGGCCGAAATTTCCCGGCTGCTGCGCGAGGCTCGCCAAGGCGCTGTAAAGATCGGCGAGAAGCCCTTGCGCCCCGGTGATATCGCCGTGCTGGTGCCCAAGCATCGTGATGGACGCGCTGTGGTAGAGGCACTGGCCGCCGCCGCTATTCCCGCCGTGATACGCAGCCAGGATTCCGTATTTGCCACGGCCGAAGCGGTGCAGATGCAAAGCTTGCTGGAAGCCGTGGCCGAACCCGGCCGTGAGGGCCGCGTAAAAGCCGCCTTCCTCTCGCCGCTGATGGGCGGCACGGTAGAAGCGCTGTATGCGGCGCAGGAAAGTGATGCGCAGTGGTCAGCATTGATGGCCATTCTTCTGGAAGCGCGCGAGCGCTGGCAGCGCCGCGGCTTTATGCCCATGTGGGAAGGTCTGCTGCGCGAATTCCGCGTGTATGAACGTGTATTGGCCGCTGCGGGCGGCGAGCGTGGCCTCACCAATCTGCGCCATCTCGCCACGCTCATGCAGCATCAGGCGGATGCCGACCCGGTGCCGGAGCGTCAGCTCGCCTGGTTGCGTGAGCAGGTGCAGGAAGAGGAAGCCAGTGAAGAAAATCAGCTGCGTCTGGAATCTGATGCCGAGCGTGTGCAGGTGCTGACGATTCACGTCAGCAAAGGTCTGGAATATCCGGTGGTGTTTTGCCCCTTCCTTTGGGATGGCTCGCTGCTGCACAAATCCGATGACGATCGTGCGGAATACCGCGCCGGTGCAGATTCTTTACTGGATATCGGCTCTGAGCGTTTCGCCCATGCGCAAACGCGTATGGCGACCGAACGTCTCGCCGAAAAACTGCGTGTGCTTTATGTGGCGCTGACACGTGCCAAATACCGTTGCTATGGCATCTGGGGGCGGGTGAAAGATAGTGAGACTTCGCCTTTCAGTTGGCTCTTACTGGGCGGCAATACCGAAGGTGATCCTGATGCCGATATTCTGGCGCGCGATCTCAAGGATTTTGACCACGAGTATCATGCTGCCGCTCTGCAAAAGCTGGCGGCTGAAATGCCACAGGCCTTTGCCTGGCAGGAGATTAATCCGGATATCACGGCGCCGCCGCTTGCACTCGCTGCCGAGGCGCAGGGCATGCCGCAGTTACCGCCGTTTTCTCGCAATCTCGAGCGGCGCTGGCGTGTGAGCAGCTTCACCGGTCTGTCTGAATCCGCGCATGCGCCGGATCAGTCGCCCTTGCAGGAAAGCCCGGATCACGATGCGCAATCGCCGCTGCTGTCAGTGCCGGTTTTTCAGGAAGAAATCGTGGTGCCCGAAGGCATACATGCTTTCCCGCGTGGTGCTGCCGCCGGTGTGTTCTGGCATGCCGTGCTGGAGGAAGCAGTGGCAGATGCAATTCTTGCTACGGGCGGCAATAAAGCTGCCGATATGTCGCAACGCATTGCCGATCTTTTGCAGGAACATGCGCTGGCACCGGATTGGCAGGCGCAGGTGCAATCCACCTTGGCACAGTTGCTGACAACGCCGTTAGATGCCGAAGGTGCAACGCTGGGCGCGCTGGAATCCGCTCGTGTGGAAATGGAGTTCATTTATCCGGTAGGCCGTCTTACCCCTTCAGGCTTTCTGGAATTGCCGGATGTGGCGCCACGCTATCGTGATGCTCTAACGGCGCTGGATTTCCCGCTGCTGGCGGGCTATCTCAAAGGCTTTATCGATCTTATCTATCGTCATGATGGCCGCTATTACGTGCTGGATTACAAAACCAATTGGCTGGGTCCGGATGACAGCGCTTATACGCAGGAGCGTATGCAGCAGGCCATGGCGGATTCGCATTACTACCTGCAGTACTGGCTGTATGTGCTGGCCCTGCATCGGCATCTCAAAACCGTGAAAAAAGATTACGACTACGAGCGGGATATGGGCGGCGTGCGCTATCTCTTCCTGCGCGGTATGGCTTCGGCCACCCGTGGCGTTTATGCCGCGCGACCTTCGCTGGCCTTGGTAGACGCACTGGATGCCCTGATGCAAGGAGAGACAGCATGAATAGCTCTGTCATGAATGCGTCGGCAACTGTGGCGGCACCGCTAACGTCTCCCTTATTACTGGCGGCAAGGCAGTGGCTGGCGCGTGAAGCACCGGGCTTGCCGGATTCACTCTGTGCGGCCATCGAGTCGCTGTATCTCGCGGTGGAAGCCGGGCATGTCTGCATACAGGTGGATGGTCGCGAATCAGTGAGCTGGCTGCAAAGCGGCTGGGTCGGCGAGCCCGGCACTTACTGCCCCTTTATTCTTGAGCAAGGCCGCTCGGCCTCCCGTTTTTATCTCGCGCGCTATCAGCAATATGAAACGGGGGTTGCCGCATCCTTGCGGCAATGTGCGGAGAAGCAGTTGCAACCTGCCGATGCCGCCGCCTTGCGCCGCGATCTGGATGCGCTCTTTGGCAATCAAGCGGACGATAGACAACGCCTGGCGGCATTATTGGCACAGTTCCGCGCGCTCACGCTGGTGAGTGGCGGCCCCGGCACCGGCAAAACCACCACCGTGGTGAAAATGCTGGCGCTCTTGCAGTCGCAGGCTCTCTACAACTGTCATTCCCGCGAAAGCGGGAATCCCTCTGAAATGTCAGTGGGCACCACGCAAGATTCCTGCTTTCGCGGGAATGACGGTGAGGTGAGAGGTGACGGTGATATAAAAAGTGATAGTGAGTCGAAAAATGCGGAAACAGCTGTGGGTGCTCTGCGCATACTCTTAGCTGCACCTACCGGCAAAGCCGCGCAGCGGCTTTCGGAATCCATACGCGCGGCTAAACAGAAACTCGGCGTATCAGCGGATGTCATTGCCGCTATTCCCGAATCTGCACAAACCCTGCATCGCTTATTAGGTGCACAAGGCGATACCGGGCGCTTCCGTCATGATGAAAATAATCCGCTGGCTTGTGATCTGCTGCTGATTGATGAAGCCTCCATGATTGATCTCGGCCTGATGCAGGCCGTGCTGGCCGCCTTGCCCGGCAATGCGCGCTTGGTCTTGCTGGGCGATCGGGATCAGCTGGCCTCGGTGGAAGCGGGCAGTGTGTTCGGTGATCTTTGTAGCGGTGGCGGTATGAGTTCGGCGCTGGCGGCGCAGTTGTCTTCGTATGGTGTGCAGCTGACGACAGAAGTGGCCGAGCCAGCCGCCGGTGTGTTGGCAGATTGCCGTGTCGAGCTTTTGCACAGTTATCGTTTTGCCAGTGGCAGCGGTATTGCAGCTTTAGCGCAGGCCTCGCGCGCCGGCAAGGCCACTGAATTCCTGCAGACGCTGACACAAGGCAGTGATGTATCTACGGTGGCTGTCACCGCATTGCGCGAGAGCGTGCAAGCCGGTTACGCCGGCTTTCGTGCCGCGGCAAAAGCCGGCGATGTGACGGCGGCTTTTGCGGCCTTTCTGCAATTTCGTGTGCTCTGTGCTCACCGCCAAGGTGCGGCCGGTGTGCAAGGCTTGAATGCGTTAATGGAGGCCGGGCAGCCGCAGTGGTATGCCGGTCGGCCGGTGATTGTGCGTGCCAATTATTATGCGCTGCGGCTTTTTAACGGCGATATCGGCATCTGCCTGCCCACACCAGAAGGGCTGCGTGTTTTCTTTGAAACCGCGCCGGGAGAATTCCGCGCACTCGCGCCGGGCCGTCTGCCGGCTCATGAACCGGCTTGGGCCATGACTGTGCATCAAGCGCAGGGTTCTGAATTTGATGAAGTGCTACTGGTCTTGCCCGAGGTAGTCAGTGCTGTGCTGGATCGGCCTTTGATTTACACCGCCGTCACGCGCGCCAAATTGCGTTTCGCTTTGTGCGGCGATCAGGCTGTGCTGACAGCAGCACTGGCCACCTTGCCGCAACGTGAATCCGGGCTGGTGGAAAAGTTGCAGGCTTAGGCCGTGCGCTTGTCCAGCTCGCGAAAAGATTCTTGTAAGAGTTCACGGAACCAGCGATGCGCCGGGTCGTCTTCGAGCGCTTTGGGCCACATGAGATACAGGGCAACAGCGGGTGTGGCGACGGGGAAATCCAGCAGTTGCAGTTTGAGTGCAGCAGCCTGAGCTTGCGCCATGCGCAGCGGCACCGTGGCAATCAGATCAGTCTGGCTGGCCACGGTGAGCAGATTGCCGAACTGGCTGACATGGGCACCCACGCGACGGCGCCAACCGGGCTGGCCCAGTATCCGGTCCAGCGGCAGGATGCGGCGTTCGCGTAGCGGCAGCACCACATGCTCGGCTTCCAGATAATCTTGCAGGCTGATTTTTCCACGTAAGGTTGGATGCGCGCGGCGCGCCACGACCACCAGTTTTTCATCGCTCACCTGCACGCCGGTAATGCGGCTGTCTTCCGGAATTTCCGTGTCCAGCGCGAAATCGGCATTGGCATTAAGCAATTGCTGCAGCCAGCCATCCAGCGGTGGCAGCACCTCCACACTTAAGGTCTGGCTTTGCTGGCGCAACTTTCCCAGCAGCCGCCCCAGCATCACGGTCTCGAAATAATCCACGGCGAGTACGCGGAAGAGGCGATCACTGCGTGCCGGATCAAAGGCCCGGGCCGGGTCCAGGGCAGCGCCCAGCAGCTCCAGTCCCTGATTGACCTGGCGGTAGAGCTCACGGGCGCGTGGTGTTGGTGATAAGCCGCTGCGGCTGCGCACGAAGAGGGCATCGCCCACGGTCAGGCGCAGACGCTGCAGGGCGGCGCTGACGGCAGGCTGGCTCATGCCTAAGCGCTCGGCGGCCCGCGAGAGCTGACCTTCTTCCACCACGGCGGCGAAGACAGGCAAGAGGTTGAGGTCCACACTTCTAAAATTCAGCTTCATGGATATTGCTTATACAGGATATTAATTGGACGGATAAGCTATGGCCGGCCCAGCATGCTCATGTCGAAGTGGCCGGCCACAGAGCCGTGAAGAGAGCCTGGATATGAATATGAATACAGTGGTGACCCTCTCGATAGTGGTCTTCGTGGCCTTGGCGGCTATCGGTGAGTGGCTGTCCGGCCGCAGTGGAAATGGTGCGCGCACCGCCCGTGACTGGAAGATGGCGGGCCTGACTACGGTGGTGATGACGGGGATACAGCGCCCGGTCCTGCTACTGGCCATCGCTTTTGTGCTCACCCATCTCATTCCCGGCAGTGCAGGCTCACTGGCCTGGCTGGAGAAGGATTATTTCTGGCCCACGCTGATCGTTTTCTTTTGCGTGGAAGAGCTGCTGCACGGCGCCGGCCATTATTTTGCACATAGCCGTCGCCCCAAGGCACGCTGGGCGCAAGTAATGCAGGCCTATTTCAAGCTCTCGCACCGTCCGCATCATATGAGTGGCGATGACGAGCGCGGTCAGGTGCATGTGACGCAGACCTTCACCAATGGTTGGCTGTGGTGGTTCATCATGCCCAATTTCTGGTTCCAGCTGCTGGGCCTTTACTTGGGCCTGACGCAGGTCTTCCTGATTGCCACCATGGTCAAGGGTTTGTGGGCCGCGCACACGCATGTGAACTGGAATTACGATCTTTATTTTCATAATCACCCATGGGCTTGGGTGCGTAAGGCCATGTGGGGTTTGAGTCACATCATCACCTTCCCGACCCAGCATCATCAGCACCATTCGCGCAGCAAGAATTCGGCAAAGAATGTCTGCGGCACACTGGCGATTTATGACTGGTTGATTTTCGATACGCTGGTGATAGAGACGAAGCGTCCGGAGATTTACGGCTGGAAGCAATCCGAGAAAGAAAGGAAGAGTGCGCTCTATAGCTACTTCAATGTGGACACCAGCCAGTATCTGCCGAAAAAAGACGCGTGATGCTCCGCCCATAAAAAAAGCCCCGTGAGGGGCTTTTTTTATGGGATTTATATACTTAACGCTCTGACTGGTGTCGCCCCCGCGTCCCACGGGAGATGACAACTACTTAATTTCCTGACTGATCTGTCGCCCCGGCGCAGGCCGGGGCGACAAACTAGAAAGCAATGATAAGAACGCCGAGTATCTAAATCTTCTTTATGGAGGATCTCTTGTGTCGGGTTGCCGATTTTCAAGCGGCCCAGCGAAAACCCGAATGACTGTGATGATCTACGCGCGGCAAAGCGGTTTTCAGCCAGTCGTTCAGTAGATCAAGGCCTTCTTCCCAGTCGCCCAAGCGTGAATCGGCATTGATATGGCCGGCGCCACTCAGTAAATGGAACTGGCTGCCCCAGCTCTGCGCGAAATCACAGGCGCGCCAGGCATTGCAGGCCGGATCGTTGTCGCTACCGATCAGTAATGAAGGAAAGGGCAGGACTTCACATGGGATGGGAGCAAAGCTGCGCAAGGGGCTGGCCACGGTGGCGCGCTCCACATCGGCCGGTGCCACTAAGAGCGCAGCGGCTACTTTCTCCGGATGTTGGGTCTGCGCGGCCCAGTGCGCCACGCTGATGCAGCCCAAGCTATGGGCAATCAGCAAAACGCGGCGTGGGCTGGCGGCAATGTATTCATCCAGCGTAGCGATCCAGTCAGCCTTTTGTGGCTGCGACCAGCTGGCCTGTTGCACACGCTGCCATTCCGGAAATTTGTCTTCCCAGTGGCTCTGCCAGTGTGCAGGCCCCGAGTTTTTCCAACCAGGCAGCACGAGCACGTCCACATCATCCAGATGTTGTTGCAGTTGGGCCTCGGTGCTCATGATTTTCTCCGTTCAGGTTTATCTGCAGTCATCCTGAGACCTCCAAGCGCGCGAGCGCAGCTCGGGCAAGGAAAAGAGTGGGCGGAAAAGCGGAGTTTACGTAAGGGTAAATGAGCATTTTCCGCCTGCTCTTTGACGCAGCATCAGCTGCGCGCAGCAGCTTGCTTAACGATTGGGTTGGGGGGTGTAGCGTAGGTAGGGGCGTACAGCCCGAAATCCGCGTGGGAATTTTTGTGCAATCACTTCCGGGTCTTGCAGAGAAGGCACGATGATGACCTCTTCGCCGTCTTTCCAGTTGCCCGGCGTGGCCACGCTGTGCGAATCGGTCAGATGCAGCGAATCAATCACGCGCAGGATTTCTTCAAAGTTACGGCCCGTGCTCGCCGGATAAGTGATGATGAGGCGTATTTTCTTCTGCGGATCGATCACGAAGAGCGAGCGCACGGTGGCGGTGGTGCTGGCATTGGGGTGGATCAGGTCGTAAAGCCCGGAGACCTTGCGATCGGCATCGGCAATGATGGGAAAGCTGACTTCCACGCCTTGGGTATCGTTGATGTCGTTGATCCAGCGTGTATGTGAATCTACCGGGTCTACGGAGAGGGCAATCACCTTCACATTGCGCTCGGCAAAGCGGTCTTTGTTCTTGGCAGTGAGGCCGAGCTCCGTGGTGCAAACGGGCGTAAAGTCGGCCGGATGCGAGAAGAGCACGCCCCAGCTATCGCCCAGCCACTCGTGCAAGCGGATGGGGCCTAGGGAGGATTCCTGGGTGAAGTCGGGGGCGATGTCGCCAAGGCGCAGGCTCATGGTCTTTCTCCTTTAATGGGTCTGCCTAAAGGGCATGAGGAGAGACTAGGCCTGTCTTCTTATTTCTAAAAATACCGTTTTTGAATTTACATATTCCTGGATGTGTTTTTTGGAGGTCTGTTGCAGGCTTTGTACTGACGAGCCGGCTTGCTGGCACGCTGCCTGCCTCATACCATGCGCGCCTTTCCGGTGCGGCCGCTTCGACAGATGGGCTCTGACCGGGACCCCGGCCGCCTTTGCGACATGGCCTGTCTTCGCGACAGTAGGCTTGCAAGAGTGGCCTGCCAGCTCCATCCAGGTAAGGATGAATAACAGCATGAGGATTTATGAGCACGCTTGATCGTTCCCTGCGCTTTGCCCGTACCAGCACGGCCTTCGTGAAGAATGCCGTGCGCCGCCGCACGCATAAGCAGAGCTATCTGCAACTGGACAAGACCCCACATGAAGTCATCCTGCGCGATGGCCTCATGAGCGTGAAGCATTACAAGCCGCTGCCCACGGGCTATGTGAATATCGAGGGCAAGAGCTTTCAGGTGCGTCAGCGCCGCTTCACCATTCCGCTGGTGCTGGTGCCACCACTGGGCGTGTTTGCCTGGATTTTTGATCTCATGGCTGACCGCTCCATGGTGCGTTATTTCCTGGCCCACGGTTTCGAGGTCTATCTCATCGACTGGGGTAATCCGGGGCAGGACGACCACGATATTTCCCTCGATACCTATATTGCCGACTGGTTTCCCAAGGCGCTGGCGAAAATCCGCGCGCATAGCGGTAGCGAAGAGCTTTCTCTTTTGGGTTATTGCATGGGCGGCCTGCTCAGCCTGCTCTATCTCGCCGCCAGTGGTGACAAGAACGTAAGCAATCTGGTGACGATTGCCTCACCGGTGGATATGCACAAGATGGGTTGGGCCGGGCAGGTGACGCGATTCATGCGCAAACCCATCTGGGCCATAGGGCGTGTGACCGGTCTGCGCATTGATGAAATGCAGCGCGGCTTTTTTCATGTGCCGGGCAAGCGCTTGTCGCTGATGTTCAAGATGAGCAATCCGGTGGGCACGGTGTCCAGCTATATGGAGCTGGTGCGTAATATGGCCGATGACGAATACGTCTCGCGCTATATGACCATGAACGAATGGTTCACCAATATGCCGGATTACCCCGGTGCTACTGTGCAGGAAGTCATACGCAAGATGGGGCTTTACAACCGTCTTGCCAAAGGCCGTATCCGCATTGGCGGGCGCGTGGCGGATTTCCGTAGCATCACCAGTAATCTGCTGGCCTTCGCCGGCGACAACGACAAGATCGTGAGTGTGGAGGCCGCACGCGCCATCAATGAGGTGGTAAGTTCGGAGGACAAACAATTCCATATCGTGTCCGGTGGCCATGCCGGCGTTTTCACCGGCAGCCGTGCGGCGCATAGCACTTGGGCCATCAGCAAAGAGTGGCTCTCGCAGCGCTCCAAGCCCTTGACGCACAAGCCCTGATTATTTGTTGTCCTGTATTGCCGGCGCCTGAGGTGCTGGCAAGGTCAAAAAGAAAAAGCCCGCAGCCTGCGGGCTTTTTAATGATTAAGGCTTTGTGCCTAGCAAATCGCCTCAGTCCAAGCAGCAATCTAGCTCCGCAGCAGGACCACGGCAGCGCAGAGGGCGGCGGGAACCAGCATCATGATCCAGGCGCGCCAGATATCGCGGGCACGGAAGGCCCAGAACACAGTGGCGGCGCAGATCAGGAAGGGCAGTAGGCTCAGCATGGGCCGCAGGCCAAGTGGCAGCAGTAATTGCAGGGCGGCAATCAGGCTGAAGCAAAGCAGATAGCTACCCAAGGTGGCGGCCAGCAGGCGAGCGGCCAGCCCCTGTTGCAACGGACGTTGTTGTAAGGGGCTTTGGGGCAATTCCGGATTCGGCAGTGACGGAGCGAAGCGCATAGGAGATCCCTCTTGCGATGGCTGGCGTCGGGCGTGCCATGGATTGGGCTCTCATTAAATGAGAATGATTCTCTTTTGTAAAGTCCTCTTATGTTGATGCCGCTCGCATTCCAGAGGAATGGCGCCAAGGGATTGTTGGCGCTGACGCAACACTGTTATTTACGGGACGGCATCATTCTTTTGCGCAAACTCCGCTAGTCTTTCACCACTTTCATTTTCAGGAGAGACCCGATGAAGTTGTTCCGTCACATGATGCTGGCTGCTGCCCTTGCCGCTACGTCCACCACGGCTCTGGCCGACAAGATCGTTGCCTATACCATCGATCCCACGCACAGCTTTGTGTCCTTTAGCTGGAACCATGTGGGCTTCTCCACTCCCTCGGCCGTGTTCAAGGCGGTCACCGGCACCATTCAGGGCAATCAGGACAGTCCGGAAAAATCGTCGGTGGAAGTCAGCTTTCCGCTGCGTAGTCTGGATACCTTTGTGCCGCTCCTGAACGAGCATCTGCTGGATTCCGGCGACTGGTTCAAGACCGAGAAATTCCCCACCGTGACTTTCAAGAGCACCGGCATCAAGGATGCCGACAAGAAGTCGCAGAATTTCAAACTGCTGGGTGATCTCACCGTGAATGGTGTGACCAAGCCGGTGGTGTTGAATGCGCATCTCAACAAGGCGGGCCCGCATCCTTTCTATGGCGATGCACCGGCGGCGGGTTTTGATGCAACTACCACGCTCAAGCGTTCGGATTTTGGCGTAGGTAATTACGCGCCGATGGTGAGTGACGAACTGAAGGTGACCATCACCGTGGAAGCCATTGAAGCCAAGGCTTTCCAGGCCATGCTGGACAAGCAGAAGGCGGACGCTGAGAAGAAAGCCGCCGGCAAATAATTTTGCTGGACATAAAAAAGCCCGGGCATGCCCGGGCTTTTTTATGTGTGCCGTTTTTTACAGCCGGCACGATTTTCTTGCTGCAAACACCATCAGGCAGCGTAAGCCTGACCGAAGGCGCGCGTGTGCTGGTCGAAGTTGCCGAACAACGCATCAATCGCGGTAATGCGTTTGAAGTAGTGGCCGATATGCATCTCGTCTGTCATGCCCATGCCGCCATGCAGCTGCACAGCCTCTTGGCCAATCAAGCGACCGGCGCGACCGACCAGTGATTTCAGCGCATGCACGGCCTGTTCGGCATCGTCATGGTCTTCATGCACTTTCAGCGTGGCGCAGAGCAGCAGCGAACGCACTTGCTCATAGGCCATATACATATCGGACATGCGATGCTGCAAGGCCTGGAAGTTACCGATAGCCACGCCGAACTGTTTGCGGGTCTTGGTGTATTCCACGGTGGTGTAGAGCAGGGTGGCCATGATGCCGGTGGCTTCGGCGCCCAGCGCCAGAATGCCCTCAACAATCACGGTGTCAGCAAGGGCAGCGCCTTTGTCTTTTTCACCCAGCAGAGCAGCAGCGCTGACCTGCACATTCTCAAAACGGACTTCAGCGGCCTGGCTGCCATCTACCACGCGATGTGCCGTGCGGCTAAGGCCAGCGGTGTCGGCATCCACGATGAAGAGGCTAAGACCATTCTTGTCACCAACGCTACCCGATGTGCGTGCCAGCACCACGATGACATCGGCACGATCGCCGTTCTGCACCATGGATTTTTTGCCGTTGAGCACAAAGCCGGTGCCATTGGCTTCAGCTTTGAGGGCGGTATTGGCGAGATCGAAAGACTGCTCGTATTCCTGCACGGCAAAGGCAGCCTGCAATTGGCCGCTGACCAGTGCCTCCAGATATTTGGCTTTCTGTTCGGCATTGCCACGCTTGATGAGGCCGCCACCCAGCACCACGGTGGGGATATAAGGCTCGACAATAAGGCCTTTGCCGAATTCTTCCAGCAGCACCATGGTGTCGGTGATATTGCCACCAATGCCGCCGTCTTCTTCGGCGAAGGGCAGCATCAGCCAACCCAGCTCGGCAAACTGAGCCCAGACTTCGGCCGAGAGGCCGCTGTCTTTCTTGACGATATGACGGCGCTTTTCAAAGTCGTAGCTGCCCTTGACGAATTTGGCGATGGAGTCGCGCAGCTGCTTCTGGTCGTCGTTCAGGGAAAAATCCATGATTTTTCTCTCTCTTTTTAATGTGTGTGTCGTGCCGGCTTTGCCGACGAAAAATTCTGTATTTTCACGAGTCACAGCAAAGTCAGGATGACTTTGCTCTGACTAAATCAAAGCCCGAGCACCATTTTGGCAATGATGCCGCGCTGCACTTCGTTGGAGCCGCCGTAAATGGTGCAGGCGCGTGTATTGAGATAACGCGCCATGGCCGTGATGGCGTATTCCGGACCCACCGGCGCGATGCCGGAGTTGGGCTCGATAGCGGCCGGCTGCCAGATCAGCGCCTGAGTACCCAAGGCTTCGATGGCGAGCTCAGTCACACGTTGTTGCATTTCCGTGCCCAGAATCTTGGTCATGGAAGACAGGGCGCCCGGATCTTTGCCGGCACCGAGAGCGGATTTGATACGGTTTTCCGTGAACTCCAGCGCGAGCAGATCGATTTCAGTCTGCGCAAATTTCTGGCGAAAGATGTCGTCCTGCATCAGGTTCTTGCCCGGAGCCACTTGCTGACGTGAGGCCAGCAGCTTGATCTTTTCCATCTGCACGCCGAGGCCGGGAGCGTATTCACCGCCACCACGCTCGAAGGTCAGCAGATATTTCGCCACCGTCCAGCCCTGGTTTTCAGCGCCAATGCGGTTGGCCTTGGGCACGCGCACATTGTCGAAGAAGACTTGGCACTGCTCAGGAATTTCATCCAGACCCACAATCGGATCAATCTTGATGCCGGGCGTATTCATGTCCAGCAGCAAGAAGGTGATGCCGGCCTGCGGCTTCACTTCACGATTGGTGCGAACCAGCGCGAACATCTTGTTTGCGTGCATGGCATAGGTAGTCCAGATTTTGGTGCCGTTGAGCACGTAATCATCGCCATCGCTTTCCGCAAAGGTTTGCAAAGAGGCGAGGTCGGAACCGGCACCCGGCTCGGAATAGCCCTGACACCAGAAATCTTCACCATTAAGAATGCGTGGCAGGTAATAAGCCTTCTGCTCATCGGTGCCACAGCCAATCAACATGGGGCCACACATGCCCAAACTCATGGGAACCAGAGGAGGGGCTTCGGCACGCACAAGCTCTTCGGCAAAAATGGCGCGCTGCGACACGCTCCAGCCGGTGCCGCCGTATTCCTTGGGCCAGTGCGGTGCTGCCCAGCCACGCTTATGCAGAATTTTCTGCCAAGCCATGGCGAGTGGCGCGTCGGCAAATACAGAAGTGGCCAGACGGCCGGCTTCGCGGATTTCGGGGGTCAGATTTTCAGCAAGAAATGCGCGGACTTCTTCGCGGAAAGCGCTTTCTTCAGCGGGAACATGCAGGTCCATTCTGTGACTCTTGGTGGGCGTTGCGGTGAGGGGCCAATTATAGGCCGCGCTCAGGGGGCGGGTTATGACATAAAAGCTCATTCTGACTGGCCGTCCACAAGGGGGCCAGTCGGGTTAGAATCGGCCCCCGCCTCGTCATTTTGTGCTGGAGATTTCACAATGCAGACCCGTATCACCCGGCTTCTCGGTATCCGTCATCCCCTGATTTGCCCGGGCATGACCTATGTCTCCAATGCCGAACTGATTGCGGCCGTCAGCAATGCCGGCGGCTTGGGCATACTTGCGGTGGGCCATCTGGATGCCGAGCAGACGCGCGCTGAAATCCGTCGTACCCGTGAACTCACCGACAAACCTTTTGGTGTGGGCGTGGCCCTCATCATGCCGGGCGCTACACGTAATGCAGAAATTGCCGTGGAAGAAAAAGTGCCCGTTATCAATTTTTCGCTGGGTAAAGGTGATTGGCTGTGCGAGCAGGTGCATGCCTATGGCGGCAAGGTGATTGCCACGGTGGTGACAGAAAAACATGCAAAAGCGGCTGAGCGCTCAGGCGTGGATGCGCTGTTGGTAACGGGCCATGAGGCTGCTGCGCACGGTGGCGAAGTGACATCGCTGGTGCTGATTCCGGCCATACGTCAGGTCAGCAAGCTGCCCATTATTGCTACCGGTGGCTTTGCGAGTGGTGGTGGTTTGCTGGCGGCGCTGGCGCTGGGCGCGGATGCGGTGGCCATGGGCACGCGTTTCGCTACCTCTAAAGAAAGCCCGGTACATGCCAATACCAAGCAGCTCATTGTCGAAAAGAAAGTGGAAGAAACAATTTACACGCCGAATTTTGACGGCATGCCTTCGCGCATCATGAAAACACCGGCGGCGCAAAAGCGTACCGCCAAACCGCTAACGCTTATGGCGGCTATGGCCAAGGCCATCAGCGCGGCGCGAGCCAGTGGTCGTCCGTTGCTGGAGGTGATTGCCGAGGTCATGAAGAACGGCATCGCCAATACGCTAAAGCTGGCGTACTTCGGCGCTTCTATTGAAGAAATCCGTCTTGCCATACAAGAAGGTGATCACGAGAAGGGTGTGCAGTTGATTGGTCAGGCGCAGGGCCTTGTACATGATGTGCTGCCCTGTGCAGACATCATGCAGCGTGTGTTGCAGGAAGCCGAAGTTGCGCTGGCGGCGGTGACGCCACAGCTGCAGGCTGACGCGGCAGTCGCAGTGCCAAGCCGAGCGACCGAGACGGTCTGATATCCTTGGCGCTATTGCAGTATCGGTCGGGAGAAAATCGTGAATGTGATTGATGCCATCCTTACGCGTAATGCGCAGGGTAAATTGGGGCTGCCAGCGCCGGATAAATCAGCACTGGATAAAGCCTTTGCCTGTGCTCTGCGCGCTCCCGATCATCAGGTGCTGCGTCCTTGGCGCTATCTCGTCATTCAGGGTGAAGGGCTCCCGCGTCTGGCCGAGCTTTATATTGAGGCTTCAAGGGCGGTGGAGCCGGATATCGAGCCTGAGAAAATCGAGAAGCTGCGCAAGATGCCTTTGCGTGCGCCCATGATCGTGGTGGCCATTACGGCGTTTAAAGATGATCCCAAGGTGCCGCGTGAAGAGCAGTTGCTCTCCTCAGGAGCCGGCATTCAGAACTTTATACTGGCTCTGCATGATCTGGGTTTTACCAGCATGTGGCGCACCGGACCGCTCACTGAAAACCCGGGTGTGAAAAATGGCTTGGGGCTGGCCGAAAACGAGCATATTTCCGGTTTTGTCTATGTGGGCACTCCCACTTCGGATGCCAAGAAGATCGTGCACCCGCCGCTGGCCGACTTTGTTTCTGAGTGGAAGTAAGAGATTGACTCAAGACTTTCTCCCGGCAGCGCAGGAACTGGCCAGCCGCATACACGAACAGATTCCGCTCACGGCGGCCATGCAGCTTTCAGCGCAAAGCTTTGATGGCAAGACACTCGTGCTAGCCGCGCCGCTGACGCCCAATATCAATGATAAGGGCACGGCCTTCGCCGGCAGTATTACGGCGCTGGGCAATGTCACGGGCTGGTGTCTGTTGACGCTGTGGAGTGAGCGTGTATTCGGCGTGAATCAATGCCGCGTGGCGATCTTTGATGCGCAGTTTTCTTTCAAAAAGCCGCTGACGGGTGATTTCAGCGCCAGCGTCAGTCTGCCTTCCGATGAGGAGTGTGCGGCTTTGAAAGCGGCGATAGAAAACGGCAAGAACGGCAAGATCACTTTGCAGATTGTGCTGGCCGATACGGCTGGTGTGGCAGTGAAGCTCACCGGCAGCTATGCCGTATGGAAGCAGGCGCCTGCCTGATTGGGCTTCTGCAGACCGTATTTTGTAGGTCGGGCTTTAGCCCGACATCTTTTATATATCGCTAATATCGTGTTGTCGGGCTCCCGCCCGACCTACCAGCGCGGTTTAATCCAGCGTGCGCCGGTAGCGTTTTAGTCCCAGCGTCATCACCACCACGATAAATAGCAGCATGGGCCAGAGATGTGGCCAGATTTCTGCGGCTGTATTTCCCTTGAGCAGAATGCCACGCACGATGCGCAGAAAGTGCGTAAGTGGCAGTACTTCGCCTATCACCTGTGCCCAATGCGGCATGCCCCGGAAGGGGAACATGAAGCCGGACAGTAATATCGACGGCAGGAAGAAAAAGAATCCCATCTGCATGGCCTGCATCTGGCTTTTGGCCACGGTGGAAAACAGTATGCCTATAGTGAGATTGGCCGCGATAAAAACCAGTATGCAGGCCAGCAAGAGCGGGAGGCTGCCCGCAATAGGCACCTTAAAGATGTAGTGCGCCGCCGTCATGATGACCGTCACCTGCACATAGCCCACCACGATATAGGGCAGGATTTTTCCCAGCATCACTTCCAGCGGCTGCACCGGTGTGGCCAGCAGATTTTCCATGGTGCCGCGCTCCACTTCGCGCGTGATGGCCATGGCCGTCATGATGATCATGGTCATGGTGAGAATGACGCCCATCAGGCCGGGCACGATGTTGTACTGCGTTACGCCTTCAGGGTTGTAGCGCCGATGTATGCGCATCTCGAAAGCTGGTGTATCTGTGCGCAGCGTAGCGAGGGGGCCGGTGAGCTCACTGTCCATACCGTGCAGATTGATCTGTTGCAGGGCGGTGATGGCATTGCCGGTGGCGGCCGGATCGGTGGCATCGGCACTAACCAGCAGCACCGGCTTTTCACCCCGGACAAGATCGCGGGTGAAGTTAATCGGAATTTCTATCACAAACTGCACATCGCCTTCGGCCAGCAGCCTTTCCATTTCAGCTTCGCTTTCCACCTCACGTACGAACTGGAAATAGCCTGAATTTTCTATAGAGGCCAGCAGGCGACGCGTTAGCGGTGAGTGATCCTGTACCAGTACGGCCGTGGGCAGGGCCTTGGGATCGGTATTGATGGCAAAGCCGAACAGCACAAGCTGAATCACCGGAATGCCGACCATCATGGCGAAGGTGAGACGGTCGCGGCGCATCTGGATGAATTCTTTGTAGAAAACCGCAAACAGGCGGGCCAGAGAGAAATTCATGCGCTCACCCTGCCTGCCCGGATGCGGCTTTGAAGTTGTCGCTGGAAGACTGCATGAGCTGTATGAAAACGTGCTCCAGCTTCACATCGGTAGCGTCGAGTTGCAGTCCGTGTGCTTGTGAGAACTTTTGCAAGGCGGGCAGCAAAGTGGATTCGTCTTTGCCGCAGACATGCACCACGGTGCCGAAGGGAACGACTTGCAGGGCGCCGGGCAGGGCACGGATGGCGGCAGTGAGATCCAGCGCGGCATGGCCAGTGAGTGCCCAGGTTTTCAGACCGGATTGCTCAATCAATTGTGCAGGTGAGCCATCGGCCAGCATCTTGCCGTAGGCAATATAGGCGAGGCGATGGCAGCGTTCGGCCTCGTCCATATAATGCGTGCTCACCAGCACGGTGATGCCGCGTGCAGAAAGCTGATGGATTTCTTCCCAGAAATCACGCCGTGCTTTCGGGTCTACGCCGGCCGTGGGTTCGTCCAGCAATAAAAGCTTGGGTTCGTGCAGCAGTGAGGCGGCAAGGGCAAGACGCTGTTTCCAGCCGCCAGAAAGCGAGCCGGCCAATTGCGTGGCGCGTGAGGCCAGTCCTAATTCTTCCAGTGCTTTTTCCACGGCCTGCTTGCGATTGCTCATGCCGTAGACGCGGGCCACGAACTCCAGATTTTCGCGTATGGACAGGTCTTCGTAATAGCTGAAGCGCTGCGTCATATAGCCGACTTCGCGCTTGATGGCGCCGCTCTGCGTGCGCAGGTCATAGCCCAAGCAACTGCCTTCGCCTTCATCCGGGGTGAGCAGGCCGCAGAGCATACGTATGGTGGTGGTTTTGCCGGAGCCATTGGGGCCGAGAAAGCCGAAAATTTCGCCACGGCTGACTTTGAGATCAATGTGATCAACCACGGTGCGATCGCCAAAACGCTTGGTCAGACCGCGCACATCGATGATGACATCCTTGGCAATGCCTTCTGCCATGAGGTTTTCCTTAAGCACTCAGATGTTTTTTATTTTTGGATCGTCTGATTATCAGCCAACAGGATGTCTACCGGCTGGCCGGCATGCAAGTGCTCTACCTGAGTGGGCGTGGCCTCTACCAGATACACCAGTTTCTGGCGTTGCTCCTGGCTGTAGATCACGGGCGGTGTGAATTCGGATTGCGCACTGATGAACCGGATGGTCGCGGGGATTTCGGCCGGGCAACCATCGCAATGCACTTTCACCACAAGACCGGGCTTGAGCGCGGGCAGGCTGGCCTGGGGCACGAAGAAACGTATCTTGAGATGAGACGGCGCGTAGAGGTCCAGCACGGGCTGGCCGGCATTTACCCATTCACCGGGCCGGAAATAGATTTGTTCGATACGGCCGTTTTCCGGCGCATGCAGGGTTTTTTCGTCCAGCTTCCAGCGGTTGAGATTTTCACCGGCGCGATTGGCGGCAACCGTAGCGGCGGCGGCCTGACGCTGTTGTGAACGTGCGGCCAGCTCGGCAGCTTTCAGCTGGGCACGTAACTCAGCCACACGGGCTGTTTCTGCATCCAGCACGGTTTGCTGGCGATCCATGTCTTCTTTGCTGACATAGCCTTTGCTGAAAACTTCGCGCTGACGTTTGAGTTGACGCTCAGCCAGCTGGCGATTGCTTTCGGCCTGTGCCAGCTGTGCACGGATGACGGCAATTTCTTCCGGGCGTTTGCCGGTGGAAAGATCGCGGGCATTGGCTTCGGCTTGCGCGAGCTGGGCTTTGGACTGTTCGAGCGCGGCTGTTTCTGGCGTGGCTTCAAGGCGCGCCAGAGTCTGATTCAGCGTCACGGTATCGCCACGCTGCACCATCAACTCTTGCAGGCGGCCGCTTTGCGAGGGCGCGAGGCGCACCAGATCCACATCCACATAGCCCTGAAAGCGGGGCAGTTGCTCGCCCCCACAACCTGCCAGCAGCAGGGGCAGGGCAAAGACACAGCGCTTTTTCATGCGATTTCCTTTTGCACTTTCAGCTTGCTGTTTCAGGTGCGATTGCTGCTGCTCAGGATGCCGGCGAGGCTGAAGCGGGCAATATGCTCGGCCAGTTCGTTCACCTCGGCTTCCGTCTGCGGAATTTTCACGCCCAAGCGCGTCAACATGGGTTCGGCCATGCCGTAGTGGAAGCACTGGCTGACCACACTCACGGTGAAGCGGTTCAGTTCTTCCAGGGAAGCCTCGCGGCCCAGCACGGCCGTCACCACGCTGCGCATGATGTCGTATTGCTGGCTGACAATTTCCTTCACCAGAAAATCCAGGGCCTCGGTGGGCTCCACGAATTCGCGCACGCAGATTTTGATGCGGTGTTCTTCGTGGCTGGTCAGCACGCGGCGCAGCAGATTGTGCACCAGCCATTGCAGGCGTACCGCCGGCTCTTCGCCGCGCACGCTCTCGGTTTCCAGCGGATAGGAGCCATTGATCTCTTCGGCCTGCGCTTTGATGACGGCCTGATAGAGCCCCATCTTGCTGCCGAAGTGGTAATTGATGGCGGAGACATTGGCCTTGGCCTTGTCGGCGATATCACGGGTGCGGCTGGCTTCGAAGCCGATGTCGGCAAAGAGGGGGCCGGCGGCTTCAATGAGGGCGGCGCGGGTAGCAGCACTGGAGTCGGTGCCGACAGCGGACAGCGGGCGTATGCGGTACATGCTGATCTCCTTCTAGTGAGCTTTAGGGCTTGGAGGCTGGCTCACTGTTTGAAAAATGCCCGATTGAAACGGGTGTTTGAATCTAGTGCTTGATTCGTTTTGACTCAAGATGACAAACCGACTGAGCGGTCATGACTTGGTGCGTCTGTACGCATACCGGCCGGTATGTTAGAAATCGCAGGCCTTTTACTTAGAGCGCCTTTCTTTGATGCGCGAGCAACTGCTTTCCAGTCTGCGTGACCTGGCCCGTGGCCGTGCCAGTCCGCCTTCTCTGGCTGAGTTGGCGGCCCATGCCGCCGTGCCTGAGGCCCTCGTGCGTGAGCATCTGGGGCCCGCCGAGAACTTTGCCGCCCTGCTGGCTTGGCAGCCGCACAGCCCGGCGCAGGAAACGCGCGACCGCATTCTGGCCAGCGCCGCCCGCGTCTTCGGCCAAAAAGGTTTTGAGCGCTCTTCGCTGGACGAAGTGGCGGCCGATGCCGGTATGACCAAGGGCGCCATCTACTGGCATTTCAAAAGCAAGAATGATCTTTTCTTTGCGCTGTTGGATCAGCGCTTTCAGCTGCATACCAGCCCGCTGATGGTGGATCTGGAGACTCTGGTCAACAGTGGCACTGATCCGCGGGCCGGCATGATGGGCATGTTCCGCGCCGGCATGCAGCGTTGCGTGGAAGACCCGGCTTGGGCGCGTCTTTATCTCGAATGCCTGAGCTTGAGCCGTAATGAGGATGTACGTGAGCGGCTCTCGAATTTCTACGATCAGGTTTGGGACATGTCGGCGCATTTCACGCGCGAACTGCAATCACGCGGCCTTGCCGCCAGCGCAACTGATCCGCATACCGCTGCCATTTTTTGGGCGGCGCTGTTCGACGGTCTGGTGCTGGCCTGGTTGGTCAAAGGCGGCAAGCTGGATCTGGATCAGTTGCTGCCCGATATTTTCAATATGCTGTGGCGCGGCATTGCCGCACCCGGCAGCGACAAGAACAACGACCTTAGCACCGGAGAACAATAATCATGATGTGCGCAATCGTCTGGCGTCCGACTTCACTGGCCGTGGCCTTACTGGCTCTGGCCTTGAGTGGCTGTGGCGGCAACAACGGCGAAAGCAAGGCGGCCGAGAGCAAGGCACCGGCCGCACTGGAGCTGTCGCGCGTGGATGTGGCCGTAGCCAGCAAGGGCAGCTTGTCTGGTGCGCTGCCCATTAACGGCAGCTTGCAGGCTGTGACGCAGACCACGGTGCAATCGCATGTGTCGGCAGAAATCAATGCCGTGCTTGTGCGTGAGGGTGAACGTGTGCAGAAAGGGCAGGTGCTGGCCAGTCTGGCGACGCAGGATCTGGATGCTCGCGTGAAACAGGCTGAGGCCACTCTCGCTAGCGTGCAGGTGGAAGCCACGCTGGCGCGTGCGCTGGTGGAGCGCAATAAAAAGCTTTATGAAAAACAGTATTTTTCCGAGCTTGATTATCAGAAAAGCGTGGGCGAGGCCGAGGCGCGTGAGGAAAATGTGCGTGCCCAGAAGGCGTTGGTTGCGATTTCTCGTAAGGCCCTGAGTGACGCCAATGTGCGTTCACCCATGAATGGCATTGTGGCCAAGCGCTATGTTGAACCCGGCAGCAATGTGGGCGTGGATGGCAAGCTTTTCGATATTGTTGATCTGTCTGAAATGGAACTGGCGGCACCAGTACCCGCCACGGAAATTGCGCAGGTGAAAGTGGGGCAGCCGGTAAAATTCACGGTCAGTGGTTTTGGCGAGCAGAAATTCACCGGCAAGGTGGTACGCATCAATCCGGTCGCCGATGCCGGCACTCGCGCCATCATGGTCTATGTCCGTGTGAGCAATAGCGGTGCGGCTCTCAAGGGCGGCATGTATGTGCGCGGCGAGATTGCTACTGGTGCCGAAGGTGAGGGCCTGACTTTGCCGCTGGATGCGCTGCACAGCGATGACAAGGGCAACTGGGTCATGGTGTTGAAAGACGGCAAGTTGCTGCGCCGTGATGTGGAGGTGGCCGGGCGTGATGAGCGCAGCAACCGCCTTGCTGTGCGTGCGGGGTTGGTCGAGGGCGAGACCGTGGTGGTGGCCAAGCTGACAGACAGCGTGCTGAACAAGTCTGCGCGTCTGGTCCAGTAAGACCGGCCTTCCAGAAAAAGAATAAAAGAATAAAGGATCGTATCATGTGGTTGACCCGCATCAGCATCAATAATCCCGTTTTTGCCGCCATGATGATGATGGCGCTGATGGTATTCGGCATCTTCGCCTATCGTGATATCGGCGTTGAGGAATTCCCGGATATCAGTTTCCCCTTTGTAGTGGTGACCACCGGCTATCCCGGAGCTTCGCCGGAAGTGGTGGAGTCTGACCTTACGCGCAAGATCGAGGATTCGGTCAACACCATTGCTGGTGTGAAGCAGGTGTTTTCCTATTCCTTTGAAGGCCGCTCCATGGTCTTCGTCGAGTTCTATCTGGATGTGCCCATCCCCACGGCCGTGCAGGATGTGCGCGACAAAGTGGCGCTGGTAAAGGTGGAATTCCGTGATGAGGTGGACGAGCCCATCATCGAGCGCTACGACCCGGCCTCCATGCCCATTCTTTCTTATGCCTTCACCTCGGACTCCTTAAGTCCGCGCGAAATTTCCACGTATGTGGATCAGCGCATCAAGAAGCGTTTCCAGACGGTGACCGGTGTTGGCAAGGTGGATGTCATCGGTGCGGTAAAGCGGGAAGTGCGTATTTATGTGAAGCCGGATCGCCTGCGCGCTCTTCATGTGGGCGTGGACCAGATTGTCCGCACGCTGCAAACCGAAAATCAGGAATTGCCAGCAGGTACGGTGAGCTCCGAGCAGTCCGAGCTGGTGGTGCAGATCAAGGGGCGCCTGCGTAATCCCCAGGATTTTCGCCGTCTTATTGTGGCGCAGCGTGCTGGCGGCCCGGTCTATCTGGAGCAGGTGGCCGATGTTGTGGATGGCGAGCAGGAGCTAGAGTCCATGGCGCTGGTGGACGGGCATCGCGCCGTCTCGCTGGATATCGTGAAAACATCAGACGCCAATACCATAGGCGTGGTGGATGATGCCAAGGAAGTAGCCGCGGAAATTGAGAAGTCCCTGCCGGAAGGCATGAAGATGACCAAGGTCGCGGATAGCTCCAAGTCCATACGCAGCTCTCTCGCTGATGTGCAGAAGACTTTGCTGGAAGGTGCAGCGCTGGCCGTGCTCATCGTGTTCATTTTTCTCGGCTCCTGGCGCTCCACTGTCATTACCGGTCTGACTTTGCCGATTTCCCTGCTGGGAACGGTGGCTGGTATTTACTTCCTCGGCTTCACCATCAATCTGATGACGCTGATGGCGCTCTCGCTCTGCATCGGTTTGCTGGTGGACGATGCCATCGTGGTGCGTGAAAACATCGTGCGTCATAACGGCATGGGAAAAAACCATTTTCAGGCGGCTCTGGATGGCACCAAGGAAATCGGTCTCGCCGTGCTGGCCACCACGCTCACCATTGTGGCCGTATTTCTGCCGGTGGCCTTTATGGGCGGCATCATCGGGAAGTTTTTCTACCAGTTCGGTGTGACCGTGGCGCTGGCTGTCTTGCTCTCCATGTTTGTGAGCTTCACGCTGGATCCCATGCTGTCATCGGTGTGGTATGACCCGGATACGCATGGCCGCAAGAAAACATCCTGGCTTGGGCGTGGGCTCGACTGGTTCTCGGGGCGTCTTGATCGCTTGGGCGATCTCTACGCTGCCATCATCAGCTGGAGCCTGCGTCGGAAAACCTGGTTCTTTTCGCTGCCCTATATTCATTTCAACGTGCAGCGCTCGCAGCCCTTTATCCGTTTCAAGGGTTTGGGCTGGTATCGTCCTGGCAATCGTAGCGTCACCCTCATGATTGCTTTTTCCTCGCTGATTGGCGCTTTTGTGCTGGCTTCGAATATCGGGGGCGAGTTTGCGCCCGAGCCGGACCTTTCTGAAATCAATGTGCGCTTTGAAACCGCCACTGGATCTGCGCTGGAGTACACCCAGGCCAAGGTGGAGCAGGTCACCCGAATAATTCGTGAATATCCGGAAGTGATTGCTACCTACGCCACCATTAATAGCGGTATGGACAATGGCAAGGAGCGTGCGGGTATACGCGTGGTGCTCAAGCCCAAAGCCGAGCGCACCATGAGCCAGAAACAACTGGTGGGTGCACTGCGTGCGCGCTTGCTGAACGTGGCCGGCATCAAGATTACCTCGGTCGCGGCTGCGGCAGAATCGGTAGGCGGAGGCCAAAAGCCCATCATCCTTTCCGTGCAGGGCCCGGATCTTGGCGAGTTGCAAAAAATATCAGACGAGGTAGTGGCGGGTATGCAGGCCATTCCCGGCATTGTGGATGTACGTACTTCGCTCACCGATCCCAAGCCGACGCTGGCGGTGAATATTGATCGCGATCAGGCCGCTAATCTTGGTCTTTCAGTGGGTCAGATCGGTCAGACTTTACGCCCCTTGCTGGCCGGTGATGATGTAACGACCTGGCAGGATGCCCAAGGTGAAAATTACGATGTGACGGTACAGCTGCCGCGCGCCGAACGTTATAGCGCGGCGGATCTTGGCAGCGTCTATCTCTCCAGTAGTTATGCCGACAGCAATGGCATTCCCAATATGGTGCCGCTGACACAGATTGCGCAGGTAACGGAAACCACGGGCGCGTCACAGATCAATCGCCGTAATCTTTCCCGCGAGGTGGTTATTGATGCCAATGTGAGCGGGCGACCGGCTGGTGATATCGGTACGGATGTGAAGAAGTTGCAGGCCGCCATGAAGCTGCCGCCCGGTTACCGCTTCCAGACCGAGGGCCAGAACAAGGATATGGAAGAATCGCTGGGCTACTTCGCTACGGCGGTGATCATGGCCGTGATTTTCATTTACATGGTGCTGGGCTCGCAGTTCAACAGTTTCGTTCTGCCGGTTGCCATCATGACCTCCTTGCCCCTGTCATTGATCGGTGTGTTTATGGCGCTGTTTGCCTTTGGCAGCACGCTTAATATTTTCTCGCTGATAGGCATCATCATGCTCATGGGGCTGGTGGCCAAGAACGCGATTTTGCTGGTGGATTTTGTGAATGTGGCGGTGAGTGAAGGCGCGGCGCGCGATGATGCCATCGTAGATGCGGGCCGCACCCGTTTGCGTCCCATCCTCATGACCACTGCAGCCATGATCATGGGCATGGTGCCGCTGGCGCTGGGGCTAGGCGATGGCGCCGAACAACGCTCGCCCATGGCTCACGCCATCATCGGCGGTCTTATCACCTCGACCTTGCTGACTCTGGTTGTGGTGCCTGTGGTTTACACCTATCTGGACGATGCCCGTCATGCTATGGGTCGTATATTCCGCAAATTTGTATCGGCTCCGCCGGATATGCAGTGAAGCGGCTTTTAGAAAGTGCAGGCAAAAAAAATCCCCCGCTTGGCGGGGGATTTTTTCAGCGTTTTACCGTTGCAGGGCTTGCTGGACTGCTTATGCCTGGCCGCTGCTGTTCGGAGGCCTTTCAGGCGGCCTGACCTGGATACTGCCAAAGCTTCAGCAGCTCATCACAGGCCCGCACAATCATTTCTTCCGTGATGGGGATTTCACGGCCGCTTTCATCCAGCAATGCAGCGCCCTGAAACGGATTGCCGTTTCCGGGAATAACAGACAATGCGCTGAGCAGATTGTCATTGGCTTGCATTTTTCACCTCACATGCCGTTTCCGGCTGGGCTGGCTGGGCACTGTCAGCAGAAGTTGTCACACTCGTTGTTCTGAGGATCGTTCCGGAAATCCCGGCTTCTGCGATGCCACGGTTTTTGTGACGTGAGTCACTTGACTTGGCCAGTATAGGGAGGGGGTCTGCTCCCGTATCGTGACAGCTCTTGTAATGTGTAACGAACTATGAAACAGGTTTCTGAGACTCACTCTCATATGGTCGCCAAGCCCCTGTTCCACCTTGGGTTTCTTATCAATCCTCTGGCGGGACTAGGTGGTTCTGTGGCTTTGAAAGGCTCGGATGGTGTGGCCGATCTAGCGCTTTCCCGCGGTGCTATTCCTCGTGCGGTTGAGCGTGCACGTGTGGCATTACAGCTTTTGCAGCCGCATCGGGCAGAAATCAGCATTCTCACAGCGGCTGGCGCCATGGGCGCTGATCTGGCCATCGAGCTGGGTTTTAGCTGTGAAGTCCTGCATCGGCCGGCTACCACGACCACTGCGGATGACACCCGGCAGGCAGCGCTAGCCATTCGCGAGGCAGGGGCCGATCTGCTGCTGTTTACCGGCGGTGATGGCACGGCACGCGATCTGGCCGATGTACTCGGCTTGCAGCTACCGGTGCTGGGTATTCCGGCCGGCGTGAAGATGCACTCGGGCGTGTTTGCTGTAACGCCGCAGGCTGCCGCAGAAATCGTGCTGCTTATATTGCAGGGTGAGCCGGTGCTGGTAGATAGCGCCGAGGTACGTGATATCGACGAAGAAGCGCTGCGTGCAGGGCGCGTGGCCAGCCGCTACTTCAGTGAAATGCGGGTGCCGTCTGAGCCGCGCTATTTGCAGCAGGTGAAATGCAATGGTCGTGAGGTCGAGGAGTTGGTGCTGCAGGAGATTGCGGCCGAGGTGACAGAAAACCTTGAGCCCGGCGTCACTTATTTCGTGGCTCCTGGAACGACAACGGCCGCCATCATGGTGTCGCTGGGCCTGCCATTTACCTTGCTCGGCGTAGACGTGATTCGTGATGGCGAGCTGCTGCAAGCTGATGCAGATGCCGCCAGCCTTGAAGCCTTTTGTGCCCAAGGCCCTTGCCGCCTCATTCTCACCGCCACCGGCGGGCAGGGCATGCTGCTGGGGAGGGGTAATCAACAGCTCAGTCCGGTGGTATTGCGTGCCGTAGGGAGGGAGGGGCTTCTTGTTGTGGCCACTCATGAAAAGCTTAAAGCCCTGCAGGGCCGTCCCTTACTTATGGATATTCCGGATGCAGAGCTTGCCGCTGCCTTCAGTGCGTATATCGATGTCATCACCGGCTACCAGAATCGTGTGCTATACCGGCTGGCCACCCACGCCTGATCAAAGTCTGCTGCGCGTCGGCCCTGCGGCGTTTACCCCTCAAGGAGTGCCGAGGAAAAACGGGCGAAAAATGCGCATTTACGCTTTGTAAACTCCGCTTTTTCGCCCGTTTTTTGCCTCGCATGGCTCTAGCTCGCTAGCCTTTGAGGCTGGATGTTTTTTTTACCCCGATTGATGCGGCTCCCAATAACAAGGAGAAGAAAAATGGGTACAACGCAGAAGCAATGGATGATCTACGGCGCCAATGGCTATACCGGCGAGCTGATTGCCCGCGAAGCCAGGCGTCGGGGCTTAAGCCCGGTGTTGGCGGGTCGCTCTGAGGCACGGGTGGCGGCATTGGCTCGTGAGCTGGGTTTTGCCCATCGCAGTTTTGATCTGGAAGACAATCACACGATTGCACAACAACTGGACGGTATCGGTCTGGTGCTGCATTGCGCCGGGCCTTTCTCGGCCACCAGTGAGCCCATGATCGAGGGCTGCTTGCAGGCAGGCGCGCATTATCTTGATATCACCGGTGAGATCAGTGTGTTCGAGCATGCACAGGCACAGGATGCGCGTGCGAAAAAAGCCGGCGTCGTGCTTTGCCCTGGAGTGGGTTTCGATGTGATTCCCACCGACTGTGTGGCGGCGGCACTAAAGGCTGCCTTGCCGGATGCCACGCATCTGGCGCTGGGTTTTGATTCGCGCTCCGGCTTTTCCCCGGGCACTGCAAAAACTTCGGTGGAAGGTTTGGGTCTGGGTGGGCGCGCGCGCGTAGATGGCAAGATTACCAAGGTGCCCATGGCCTGGAAGGTGAAAAAAATACGCTTTGGCACAGAAGAAAAACTGGCCATGACCATTCCCTGGGGCGATGTGAGTACGGCTTGGCACAGCACCGGCATTCCCAATATCGAAGTTTATATTCCGGTGTCTGAGCGCGTGGTGAAGAGTGCGCGTCTCAGTAATTATCTGCGGCCTTTGCTGGCGCTCTCGCCGGTACAAAGCTTTATGAAAAAGCGCATAGGGAAAAGCGTGAAGGGCCCGAGTGAGGCGCAGCGTGCCAAATTGCCCACGGCGGTATGGGGCGAGGCGCGTAATGCGGCGGGTCAGACGAAAACAGCGCGTATACAAACGGCCAATGGCTACAGCCTGACAGTTACTGGTGCGCTGGCCGTGGCGGAGCATCTCTTGCAGAACACCCCGCCGGGTGGCGCTTATACGCCGTCCAAATTGCTGGGGGCTGATTTGGTGAGCAAGCTGCCGGGCTCGGGCACACTCGTCATCGAATAAGCGCCGGCTACATCAGCATTGCTAATTGCATGACCATCATTCCGGTGGAAAGCGCGCTGCGCTGACTGGCCCGCAGGATGGCGGCCGTGCGATTGGCGACGCCGAGCTTGGCGAAGATATTCTTCAGATGCCATTTGGTGGTGGAGAGTGCCACACCCGTGGCCTGACTGATTTCATTATTGGAAAGCCCATGCTGCAGGAGCTCCAGCACTTCCATTTCCTTACTGGTGAGCGTGGCCATATTGCAGCTGGCCACCGCCTCCGTATCGGGTTCGGCGCTTGGCCGGAAAGCATCCTTGAAAACATGCAGATAAATGTCGGGCAGCACAATCTGCTGCCGCGCATGTGCTTGCCGGATGATGTCTATCAAGCCCGGCGCCTCGTCATACACGATGCGATTGATGCAGATCAGTCCGTGTTCTTCGATCAATTGCTGCTGCACCTGCAACGCACCTTTTTGGTCGCCGCGTAAATACTGGATGACCACCAGATTAGCGTCGATGATGAGAGCTCGCGCCATCACACCACAGCGGCGTGAGGTGGCCGACAGCACAGACAGTATCTGCCCGGCCTCGGCCAGATTGCCCTTGTGGCGCAGATACAAGGCTGCGGCCAAACCGTAACGCTCCCAGCCTTCTTCATAATCACGCGCGGCATGCCAGCTGTGCCGGGCGATGCGCTCCGCCAACTGGTGTTGTATGGCGATGCGTTCAATCTGCTCGTGCTGGCCGCGGGTATAAGCCTGCAGGATTTCCTCGAACGCCACTTGCCCTGTGAAGCGCTCGTAATTACCCAGCAAGAGAATGCGCTGCAATTGCAGCAGCAGGCGTGCCGCGCGGGTGTGTTCGCCATGCAGTGAAAGCAGGCGAGAGAGAGTGAGGTAGGTTGTGACGATGACTTCAGTGGCGCAGGCGGTATTTACCAGCGGCATGATGTCTTCACAGAGCTGGCGAGCGGCGTCCAGCCGGTTCTGCTCATAGCGCACCACGGCCAGAGCCAGCGTGGCATTGATCCAGGCCGGGTTCTGCGGTTTGTCGCGAAAGCGCTCCATAAAGCTTTCGGCGCGCTGTATGGCTGCAACCGGATTGCCGGTATTGCGGTCAGACATGATCAGGATGAGATCGGCATAGCTTTCCAGATAGTCATAACCCAGTTGCGCCAGCACGGTCTTGGCTTTTAGTGCGTATTGCGTGGCCTGCGCGAAATCTGCTTGCAGCAGACGGTGATAGGCAATCATGGCCAGGCTGAAAGCGCGGATATCATGATGGCGGCAGGAACTCAGCAGCAACTCTTCATCTGCATTCATCAGGAAATCAGTCTCATGCTGAAAAAGTTGCAGCATGACGTCCAGAAAAGTCGGTGTGGAATCGTCAATAAAGCGTCCGCGGCCGCTAAAGCCATTTTCCTGCTCCTTGAGCAGGTCCAGATAATAGCGAGCCTGATTGAAGCGGCGCGAGAAAATCAGCGCGCCTATGAGCGGAATGCTGATATCGCTATCGCCGATAACTTCGGTATCGGGCAGGGGGCCGGCCCAGCGGATGATGGCGGGATAGTCGCCGCAACGTAGCCAGCGTGCACAACCCTCGCGCAGGCTCTGACGAAAATGTCCGTGATGACACTCCTGCGCATGCTGCAAAGCCATCTCGGTTTCATTCTGGCTGAGCAGCCATTCGCTAGCCGCTACATGCAGGGCTTCAATGTGCTCCGGCATTTCAATGCAGAGCCGGGTTTTGAGAAAATCCTGAAAGAGTGGGTGGTAGCGATACCAGCCGGTGCGGCCGCTGACGCTTTGCAAAAACATGCCTTGCGAGGTAATTACATCAATCAGGCGGGCTGAATCCTGACGTTCCAGCACGGCATCACAAAGCGCTGCATTGAACTGGCCGAAGGCTGAAGTACAGAGCACGAAATCGTGCATAGCCGGCGCCAAGTCCCGCAGCACCACATGGGCAAAGTAATCGACCACCTCCGGTTGCTGGCCGTTGAAGGCGCGCAGAACTTGCTGGCCGCTGCGGGCGGCTGCCAACAGAGCAATCTTGACGCCGGCCATCCAGCCTTCGGTCAAGGTCAGCAGATGCGTGGTTTCAGCTTCATTCAGCGACATATCCAGTTGCTGCGCCAGTTCCTGCACCTGGCTGGCGGCAAGACGCAGATCATGCGCATCAATCAGCAGTAGGCGGTCTTCCAGTTTGAGGCGGCTGAGCGAGAACTCAGGGTGAATGCGGCTGGCCATAACGAAGTGCACATGCGCCGGCAGACGCTCGAGCAGCGTAGCCATGACCTGCTGTATCAGCGGGTGGCGGGCATGCTGGAAGTCGTCCAGCAGCACATAGAGCGGGCCTTTCACGGCCAGAAATGCCTGCTCCAGCGACTCCACCACGGTAATGGCAGGCAGAGAAATCTCGGCACTCAAATGGTTGTAGGAAACCGTGTCGAACTGGGGGACGACCTGACGCAGCACTTCGCTTAAGCGGCGGAAGAAGTGGGCAGGGTCGCCATCGCTGGCATCCAGGCTAAGCAGCACGCTGCGCAGATCGCTGCGATGCTGCTGCCATTGCTGCAGCAGGGTGGATTTGCCCGAGCCGGCTGGGGCTAGCAGTAGGGTCAGGGCAAAGTCGTGGCTTCGGTCCAGCAGCCGGAGCAGCTCGCTGCGCTTGATGCGCTGGCCGGGCAGTGCGCTATTGGGGCTGCTGATAAGGGTGGGGGCGGCGACTGACAGTCCTGTCATGATGATTTCCCTGCTGGCTTCTTGTTGTTTTGCGTGGCGGCATACCGGGAGTGGGGGGAATCCTAGCCCAGCCCCTCTCCTTTGTGACACTACCGTCCATCCTGCCCCCTCCCTTAGGAGGGGGGCGACCCGCTTGCGTGGCGGGATGATGGCCGCCGCCGCCAGCCTTGCAGCCGGGGCCTGTTAACACTCTTTTCCCATACGCAACCCGAAGGGCTGGATCTGTTTTTTCGTCCTGCTTTGTTGTCAGTCGCTCGTGTAGCGGTGCTACACCACGCTTCTTACGCCTTGCAGGCCATAAAAACAGCTTCCAGCAGGCTTGATGAAAAGAGTGTTAGCAGGCCCTTGGGTGTCCCGCAGTCCCCAGTGCATGGGGCGGCATTGCCACTTCACAGGTACAGTCTGAGCGGGAGGGATCACCATGACTCGGCGACACATCACAAGAAACACAGCAAACACAATAAGAAGAAAGCGGCTCCAACAATCCTGTCTGATAAGCGCTGCTCTGCTCTTGCCGGCCATGCCGGTACTGGCGGCGCCGGATTTTCCCGAGCAGGAAGAGGTGTGCAGTTTTGATGCAGGCCGAGAGGTTCAGCGCGGTGTCTCGGCGCTGAACTTTCCGACCCCGGTGGCCAGCAGCATGCTGGTGAATGGTGCGCTGGTGTGGACAGCAGGTTCTGCCTCCGTGCCCACAGTGAAGCCGGGCGACACTATCACTTTGCGCGGTAGTGGCTTTGGTGCCGGTCCTGATATCGATTTCAGCAAGGTGATGATAGGTAATAGCCGCATCCTGGAAACCGATCTCAAGATGTACAAGCAGATGCTGGACATCATTGCTCAGGTCAATTACGAGACCACGGCCACGCACAGTAGCTGGAACAAGGATGTGCTTTCCTGGACGGATACGCAGGTGCAATTCAAGGTGCCGGTGCATGCCAGCAAGGGACCGCTGCGTCTGCAAGTACAAAAGCGCACGGGCTATCTCAATTCCCTGCAGCATCCGGGGCGGCCGCATAATGTGATAGATGCGCAAACCAAGCGCATTGCCAATGATCTAGGGACTTTCAAACACAAATGCGATGTGGTTTCCACGCTGAGTGCAGAAACCAAGGCCATCGTTCCCATCAATGTCAATGTAAGCAATAGCGGCTTCCCGAGCTTGGTGACGCAGGGCCGCAAGATTTTCTGGGCCTACGATTACAATATCGGGCTGGCGCATAAAATGCGTAATCTCGATTGGGCCAAGATATTTTCCTACCAGACCACAGACCCCATCACGCGCGCACCGGCCGATCCTTTTAAGCTCTTCGGCGCTTATAAAACGGTGGCAGGAGAAGTACCGGCTGAAGCGATGGATGATGTGAGTTTTAATCCCTATCCCATGTCCAATCCCATTCCCGGCTTTCTCTTGCTAACACCGCAGAAAACCAGCGGCAAAACCAAGAATACGGGGTGGGTGGGCTATCGCACGGCAGAGTCCAGTCATCCCTATACCGGCAGTGGTGCTTGGGCTGGCTTTAACTGCGCTTCTTGCCACGGCTATCGCATCAGTTATGAAAAAGCGCCGGGGCAGCAAATCACCAAGGTTTTCCCGGGTCTGCCCAATCCTTCCTGGAGCATGAAGTGGACGGTGCTGGGTGATAAAACCGGCGCCACCACTGCGACCTTCGACGGTATTGTGGCTAAAGAACAAGGGCCGGTCTGGGCGCCGGGCGAAGCCGATATCGACAAGACCACGCTGCTTTACTACATGCCGGCTGGCGCCGGTGAGCACAATATCGTGCGCAATGTGGGCGAGGGCAGCGAGACTGACAACGATTACCAGTTCTCGCCGATTACCATTCCCAATGTAACCAATCACATGCCGATACGGCGTCCGCTCTCGCACACGGAATCCTATGTCGGCTTTGAAGGCTCTTATATTCATTCTGAAGAGCCGGATGGTGCCATGGGCTCTATGCGTGCCGATGATCTCAAGGCACTCACTGCTTATATGACCACGCTGGATGTAGACGACAAAGACCTCATCAATGTGGGTGTGTATCGCTGGTTGAAATCCAAAGGCAAGTTGGCACTGCAAACCGGCAATGCCGCGCTAACTGAAGGCCAGTTTGTCGCCGCGGGTTGGCAGAGTTATGCGGGTGTGGTGACAGCCGTGAATCAAGGCAAGACTGCCTTTGATCGTGATTGTGGCAGCTGCCATAACGATAATGTCGGCGCCAATACCAATGAACGCATGTTCCGTCTGGATGAAGTCGGCCGTTTCTTTGCGCCAACGATTTACCAGAAAGATCAGGCCTCGATTCGTGCGGCTTATTTGCGCGATATGTATTGGGTGCAGTCGCGTGGCCTGCTCTCCGATGGCCATGTGCGCAATCTGGAAGATCTTGTGAATCCGGATCGTTGCACGGAAGGCTCCGCGCTCTATAACCAGTATTACACCCTGCATGCCCCGGTACGTCCGGCGTTGGGTTCGCCCGATCAGCCGGCCGCTTGGCCTGATCTCAACCGCAAGGGCGATGTGTTCCGCGTCTATCGCAATACGGAATACAGCAGCAATGATCCCTCCACCCAGCGCAATCGCTTTATCGAGCGTCACAAGTATTTCGTGAAAGTGGATTGGGACAGCACGAACTACTACTGGGATTACCAGAAGATGCGGCGTGAATACGGCCCCGGTGAAATGGGCACGGCCCAGCCCATTGGCCTGCCGGCATCCCCGCACCCTTGGTGTACGGCTAGCGGCGCCGAGGTGGATAACACCGTGCAGTATGTTTTGACCAAGTAAGTCTTATCGAGGGAGACCAAGGCCGTCCCGGCTAGCCGGGACGGCCTTTTGTTTGTTTTTCAGGCAGCCGGGCCGCCTTTACCGAAAATAGCGCGGGAATGTGCTGTAATCCTGCCCCGGAGTCTGTGAATTCTCGGATTTTTGTACTACAAGAGCCGAACACCGGCCGGCAAGGCTGACACAAGCTTTCCGGTTCTAGTGGGGGGGGGAATTAAATGAGCAAGGAGTCGAAAATGAAAATGCAGGCATGGAAAGGATGGGTTGCGGCGGCATTGCTGATGCCTGTATCCGCGAGCTGGGCACTGGATGACAGTAGTCGTGGCCAGAGCTGGGAGACAGCTTTCCGTTTCATCAATGTGCAGAGTGATACCTATGTCGGTGAGAATGGCTCTGTCGCCGAGACGGAAAACAGTGTGGGCTGGGGTTTCGGCGTGGGTTTCAATTTCAACGAAAACTTTACCCTGAGCGGAAATTTCAACTGGTCGGATGTTGATTACACCGGCACCATGGCGCCGGGCGCAGGCAATATTCTTGGTCCCCTGGATGTTGATGGCGAGCTGGAAACCAGCACCATTAATATCAATGCCACTTACAACGTTTTCAGAAAGGCAGTAACGCCCTTTATCACCGGCGGTTTTGGCGCTACTTATCTGGATACCAATATTCCCAATGGTCCGGCCTATCCAGTGTGCTGGTATGACCCTTGGTATGGCTATTACTGCGGCACGGCCGTACCCACCAAGAGTGAAACTGATTTCAGCTACAACATTGGCGTCGGTCTGCGTTGGGATGTGGTGGACAACTTCTACCTGAAGGCTACTGCCAACCGGCTCTGGCTAGATGCCAGCGGCAATATCGGCCACCCCAGCTTCATCTCCTATGCCGTGGATTTCGGCTTTCTCTTCCGCTGAATCCGACAGCACTGCTGTAAATAAAAGGCCGGGCATTCCCCGGTCTTTTATTTAGGGGGTATTTTTATTGATGAGATGCCCAGTCTGACGCCTTGTTACTCCCCAAGATGAGGGCGCCAGCAGCAGGATGCGAGAAGTGCAGCATGCGCATTTTGAAGTGAGCTCTGCCATAAAAGAAAAGGCCCCGCATTGCGGGGCCTTTTTATGTCAGCGATCAGCGCGACATATATTGAGGATCAGAGATCCTCATTCCCAGGCCTTTTATTTAGGGGGTATTTTTATTGATGAGATGCCTAGTCTGACGCCTTGTTACTCCCCAAGATGAGGGCGCCAGCAGCAGGATGTGAGGAGTGCAGCACGCGCATTTTGAAGTGAGCTCTGCCATAAAAGAAAAGGCCCCGCATTGCGGGGCCTTTTTATGTCAGCGATCAGCCCGACATATATTGAGGATCAAAGGTCCTCAGCGCGCTGGTGTTTGAAGAACACGCCGCCATCGCCAAAGGCAGAGACGATGAGCGGGGAGGTGAGCTCCATTTCACCAATCTTCACCGCGCTGCTACGGCGCTGCTGCGCATAGCTGCTGTTCAGCGAGGGAATGATAGAGGTTTTGATCTCCATGGAAGTGGCATACACATCGTACAGTTTCGAGCCGGCACCCAAGCTCGCCAGATCATGACGGAAATCATGGGGCGTGCTGGAAAAACGCGTCTTCACTTCCGGCCGTGGCACAAAGTAAATCTGTGTCGGCGATTTGGGCGTGGCAACCTTGCTGCCATCCTGACGCACTTCCGAAATATCGTTCATGCGCAGAAGAGTGGGCTTGGTGCTGACGGCTGAGAACAGGATGGTGGTGCCCAAGGTTTCGTTCGCTTCTGTTGATACATAGTTGGACATTTCATTAGCGAAGAAATTGTAGTTCGTGCCCTGTCCGGAAAGTGTGTACAGCGCAGACACGTTTTCCGAAGGCTTGCCATCCACAAATGCCTTCCACGCAAGACCCGGCGCAAAGCCGCGATCAGCAGGGTCACCGGTGACTGACAAACGTAGCAAGCCGTAATCAGAGCCCTGGAATAGACCGGTGTAGCCGGCATTGTTAGCAACAGGCACGAACTTCACCTTGGCCATGGCGCCATAGGGATGTATGGGTTTTTCATAACCCAGCGGAGCCACATCGCTGCGCGTCTGCACTTTCTTCCAGAGTATGGAGCTGATGAGTCCGCCGACATTGACAGGCTTCAGGGTGGGCATGGTGGTCTGGTACTGCGTGCGCTTGGCACCGTTCACCCAGAGGTGATCGGCCTTGGCACTGGCCGGCCAGCTTTCATAGTCGGCCGTCATATTGAGGCCCCAAGGTTTGAACGCGTTTTGCACACCGGTCAGGCTCAGCGCCAGCTGCGGATTGTGGCGCTTGATCACATCCACCATGGTGGTGTTTTCCACCCAACTCAGACCTTCTGGTGTGTACACCTCAGGACGGTAATCCTTGGTGTAGAAGCGGTCAGTCATGAGTCGGCGCGAGGCATTCATGATGAAAATCTGGAATGCCGTTTCGCCGAAGGCAAAGCCGTCAGGGCGCACGGTTTCGCCCAGCATGCCAACCAGTGTGTCTATCTTTTCGATATCGTTGCCGTAAACGCGCTTGAGGTCGGCCAGGGTTTTGGGATCAGTGGTCAGATCCTCAAACTTGGTGATGGGCTTGAGGCCGATTTCACGACGGAACTCGTTGTAGCGCGGAACGCCACGCTCGCGGTCGCGCAGCACATCGATGGTGGCCAGATCGATATTGCCGGCCACCGGCACGGAAAGATTACGCAGGAAGTTGGGATAGTTATTGAGTGTGAGCGAGCCGGGGTTGGTGATGCCGAAGGAGTACCAAAGGCGCTCGGGACGGTCACTGCTCAGCATGTTTTCCGCATCGCGATCACGCGTGCTCTGTATAGGCACTGAGCGTGAGGTGATGTTGGAGCCGATGTCGTACACATCGATCTTGTCGCGCATCAGGGGGTGCATGCGGTACACGGATACGAATTCTTCCGTCAGCGTATACGCCACGCCGGAATTATTAGGCGCGGCCGAGCCGACCAAGCCGGCAAGGGCATGATCAATGGTGGAGCTGCCAACACCGTTGGAGAGCTTGGGATCAAAGCCCAGGATGCGTCTGACGAAGGAATCGGTCTTCGCCAAGTCTTCCTGCAGCAGGCGCACTTCATCCTGATATTTGTCGCGCGTGCCGCCTGAGCCTAAAAGACCCCACCAGTTGGCATACATGGCGCGCTCGGTCACCGGGTTGGCAATCACGGCTGGCGTCCATTCCACGGTGTGAATTTTGGCCATCAGTGCCGCGTTGATGAGGCGGGCGCGGTCATATATCCACTGATCACTCTGGTTGGGATATTTCTGCTTGAGCATGGTCGCAATCGCGTTGTGCTCTTTGGTGAAAATCTGGTGCAGCATGCTGAGGCCTACCCACCAGTTTTCATTGAAACCGGTCACGGGTTTGCCGCTGATGAGCTCGGTGGGTAAGGTGCCGTCAGCATTTATTTTCAGCTTGCCGTCCACAAAAGAACGCACTTTGTCATTGGTGGCTTTATCGCTGCCGTAAAGCTGCGAGCCATCCCACCAGTGCGTATTGTGATTGCGGTAAGTGGCGGGTTTTCCCGCTTCAGAGGGCGAACGCGTAGGATCAGGCTGAGTGCGCTGCACATTGAGATAGCCAGTACCCAGCGCATCGCCCGAGGGCAGCATCACGCGTATGGGCTGATCCACTTTATTGGGGCCATGATCCACCCAGTCGTGAATCATGAATTGAATCCACGAGGCGGCGATGAAGTTGAGGCTGGGCGCCGGCTTGAATTCGCCACGCGCCATCAGCGAATTACTGACTTCGCGTGGATTGGGGCTGAGCAGGGTATCGGCCTCGGTTTCGCCCTGAGTGACCGAAGTTTTCACATTGCGGCCGAAACGGCGATACACCGAGCCTTCGGCCGGATTACTGAGAATATTGCAAGTGCCGTCTTCGGTGCGGGCGGTTAGGCTACGCGCATCGCAAGTGATAGTGGCGTTGTAGCGTGTGTAGTCCTCCACGTCGAAAAGATTGTTTTTGAACAACTCTTCGCGCTCTACGGCCAGAACTAGCAGGCCGGCGACGACTCCCAAGGTGCCGAGCTTTGTTAAAGCCGGCCATGTGACCCATACAGACATGGTGTCTCTCCCTTTTGTTATTGTGTGCATCCGCGATGCGTTTGCCGACTGTGGGCGGCAGCGGACGGAGTATGGGAGGGCAGAAAAATGACAGCCCCCTCCTCGGGGAGGGGAAGTGGGAGCTTGCGGTGATTATTTGTGACTTTCCGGTTTTATGGCTTTTTCTGATGCCGGGTATTCGTGGCACAAATAAAAAGGGGCACCGCAAGGTGCCCCTTTTTATTACAGCTCAGCCTTACGGCGATTTTACTTCTTGGATTTTTCTGCTTTCTGTTTGGCCTGCTCTTTAGCATCCCCAAGTACACCTTCCATGATATTGGTTGGCACAAAGCTGGGTGGGAAGGAGCGTGGCGGGTATTCCTTGAAAGTGGCCGCGAATTTGAAGACCTCATCCATGGCTCCATAGATCTGGCTAAGGTGACGCAGCTGCCACTCCCAGAAGGTATTGGAGGTGAAGTCGGCGCGCTCGTAAGGGTCTTGCATCAAATTGCATATCTTTGCCAGACGCAGGCGGGTCAAGGGTTCAGCCCATACGCCAAAGGTGCCAGCCAAGCGCTGTTCAGCGTAGACATATTTGTAGTCGCCATCGCGAAAGCCCACGAGCAAGGCGTCATCGTCGGTGTAGAAGAAGTTGCTAGGTGCGCTCTTCGTGCCGCTGTTATCCATAGGGTGCGCGGCAGGATAGATGAGCGAACCGTTGGCGTGACGCTATCAGGGGCTGCTGTTTCTTTTAGGGAGGCTTGGCGTTTCCGTTTTGCCAGGGTGAAGCAAGTCCTGTTGGCTGGCCGGCTTTTTATAGTGGGCCGTCTGCGGCTGGCGAGGGCCGAGTATGGCGGGAGGAAGAGGGCAGGAGAGTCTGCCGCCGCATATAAAGAAAAAGCCCCGCAAGAGCGGGGCTTTTTCATGCAGCAGTTTTATGCAGTGAGAATCGCGATCAGATCTGCATGGCTTGCAGAGCAGCGATACGCTTTTCCAGCGGCGGGTGACTCATGAACAGAGCCGCAAAGCTGAAACCTTCGCGCTTGCCTTCGGTGATGGCGAGAGCCGTCATTTCCGCAGGCATCTGGTCAGGGATTTCATGCTCGGCCTGCAGACGACGCAGGGCATTGATCATGGCCTGCTTGCCGGCCAGCTTGGCGCCGGCTTCGTCGGCGCGGAATTCGCGGAAGCGCGAGAACCACATGACGATGGTGGAGGCGAGTATGCCCAGTACCAGATCGCAGACCATGCTGGTGACAAAGTAGGCAATGCCGGGGCCGTCTTCATTCTTGAACACAACGCGGTCCACGAAATTGCCGATGATGCGTGAGAAGAACATCACGAAGGTATTCACCACACCTTGCACCAGAGCCAGTGTCACCATATCGCCATTGGCGACGTGGCCGATTTCGTGGCCCAGCACGGCCTTCACTTCATCACGGCTCATACGTTGCAGCAGGCCGGAGGAAACAGCCACGAGCGCGGCGTTCTTGTTCCAGCCGGTGGCGAAGGCATTGGACTGCATGCTCGGGAAAATGCCCACTTCCGGCATCTTGATACCGGCTTTGTTGGCCAGTTCCTGCACCGTGCTCACCAGCCAGCGTTCTTCTTCGGTACGCGGATTTTCAATCAGCTGGGTGCCGGTGCTGCGTTTGGCCATCCATTTGGAAATGAACAGGGAGAACAGCGAGCCCACCATGCCGAATACAAAACAGAAAATCAGCAGGGCCTGCAGGTTGAGTGTATTGCCTGCACCGTGTGTTGAACCGACACCGAGAAGGTTGAGCACAATGCCCGCAATCACTACGACGGCGAGGTTGGTCATGAGGAACAGGAAGATGCGGAACATGGACTTGTTGGTCTCCTTGGTTAGTCTCACGGAAAGTAGGGACAAGCCGAGCTGATTTCAAGCGGCATTTTGTGTATCGGCGTGTAAATACACAGTGTGAAACTTTTTTGAAAACAGCAATTTGCTCTGTTTTGAGGCGAGGGGGATGCGAAGTGAATGAGGGGGTGCTGTGCCTGCTCAGGGCGAGGGCGTTTCGCAATGAATATCGGCCTGGTCGCCGGCCTTGATGCCGAGGCGGGCAAAATCGCCCTGAGCCAGCTCTATGGCTGCGTTAACGGGAGCGGGCGAGTTATGCCGGTCTTCGCTGGCCGACTCCATATCCGTGATTTCCAGGACTTTGCCGTTGGCATCAATAAAGGCGGCAGAAAGTGGGATATAGGTATTTTTCATCCAGAGCGTGCGCACGGCGGACTGCTCCCAGAGAAAAAGCAGGCCGAGGCCGGCATCCAGCCGGCCGGAAAGGCCTTCCTGCTGAGCCTGCCAGGTACGAGCTACCGGCATGCGCAGCACGGCGCCGCTGCTGAAGCTGATCCGGCAGAGCTCGGGCGCTGCTTGCGCGACGTTGCTAAACAACAGGCCAAGCAGCAGGCCGGGCAGCGCCAGCGTGGCCAGCAGGCTGGCGCGCAGCAGAGGCTCAGGCCGCCGCATCAGACGTTCCATGGCGCTGGCGATAAGCTTCCAGAAAGCGCGCGATGCGTGTGATCGCTTCTTTCAGGTCTTCTTTATTGGGCAGGAAGACCACGCGGAAATGATCAGGCTTGGGCCAGTTGAAGCCGGTGCCCTGCACCAACAGCACTTTTTCCGCCTGCAGCAATTCCAGAATGAAATCCTGATCGTTTGCTATCGGGTACATCTTGGGGTCGAGACGCGGGAAGAGATACAGCGCGCCTTCGGGTTTCACACAGCTGACACCGGGAATGGCATTGAGCATGTCCACGGCGAGATTGCGCTGCTCATAAAGGCGGCCGCCGGGGCGAATCAGATCATTGATGCTCTGATAGCCGCCCAAGGCGGTTTGTATGGCGTTTTGCGCCGGCACATTGGCGCACAGTCGCATGGAGGCCAGCATGTCCAGGCCTTCGATATAGTCCTTCGCGATGCCCTTGTTGCCACTCACCATGAGCCAGCCAGAGCGGAAGCCGGCCACGCGATAGGATTTCGAGAGCCCGTTGAAGGTCACGCAGAGCAGGTCCGGGGCGAGGGTGGCGAGACAAGTGTGCTGGGCTTCGTCGTAGAGAATCTTGTCGTAAATTTCGTCGGCGAAGAGCACCAGCTTGTGTTTGCGCGCCAGCGCCACAATGCCTTCCAGAATGTGCTTGGGATAGACCGCGCCAGTGGGGTTGTTGGGGTTGATGACCACAATGCCGCGCGTTTTCGGCGTGATCTTCTTTTCCATATCAATCAGATCGGGATACCAGCCGTTGTTCTCGTCGCAGAGGTAATGCACCGGTGTGCCGCCTGAGAGCGTGACGGCAGCAGTCCACAGCGGATAGTCCGGGGCCGGAATCAGCATCTCGTCGCCGTTATTGAGCAGGGCCTGCATGGCCATGACGATGAGCTCAGACACGCCGTTGCCGATATAGATATCACCGGTCTCCACACCGAACAGGCCCTTCTGCTGGTAGTACTGCATGATGGCTTTGCGGGCTGAAAATAGACCTTTGGATTCGCAATAGCCTATGGCGCTGGGCAGATTGGTGATGACATCGGCCAGAATCTCCTGCGGTGCCTCAAAGCCGAAGGGCGCCGGATTGCCGATATTGAGTTTGATGATGCGATGGCCCTGCTCCTCCATGACCGTAGCCGCCTTGAGGACGGGGCCGCGTATATCATAACAGACGTTTTTCAGCTTGGAGGACTTGGGGATTTCCATGGCAGCGGACTCGCGCGTGGGGTTAGAGGGGCTGAAGCTTTTGGGGTTGGAGGGGTACTCCAGTCGGTGGTTGTGCATATCGACCAACAACTGCTCGACCGTGGCTTGGCGCGGACTGCGGCCCTTCTTGAGCTCGCCCACAAAGTTAGGATCTTTGCGAAACTGGGTCCCGAACTGCGAGGCGCTGATATCGGGGTAGTCCGCCAGGAACTGGTCGACCTGCTCCAGCAGGGAAAGGCTCATGCTCATGTGGGCGAAGGCTCCGGCCTAGGATTTCAATGGTGGATAGGCTATTCCCTATTTTTCATTTTGACCAGTAAGTGCTAATAGGGATTTACAGCTTTTTGTGAGCGGCTTGCCGCCAGCCTGAAAGAAAAGCGAGAGCCTGGCTTGAAGCTGGCTAAGACCAACCCCATAGGGGTTTGCCAAGTAAAAGGAGGGCGTTATGAGCGAGCGCAAAGTAGTGAAATCCGATGCCGAGTGGCGGGCGGAGCTCAGTCCTGCAGAGTTTAATGTCTGCCGGGAGAAAGGCACGGAGCGGGCGTTTACCGGCGAGTACTGGGATGAGCATCGTGCCGGTACCTATCTCTGCCGCGCCTGTGGTGAGGCCCTGTTTAGCTCTGAAGCCAAATATGATTCCGGTTCCGGCTGGCCCAGTTTTTTTCAGGCGCTGGAAAAAGATGCCATTGATGAGCACAAGGACGGAACTCACGGCATGATACGCACCGAGATCACCTGCAGGCGCTGTGGCAGCCATCTGGGGCACGTTTTCCCCGATGGCCCACGGCCTACCGGTCTGCGTTATTGTGTGAATTCTGCCTCGCTCAGGCTTGCGCCAGAGGCGCAGGAAAAGGAATGATGGCTGCCATCCGGCAGCAGCTGAAACAAGTAAAAGAAGGAGAGGTTGATGGCCAGTGTTTATGATTATTCCGCAAAAACCATTACCGGACAGGACAAGGCAATTGCCGACTTCAAAGGTCAGGTTCTGCTGATTGTGAATACCGCCAGCAAGTGCGGTTTCACACCGCAGTTCAAGGGTCTGGAAGAGCTGTATGAAAAGTACAAGGACAAGGGCTTGGCGGTGCTGGGTTTTCCATGTAATCAGTTCCTCAATCAGGACCCGGCCGACGATGCGCAGATCAGTGAATTCTGCGAGCTCAATTACGGCGTGACCTTTCCCATGTTTGCCAAGATCGATGTGAACGGTGATGGTGCCGATCCCATCTTCAAGCATCTCACCACAGCAGCTCCCGGCCTCTTGGGCAGCAAGGCAGTGAAGTGGAATTTCACCAAATTCCTGGTGGACCGTAACGGTAAGGTTATCAGCCGCTATGCCCCGGCCACCAAGCCGGAAGACATTGCAGCGGATATCGAAAAGCTGCTTTGAGACGGTGCTGCCCGCATGCAAAAAAGCCCGGTTTTCACGGGTTTTTTTGCATCTGCCGGCGGCCCGCTCTGTCTTGACGCTGGCTATTGCCGGCCCCTAGAATGCGGCCCTCGCCAGTACCAGATGGCGAGTATTGTACGGGGCTATAGCTCAGCTGGGAGAGCGCTACAATGGCATTGTAGAGGTCAGCGGTTCGATCCCGCTTAGCTCCACCACCTTTTTATATTCTCCTGTTTGTCCCCATCGTCTAGAGGCCTAGGACATCACCCTTTCACGGTGGTAACCAGGGTTCGAATCCCTGTGGGGACGCCATACAAAACAAAAGGCCCGCATTCTTGCGGGCCTTTTGTTTTGTATGGCATTAAAGCCTGATGGTTTGATCGCAAATAGCGGGAGGTGCCGGAATAAATAATTCCGGTGCGATCAGGCATATCGCGGCGCTGGTTTTGTCGCATTGTTTTTTCTCCTTTGCTCAATAATGCTCTTCCCATCGCAGGAGCCATTGCATGCAAGAGGTCATCCGTGAAAAGACATTCCCTGCTCTTCATCCTGTCATTGCTGCTGAGTAACGTTGCCATGGCCAGTGATTTCTTTACGGATTTTCCGCAGCACCGCTACCGCGTTGTGACCACCACGTATACGCCATCGGCATGGCCGCAAGCCCTGAAAGGAGATTTATGGCTGCCCACTGCTGTGGCGAGCTCGCCACGACCCGTTGTGTTGTTGGTGCATGGCGGCTCCTGGAAAAGCGGTGGCCGTGGCGATATGTCGCGTATTGCACGGGCGCTGGTGCTGGCGGGCTATGCCGCGTTTTCCATTGATTACCGGCTGGCACCTACTTTTCGGCATCCGGCGCAGCTGCAGGATTTGCAGCAGGCCATGCGCTGGTTGCAGGCCCATGCCGGTGCGCAGGGTCTGGATATGCAGCGCACAGCGGCCTGGGGGTTTTCAGCGGGAGCGCATCTGGTCAGCTTGCTGGCGGTGCAGCCGTCTTCAGATGTGCCACCGCTACAAGTGGTAGTGGCAGGGGGGACGCCAGCGGACTTGCGCATTTATCCGGATTCGCCAGCGGTGAAGGCTTTGCTGGGGGCGGATCTTGCCAGCGCCCCGGCGCTCTATGCAGAGGCATCACCGCTGGCGCATGTGCGGGCGGGACTGCCGGCTTTCTTTCTTTATCACGGCACGGACGACGATCTGGTGATACCGGATCAGGCCCGCAATATGGCGGCCAGTCTGGAGGCTAAGCAAGTGCCGGTGGAGCTTTTCTGGCAGCCTGGCTATGGCCATATCCGTAGCGCCCTTTTTCTGGGCAAGAGCGTACCGGCAGCATTGAGCTTTATGGCGGAGCATCTCGCGGGACCGCCGCTGTCACAGCGCTGAAATGCGACGTGGTGCAGACTTTGCACAAGGAGCTCTTGTGCTAGAGTCGCTACATTCTCGCTCCCGGAGAAACCCTCATGTCGTCCTCCGCAGTCGCGGCCGAGCTGGATCAGGATCTGTTCTGGCAACTTATTGAAATCAGTACGGCCCTCTCGGGCGAGCGTAATACCTCGCGCCTGTTTGAGCTCATTCTGGATGCCGCCCAAGACATCACGAAGGCCGATGGTGGCACGCTCTATCTCATTAAAGAGCCCGAGGAGGGTAAGCCCGTCCTCGAGTTTGAAATCCTGCGCAACGATTCGCTCAAGCTGCGCTTGGGAGGCACGTCCGGTAATCCAGTGCAGCTGCCGCCGCTACCCCTGTACAAAGAAGATGGCAGCCCCAATAACGGCAATATCGCTACCTATACCGCGCTCACCAAGCGTATGGAAAACATTGAAGATGCCTATTTCGCCGAGCATCTCGATTTCTCCGGCACCAAAGCCTTTGATGCACGTTCGGGTTATCGCTCCAAATCCTTCCTTACCGTTCCGCTCTGTAATCACGCCGATGAAGTCATTGGTGTGCTGCAGTTGCTTAATGCTAGGGATGTAAGCTCCGGCGAAACCATTGCTTTCCGTAAGAGTCTGGAGCCCATTGTGGCCGCGCTGGCTTCTAGCGCCGCCATTGCGCTGGATAATCAGATTCTGCTGCAAGACCATAAGGACTTGCTGGACGCCTTTATCAAGGTCATCGCGCAGGCTATTGATGCCAAATCCGCTCATACCTCGGCACATTGCCAGCGCGTGCCCGTGCTCACCGAACTGATTGCTCAAGCTGCCTGTGAAGATGAAGCCGGGGCGTTGCGCGAGTTCAGTCTGGATGAATCCGAGTGGTATGAGTTGCGCGTGGCCTCGTGGATGCACGACTGCGGCAAACTCGCCACGCCGGACTGGGTGCTGGATAAAGCCACCAAGCTGCATTTGATGCTGGATGGTATTGATGCGGTGAAGACACGTTTTTCCGCCGCCATGGCGCAGCTGGAGCTTAATTTCCTGCGTCAGAATGCCACGGGTAATGCGGCATCAAAGGAAATGCTTGAGCAGGAGATGGCCTCACTGCGGGATGACTGTCTCTTTATTGAAAAAGCCAATGTCGGTGGTGAATTCATGAAGGCCGAAGATCAGGCCCGTGTGAAGCAGATTGCTAACCGTAGCTGGCGCGATCATCTGGGCATGGAAAAGCCCATGCTCACCGAAACGGAAGTGTCTTATCTCTGTATAGAGCGCGGCACGCTGAGCTATGACGAGCGTCAGAAGATCAATGACCATATGAAGGTCACGATACAGATGCTGGAATCCCTGCCTTTCCCCAAAAACCTGAAGCGCGTACCGGAATATGCCGGCGGCCATCACGAGAAAATGGACGGCACCGGTTTTCCGCGTGGGCTCAAGCGTGAGCAGATGTCTTGGCCTGCACGCATGATGGCCATTGCCGATATCTTTGAGGCCCTCACCTCCAGTGACCGCCCTTACAAGGCGCCCATGAAGATTTCGCAGTCACTCTCCATTTTGCAAAAAATGCGTCAACAGAATCATATTGACCCAGATCTTTTCGATCTCTTCCTGAAATCCCGGGTATGGGAAAAATACGCGCGTATCTATCTGCGCCCCGAGCAGCTGGATATCACCGATCCCGCGCCGTATTTCTGAGCTAGCATGTCATGACAGGGGCGCCGCAAGGCGCCCACTGTTTTTAAGGAGAAGAACATGATCAAGTCCATAGGCTATGCCGCGACCAGCAGTACAGCGCCACTGGCCCCATTTACGTTCGAACGTCGCGAACTCACTGCGGCTGACGTACAAATCGAAATTCTCTTCTGCGGCGTCTGCCACTCTGATCTGCATCAGGTGAAAAGCGATTGGGGCGCGACACCTTACCCTTGTGTGCCCGGGCATGAAATTGTGGGGCGTGTGGTAAAGGTGGGTACGGCCGTCAGCAAATTCAAAATAGGTGATATTGCTGCGGTGGGATGCATGGTGGATTCCTGCCGGCAGTGTTCGCCTTGCAAGGACGGTGAAGAGCAGTTCTGCGAAAAAGGCATGACCTGGACGTATTGCAGCCCGGATCGCCACAGCGGTGGTTTCACGCTGGGCGGTTACTCCAGCACCATCGTCGTGGACGAAGCATTTACGCTGAAGGTACCTGCCGGTATGGATCTGGCGGCCACCGCACCTTTGCTATGTGCCGGCATCACCACCTATTCGCCGCTCAAGCACTGGAAGGTGGCGGCGGGGCAGCGTGTGGGTGTGGTGGGGCTGGGTGGTCTGGGTCATATGGCGGTGAAGATTGCGCGTGCCATGGGCGCGCATGTGGTGTTGTTCACTACCTCGGAAAGTAAACGTGAAGACGGACTGCGCCTGGGTGCGCATGAAGTAGTAGTGTCAAAAAATAAGGATGAAATGAAAGCGCAGCGCAATAGTCTGCATTTCATTCTGGATACTGTGTCGGCACCGCATGATCTCAATGTCTATCTTTCCCTGCTCAAGCTCGATGGCACCATGACGCTGGTGGGGCTGCCTCCAGCGCCGGCCGCCGTCAGTGCTTTTCAGCTCACCACCAAGCGTCGGCAACTGGCGGGCTCGTCCATCGGTGGCATTGCTGAAACCCAGGAGATGCTGGAATTCTGTGCCCGGCACGGCATCGTCAGTAATATTGAGCTTATTTCCATGCAGCAGATCAACGAGGCTTATGAACGTCTGGAAAAGAGCGATGTGAAATACCGCTTCGTCATTGATATGGCTTCCTTGCAGCAGGATGCCTGAGCCGGGGTGCGGAAAGGGGCTGCCCTCTGCTAGAGTCAGCCAACATGCTGAGTGCCTGATGATATGAGTTGAGCGGCGCAGCAGAAGAAATGAACAAAAAAGGAGGGGGAAAAATGGAGAAGGTACGCACAGTAGTGTGGACACTGATTGGCATTGTCGTCGTGATATTGGCTTTGGTTCTGGCGTATTCGCTGCCGCAGCATCGTGTGGTGCATGTCAGTGGACATGAGGTCAAACGCCTGGACATGAACGGGAATGTTGTAGACCCCACCAAGGCTGTTGCCGCCACCCGCGATGTTTACTTCATCAATGTCGCGGACCCGCGGACCGGCGAAGTGCATGTCTATCGCAATGAAGACACGCGCTTTGGTTTTCCCTTCTATATGAAATTTGATTCACCCGAAGTGTTGGGCCAGGCCCAGATGCTGGAAAAGAATCCGGATCAGCTGGCGCTGGTGACCTATTATGGTTGGCGTATCAAGCTACTGGATGAGTTTCCGAATGCCGTAAATGTTGAGCCATGGAACAGCCCGGAAGAGCCGTTTCCCATCTTCAACACGGTTTTCCTCGTGGTGCTGGGTCTGATTCTTTTGCTGCTCTGGTGGAAGTGGCGGCAGTTCCGGCAGAGAAGGGCGGCTAAGCCCTGATTGCAGTTTTATAAAAAAGGAGGCTTCGGCCTCCTTTTTTATTTCAGTCTTTTTGAAGAGCCTGTCGGGGTATTGGGTGGGGTATTTGGCGCCATTTAGGGGCGATCGGGAATTGTATGGAGTTCTCCGTGACTTTGTATTGCTGATATTTATATCGCGTTGCGCTTCGCCCGCGGGGCCTCACTTTCCTTTGCATTCGCCAAAGGAAAGTAAGCAAAGGAAAGGCGACCCGGGCCGTTCGCCGATGCTGCGCATCGGTGCCCTGCGCTGCTCAGGCTCTGGCGGGGGCTGCGGAACTCGCCTTTGCTACGCAAAGACTCAGACACGTCCTCGCCCTAATCCACCAGCCCCTTCCGCTGCTCGGCTCTCTCTACGGGAATTGCAAAGCACGCGTCGCTGCGCTCGCTGAAATGCAACAGCAAAGACAAACCAAAAGCAGAACAAGAAAAGGGAGTAGCGAAACACGCCACTCCCTTTTTAATTCGCCGGGGTGACGAGTTTCTAGAAAGAAAAACTGTCGTCCCCGCGTAGGCGGGGACCCAGTGACTTTGCTTTTGGTTTTCACAGCATAAGAAAAGAGCACTGATGCTTTGCTCTTGAACCCCCATAGAGCCAGCCGACCGGAGCAAGACCGGCCAAGGGGAAGCCACACAGGGATGTGTGGCTTAGGCGAGGTGAGACAGGGATGTCGAATCTCGCCGACCCTTCGACGCCGGTTTTGTGGAGGGAGGGCACCCGCGAAGCGGGCAGGCGACGGGGTGCGCGGGGATTCCAAAGGGGCCGCCGCATCGCGGTCCCTTTGGGCCCGTCCGGCGAGGACGCGCCCTTTCAAATAAACAAATGAATCAGAGCGAAAGCTACCGAGAGGAAAGAAGGGGTGGCAGTTAACGTATTCAAATGCGGCGCAATATGATTGCGCCCTACGTGTGAGGGTCTCGCATGCTGGAGCGAAGATCGTCGGTTGGAATCTTTCCTGCCTTAACTAGGTCTTGATATCGAAGTCCTTTGCTGAGGGCAAAGATAAGGCTGTCACCGTCATCTTTGAGCGTAATTAAATCATAAGCAGTTCGGCTGCCGGTAAAGTAGAGCTCAATACAGTTCATGAAGCTACGCAGCTCTATTAGTGCAGCCTCAATCTCATCCCGTGACGGACCTAGAAGAAAGGAATCCTGTGGGTTAAGCATGGTTTTCAAGTCAAAGTGGGCAATTCTTTTATTGCGTCTGTCTTTGACTTTTGAACAAGCGACTTTATACGTTATTAGTTTCGTGTCTAGTTCAGTCTTCAATGATGTCGGACTAGTAATTTCGTGGGCGAGGGCATCCAAGGTCATATTATCAAGGCGGCCATTTTTAGTATGAGTGGTCCTGGGATCGCCGAGCTTTGCAAGACCTAGTTGAACGTCGTCAAGCAAAATACCTTGAAGCATTTCGGCAAAGGTGCCGGCAGAGCGGTTGAGGATTTCCACTCGCTCGGCATTGGTTCCGAATAGTTGTCTATAGATGAGCCAGCGGGCATGCAGCCACGTAACCTCGTAGTCGATTGCCTTCCAGAGGTTATCTGCTGCAGGTAGTCCAAGGGATTCGGACATGAGTCTTCTTAAACCCCAAACGAATCCCGTATCAGTCCCACAAACACCCCTTCAATCACCATATCGTCCGGCGCAATGATCAACGGTTGATAATCCACATTGGCGGGTACCAGTTTGATATTGGCGCCTTCCTGATCCAGATATTTCACCGTGACTTCATTCTCGATACGCGCCACCACGATCTGGCCTTTGCGGGCGATGCTGGTTTTGTAGACGGCGATGAGATCGCCTTCGAGGATGCCGGCGTCTTTCATGGAATCGCCTTTAACGCGCAGCAGATAAGTGGGGCGTTTGGCGAACAGGCCTTTGGGAACAGGCAGGGCTTCGTCGTGATTTTCGATGGCCTCGATAGGCAGGCCGGCGGCGACGGAACCGATGATGGGAATCATGTCGGAATCTTCCGGCACATCCAGCAGTTGTATGCCGCGTGACAGCTCGGCATGCAGCTTGAGATAGCCTTTCTGCTCTAGGGCGCGCAGATGGTCGGCCGCGGCATTCTTGGACTTGAAGCCGAAACGCAAGGCAACTTCGGCACGCGTGGGTGCCATACCGGTGCGCTCGATGTTTTCGCGTATGAAGTCCAGGATTTCTGCCTGGCGGGTGGTTAAGCCTTCCATTTGCTGCATCCTCGCATGAGTGATGGCTGACGCTAACATGGGCACTGTTCTCATGTACAGCCCTGTTCATCCGTTCAGCTGGAGCATGCTTCTTGCTGTGCTGGCCGGCTAGAATCGCGCCTTCCCGTTCTGGAGCCCTCTCAATGCATATCAGTGAACTGGCGGTTTATCCCCTGAAGTCGGCCCGCCAGCTGCGCCAGAATTTCCTCGAGTTTGATGCTATGGGGCCGTGTTATGACCGGCGCTGGATGCTGGTGGATGCGGCGGGCAAGTTCGTCACCCAGCGCACACATCCGCGTATGTGCCTGCTGTCGGCGGTGGTGGCGGGCGAAGCCCTGCGCTTGGCCGCGCCGGGCATGGCGGATTTTCTGGCGCTGCGCGAGGGTGAAGAATTACTGCGTGTGCAGGTCTGGGAGGATGCGCTTGATGCTTGGCGAGTGAGTGCCGCCGCTGATGCCTGGTGCAGTGAGTTTCTGGGCATGCCGGTGCGGCTTGTGGTCCTGCCGCCAGCGGCGCAGCGTGTGGTCAGCCCGCAGCATGCGGGGCCGGGGCACCTCACGGCTTTCTCGGATGGCTTTCCCATTCTGCTGGTGACGCAGCCATCGCTGGATGCTTTGAATGCAAAGTTGTCGGCGCCGGTAGATTGGCGTCGGTTTCGGCCCAATATCGTCGTGGCTGGCGACATGCCAGCGCATGCCGAAGATACATGGCGGCGCTTGCGCGTGGGCGAGATCGAGCTGGCCGTGGTCAAGCCCTGCTCGCGTTGTGTGATTCCTTCAATAGACCCGGAAACAGCTGTCAAAAACAGTCAGATTCTGACGGTTTTGAGGGGCTATCGGGCGCGTGAGGATGGCAAAACCTATTTCGGGCAGAACGTAGTCATCACACGCTGCCCACCCGGTGTGGGTCTTGCTTTGGGGGCGCGGGTGGAAGTGTTGGAATAAGGCGTCGATTTGACTGGTAAGTGAACAAACGAGCCGGTAAAAAAAGACTCGGCGGGCTGTCTGGCTTGCCGTTTGCAGTTGCTTTAACGTAGGGCCCTTGCTGCCTCGCGGTTTACCAGTGCCACAAACTGGGCTCGCGGGGTCTGCCTTTTCAGGATCTGCCATTTCAAGGCCAGAGGAAGACCGACCGCAATGACGCGGTTCTCATAAAATCATGACAACCAGCATTCAGTATTACTTCACTTTTGACGACGGCCTGGAGCTCAAATTCAGCGTCGATCTGGATCGTGTTCATGATCCGAAAAAAATTCCCGCCGATGCTCCCGAGTGGACCCGTCTTGGCAATAACCAGTGCAGCAATTGTCCTTTGGACAAGAGCCGTAATTCGCATTGTCCGGCGGCACTGGATATCGACAAGATGGCGCGTGATTTTCAGAAGCTGCCAGCCAGCACCAAAGCCAATGTGCGTGTGGTGACACCTGAGCGTGAATACGTGAAGCGTGTCGGTCTGGAGGAGGGCGTGCGTGCACTCATGGGTCTGATCATGGCCACCAGCGCCTGCCCGATTTTCGGTGAGCTCAAGGCCAATGCCCGCAACCATTTGCCCTTTGCCAGCAAGGAGGAGTTCATTCTGCGCTCGGCCTCCATGTATCTCATGCGCCAGTATTTTGTAGCGCGTGAAGGCGGTACGCCGGATTGGGAATTGAAGGGCTTGGTTAAAACCAATGAGCAGCTGCAGTTGGTGAATCATGCTTTCTGGCAACGCAGCGTGGGTGCTTTCCAGAACGATTCCAACTCCAAGGCTCTGCTCAGCTTCTTCACCATGTCCTCCAGTGTTTCTTCTTCGCTGGATGCACAGTTGGGCAAGGTCAAACCGATGTTCTTCCCCAATGGTGAGCACGCAGACTCGTGATGCTGCCGTGAGCACCTTTCTGATTGTTCTGCTGATTGTGGTGGCTTTTGTGGTCGGGCAGGTTTCCCTGCTCCGGCCCAGCCGCCGTGAATCCCGTCTCATGGCCCTGCGTATAGAGGCCCGCAAGCTGGGGTTGCATGCCCGCCTGCTGGCGCCACCGGAGTGGTATCGCGGCGAGCGCCCTATCGGCGGCCTGCTGGCTTGCTACTCCCTGATGGCCGAGGAAGGCGCCAAGGGTTTGCCCTATTTCCGTGCCATTCGCCTGTCTGATGGTGACTGGATCGTGAAAGAGGGGGAGCGCAGCCTGCTGCAAAAGCTGGCATTGCCTGCCGAGGCCGAGTCTTTACTGGCTCTGGAGGCCCGGGCCAATGCTGTCAGCCTGTGGTGGAAGGAAGAGCTGGATGTGCAGGCCTTGCCGGCGCTCAAGAATCTTCTTCAAGATTTGATGGAAAAAAACAAGTAAAATCAGCGTCTTGCCCTGCTGTTCCCGGCGCCTCTGCCAGTCCTTCGCCCATTCCCCGCGCTTGACCCGGCCCGACTTGCCTCTTATATATGCCGACTCTTTGGCCGGACCCCGGCCATATTCCACCCCTTCGGTCGTGAACATTCATGGGTAAATCGCTGGTCATCGTTGAGTCTCCGGCCAAGGCCAAGACCATCAACAAGTATCTGGGCAAGGATTTCGTCGTGAAATCCAGCGTCGGTCATGTGCGTGATCTGCCCGTCAGCGGCTCCGGCAAACCCGTGGATACCGCCGAGCGTGCCAAGGCCGCGGCGGCCACCCGCAAGCTTTCCCCCGAGGCCAAAGCGCTGCAGAAAGAAACCAAGGGCCGTGCGGCGCTGGTAGCGCGTATGGGGGTAGACCCGGACAAGGATTGGAAAGCGCATTACGAAATTCTGCCGGGGAAAGAGAAAGTCATCGATGAGCTGAAAAAGCTCGCCAAAGACGCCGACACCATCTATCTGGCCACCGACTTGGATCGCGAAGGGGAAGCCATTGCCTGGCATCTGCGCGAAGTCATTGGTGGTGACGATTCACGCTTCAAGCGCGTGGTCTTTAACGAAATTACCAAGAACGCCATCACCGGGGCTTTCAAGACGCCGGGCGTGCTCAATATTGATCGGGTGAATGCGCAGCAGGCGCGCCGTTTCCTCGATCGTGTTGTCGGCTATATGGTTTCGCCCCTGCTCTGGGAAAAAATTGCGCGTGGTCTTTCAGCTGGCCGTGTGCAGTCTGTGGCGGTGCGTCTGGTGGTGGAGCGTGAGCGTGAAATTCGCGCTTTCATTCCGGAAGAGTTCTGGGAAATCCATGCCGATACGCAAACGGCGAAGAAAGATGCTCTGCGTCTGGAAGTCACGCGGCACAAGGATGCGGCTTTCCGTCCGACCAATAAGAAAGACGCTGATGCCGCGCTGAAAACATTGCAGGCCGCCACCTATACCGTGGCCAAGCGTGAAGACAAGCCGACGCGTACGCGTCCCAATGCGCCTTTCATTACTTCGACCTTGCAGCAGGCCGCGAGCACGCGTCTGGGTTTTTCGGTGAAGAAAACCATGACGCTGGCGCAGCGTTTGTATGAGGCCGGCCATATCACTTATATGCGTACCGACTCCACCAATCTGAGTGCGGATGCGGTGAATGCGGCGCGTGATTTCATTGCCGATAGCTACGGCAAGAAATATCTGCCAGAAAATCCCAATGTCTATTCCAGCAAGGAAGGCGCGCAGGAGGCTCACGAAGCCATACGTCCTTCTGATGTTACTGCCAAGCCGGGTGATGTCGCCGGTCTTGAGCGTGATGCCGAGCGTTTGTATGAATTGATCTGGCGTCAATTTGTCGCCTGCCAGATGCCGGATGCGGAATATCTTTCCACGGGTCTTGCGGTGAGTGCGGCGGACTTCGAGCTGCGTACGCGTGGCCGCATTCTCAAGTTCGACGGCTTCACTAAGGTGATGACGCCGGCACAGAAAGACAAAGAAGATGTGGTGCTGCCCGATGTGAAAGTGGGCGAGGTGCTGGCGCTGAACAAGCTGGACCCCAGCCAGCATTTCACCAAGCCAACCGCACGCTTTACGGAAGCTTCACTGGTGCGCGAACTGGAAAAGCGCGGCATCGGCCGGCCTTCCACCTATGCCGCCATCATTTCCACGATTCAGGAACGTGGTTATGTGAAGCTGGAGAATCGTCGTCTCTATGCCGAGAAGATGGGAGACATCGTTACCGACCGTCTCACCGAGAATTTCGACGATCTCATGGATTACGCTTTCACCGCCGAGTTGGAGCAAGAGCTCGACAAGGTAGCCGTGGGCGATCTGGACTGGAAGAAAGTCCTCAACGATTTTTATAAGGGCTTCAAGAAAAAACTGGAGCACGCTGGCCAGGAAGACGGCATGCGCCGCAACCAGCCGGTGACCACAGACATTGCCTGCCCGACGTGCGCACGTCCTATGCAGATTCGTACGGCCAGCACGGGTGTTTTTCTCGGGTGCTCTGGCTATGGTCTGCCGCCGAAAGAGCGTTGCAAGGGCACCATCAATCTGGTGCCGGGTGGCGAGATTGTGGCGCTGGACGAGAACGATGAAGAAAGCGAATCCAAGCAGTTGTTGGCGCGTCATCGTTGCAAGATTTGCAGCACGGCCATGGATAGCTATCTGATTGATGAAGGTCGCAAGCTGCACGTCTGTGGTAATAACCCGGACTGTGAAGGCTTTGAGGTGGAGAAGGGCAGCTATCGCATCAAGGGCTATGAAGGCCCGCTGATTGAGTGCGACAAGTGCGGCTCTGATATGCAGCTGAAGACAGGCCGCTTCGGCAAGTATTTCGGTTGCACCAATGCCGAGTGTGGCAATACCCGCAAACTGCTGCGCAGTGGCGAGGCCGCACCTCCCAAGGCCGACCCGATACCCATGCCGCATCTCAAATGCGAGAAGACCGACGATTTCTTCCTGCTGCGTGATGGTGCGGCCGGCCTGTTCCTCGCCGCCAGCCAGTTCCCCAAGCACCGCGAAACGCGGGCGCCCACCATTGAGGAACTGAAAAGCGTTGCCGACAAGCTGGATGAAAAGCACCGTTATCTGCTGGATGCGCCGGCCAAGGACAAGGAAGGCAACAAGGCTGTGCTGCGCTTCAGTCGCAAGACCAAAGAGCAGTATGTGCTGACCGAGTCTGAGGGCAAGCCTACGGGCTGGCAGGCGTTTTACGTCAATGGCAAATGGGTGGTGACACCGGCCAAGGCCAAAACCAAAGACGAGTGAGGCGTGAAACGTGACTCGCCGCTTTGCGGCCTTGGGTGAATCGTGATTGCGCCTGCGGCTCGTGAAGGGCCGGGCAAAAGCGTTCGCGGCTAAAGCCGCTCCTACGGAACTCCACCTCTCCCTTTGGGAGAGGGTTGGGGTGAGGGCTCGTAGGAGGGGCTTTAGCCGCGAAGCCCTTTACAGATTCTGATGCTTAGGTCTAATGCCGATTCACGATTCACGATTCACGATTCACGATTCACGATTCACGATTCACGATTCACGATTCACGATTCACGATTCACGATTCACGATTCACGATTCACGA
>JBOICI010000002.1:0-11173 GCA_050739955.1 Moraxellaceae bacterium
GGATAAAAAGTCATCGCGGCTAAAGCCCCTCCCACAGCGCTTTTCAGGGTTAGTCATGAGTAAATACTGGAGTTCCTTCGTTCACACGCTTGTGCCCTATGTGCCGGGTGAGCAGCCGAAAATCGCCAATCTGGTGAAGCTCAATACCAATGAAAATCCCTATGGCCCCTCGCCGAAAGCACTGGCAGCCATGGAGGCGGAGCGCGGCGATAATCTGCGTCTGTATCCGGACCCGAATAGCGATGTGCTGAAGCAGGCTATTGCTGATTATTACGGCGTGGATAAAGCCTTTGTCTTTGTCGGCAATGGCTCGGATGAAGTGCTGGCTCATGTTTTTCATGGCCTGCTCAAACACGAAGCGCCCATCCTGTTTCCGGATATCAGCTACAGCTTCTATCCGGTGTATTGCGGCCTTTATGGCGTGCCGCATCGGCAGGTGCCGCTGAACGCCAAATTTGAAATTGATCTGGCGGCGTATGAGCCGGGCAATGGCGGCATCATATTCCCCAATCCCAATGCGCCTACCGGAATTCCGGTGGCACTGGCCGCTATCGAAGCGCTCTTGCAGCGCAATACGGAATCGGTCGTGGTGGTAGATGAAGCCTATGTGGATTTTGGCGGCGAAACTGCGATAGGGCTGACAAAGAAATATCCCAATCTGCTGGTCACGCAGACGCTGTCAAAATCACGCTCGCTGGCCGGTTTACGAGTGGGTTTGGCGGTGGGTCATCCCGATCTCATCGAGGCTTTGGAGCGTATCAAGAATAGCTTCAATTCCTATCCGCTGGATCGTATGGCCATTGTCGGTGCGGCCGCGGCTTTTGCGGATCGTGATTACTTCGATAAAACCTGTGCCGCGGTGATCAAAAGCCGTGAGGCGGTAGTGCAGGGGCTGACGCAGCTCGGTTTTGAAGTGCTGCCATCGGCGGCCAACTTCATTTTCACGCGCCATGCCGGGCACGATGCTGGTGGCCTGGCCGCGCAGCTGCGCGAGCGCGGCATCATCGTGCGTCATTTCAAAGCTGCGCGCATAGAGCAGTTCCTGCGCATCACTATCGGTACGGACGAGCAGAACAGCCTCTTGCTCAAGGCATTGCGCGAACTGGTTTAAGTGAACTGATCTGAGCGAACAGGTCTGAGCTGTCTGCATCAAAAAGAGGCCCGCATAAGCGGGCCTTTTTTTCAGTACTTCATGCTGAAGCCCAGCGAAAAAGAATGATCGCCGATATCGGGGTAGAGGGTGAATTCGTGTTTGTCCTCTGGATTGGTCAGCCACATAGTCAGGCCCACACCGAGTGCGCAACCGGCGATGACATCACGCCAGTGATGCATATCCTCGGCCACGCGATTCCAGCCGACGAAAGCAGCGGGCACCATGGCGGCGGCGCCCAGATCCCAGCCATAACGTTCGCCGATAAAAGTGGCGCCCGCGCAGGCCATGGAAGTGTGTCCCGAAGGAAAGGAGTTTTGGCCGCCATTGGGGCGCTCGCCCCAACTTGTGCTGTTAAAGCCTTTCTTCAATGCTGTCGTGGCCAGCATGGTGGCACCCATACTTTGCGCCCACTGTTTTACGCCTTCCTGGTCGCCGGTATAAAGCGCTCCAGTCAGGCCCAGGGCTGGCAAGAGGTATTGGAAAACATCGCCGGCGGCCTGGTCGCTATCTTGGGTATGCACCATGGCAGCATGACTATGGCCAATGCTTAAGCAAAGGCTCACGAAAAGCAGCAGGGGTAAGGTCGCAAAAAGGCGTGTTGGCATAAGGGCTCGACTTGCTGAAGGCTGGTGGCCGTCCTTGTTTTTTTGCTGTGTGGACAGCAAGACCTTCCATGCCTGCAGCGTAGGGTCGGCTTCGTGAGGAATATGTGAGAAGGCTGTGATGCGGATGTTGGTGGGAGACGAGGGGGCGAAAAAGACTTACAGCCGGCCCGAGCGTTTGATATCGAGATAACGGTTGATAAGGCCGACGGCGAGCTGATCCGGGCGGGTATCCAGCACGATGACGCCATCATGGCGCAGGGTATTCAGAGCTTTCTCGCGCTCTTGCAGATACAGATGCGTTGCTGCGACGGTGAGGGCGCTGTCGGCATCGGTGGGTTCGTGCAGATCAATATCATCCAGTATTTTTTCACGCAGATTGGCGATCAATACCAGATGGCGTTCGCGCAAAAGGCGGCAGGCCTCGCGTAGCTCGCTGCTGTCTTCGTCACGCAGGCTGGTGATGATGACGACCAGGCTGCGTTTGCGCAGTTGCTCACCCAGGCGGGTGCAGACATTAAGAAAGTCAGGTGTTTGCGCGCCGGCCTCCAGATCGAAAACACTTTCCATCATGCGCGGCAGAACATGCCTGCCTTTGGCGGGCGGCAGGAAGCGCTCTTCATTGGCAAAGCTCATGAGGCCAGCAGCATCACCCTGACGCAGCACGACATGGGCGAGTAGCAAAAGTGCGTTCAGTGCCTCGTCAAAATGCGCAAGGCGGCCATCCTGACTACGCATGCGAAAGCCGCCGTCCAGCAAGAGCATGACCTGCTGATCGCGCTCATCCTGATATTCACGCGCAATCAGTTTGCGTAGGCGTGATGTGGCTTTCCAGTCGATTTGCCGCAGCGTGTCGCTCTCGCGGTATTCGCGCAGCTGGTGGAACTCCATGCCGGCACCACGCCGGCGGCGTTGGCGTATGCCGAGCTGGGACAGGCGGTTGTCGGAAGCCAGCAGGGCGTATTTGGCTACGTCGGAAAAATTGGGATAAACGCGCACCTCGCTTTGCACCGGCAGAAAAGCCTGCCGTGCCAGCAGGCCGAGACGGCCGGGCAGGCGTATATCCACGCCGGGAAATTTTTGCAGGCCGCGGCGATTGAAGCGCAGGCGATAGGAAAGCCGGCTGCGCGACTGTGCCGGTAAAATATGAGTGATATCGCGACCTTCTGTTTCTGCGGCAGCCGGGCTGTGATCGCAGAGCCGTACTGGCAGTGCAGTTTTGCCATGGTTTTCCAGATGCAGGCTGACATCGCGCCACATACCCAGTGCCAGCACCGGTGCAATTTCACGGCTGCAGACGGGCAGCGGCCGACGCCATAGCAGCAGGGTCTCCACGCTGAGCAGCACGGCTAAGAACAAGGTGGCTGTTGCCCACAGGGGCTGCAGCACTGGCCACCAGATCAGGGGCAGGGCGCACAGCGTCCATAGCGCCAGTACGGGTAGCAGGCGCGGGCCGGGTAGAAAACGGGGCAGGCGTAATTTCATGCGGGTCTGGGCCGGTCAGAGTCGGGGAGCTTTCACCTGATCAAGAATTTGTTGCAGCACATCGGTGCTGCTCAGGCCCTCCATTTCCAGTTCCGGCGAGAGTACGAGGCGATGACGCAGGGTGGCAGTGGCGAGGCGTTTCACATCATCGGGTGTGACGAAGTCACGCTCTGCCATAAGGGCTGCCACGCGCGCGCCACGCAATAGAGAAATACCGCCGCGCGGGCCAGCACCAATGGCCACGCCGGGCCATTCGCGCGTGCTGCGCACGATGCTCACCGCATAATCACGCACGCGGTCGTCAATGCGTACGCCTGCGGCAATGCGTTGCAGGCTTTGTATGGTGTCGGCACTGACCAGCGTGGCCAGATTTTCCACATCCAGCACATCGCCGATACGACCCTGCGTCACCAGGCTGAGCAAATCGCGCTCTTCGTTTTCTGTGGGGTAGTCCACCACAATCTTCAGCAGGAAACGGTCGAGTTGCGCTTCCGGCAGCGGGTAAGTGCCTTCTTGTTCGATGGGGTTTTGCGTGGCCAGTACCATGAAGGGGCGCGGTAGCGGGAAAGCCTCGCCCTCAATCGTCACCTGATTTTCCTGCATCACTTCGAGCAGCGCGGCTTGGGTTTTTGCCGGCGCGCGGTTGATTTCATCGGCCAGTAAAAGGTGCGTGAACACCGGGCCTTTGCGGATCTTGAATTCCTGGCTTTTCAGTTCATAAAGCGCATGGCCGGTAACATCGGAAGGCATGAGATCCGGGGTGAACTGTATGCGCGAGAAACTGCCGCCAAAAGTGCGTGCCAGTGCACGCACCAGCAAGGTTTTACCGAGACCGGGTACGCCTTCCACCAAGACATGGCCGCCGGCGAGCAGGGCAATCAGTGTGAGCTCCACGGCCTCGTGCTGACCCACTACGGCCTTGGCGATTTCTGTCTGCAGGCGTTCGATGATTTGTGCCGCTTTGACGATATTGCCGTTGCCGTTGTTACTGGCGCTGCTATTGCCGGCGTTATTGTTTTCAGTCACGTCGCTCATAGGGCTTTCCTCAAACGGTTGAGCAGGCGGATGTCCGCTGCAAATTGCAGGAGATTTTCGGGCGGGCGGTCATTCAGCACGCGCAGGATGGCGGCTGTTTCCAGACTGGCGCGTTCGCCTAGATGTTCGGCCAGCCTGGCGACAGGTAGGCGTCGCCATTGCGGATGCTGGCGTTGTACCTGTGCCAGCAGGCGCTGGCGACTGGCCTGCATGAGCGCGGCGATGGCGCCCTGCTGCATGAGGTAACGGCCGCTGGCTTCCAGATGCTCGCCCAGACGGCGGCGCTGATTTTCCTGAGGTGTTTGCAGCGGGCCGAAGCGCCGGCTGGCATGCCAGAGCCACACCAGTACAAAGAGAGCGATGGCTTTCAGCAGCGGAGCCGCGTGTTCCAGCAATAGCGTGAATAAGGAGGGGCGTTGCTCGCCATGTATTAGCCAGACTGTGGCGCCGGCTTTGGCATCCACCATGCGCCAGAGCAGGGCGGCATTGTCGGCTTCACCGAGGTTGCGGTTACGCATCCAGGCGAGATCGCTGAGTACGGTGATGTGGCCCTGTTCCAGCGCAAAACGCAGGGCATGGAAGCGCTCGGCGCTGCTGACTGTCCATACCGGTGTGAGCCTGCGGTAGCGCAGGAAATAATCGGCCTCCAGTGTACTCTGGAGTTCGCCTTCATGGCTGATGCGGGTGGGTAGAAAGCGCGCGCGCGGAATTTTGGCGCTAGCGTGAGCGGCCGACGTCTGAGCCGATGTCTGAGCCGACGTCGCCGCGGGTTTGTTGCTCGCTGCGGGTTCAGCCGGGCTTTCGTCGGCGGCGTCATAGAGCTGTACGCCCAAGGTTTTGTAGAGCAGATCGCTTTCATCCGGTGCTGCGTCCGGCGTACTGATGTCCTGCAATTCGGTGACGAGATGCCCTCCCTTTTTTACCCACGCCAGCAGGGCCAACTGTTCTTGTGGGTCCAGATATTCCACCGGGGTGGCGAGCACGATGACATCAGCATGTTTGGGCAGGCTGCCATAGGCCGGTGCAAAGCGGATTTTCTGGCCCTGTTTTTCCAGCACGCGGCCTGCTGCCAGCCAGGGATTCATGCGCGCCTCGCTACTCTGGCCGCTGTCATACTCACGTTCTTCCAATGTGAAGCAGGCGAAAAATGCAGCCAGCAGCAGCGCCAATATCAGAAGCGGCAGCCAGCGTTTCATGAAGCTCTCCCTGCGGCTTCAAAATGCTGGCGATAGATTTGCAGCAGCGCGGAAAAATCGTCGGGCTGGCGGCTGGCATAGGCCTGTGCTGTCCACGCGCGAACGATGTCGCTAAAGCCACTGGCCAATTCGCGCCGGCCACTGCGCCGTAGCAGCCGCAAATAATCTCCTTCGGTGGCGCCATCTGGCAGGCTGAGTTGGTAGTGGCTGGCCAGCGCCGCGACCGCGCCGCGATACAGCAGGCTGAGTGCCTGCGTCGGCTGACCCGCCTGCCAAGCCGCCGCTGCAGTCTGGCTGATGCTGTCAGGCAAGCTAGGGCTGTCTTGCAACTGCAGTGATTCGGCCTCGAGCACGCGGCCCGTGCGGCTAAGCATCTGTTTCCGGGCCTGCTGTGGCGTCAGCCACTGATAGCCGCGCCATAGCAACCAGCCCAAGAGCAAGACCAGGGCGATGATCGTGATAATTTTCAGGATTTGTGCGATGCCGGAAAAATTCGGCAGCTCTTTGGCTTTTTCTTTTTTCGGCTTATCCCGCTTCAGCAGTTTTTCCAGCCAGGGGCGGGGCACCGGAACCGTGCCGCTGCTCACTTCATGAAAATCGCTGCCCTTGAGTACGGCAGCCGCATCGGCGCGTAATTTCGCGGCATAGGGCGGAGCGCTGTTGGTGCTAATTACTGGGGGCGTGCCTAGTGCGGAGTGCTCACTGCTTGCTGAAGGCATACTGCTTGCTGAAGGCTCACTGGTCGCTGAAGGCTCATTAATCGCTGCGCGGTCAGCCCAGCTACTGCTGCTGATGGCAAGGTTGGCCAGCAAGGCAAGAAGCAAGAGGCGCTTCATGAGCGACGCCCCTGTGCATCCAGACGCTCACGCAGATGGCGGAAGGCCAGTTCCAGATCCCAGGCTTCCAGCTCGGTGCGGCGATTTAGATAAAGACTGAAGCCGGCGGCCACATAAAACGGCTCCACCACCGTCATGGCGAAGAAATACGCCAGTAATTGCGCCGCATGCACCAACTGGTTGCTGTTGTCTTCAGTGAAAAGCTCCCAGAGCATGCCGGTTTGTCCGCTGGGTGCCAGCCAGAACACCAGACTGAGCGCGGTCAGCATCAGCAGCATTTCAAAATGCAGCATGACAATGAAAAGCCAGCGCGCGCGGCCGGTGTATTGATTACGCATCAGGCTGATGCGTGTGCTGCGTTCGCCAGAAGGCAATTGCTCCAGCAGCCACACCGGCAGCAGATAACTGCGGCTCATGCTGAAGCGGCGTATCAGCAGATGGTTGAACAGGCCCTGCCGCCAGCTGCCGGCGAGGGCGCTCAGTATGCTGCGCAAGCTCGGGGTTTCGCCGAAGACACGCCGGCTCAGCACGATGAGCAGGGCATAGTCATACAAGGGTTTCAGCCACCACAGCAGCAGGTAATACCAGGTGTTGCCGGTGGCCAGAACCAGCGCCAGCACCAGCAGGAAAACCGGCAGTGTTACGCAGGCCCATGTTTTCCAGAGCAGGCCGGCTTCGCTCTGCACCAGGCGCGTGCCGAGATCCATGGCTTCCCAGGTATTGCGCGGACGCACGGCAAGGCGCAGATCAGCCAGCTGCATGCGCACGACTCCTTCCGGCCAACAGGAAATACAGAATGACGGAAGTCCAGAACACGCCAGCCACGGCGTATTTCACCATGGCGGGAATGGTGGTGCTGGATGACCAGAAGGCTTCCAGCATGGCGGCGATGATGAGAAAAAGCGTGGCGCCGTAAATGATTTTTACCGCGCTGCGCGCTTTGAGACGCAGGGCTTCGCTGCGCGTCAGCGAGCCCGGTGCAATCAGGGCATGGCCCAGCATAAGACCGGCCATGCCGCAGAGCACGATGGCGGTGAGCTCGAAGGCACCGTGACCGCAGACAAAAGACCAGAAGGTTTCGATATAGCCAAGCTGCGTGAGGTGGCCGGCCACAGCACCTATGGAAATGCCGTTGAAAAGCAAAGTCACGAGACTGCCGATGCCGCCGAAGATGCCGCCAGCAAAGGTTTTGAAACCGATGCCGATATTGTGCTGGATGTAATAGCCGAACATATAAAAATCGCTGGCGTCGTCGCGCTCGAAACCGATGACACGTTTGGCCGGGTCATACATCTGCTCGAACTGATGTACTTGCTCGGCATCCATCACGCTGTAGATGAGTGCGGGGTTGAACCAGATCAGTACGGCGATGGTGATGAAGGGGCCGTAGAAAAACAGGGCTGAAATCCAGAAGGCGCTCGCGTGTTCGCGCACCAGCGCGGGAAAATCGCGCAGCAGGAACTGGCCGACAAGGCCGGTGATGGGCTGTGGTGACTGATACAGGCGGTGATGCGCCTGTACCACCAGACGATTCAGTCTTTCCACCAGCGCCGGCGGATAATGACGCTCGCGCGCCAGTGCCAGATGCTGGCAGGTCTGGCGATAACGGGCCGGTAGCCGTATGGCTTCGCTGTCATTTTTTCCGGCTTTTGCGTGCAGGCTTTTTTCCAGCGCCAGCCACTCGGCCTCGTGACGATGCATGAATTCTTGCGGGCTCATGTGGCGTTCACCTTTCCCCGGCCAGCCAGCGCGCCATGCCCTGAAGTTTTTGCACTCCACGCTCGTTGGCGGCCTGTGTCAGTGGTTCCAGGATATTGGCCAGCTCTTGCTGGCGCGAAGGGCTGAGGCGGGGGCTGCGCTCGGCAAAAGCAATGAGAGCCTGCTGTTCGACCAGACGCAGCTTGCAGGTTGGTGCTGCGATCGCGGCCGCTGGCAGCACCGGTACCTTGATGGCGACGGGAGCCCACACCACCAGGGTGCCGGCAGCGAGATCACCCAGACGCTGGAAGCGAGGATGAAAAAGCATGAAGAGCAGGCCGAAGCCGAACAAGAAGGGCAGGAAGTCCGCGGTGCGCAGCAGATTGCGTATGACCGAGGCGGCGAAGCCCACGGGGCGGCCATCACTTTCCACCACACAGATGCCCATGGCCTTTTTGCCGGGTGTGGCGCCGTGATTGAACAGCTCGAAGAGCACGGGATAAAACCATTCCACCAGAAACAGCATGAGCAGGAAGAGGCCGTTGCCCAGTTTTCCCAGCAGGCCTGCCATCATGGCCAGCGCAAACAGGATGCCGCCGCGTATGAGCAGATCTATCGCGAAAGCCGAGACCCGCACCATGGCACCGGCAGGAACCAACGTGAGATCAACACCTTCAGGGGTGGCCAGGGCCAGGCGGGTGTCCAGCATGGTGGGCGGTGGGGCTCCGGCACTGCGGCGTGAAATGGGGCAGAAAAAATCGGATAAGGCCGTGAGGCGCTGGCCGATTATGCAGAAGCCGGAGCAAGCTGTTAACCCGCGGCATTTACCTATTTATATTGAGTAGAGGTCATGCGGACAGGGCCGGATGAAGCAGAGGCCGGCACTGTCTCGGGCTGCCCATACGGCTTACTCCAGAACAGGGCCATCCGCCGGCCGCTCGCCGATTTTCACCCGGAGTTCGACTTCGCGCTGGTTTTTGCCGGCGCCGCGCATGACGACAGCACTTAATTCCGTGCCGGGCTTGAAGCCGGCAATCAGATTGATGGCGCTATTGGCATTGTCCACGGCCTGATTATTGATCTGAACGAGGATATCGCCTGGCTCTATGCCGGCTTTTTGCGCCGGACCACCACGCACGATGCCGGCAATGGCCACACCTTTTTGCACTGGGCTGTCGATATGTGATGCCAGTTGCGCATCCAGTGTGCGCACTTCTATGCCCAGCCAGCCACGTACCACTTTGCCATCACGAGTAATGGATTCCATCACGGTCTTGGCCAGGCTGACCGGAATGGCGAAGCCTATGCCCAAGCTGCCACCACTCTGCGAAAAAATGGCGGAATTGATACCCACGAGATTGCCGTTTACATCCACCAGCGCGCCGCCGGAATTGCCGGGATTGATGGCGGCATCGGTTTGTATGAAATCCTCGAAGGTATTGATACCGAGCCCTTGTCGGCCCAGTGCAGAGACGATGCCTTGCGTGACTGTTTGCCCGACGCCGAAGGGATTGCCGATGGCCAGCACCACATCACCCACCTGCGTAGGTGTTTCGCGCAGCGGCAGCACTGGCAAATTTTTGAGCTCGATCTTGATCACGGCGAGATCGGTGCCAGCATCGGTGCCTATGACCTTGGCGCGGGTTTCACGGCCGTCTTTCAGTGCCACGATGATTTCATCGGCGCGCGCCACCACATGGTTATTGGTGAGCACATAGCCCTCGGGGCTGACGATCACGCCCGAGCCCAGACTGGATTGCTGTCGCTCCTGTGGACTCTGGCCGTCTAAAAAGCGGCGGAAGAAGGGGTCGTCCATCAGCGGATTGCGCGTGCGCACCTTCTGCGTGGTGAAAATATTAACCACGGTGGGCGCCGCCACATTCACGGCGGCGGCATAGGAGGCCGGGCCGGGCGTGCCGGCCGCGATGGGCGGACTGATCGCCTGCCGCTCCGCCGAGAAGGTGGGCAGGGCATTGCCGCCGCTATGGGAGGCGGGCCAGGGCTTCTGCAAGAAGACATAAGCCAGCACGCCGACCAGCAACAACCAAGGCAGTACCGTCTTGAAACGCATAGGGGTTTCCTCTCAGGAGCAGTCGCGAGAATATGGTGGCCGGTTTTTCTCATTCAAGAGCATGTGTGTATGACTGCCTTGCGCGAAGTTTTATCCCTGCTGGATGCCACCCTGGAGCCCCATCGCTTTCAGGACTATTGCCCCAATGGCCTGCAGGTGGAGGGCAATCAGCATGTGCGGCGCGTGGTGACCGGCGTTACCGCTTCGGCGGCGCTGATCGATGCGGCCATTGCACGCAAAGCCGATGCCCTGCTGGTGCATCACGGCTATTTCTGGAAAGGCGAGGATGTGCGCATCACCGGCATGAAGCGCACCCGCCTCAACAAGTTGCTGGCCCATGATATTTCCCTGATTGCCTATCACCTGCCGCTGGATGCACATGCCGAGCTGGGCAATAACGCGCAGCTGGCGCGTCAGCTAGGCCTCAGCATTGACGGCTCACTGGAGCCCGGCAATCCCAAGGGGCTGGGCAATACCGCCACGCTGGCTACGCCGGTGAGCGTGGAAGATTTCACCACGCATATCGAAAAAATGCTGGGGCGTGCACCTCAGGTGATTGCCGGTGGTCCGGTGCAGATACGTCGTATAGGTTGGTGCACGGGTGCGGCTCAGGGCTATATCGACAAGGCCATTGCGCTGGGGCTGGATGCCTATATTTCCGGCGAGATTTCCGAGCCCACGGTGCATGCCGCCCGCGAAGCCGGCATTCATTATTTTGGCTGCGGCCATCACGCGACTGAACGTTATGGTGTGAAAGCGCTGGGCGAATTTGTGCAGGCCAAGCTCGGCGTAGCAGTAGAGTTTGTGGATATCGATAATCCGGTGTGAAGTGAGCCGCGATCTTGCCTTCGGCTTTTTAAGAGCAAAAGTATCGCGGCTAAAGCCCCTCCTACAAGCCCTCACCCCAACCCTCTCCCAAAAGGGAGAGGGGGAATTTCGTAGGAGCGGCTTTAGCCGTGAACCTCTTGCCAGATGCTGTTTCCATGGTTCTATGCCGATTCACGATTCACGATTCACGATTCACGATTCACGATTATTCGCCCTGCGGGCTCACCCCTACGGGGCCCGCCTGCGGCGGTTCAAATGCCTGCGGCACT
>JBOICI010000003.1:0-139877 GCA_050739955.1 Moraxellaceae bacterium
GTGGTTGGTGGTTGGTGGTTGGTGGTGAATCAATACTTCTTCGATATGAATCCGTTCGCCCTGAGCCTGTCGAAGGGCTGTTGCTTGTTGGGAGAAGCCAGATAAGCGCGTTTCCCGAACAGCAAACTCAACATAAATAGCTAGCGCCGGAGTCCCTATGGCCCGCAAGCCCCAGCAACAACGTTCCAAAGCCACGGTCGATGCCATCGTGGAAGCCGGCTTTATCTGCGTGGCCGAGCGCGGCACCGCCGCCACCACTACCCGCCATATTGCCGATATCGCCGGCATCAGCGTGGGCTCGCTCTACGAATACTTCACCAATAAAGAAGCCATCTTCGAAGCCATGAACCAGCGCTTCGTGGTGGATGTGGTCACCATGTTGCAGCCGCAGATTCCCTCACTTGTGCGCCTGCCCATCGGTGAAGCCATCAAGCTCATCCTGGGACACTTCGGTGAATTTCTGAGCAAGAACGATCAGCGCTATCTCAAATGCGCACGCCAAGCGATGCGCGTGGATATTCAGGATTACATGGGCCCGATTACCAAGCTGCTCATGGAAATCGTGATGCAGCATGTGATGCATCACCCGGAACATATGCGTCTGCGCAATATTCCTTCCATGACGTACATCTTCATCAACGGCGGTATTTTTTCCGTGGTGCGGCATCTGTCTGATCCGAACCCACCCATCACCTATGAAGAACTGGGCCAAGGCTTGGCCGATATGGTGGATCACTATGTGCAGCAGGAATTACTGCTGATGGCTTCAGACAGACAGACCAGCACAGCTCCGAATTGAATCCGAACAGCCTCTCGCGCCAGCATCCGCGCACTCAGAAAGCACAGGAATTGATATGACACTCCAAGCCCCTTTTGTTGCCGCCCCCCTGCGCCCGCACATCCCTGTCGAGCTCGCCGCGCTCACAGCGCGGGCCCGCAACGGACGCCTGACCGAAGCCGACAAGAAAACCGGCGCACTGCTGCTGGCCGATACGCTCTGTGATCTGCTGGATTTCTGCTTCACCGATCTCATGAAAGAACTGCAACGCGAACACCCCAGCCGCAGCATCGAGATGGGCTTAGCCACATCAGAAAACATCAAGGAAAAGATTCATCACTATCTGGGATGGATCGTCACTTTTCTTTCCAGCGAACGGCTGGTTCCTGTGATCGAGCACTACAACAGCCTCGTGCATGAGATGACACTGCATGGCCAGCCGCAAACCGTGGTGGCCTTCCCCATCAGCGCAGCACTCGCGGCCGAGGCCAGCCGCGTGCTCGGCGAATTGCGCAGCGGTGAGGCCAAGAATGCCGATGAAGGCATGACGCTGCTGATACACGCTATCGAGATCTTGCTGGAGCCCGCCATCCTGATCCCGAAGGACCTCATGAAATTCAACTTCCTAGTCAATAAAACGCTGGATGGCGTAATCAGCGTGGTGATGGCCCTGTTCAAACGCGAACTGCGCAAACTCGGCCCACAACTGCCACGCACCCACTATCCGCAAGTGGCCCAGCATCTGGAGCGCTTTCTGATCGTCAGCCTGCCCTGAGCCCGCTTGCCTGAGCTCGCTTGTCAGAGCCAGGCTTGGCTCACCCAGACAATGACTCCGTAATCTCACGTATTCCCGGGCCGGTTTCGGCTTGCTAGATTGCGGCCTGCGCCGCTGCCGATTCAGGGGCGGCCGGAAAGCAGGACCAACAAGAATGAAAAAAGCGATCAAGGGACTTTCGACCGGCCTCTCAGCCATCGCCCTCAGCCTTTCCTTGGCCGGTTGCGGCGGGAGCTCTGACGACAACAGTCCACAGACCGTCAGTGGCAGCATCACCGGCGTGGCCGCCACCGGAGCCGCCATCAGCGGCGGCATCGTCACCCTCAAATGCGCCGGCGGTCTGAGTTCTGCTACAAGCACCACCAATACAGATGGCTCTTATCTCTTCACTGTGAACAAGGTCACGCTGCCCTGCCTCGCACAAGTGAGCTACAGCACAACTGGTGGAGCCCAATCACTGCATAGCTATATTTCATCAACCGGCATCAACAATATAACGCCACTGACAGAGCTTCTTCTGGCGCAGTTGAGTGGCGATACCCCCATCAATGTCTTTACGCATTTTGCCGGTGGTACGGCTATCAGCTACAAGGCAGCGGACATTAATACCGCCTTGGCCGCACTGAAGACAAAGCTGCTGACTGCAGGTATTTCTCTACCAGATGATATTGATCCCGCTCATACCACCCTGATTGCCAAAACTGATACACAGTACGGCAACGCACATGATGTAGCACTGGACAATCTGGCAGCTGATCTGCAAAACGCAGGTATCACGCTGGACAGATTGACCTTGCTGATCAGCCATGACCTGGCTGTGGATGGCGATATTGCCGCCGCCCTCGCTCAAGACATAGAAAGCCATGACCTGCAGGGCACACATAGCGGCTTTCTAAAAAATACTGAAACGCCATGCAGCTTCAGCATTGATGCCGACGGCAGCATTCTCCCCCAGTATTTTCCAGTCTATCCAAGCCAGATACTGACAATGCCAAGCACCCCTGTAGCAGACGCCATGGGGCCCGCCGGCTCATACATTTATCCCGTAGCTACGCTGAATACGAATAATGTGAAACTGAGTCATACAGAATTCACTGGCTTGGCAACGTACACGGCAAGCACGACCAGCTTTCTCTTCACGTATACCTGGCAATATCTGAAATTGTCTGCCCCCGGGGCGTTCAATATCAGCGATGATTTCAATGCCAACAAGGCCGGCTACATTGCAGCACTGCGCAAGGTGAGCAATGTCGCCAACATCAGCATCAACAGTCCGATCGGCGGACTTATCGTTACCCAGCCGGAGACGCATATTGAGCTGGAAATAAGCGGCCTGAACATACCAACCAGTTTTTCTTTCCCAGCCTTGCCTATACCACTCATTTGTGTCGGTAACAGCTACAACATCTAAGTCATATCCAAAGGAATTCTCATCATGGAAAAGATGCTGAAAATATTATTGCCCAGCCTATTACTTGCCCTACTGACTGGCTGCGGCTCGGACGATGGAAACGGGGCCTCCGGCAATATCACGGGCGTGGCGGCTACCGGCAATGCCATCAGTGGCGGCACTGTCACGCTGAAATGTGCAGGCGGACTGAATTCCGCTACGGCCATCACAAATGCCGATGGCAGCTACAAGTTCATCGCAAGAAATGTCACCCTGCCCTGTCTGGCCAAGGTGGATTTCACGGACAGCAACAGCAATCCTCACACTCTGCACAGCTATGTCTCTGCCATTGGCACCAGCAATATCAGCCCACTGACAGACCTGCTAGTGGCGGCACTCTTCCAGGCTCAGCCTGCTGATACTTTCAGTGCAGCCAACTTCAAAACGTTCACTGCTGCCGAAAGAACAGCCGCCCTAACAGCAGTACAAACCAGCCTGCAAGCCTATGGCATCAATCTGCCCACAGATCTTGATCCAATTCGCGACAGCCTGATTGCAAAAACAGATACACAAAACGGCAATGACCATGACCAGATACTGGATGCTGCGGGCTTGCAACTGACACTTCTGGGAACCCAACAAATCGATCTCGTGTTGCAGATAAATGGCACTAGCAACACTGCAAACTCCAGCCTGCATCTTGTCTGGGGACAATTTAAAAATGGCAATCAAAGCATCGAGGGCTTCTTCTCAAACCCGCCACAAATTGGTGGTGCATACATTATCAACCCACCTATACCGACAACTACTCTGGCCAGCTATATGACGGCGCATACACTGGCCGGCACCTATAATGGCACCTTCACTCAAAACGGCGGGAGTTGCTCCTTTGTCGTGAATGCCGACGCCAGCGTTACCAGTGGATTTATCCTGCCTGTGGCAGAAGGCAGTAATGCGTCAACAACTTACCTGATCCCCGCATCAGCCTTTATCGCCTCATCAAGACAACCCGCCAATAGCTGGCTATTTCAAGACGCCGAAACACAAAGAGCAGGAGGACTGGGTATTGTGAACGACGGCAAAGGTGGCCAGAGTCTGTCCTTGGCTCTGCTTGACGCCAACGTGCCTGGTCCAGAAGCTTGCTTGGCGCCCTTGTCAGCCCTTTGAGCAACTCATGCCCTACGATTTCGACAAGCCCATAGACCGCCGCGGTACGGATTCCATCAAGTGGGCGAAATACGCCGGCAAGAAATCCGCGAGCGGGGAAGACATCATTCCCATGTGGGTGGCGGATATGGATTTCGCGGCGCCGCCGGAAGTGATAGCGGCCCTGCAAACGCGTATTGCCCACGGCATCTTCGGTTATGGCCACACCACGCCGGAGTTTAACCAAGCCATCATCATGGCCATGCAGCGCGATTACGGCTGGGCCGTGCAGCCGGAATGGATAGTGCCGCTTTCCGGTCTGGTCTCCGGCCTCAATATCGCCGCACGCTCCATTGGTGAACGTGGCGATGCAATCGTCACCGCCACGCCAGTTTATCCCGCCCTCTTCACCGCCCCCGTGCATATGGAACGTGAATGCGTGCGTGTACCGCTGGATGAAAGCAGGAACTGGACTTGGGATATGGCGGCTGTAGAAGCCGCCCACATGCCAAAAACAAAAGGCCTATTCCTCTGCCACCCACACAACCCCATAGGCCGCGTGTGGAATGATGAAGAACTGAAAGGCATTGCGGCTTACGCCGAAAAGCACGATCTCGTGGTGGTCAGTGATGAAATCCATTGCGAGCTAATTCTGGAGCCGGGCTTAAAGCACAAGCCCTTCGCCATGCTCGCGCCTGAAATCGCCAATCGCACCATCACCGTGATGGCCCCCTCCAAGACCTACAACATCCCCGGCCTAGGCGCCGCCTTCGCCATCATCCCCAACGCCACCCTGCGCCGGAAATACCAAAACGCCATGGCCGGCATTGCGCCTCACTTAAATATCCTCGGCATGGCCGCCACCATCGCCGCCTATGAGCACGGCGCGCCATGGCGCGCGGCTCTGCTGGACTATTTACGGAAGAACCGCGAATTAGTGATGACGCTGGATGGGTTTAAAGGCCTGAAAGTCATCAAGCCGGAAGCGACTTATCTGGCGTGGATGGATTGCCGGGGAATGGGACTGGAGAATCCTTTGGCGTTTTTTGAAGAGGCTGGGATTGGACTTTCGGTAGGAACGGACTTTGGACTCGATGGGCTTTTAAGACTCAATTTTGGTTGTGCCAAAGCAACCTTAAATAAAGCGAAAAGCAGGCTATGAAAATAATAACTATAGAAAAAATAGACCTTAAAAGCCAGGGAAAAACCACCACATGCAATGCATATTATGCACACGTTCAAATAACTGACGTCTCATCACGCGCCCAAGAGATGATTAACATTACCCTTGATACAAGCTGGATAGCGCCACTCAACTCAGTGGCGAAAGCCACTTACGAAGCTCGCTCACAACGCACCATAGAAAAACTAACAGCAGATATTTTTAATCTCCAAGAAGACACGGTAACCAAAGAATTTGGGGAATACATGATTTCCCATGCCGCACAAAGTGCGCTAGAAACCATAAAGCACAAGAGAGCTCCCCTTGCTGAACTCTGGAAAGAAAAAGTAATAGGCAACCCGGGATTTGATTTTCACACCGAAAGCGAACTTAAACACATTTCATTTGGGGAGGCTAAATATAGCGGAAGCAGCAACCCATACAGAGATGCGTTAGTTCAAATTTCAGATTTCATAAAACTAGAAAAAGACAAATCAGAATTACTCGACCTCCAGAATTTCTTTTCCGAAGAATCAATAGAAAACTTCATTAAAGACAAAAAATCATATACGGCAGCATTCTCAATAAATGCAAAGTCGCCAGAAAAAATAATAGAAAATGCAATTAAATCAGAAAACATTGATCAACTACTTTTGCACTCAGAGCTATTTCTTATTGGCATCGAGGTTATAAAGCCATGATAGAAGAAATTATAAACTCAAATGACATAAAGCCCATAATAAGCGCCATCATAAAAGACATCCATCGCAATGGGCCCTCCAACCCAATAACCATGGAAAAACTAGCCTACATAAAGAGACATAAAAGAGACCTCCTACTCCCCTACGAAGCCAAAATCGTAAACCTTATGGGGCTCTTTTATAAAGCCACTAATCCCAACTCAATCCTTGAGGAAATGTACTCTATTTACATGAAATCAATAGAGGATGAAACCGGAATAATATTAACGCCATCGCAAGCAAGCGCACTAAAAGAAATAAAAAATCACACCCACTTCTCTTTCTCCGCCCCAACAAGCGCAGGAAAGTCCCACCTATTTAGACAGATAATAAAGTCCTCCGAGAAAGACATCATAATTGTCGTTCCATCAAGAGCGCTAATTGCCGAGTACTTCCATGAGATAACAAAAATAACAGATAAAGATGTTCTAGTACTTCAATTTATTGAAAATATAAACACAGAAAAAACAAAACGAAGAATATTCATAATAACGCCAGAGAGAGGAGTTGAACTTTTTCGAAAAGCCAAAGAGCTTAATATTGAGCTTTTTCTTCTAGACGAAGCACAAATATCTGAGGAACCCATTAGAGGTATGAAATTTGACTCTTTTGTTCGCCGAATCAACGGCGCCATGCCTCAAGCAAAGAAAATATTTGCACACCCATTTATAGAAAACCCAGAAGCCCAGCTCAAAAAACATAGAACAATTGAAAATTCATCCTCAAAGAAGTACACCCAACAAGCAGTCGGTAAAATATTTATCTCCCAAAAAGCAGGAAAATTCACTTATTTCTCACCAAATATAGAATGCAATGATCTTCCAATAAACCAAGACATAGTAGAAGAAATTCTAAAAAATAATGGAACTCTGCTTCTCTACATATCAAAGACAAAAATATATTCTGGAAACTACAAAAACGAGTTCGAGAAATATTTGGCACTTTGCCCTCGCATAAACAACTCAAGAGCCGGCGCCTTGACAGAGAAGTTGCGAGTTTTTATCGGTGCGAGCATAGGTTATGGCAGCAAATACTCAACGCTAATTGACCTTATGGACAAAGGCATCGTCATTCATCATGGCTCAATGCCACTAAAGGCTAGGCTTATCATTGAGGACTTTATTAAAGAGGGCCATGCACGAATATGCTTTGCAACATCCACCCTTAGCCAAGGCATAAACATGCCATTTGATGCCGTGTGGATAGATAACTTCAGGGATATGAAACCCCTAACATTAAAAAATTTAATTGGAAGATCAGGAAGATCAACGCCAGAAAAGGATAGTGTGGATTACGGCTTTACCATTATTAATGAAATTAACAAGCAAACCTTTAAGAGCAGAATAAGAGAAACCATCACCATTAGCGAAACTTCCTCACTGGATGATCCCAGCACCGATCCTGAGGCCGACACAGCAGATGTAATAGAGGCCATTCGCCAAAACACATTCAATGATGATTTATTTCTTCCAGACTCACAGGTAGATCGAATCGAAAAATCCAATATCGATACATCCATCAAATATATACTAGACACCCTCCTGAAAGATGGACGCCCCCTTACAGGAGGAGAGTATTATAAACTTTCAGATCACTTTAGAAAAAAAATTAAAAATTCATTTAAGGAAATATATCTTAGTCATTTACGAAGAAAGAATCTTGAGAGAGCTGAAATATCAATTCTAAGTGCAGCAATACCCATAATGCTTTGGCACATCCAAGGAAAATCCTTCAGTGAAATAGTATCATTGCGGCATGCCTTTTTAAGCGAGCGAGACAAGCAAGCTTTACTTACGAGAGAAGGTAAATCATCCGGTCTTTCTAACAAGCTTATTGAAAGGCAAATAGAAAAATTAAAAATAAGATACACCCCCACCCCAAGCTCGCTGCCCAATAAGAACGCCAGCTCAGCACCACTATATCCTGAGACAACCTCGGTCACTGCCATTCAATATGACACAATAGTTTATGACACCTATGATTATCTCGATAAAGTCATATCTCTATCCTTAGCAGATCCAATATGTGCCGCTTTTATTATTTTTCACAATAAAACAGGCGACACTCGCGCAATAAATATGGCCAATTACATTAGATTTGGAACCAACGATGACACTGAAATATGGCTATTACGCTATGGATTTAGTTTCGAAGACATTGAATGGATAAAAAATCATATTGCCAAAATTGATAGTAGAAAAATTATCTTTAAAGAAAGCATATCCACGCTAAATGAAGAGAGAGCAAAAGTCATCGAACGATACATATAATCAGCCCGCGTAGGGCGGAACAGCGCAGCGTTTCCGCCGGATGATGGCCTCAAAAGAACCGCGTCATTTAATTCAATTCCCGTTGTTTATTTGATCGGCCGCGTCCTCGCCGGACAGGCCCAAAGGGACCGCGATGCGGCGGCCCCTTTGGAATCCCCTCGCACCCCGTCGCCTGCCCGGCTACGCCGGGTTCCCTCCCTCCACAAAACCGGCATCGAAGGGTCGCGCAGATTCGGCATCCCGCCTCACCTACGCTAATTTGTACATCCCTGTACAAATTCCCCTTGGCCGGTCTTGTTCCGCTCGGCAGGCTCTATGGGGATTCAAGAGCAAAGCAACAGTGCTCTTTTCTTATGCGGTGAAAATCAAAAGCAAAGTCACTGGGTCCCCGCCTACGCGGGGACGACAGTTTTTCTTTCTAGAGACTCGTCACCCCGACGAAGGCCGGGGCCCATGCGCCCGTTAAATGACAAGCGCACTATGGATCCCGGCCTTCGCCGGGACGACGAATTAAAAAGGGAGTGTCGTGTTGCGCCACTCCCTTTTCTTGTTCTGCTTTGGCCTTGCTTTCAGCGAGCAAAGCGATGCGTGCTTTTGCTTTTCAACCTCCCGTGGAGTGAGCCGAGCAGCGGAAGGAGCTGGCGGATTAGGGCGAGGACGTGTCTGAGTCTTTGCGTAGCAAAGGCGAGTTCCGCAGCCCCCGCCAGAACCTGAGCAGCGCAGGGCACCGACGCAACGCGTCGGCGAACGGCCCGGGTCGCCTTTCCTTTGCTTACTTTATTTTGGCGAAGCAAAAGAAAGTGAGGCCCCGCGGGCGAGGCGCAACGCGATATGAAATATCAGCCGAATAAAGTCGCGAAGCACTTAACCAAATACAACTCGCGTAGGGCACCCATAGGCGCAGATCAATACGGCGCAATGCGCTGCGCTTATTGACGCCCTACATCCATTGGCAAGCATCCGCTTTGAAGCAGAGAACATTGGGGTTACGGCTTTGCCGCACCCCAAGCTACCAACGCACTCCCCTCACAACTGACTCATCCCCCCATCAACAATGATCTCCGTCCCCACAATAAACGCAGATTCAGCAGCGGCGAGATGCAGCACCGTGGTCGCTAGTTCTTCCGGTGTACCGAAACGGCCTAGTGGTATCTGATTCTGGATTTGTGCAGCGGTGGCTTCCAGCGTGGCGGCATCAAGGCCGAGCTTGCCGTAGAGCGGGGTGCTGATCGGGCCGGGGCTGACCACATTCACGCGCACACCCTGGGGCAATAATTCTGCCGAGAGATTTTTGGCCAGTGAAATCAGCGCGGCCTTGCTGGCGGCATAGACCGAGGCGTTGGGCATACCGATATGCGCGTTGATGGAACCGTTGATGACAATGGAGGCGCCGCGATTCAAGACCGGCAGCAGAGCCTGCAACTGGAAATAGGCGCCCTTCACATTGCTATTGAAGGTCTGATCCCAGAGCTCTTCGGTGACATCGGCGAAGGCGGAGAATTTTGCGGAACCGGCATTGATGAAGACGGCATCGAGACGCACGCCGGCCGTTGTCAGTGCGGCGGCCAGTTCTTTGGCGCCACTCAGGCTGGCGGCATCGTTAGCAATGGCGATGACGTTTGCACTGTCATTGAAGCCCAGCGTGGCGGCGGCCTGTTCCAGTGCCACGCGGTCGCGGCCGGTGATGACGACGCGGGCGCCCTCTGCCACAAAAGCCTGAGCGGCTGCCAGACCGATGCCGCTGCTGCCGCCGGTGACGAGTACTGATTTGTCCTGAAAGCGTTTCATGATGTTCGACCCCTTCGTAAACGGCGAATTACCGTAAGACCTATGCTGGCAGCCTCCAAAGGCTTTGACGTACGATGGCCGCTACGCACTCGTTCGAAGGATTCGCACATGTTGTCCCGGGATGAACTGGCCCTGCTGGAGGCCATACGCGAGACCGGCAGTCTCTCCAAGGCGGCCGCCCGCTTGGGCAAAGCGCCCTCCACCCTCTCTCATGCGGCCCGCCAGTTGGAAGACCGCTTCGATGCCCTGCTCTTTGATCGCCGCCGTTACCGTCTGGAACTCACCCCCGCCGGGCAGTTACTGGCCGAGGAAGCCGCTCGCCTGATGCTGGACGTGACACGCCTCACCCAACGCGTAAAGCAGATTGCCGGTGGCTGGGAAGAGCGGCTGCGCATCGTCACCGATGAATTGCTGGAGTTTGAAACCCTGCTGCCGGTGATTAATGCCTTTGATGCCCTGCAATCTGGCGTGGGCCTGCGCATCACGCACGAGGTGCTGGGCGGCAACTGGGAGGCGCTGCGTGATGGCCGCGCTGATCTGGTGATTGGCGCCACCAACGAGCCACCGGTGATTCCGAAATTGCGCTGGCTGGAGCTGGGTACGCTGGAGTGGGTCTTTGCGGTGGCGCCCACGCATGCGCTGGCCAAAGAAAAAGGCGTGTTGCAAAGCGAGACCGTGCTGGCGCACCGCACCATCGTGGTAGCCGATTCCTCACGCCGCAGTGATGCCTTGCGCAGCTACGGCGTGCTCGGCGGACAGGCCACGCTGGCCGTACCGGGCATGCGCGAGAAAATACAGGCACAACGTGCCGGCCTTGGCGTTGGCTGGTTGCCGCGCACGCGCGTGGCTTCTTTGCTGGAGCGTGGTGATCTCGTGGAAAAGAAAATGGCCGATCCGCGCGAGCCCAATACGCTGTATGTGGCTTGGCGTGGCGATCACGAAGGCCGCGCCCTGCAATGGTGGCTGGAGCAATTGAAGCAGCCGCGGTTAGCAGCGGCACTGGTGAACGGGGTGGATGCTTTTCCGAAATAAGACTTTTCGATGCCAATAAAAAAGCCGGCATCGCGCCGGCTTTTTTATTGGATATTACGTAGGGTGTGCAAGCCCCGCTTGCGCACGCGTTACGGCGATGAAGCGGAGCCGCAGGCGTGGGTAAAAGCCTTAGGATTTTACCCACGCTACCAGATCGGGAGGCTTGTATTGATGCCGCGTGCGCAAACGCCTATGGCCTTTGCACACCCTACGCCGCCTCACACCGTCTTGATAAACAGACCGATCAGCTTGCGTGTGGTTTCCGTGTACGGCGGATAAAACATCTTCGCCAGCATGATCTGCGAGCGCACCACGGCGCGCTCATGCGAGAAGGCCAGGAAGCCGTGATGACCGTGACCACTGCCTATGCCGGAATTATTCACGCCGCCGAAAGGCAGATTGCCGTGCAGGAACTGTATGACGCAGTGATTGATACAGGCACCACCGGACGAGGTTTGCTGCATCACCTTTTTGATATGCGCCTCATTGCGGCTCCAGACATAGAGCGCCAGCGGCTTGGGATCGGCATTGATACGGGCAATCACTTGATCGAGGCTGTCGTAGCTGATGATGGGCAGCAGCGGGCCAAAGATTTCTTCGCTCATGATGCTGGCATCATCGGGAATATCGGTGAGCAGCGTGGGCGCCACATAACGCTGGCTCTCCTCGACTACCCCACCGCTGAGTACGCGCGCGCCACGGGCCTTGGCATCATCCAGCAAGGCTTTCACACGGGCGGCATGGCGATGGTTCACGATGCGCGCGAGATCAGGGCTGGTGATTTGCGCAACACTTTTTCCATAAGCCGCTTCCAGTGCAGCCACGCAATGCTTCACGAAAGCCTCTTTCACGCTGCTGTGCACATACACATGATCGGGGGCGATACAGGTCTGGCCGTTATTGGTGTATTTGGCCCAGAGTATGTTTTGCGCCGCCGCAGCAAGATCGGCACTTTCATCCACGATGGTGGGTGATTTTCCGCCCAGCTCCAGGGTGACGCTGGTGAGATGCTTGGCCGCGGCCGCCATGACGATTTTTCCCACCGCCGGTGAGCCGGTGAAAAAGATGTGATCAAACGGCAGCTCCAGCAGGGCCTGCGCTACCGGGGCATCACCTTCAAAGAGGGCCACTTCATTTTCGCTGAAGGTTTCGCGCAGGATTTTCGCAATCACGGCGGAAGCATGCGGCGTCATTTCCGAAGGCTTGATGATGGCGGTATTGCCGGCGGCAATCGCCGAGACCAGCGGGCCCAGGCTCAGGTTCACCGGATAATTCCAGGGCGCCACAATCAGCACACGCCCCTTGGGCTCGTACTGCGTATAGGCCGAGGTGCCCACGGCCATGCGTGAAGGCAGCACGCGCTTGGGCTTCATCCAGCCACTCAGCTTGCGGATGGCATCGTTGGCTTCGGCCACCACGGGCAGGATTTCTGTGAGCTCCACTTCGGCGGCCGGTTTGCCGAAATCATCGTAACCCGCCGCAATCAGGGCCTGGCGATGCGCCAGCACCGAGGCTTTCAGCTTTTTGATTTTGGCCACACGCTCGGCAACAGTGGATTCTCGCAGGCGCAGGGCCGTAGCCCGTTGCAACTCGAAAACGCGCTGGATTTCAGCAGCCAGGGCAAGGGGGGCATTCAGGGAGGTATTCATGGCGGGCTCCTCATGATTTCCCGGCAGGTGCAGATAAGGCATCCGGGGTGAACACAAGCCTAGTGCGGAGCAGCGCCGAGTCCATGGCAGCGGCGGCCAGAATTCTGTCCTTACGCGCCTTTCTTGTGTGCTATTGCGACAAGGTCAGCAGACCACTGCGTTTCGCCCGCTGCTGCGCGCCCTTTGTGCATGCGGCAACAGAACAGGACTTTGCGCCCACCGCCAAATCATGAAGAATGCCGAAGCGCTGAAAAGCCCCCTGCGGCCACCCGATCGTCCGGAGAACAAGAATATGCGTCTCGCCATCAAGCCTCCTTCTACCCTCCCGCTCCTGCTCGCCTTTGCTCTGACAGGCAGCCTGGCCGCCTGCAGTACCACCACTGCCGCCCCTAAGGCTGCCGCTGAAGAGCCCGCGCATGAAATTGCCATGGGCTGCATGGAGGCCAATGCACAATGGGCACTGGGCAAGCCAGCAGATGAAGCCACCGTGGCCAAAGCCAAGACTGATGCCGACGCCAAAGCGGTTCGTGTCATCAAGCCCGGCACGGCTGTCACCATGGAATACAACGGCTCACGCCTGAATCTGCATCTCAATCTCAAAGGCATGATTGAACGCGTGAGCTGCGGCTGAGCCGGAAGCTGCGAGGAGAGAGACATGAGTCACCCTGAAGAAATCGTCACCCGTTTTCTCGCCGCCATGGAAGCGCAGGATCACGAAGCCGTGGCCAGCCTATTGGCAGCGGAGTTGCGCTACACCAATGTCTCCCTGCCGACGATTACCGGCGGCGGCCGCGTAGCCAATCTCATCCGCAAAACACTGCGTGAGGGCCGTTATTTCGAAGTGCAGTTGCACAGCATCGCCAGCACCGGCAATACCGTGCTGACGGAACGTACCGATGTGCTGAAGCTCGGCCCGCTGCATGTGGCCTTCTGGGTTTGTGGAACCTTTGAAGTGGAGAACGGCCGCATCACGGTCTGGCGCGATTATTTCGATTGGCTGGATATCACCCGCGGCACTTTGCGCGGTGTGGCTGGTGTTGCCCTGCCACAGCTGCGCCCGACCCTGCCGACTCGCGCTCCGGGCTGAGCCCTTATTTCTACGCCGCCTCTACGCCCCTGTAGGTCGGGCTTCAGCCCGACAGCCGCCTCCGCCAAGGAGCTTTTTTGTAGGAGGCGCTTTAGCCACGATGCTTAGAGCCGTCAGCCAGGAACCGTGATGCATGGAGCCGTCAGCCAGGAACCGTGATGCATGGAGCCGTTAGCCTTTAACACCCGGCAATCGCGGCTAAAGCCCCTCCTACATCAGCCCTGTATCAGCACCTCTGTCGGGCTGAAGCCCGACCTGCAGACCCTCTGCACTTCAGATCCACCGGCGTTTCACGCAGGTTTTCCGGCTGCCTGCATCTGTTCGCCCTTGCTTCTGTCCGACAATATGGCCACGTCAGCATATCCAGACGGAGCCCGCCATGAACGCCAAGACGCCCGATTCCCTTCTCCAGCAAGCTGCCGCCGATGCTAGCCAAGCAAAGAGCAGCAAGTGGAAAGACCCCAAGCGCTATCTCTGGCTGCTGAGCCCGGCCCTGCCCGTTATCGGCTTGGGCGCCCTCACCGCCTATGCCGTGGCGCCGAAAAAACTGCGTGCCCTCGCCTGGGCCGGCCCCATGCTCGTGCACGGCGTCATTCCCGCGCTGGATCGCATGATTGGCGACGACAAAAGCAATCCGCCGGCCGATGCCATTGAAGGCCTGGAAAACGACAAGTACTACGAGATGATCGTGAAAGCCTTCATCCCGGCCCAGTACGCCGCCACCTTCCTTGGTGCCTGGCTGGCCAGCCGCAAAGACATTCCGCTCAGCGATTACATCGGCCTTACTTTCTCGGTGGGCGCCATCAACGGTATCGCCATCAATACCGGCCACGAACTCAGCCACAAACACGGCCGCAGCGACCGTCTGCTGTCCATGCTGGCGCTGGCGCCAACGGGCTATACACATTTCGCGGTTGAACATCCCTTCGGCCACCACAAGCGCGTGGCCACGCCGGAAGATCCGGCCACCAGCCGCATGGGCGAATCGTTCTGGAAATTCCTGCCGCGCACCGTGATCGGCGGTTTCAAATCCTCCGTGAAAATTGAAAAGGAACGTCTGGCACGCAAGGGCAAGAGTTTCTGGACGCCGGAAAACGAATTGCTGCAGGGCTGGGCTATGAGCGCCGCCTTCTTCGGTGCCACCGCCGCCATTTGTGGTCGTCGCTCCATTCCCTTCCTCGCCGGCCAGGCCGCTTACGGCGCCAGCCTGCTGGAAGTGATCAATTATGTGGAGCATTACGGTCTGCTGCGTCAGAAAGATGAGAACGGCAAATACGAACGCACCAAGCCGGAACACAGCTGGAACAGCAATCAGGTGGTGACGAATCTTTTCCTCTACCAGTTGCAGCGTCATTCCGATCATCACGCGCATCCCACACGCAGCTTCCAGGCCCTGCGTCATTTTGAAGATGCGCCACAGCTGCCCGGCGGCTACGCCTCCATGCTGCTGCCGGCTTATATCCCGGGCTGGTGGTACAAGCTGATGGATGAGCGCGTGATCAAGCACTACAAGGGCGATCTCGAGCGCATCAATATGGATCCGGAAAATCGCGATGCCGTGATTGCGAAATACACGGAGCTGGCCAAGGAGATTGCAACTGCCCTCGCCTCCGATGCCGCACCGCAGATGCTGGAAAAACAAAGCGCCTGAGTGCCTCATCAGCGCCATAAAAAATCCCGCCTGGTGCGGGATTTTTTATGGCTGAGCACCCGTGTTTTTAGGTCGGGCTTTAGCGCTCTTCATAGGTCGGGCTTTAGCCCGATACAGCAGGCTCCGTCGACACAACAAGCTCCGCCGTCGGGCTAAAGCCCGACCTACGAAGAGCGCCTTTGTAACCCAGAAAGGGCTGACCAAAGCCGGCTTGACAGTCCGCCTTGTCGGCACTACTTTACCAATCGGTTAATTAACCATGTAGTTATGCGCCATCACCAAAGGATAGGGACATGCTGAAAATCACTGTGCAAACCACCGTCAACGCCAGCCTTGAACGCGTTTGGTCCGCGTGGACAACGCCGGCAGACATCAATCAATGGAATGCCGCCAGTGATGATTGGCATAACCCCAGCAGCCGCAATGATCTCAAGGTCGGTGGCCGCTTTTGCTACCGCATGGAAGCTCGGGACGGCAGCATGGGTTTTGATTTTGAAGGCACTTACACCCGCGTTGAGCCTGAGCAGCTGATCGAATACGTCATGGACGACGGCCGCGCCGTTTCCATTCGCTTTGAGCCCACGGCCGATGGCATCAGCGTGATCGAATCTTTTGATGCCGAAAATGAAAACTCGGCTGAAATGCAGAAGCAGGGCTGGCAAAGCATCCTGAATCGCTTCAACGCCCATATTGTGTCGAAAAAATAAGTCAGTGACCGCCTCATTAACTAAGGGGACATAAAGCCATGGACCATCTCAGCGCTACCTTTGCCGCCCTGGCCGATCCCACACGACGCGCCATACTGGCCCGTCTCGCCTTGGGAGAAACCACGGTCACCGAACTGGCGGCGCCCTTCGAGATGACCCTGCCCGCCGTCACCAAGCATTTGAAAGTGCTGGAGCGTGCCGGTCTTGTCATTCGTGGCCGTGAGGCGCAGTGGCGGCCCTGCCGCCTTGAGGCCAAGCCGCTACAGCAGGCCGTGGGCTGGATAGAGCAATACCGTAAGTTCTGGGAAGAGCGGCTGGATAGATTGGAAGACTATCTGCGCGAGCTGCAAGCACAGGAAGAGGCGGAGACCCCCGCAAAGAAGGCGAGCAAGAAGCCGGTCGCAAAAGCACAAAAAGACGGCAAGAACAGCAAAGAAGCTGCCACAGGCGGAGCGCAAAATGCGAAGCCGACCTCACGCAGCAGCAAGCCCGGCCGCCAGAAATAACAGGGAAAACAGCTAAGGACAGGGAAGTCAGCATGGGCATGAAAATGGGAATGGAAATGGGCATCGCCGATACCACCGCAACTGCGCTAGCCGCGCACGAAATCACCCTCAGCCGTGTACTGCCAGCACGTCGCGAACTCGTGTTCAGCGCCTGGACCGATCCTGTACATCTGGTGCGCTGGTGGGGGCCGCATGAATTCACCGTGCAATCTTGTGCCATGGATGTGCGCGCAGGTGGCCAATGGCGCATCTGCATACGCTCACCCGAGGGCGAGGATTACTGGATGCATGGCGTTTATCACGAAATCAGCGCCCCGGAAAAACTGGTATTCAGTTTTCAATGGGACAAAGACGGCAAGCCCCGCGTGGAAATGACAGTCACCGTCACGCTGGCAGAAGCCCCCGGCGGACGCACCCTGCTCACCTTTCATGAAAGCGGTTTTGCTGACGCCGAAATGCGCGAAATGGATAACGGCGGCTGGACTCAATGTCTGGAGCGGCTGGAAAGTTATGCCGCAGAAATTGCAGGAGACAAAAAATGAGTGGAACACAGCAAGAACATGGCAGTTTCACCCTCACCCGTCACTATGCTTTTGCCCCGGAAAAAGTCTTCGCTGCATGGAGCGGTGCCGGCAAAGCCAGATGGTTTGCCGGCCCGGCCGGCTGGGAAGCGCTGATACGTGAGCAGGATTTTCGCATCGGTGGCCGCGAGCATCTACGCGGGCGTTTCCCGGACGGCAAGGTCTCTGATTTTCAGGCCCGCTACCATGACATCGTGAGCCAGCAACGCATCATCTACAGCTATGAGATGCAGATGAATGATGTGCGCATGTCGGTCTCGCTAGCCACCATTACGTTTCAGGCAGAAAAAGGCGGCACCCTTCTTTCCATTACTGAACAGGGCGTATTTCTGGACAGCTTCTGTGGCGACGGCCCCGGCCGCGAAGAAGGTACTCGCTTCCTGATGGAACAGATCAATACCGCACTGCAAAACAACATTTGAGCTTAGTAAAAAGGAATCATCGTGACTGAAAAAAACCAACAACATAGCAAGGCTAATCGCTGGCTGGCGCTGTATGTGCTCTGCTGTGGCGTGCTCATGATCGTGCTCGACACCACCATCGTGAATGTGGCCCTGCCCTCCATACGTGAAGACCTGCACTTCACGGAAACCGCGCTGGTCTGGGTGGTGAATGCTTATATGCTCACCTTCGGCGGCTTCCTGCTGCTGGGTGGCCGTCTTGGCGATCTTTTCGGCCATCGCAAACTTTTTCTACTGGGCCTTGTCGTCTTCACGCTGGCCTCGGTGGCCTGTGGCATCGCCACCCATAAAGAAATACTCATCATTGCGCGCGCTATACAGGGCCTGGGTGGTGCTGTTGTCACCGCGGTTGCGCTTTCTCTCATCATGGATTTGTTTACAGAAGACGAAGACCGCGCCAAAGCCATGGGCGTGTATGGTTTTGTCTGCGCCGCTGGCGGCAGCATAGGTGTGTTACTGGGTGGCGCTCTTACCACGCTAAGCTGGCACTGGATTTTTCTGGTCAATCTGCCGATCGGTATTGCCGTGTATTTCTTCTCGGTCAAATTGCTTCCCGATAGCAAAGGGACAGCTCATGGTGAAAAACTGGACTGGGCTGGCGCCCTTACGGTAACGGCCTCCCTGATGCTGGCCGTCTATGCCATTGTCGGCGGCAATGAAGCCGGTTGGAGCTCGCTACAGACACTGGGCATGCTGGCTACGGCTGCCGCACTGCTCGCGCTTTTTATTTTTATCGAATCACGCGTTTCGCATGCCTTAATGCCGCTAGGGCTTTTCCGTCTGCGCAATGTGGCGGTGGCCAATGTGGTCAGCGTGTTCTGGGCCGCAGCCATGTTTGCCTGGTTCTTTATCTCAGCGCTGTATCTGCAACAGGTTTTGCACTACACGCCCATGCAAGTCGGCCTCGCCTTCTTGCCACCTGATCTCATCATGGCGATTTTCTCGCTGGGTCTTTCCGCCAAGCTTGTGATGCGTTTTGGCATACGCCTGCCTATGGGCGTGGGCCTCGTGATTGCCGGTATCGGCCTTGCCCTGTTTTCTCTGGCACCGGTGAATGGCGAATTCTGGCTGCATGTTTTCCCCGGCATGGTCTTGCTCGGCCTTGGTGGCGGTATTGCGTTTAATCCCGTGCTGCTGGCGGCCATGAATGATGTGCAGCCCAGCGAATCCGGCCTTGCCTCCGGCATGGTCAACACCGCCTTCATGATGGGTGGAGCGCTCGGTTTGGCGGTGCTCGCCAGTATTGCCGGCGCGCGCACGGAAAACCTGCTCGCCAGTGGCAGTGATCAACTCAACGCGCTTACCGGTGGCTATCAGCGCGCCTTTATCGTTGGTGCCGCTTTCGCGATTGGTGCCGGCTTGCTCGGAGCCTTGCTCATGCGCGGCGGCAAGCTAACGGCCAAAGCAGGCACTGCAAGCGCCAGTACTCACTGATTTTTAAGGAAGGAGAAACGACATGGAAACCACCGCCACCAAAGAACACGAATGGCTACAAAAATTTCTTGGTGAATGGAAGGCTACGGGTGAATCCCCCATCGGCCCCGACCAAGCTCCTATGACCTGGACCACCACAGAGACCGGGCGGCTGATAGGCCCCCTGTGGATGCAGGCAGAGAGCCAGAGCACGATGCCGGACGGCAAGCCGGCTACGATGCAGCTCACCCTGGGTTACGACACGAAGCAGAAAAAGTTCGTGGGCAGTTGGATAGGTTCGATGATGGATTACCTCTGGATTTACGAGGGTGAGCTCTCTGCCGACGGCAAGACTCTCACGCTCAGTGCTAACGGCCCCAGTATGAGCACGCCCGGCACCATAGTGGGCTATCGCGACATTCACCGTTTCGTGAATGACAGTCATCGCATCCTCACTTCGAATATGCAGGATGAAAACGGTGAATGGCAGCAATTCATGGAAGTGCACTACTACCGACAGTAAGGCCTTGTGTCTTCCCTAAAGAATTTTCAGAAACCATAACAGCAAGGAGCAGCCGTCATGATTGATACCCCGGTACAAGTCAAAACTGAAAAGCAGGCCACCGCCGCCATACGCCTTACCATGCCGCGCGCCGACATCCAAAAATATATGGAGCCTGCCATCCATGAGCTGATGGCCACTCTGGCTGCGCAAGGCATTGGCCCGGTCGGGCCCTTGAGCTCCTATCACTTCCATATTGATACAGCGATGTTCGATTTCGAAGTCTGCATCCCGGTCAGCAAGGCGATCAGCCCGGTAGGCCGCGTCATCAACAGCGCCCTGCCCGCCACCACCGTAATGCGCACGAATTATCACGGCCCTTATGAAAATCTGGGGGAAGCCTGGGGGCAGTTTCATGCCGCTATCGGCACCGACAAAGGCTGTGAAACAGGAGGCCTCTGGGAGTGCTATATCAAAGGACCGGAATCCAGCCCAGACCCGGCGCAATGGATTACCCAGCTCAATCAGCCGCTGCAGCCATAACAATAAACTTGAAAATCTCCACAAGGAAAAAGCCATGTTAATGAAATTCGCCCTTGCCTTCGCCGCGCTTCTTATCGCCGTCATGCTATTCGCCGCCACCCGACCGGATACCTTCCGTGTGGAGCGCAAGATAGTGATTTCTGCACCGCCGGAAAAAATTCAGGCACAGATTCATAATTTCGAACGGTGGAAAGCCTGGTCGCCTTATGAAAAGAAAGACCCGGCCATGAAGCGCAGCTATAGCGGCCCGGAAAGCGGCGTGGGCGCCCAATATGGCTGGGAGGGTGATGACAATGTGGGCAGCGGCAGCATGGAGGTACTTTCTTCCACGCCGCAGGAAGTGCGCATCAAGCTGGACTTTCTCAAACCCTTTGAGGCTCACAACACCGCTATTTTTTCCTTCAAGGCGCAGAGCGATGGCACGGAAGTCAGCTGGGCCATGGAAGGACCCGTGCCCTACTTTGCCAAGATTATTCATCTCTTTTTCAATATGGACAAAATGATCGGCGGTGATTTTTCCGCCGGACTATCCGATCTCAAGATCGTGACAGAAACCCAGCCCTGAACCCGTTGTTTCAAGGAGAGCCACATCATGGAAAGCCTGAATCCCTATATCGATTTCTCCGGAAAGTGCCGTGAGGCCCTGGCCTTTTACAAGGAATGCTTTGGTGGCGAGCTTGTCGCGCAGATGAGCTATGCCGATGCTAAGGTGGAAGTGCCCGAAGCCTTCAAGGACTACCTCATTCATTCCGAATTCCAGGCCCCCGGCCTGCGCCTGATGGCCTCCGATGGCCGCCCCGGCCAGCCTGTTGCCCCCAGCAGCCGCATCATGCTCTGCCTGCACTTCACGGATAACGACGAGCAGACGGCCATTTTCGAAAAGCTGGGTAAAGGTGGCGAGGTGGGCTCAGCGCTGGCTGTCGCCTTCTGGGGTGATCGCTTCGGCATGGTGAGCGACCGCTTCGGTGTGAACTGGATGCTGATTTGTCCACAGCAGAAATGAATCTTCACAGCACCACAAAGAACAGCATCAAGAGACAGAAAAAATCATGACGAACACCAACACCGGGCATCCGCCCCTCATCATCACTCGCACTCTCAATGCGCCACTCAGCCTGGTATGGAAGGTTCATTCAGAAGCCGAACATCTGGCGCAGTGGTGGGGCCCTGTGGGCAAGAAGCTGCTGGTGAAAAAGCTGGAATTTCGCCCTGAGGGTATTTTCCATTACGGCATGGAGGCGCCGGATGGCAGCATGTGGTGGGGCCGTTTCCTGTATCGCGATATCGTGCCGCAGCAGAAGCTGGTCTATCTCAGCTCCTTTGCGGATGAAAACGCCAATGTCATACGCGCCCCCTTCCCGGGCAATTTCCCCTTACTGGTTGAGAATACACTGAGCTTTCAAGAACACGATGGGAAAACCTTGTTGCGATTGCAGGGCCTTCCCCATGATGCCAGCGCCACGGAGCAGGCTTTCTTTGAAAGCATGTTCACCTCCATGAATGGCGGCTTTGGCGCCACCTATGATCAGCTGGATGTTTATCTGGCAAAACTTTCTGGCTGATATGCATGTAAATAATGAAGAGGAGAACTCTACCGGCCTGACCACGACCGGCTCCTCTTCAATTTACATTAATGTACATAGGCCACGGCTTATCTCCGGAAAAAGCAGACACTGACGGAAATATCCCTCTCCAACCCCGTACCAGAACTCATCAGCCACATCAATAAACCCCCTTCCCCGATTTTATTAGGACAACTCTGCACATAGTTTTTCTATGCCTGATTCATCGATGGCAATAATAAAAACTGACAATGCAGAGACTCCATAATGAGAAAAACACTTTTTCTTGCTGGCCTGTTAATGTGGGCGAATGCGCCGCTGGCGCAGGCAGAGGAACAATCCAGCAGTGATGTGAACACCGCCACAATATCGGATGCGCCAAGCTCGACATCAAGCAAGAAATCGATTTTCAGCCCCAGACAAGGCCTGAAAAAAGGCGATAACCTCGTCACTGTCGGCTGGTTCCACATCATGCCGAAAGACAAATCATCAACCGTACATACTGAAATCAACCCAACCGTCATCAAAGGCTCAGAAGCACTTTTCGGCGCCGGCAGCGATTTCGTACCCGCAAAATCCTGGGATCAGGCCGGCACCAGTGTCACCGCTGATGACACCGATACTCTGGCACTGACCCTGACCCATTTCCTGAGCGATAACTGGGCCATCAATTTTGTGGGCGGCATCCCGCCTGAAGTCACCCTGCAAGGGCATGGCGTCGTCACTGTGCCGGGCTCTGTCACTGGCGATCCCCAATCGCTATACAGTTCAGTCTGCTTGGATGGTTCAGGTAACCAGCACAGCAGTACGGAGCCTTTTGCCTGCGGACGTGAAGCAAAGCAGCCTCTTGCAACGGCCAAGCAGTGGAGTCCTGCCGTGGTCGTGCAGTACTACTTCAATGATCCCTCATCACGTTTCCGCCCCTATGTAGGCTTGGGCGTCAGCTACAACTTCTTCACGGATATCGAGGTGGGCGCCAATGTCGCTGCAGACCAGAATGCCCATGATGTCTACGCCACTCCCGGCAATTTCCTGCAAATCGGTTATACGCTAGGCAATAACCCGGCCTGTATCAGCAGCCCCGATCCATCCTGCTTCAGCAGCAGCGGCACCCATGTTGAAGCCGAAGCTTCACGCTCTTGGGCCCCCGTCTTCAATGCCGGATTCTCGGCCGAGCTGGGCAAGAATTTCTTTGCCACCGCTGCCGTGACGTACATGCCGCTCAAGGTGATATCCACGATGTACCTGCGCGACAACGACACCAATGCCGCCTTGACTACCAGCACCGTCACCATGCATCCGGACCCTCTGATTGCCCTGCTGGGTATCGGTTACCGCTTCGGCAACTGACCGCGCCAATGAAAAGAGAGCCGATCCGGCTCTCTTTTTTCAACGGGTACCGTGAAAGTCAGGGCATCAGCAAAAGCCGCAGGACACAGGCGGGACACTTTCAACAATGCTTAATCAGGGCTAAGTCCGGCAACACTGGCATTAACGATATGCATGGCCAGTAAATCGATCTCTTCGATGCTTTCTGGCGCCTTGATCATCAAGCTGGCATGCACATTCTCGGCAAGGCCATAAAAAATGCATTGTGAAAACAAGCTCAGGGTAATGCTGTTGGTGGCGGCGTCAGATCCCTTGTCAGCCAGCACTGCGGTAACTGCAGCGCGCATGCTGTCCAGCTGCGGGCTCAGATATTCCCGCGCCAGTACATCAACTGCCTCGGGAGGTCCAAAAATATCTCTCAATGGAATAAGCGGGCTCTTCTCACTACTTCTGGCGCGCAATTGATACAAAAAATTCTTAACAAGGCCATGCAAATGCTGTCGTGGAGACAACTCAGGCCTCTTGTTATCAAATGGAAAATCTGATTTCAGCTCATTAACACTTGCCTTTAAGACGGCGCAATACAAATCGAGCTTGGTGCCAAAGTGATAATCAACCGCCGACAGACTGGTTCTAGCAATTCGTACAATATTGCGCATCCGCGCCGACTCAAAGCCAGAAGCACGAAATGCAGAGGCGGCTGCGCGTATGAGCGCCGTTCGCGTTCTGGCACTGCTCTTTACGCCAATCTGGTCTATCGGACGTATACGGTACATTGACAATACCTTTGTAAAAATTATTGCCTCCATGCGAATAAATAACGGACAGATCTTGGCCGAACGCCTTTTCTATATCTGAGAAAGCGAAGCACTGAACGATAGTGCCAACCGCGACTCAGATAAATATCGATTTTTTGATTAATTTATCCAGATATCTGGATAGCCGGATAAAAAATGGACCGATTTACCGCAATGCGCATGTTCACTCGTGTTGTAGAACTGCGCAGTTTTACAAAAGCCGCCGACTCGCTCGGCGTTCCCAAGGCCACACTGTCAGCCAATATCCAGGATCTGGAAACCTTGCTGTGCGTCAAATTACTCAATCGGACAACGCGACAGGTTAATCCCACGTCTGACGGAACCGCTTATTACGAAAATGCTGTTCGGCTGCTACAGGATCTGGAAGAGGTAGAGGCGTCACTAAGCCATGCCGTCACCACGGCTAAAGGACGACTGCGCGTCGATGCCAGCGCCAGCGTGCGCGACATCATCATTCCGGCACTGCCTGAATTCTTTGAACGTTATCCGGATATACAGCTTGAGCTTGGATGTTCGGATCGGCCGGTTGATCTGGTTCAGGAAAATGTGGATTGCGTGATACGCGCAGGGGACATTGTCGATCACTCCCTCGCGGGGCAGAAAATAGGCGAACTCAAAAACATCACCTGTGGCACTCCTCTCTACTTCGCCCGCCACAAGAAGCCGCAGAATATTGCTGATCTGGAAGATCATATCTTCATCAGTTATTTTTCAGCGCGAACGGGAAAAATGCGCGGCAATATCTTCGAGAAAGATGGCATCAGAACCAGTCTCTTGGGGAGGCATCTGGTTGCGCTGAATGATGGCGAAGCCTATATCAGGGCAGGCATTGCCGGTCTCGGCTTATTCCAGACTGCTCGCCACACGGTGCAGGCTTATATTGACGCAGGCATAGTCGAGCAAGTCCTGAGTGACTATGCCTCGGGCACCACCGTTTTCCACATTCTCTATCCCCCAAACAGGCACCTGACGGCCAAAGTCCGCGCCTTCAGTGAGTGGGTGGCAAGCGTTTTTCGTGAGCTGGAAAGCTAAGCAAAGGCGCTGCTGCCGTGCCATCGTCCTGCCGCACCTCTGTGCCGCCCATATACCGGCTCTGACCTCCGAAAAACCTCCGACAGGTCAGACAGGTAGACCCTCCCAAACACGGGCATCTATGTTAAAAAGCAGCTTCTGCAAAGGAGGGATGCCATGAAAACCGTAGCCGATATCCTCAAAGCCAAGGGCATTACACAGACCTATACCATTCACCCTGCTGCCACCGTGCTGGAAGCCATTACGGTAATGGCCGAAAAAGGAATTGGTGCTCTCGTCGTCACAGAGGGCGAGGTCGTCGTCGGCATACTGAGTGAGCGCGATTACGCTCGTAAGGTCCTGTTGATGGAGCGCTCCTCCTATAACACAGAAGTCAGCGACATCATGTCCGCCAACGTCATCACCGTGACGCCAAAACACAGCAATGAATTCTGCATGCAACTGATGACCGAAAAACGCCTGCGTCACCTGCCTGTGCTGGATGAGGGCAAGCTGATAGGTCTGGTTTCAATTGGTGACTTGGTGAAAGACATCATTTCTGACCAGCAATCGCTGATCAATCAGCTGGAAAGCTATATCCGCGGCGAATAATCGCCGCGGCTACATAACAACTCCCCCCCGCTTCATTTTCAAACCGATGCAAGCAGAAGACCTCAAGCAGCTGGTGACTCTGGAAATGCCCTATGGCAAGTACAAGGGACGCCTGATTGCTGACTTACCCGGCCACTATCTGGCCTGGTTTGCGCGCGAAGGATTTCCGCCCGGCAAGCTGGGCCAGTTGATTGCCCTGATGCATGAAATTGATCACAACGGCCTGAAAGGTCTGCTGGAGCCGCTGCGACGGCGCCGTTCCGTGTGATGGCTCTGCCTTCCCCATTCACCCTTCGACAGGCTCAGGGCGAACGGGGGACTGTGAGTCGAGAGCAGAGAACAGAGAACAGAGAACAGAGAATTATTCTCTGATTACCGCTCTTGAATTACCGTTCGTGCTGAGCCTGTCGAAGCATGAGCGGTGTTTGCAGCCCAAGCTCAAAGATCATCAAACAGGGAAAGATTAGGGTCGATCTTTTTGCGAGAGCGCGGCGCCTCACCGGGCAGATGACCATTGGCGTCCACTTCATTCCGCCGCGCCAGACTGCCCACGCGCACCCCCAGCAAACGTATGCGCCGCTCCAGCGGCACGCGCTTCAGACATTGGCCGGCCAGCTGACGTATGGTCTTGGCATCGGCCGTATAAAAATCTGCCGTGTGATCGCGCGTGGCGGCCTTGAAGTTGTCGTAGCGAATCTTGATGCCCACGGTTTTTCCCACATAGCCCTTGCGCTCAAGATCGGCCGCCACCTGTTCGCAAAGCCGTGTAAAAACCGCTCCCAGTTCGGCCTTGTCCGCGACGGCATGCAGATCATTGCCAAAGGTCGTTTCCCGGCTCATGGACACCGGCTCGCTGCTGGTCACGACCGGGCGCTCATCTTGCCCCAGCGCCGCCCGATACAGCCAGGCGCCATAACTCAGCCCGAAGTGCTCCTGAAGCCAGGGCTGCTCGTGCTGCGCCAGATCGCCTATGGTTTCAATGCCGACACTTTTCAGCTTTTCATCCATGCGTGGCCCTATGCCGTTGATCTTGCGGCAAGGCAAAGGCCATATCTGCGTTTGCAGATCGCTCTCATGCACGATGGAAATGCCATTGGGCTTGTTGAATTCGCTGGCCATTTTGGCCAGCAATTTATTGGGGGCCACGCCTACGGAGCAGGTCAGGCCGGTGGCCACAAAAATGGCTGACTGGATTTTCTCGGCGAGCATCCGCCCGCCCGCCTCTTGCCCGCCGGCCACCTCGGTGAAATCGATATAGACCTCGTCCACACCACGATTTTCCATCAGCGGCGCATGTTCAAGGATGATGGCTTTAAAGAGGCGGGAGTATTTACGGTACTCGTCGAAGTCCACCGGCAACATGATGGCATCCGGGCAAAGTTTGGCGGCCTTCATGATGCCCATGGCCGAGCCCACGCCGAACTGGCGCGCGGCATAGGTGGCCGTGGTGATGACGCCCCGCCCCACATAATCCCGTATGCGTGGAAAGTCCTGCAGGGGGATATCGGCCAGCGTTCCGTTGGCAGCGGCGCGGGCCAGCACATCATCCTCACGGCGCCAACGCCCGCCGATGATCACAGGCAGGCCCTTGAGCTGCGGATAGCGCAGCAGCTCCACAGAGGCATAGAAGGCATCCATATCAAGATGGGCAATACGGCGTGTGGCTGACATGGCGAAGCAGACAAGAAAACAAAGGCAGAGCTGCACTAGACCGTAAAAACCCCGGCGCGGCAACTGACAAGCCCTGCCGTTCTGACACAGGATTCATACGTCATGACAGCAGCCAAGGACTGTCATGCGCCCTACCCTATACTCCTGTTTTTGCCCACCCCGGAAGCTGTCATGGCCAAAGCTCCTGCTCCTGAAAAACCCCGCATCCTGCTGGTGGACGACCAGCAGGCCAATCTGCTGTCACTGGAAGTTCTGCTGGACGAATTCGATGCCACACTGGTACGCGCCAGCTCCGGCAATGAGGCCCTGAAAATGGTGCTCAACCAGAAAATCGCGCTGGTGTTACTGGATATACAGATGCCGGATATGGACGGCTATGAAGTGGCCGATCTGATGCAGAAAAACAGCCGCAGCCAGGGCATTCCGATTCTCTTTGTCACCGCCATCAACCAGAGCCCGGAGCATGTACTGAAGGCCTATGAAAGTGGTGCGGCCGACATTCTGGTGAAACCGCTTGAGCCCGTCATCCTCAAGCGCAAGGTGAAAATATTTCTGGATCTTTACCGCAAGAATCGCGAGCTAGAAATCAGCAACAACAACTTCGAAGCCAGCATGCGCCGCCTGGAGCGCCTGAAACAACACGCCGACCTGCTGTTGGAGTCTTTGGGCGATGCCATCCTGCGACTGGATGCTGAAGGCCGTATCCAGTATGCCAATCCCGCTGCCGCCGCTCTGCTCGATGACGACAAGCCGCTGGCAGGCAGCCTGCTCAGCGAGCATCTGGTGGGCGATGCCGAAGAGGATTTGGTGGGGGAAATGCTCGCGCATTGTCTCGCCGGTGAGCGCAGCCAGTTCATTGCAGCGGTACGCCGTATTGACGAGATTTATGCCGCCGAATTCACCGCATCGCCCATGACCACGGAGAGCGGCGAGAACGAAGGCGTGAGCATCGTGTTCAAGGATATTTCACGCCGCCATAAAGTCAGCGGCTGATTTTTATCCATAAAAAAGCCGGGCTCTCGCCCGGCTTTTTTATCAGCAGACAATCACATCAAGAGCACAGCATCAGTGCCCTTTGCCGTGACCATTGCCTTTGCCATGGCCCTTGCCATGCTTGCCCTGGTCGCCATGACGTTCACGATAAACCGGCACATAGGTATCGTTGTACCAGTCATCCTGCACGAAATAGACGGGGCGTCCGCAGGCATTGTAAGCCCCGCAATGTTTTGACCATTTTTTGGCATGGCCAGGTGGCACATGCAGATAAACCGGCTGATACACCACGCCTACCGGCACCGGCCGCACCACAACCGGCTCAGCATAAATGACCTGGGGACGCGGATAATTGCCAATATCAATGGTGCCATAGAAGCCGGGTTGGCCCACCGACACCGATACACCAACATCCGCCGCCATGACTGGAGCCGCGGCAAGCATCAGCGAAGCAGCATAAAGAAAACGTTTCATGACGTGATACTCCTTGGAGGGATAATCCATATAACGCGCCTGCTGCGATCTGGTTGACCGGTGCGCAGGACAGGCGGCAGACTGCCCCTGAACCCTAGACTGCGCCAGCGGTCTTGTGCTGTGTCAGCGTCTGCAATTTGTAAAAGCTCTGCTCGACATGAGAAACGGGAATTAGCCTGAAACAAAAAAAAACAAAGCAGTCCCGACCAAGGCCAGACAAAAAAATCCCCGGACAGGCCGGGAATTTTTTTGTTTCCGGTTTAATTAGCGTGAGTGACGAATCAAGTCAGCCGCTTTTTCACCAATCATGATGGCAGGGGCATTGGTATTGCCGCCGATCAGGGTGGGCATGATGGAGGCATCCACCACGCGCAGGCCGGAAAGACCGCGCACCTTGAGCTGCGGATCAACCACGGCCATATCGTCCGTACCCATCTTGCAGCTGCCTACCGGGTGATACACAGAGTCCGTGCGCTTACGCAAAATGTCGCGAATCTCGTCATCGGTCTTGATGTCGGCGGTATACAGCTCTTTGCTGATCCAAGGCGCGAAAGCGGCGGTTTCCATCAGCTTTTTCGTCATCTTGTAGCCCTTGAGCATCACCTCCACATCATCCTCATGGCCCAGGAAGTTGGGATCAATCACCGGCGCCGTTTCTGCATTGCGATCGGCAATACCCACGCTGCCACGGCTCTTGGGACGCAGCACGCAAACATGGCAGGAGAAGCCATGCCCCATGTGCAGGGTGCGCGCATGATCATCGACAATGGCCGTCACCAGATGCAGCTGTATATCCGGCGTGGCAAGCGCTGCATCGGTTTTCAGGAAGCCGCCACCCTCCGCAAAATTGGTGGTCATCATGCCGCGGCGTTCGTTCTTATAGCGCAGCATCTCGCGAATCATGCGCACCGTTCCGGCCAAGGAAATACCGAAAGTATCCAGACTCTTTGATTTGTAGCAGAACACGAAGTCCGGATGGTCCTGCAGGTTTTTGCCCACACCCGGCAAATGATGCACCACGGGAATGCCGTGTTTGTTCAGCTCCTCGGCATCACCCACACCAGAAAGCAGCAGCAGTTGCGGTGACTGGAAGGCGCCGGCGGAAAGAATGACTTCTTTGCGCGCCATCAATTTTTTCGTCACGCCACCCTGCTTGTATTCCACACCCACGGCCACCTTGCCATCGAAGAGCACACGCTGCGTGAGCGCACCGGTTTCAATCTGCAGATTGCTGCGCTTGCCCACATGCGGCTGCAAATAGCCGCGATAGGCACTCCAGCGCTCCCCATTTTTCTGGGTGAGCTGGAACAGGCCTATGCCTTCTTGCTGGGCGCCATTGAAATCATCGGTAAGCGGATATCCCGCTTGCTTGGCGGCATCCAGCCAAACCTCACGCAGCGGACTATCAGACTGGCACTCGCTCACCTGTATCGGGCCGCCCTGACCATGCCATTCATTATTGATGACATTGTTGTGCTCGGACTTCTTGAAGTAAGGCAGCACTTCATCCCAGGACCAGCCGGTATTACCCAGAGCGGCCCAGTGATCGTAATCACTCTGATGGCCGCGGATATAGGCCATGGCATTCACGGCAGAAGAGCCGCCCAGCACCTTGCCGCGCGGCTGGTAGCCAAGGCGATTATTGAGGCCGGGCTGAGCCACGGTATCAAACGGTTGGCTGTTAATGCCGGTGGGCGCCATGAGCACAATGGCGGCCGGCGTGCGAATCAGGAATTTATCGCCATCCCCGCCCATCTCCAACACAGCCACAGAAACATTGGGATCTTCACTCAAGCGTGATGCCACGGCACAACCAGCGGAACCGCCACCTACCACGATGTAATCAACCATTCCCTGACCCGTTGCCTGATCCGACATGACTGCTCCTGTCTTTTCTTGTTGTTAAGTGCATGTTGTGGCCACAGCACGAGCTGCGGTCATTAATAAGGCGTCCCTGAAAAACGTAGGCGAGGACGCCAGCGCAAGGCAAAACAGGCGAAGAAGCGGAGTTTACATGGAGTAAATGAGCATTCTTTGCCTGTTTTCCTCAGTACCCTCTTGCGGGGTAAAACGTCGCGATGGCAACGCAGGTAGTTTTTCAGGGACGCCTTAGTGCGCTTACTCTAACCAGCGCCAAGCCATGCGCAAGCTTGACAGAGGGCTGACAGTGAAAAACCACGTATGCTGGCCCCACATGACCGGAAATGACCTCATATGCACCACGCCAACCCAGATTTATTGAACCCAAACGAGGCCGAATTCGTGGCCATACGGGCGCAGGGCAATGGCGGCCAGAACGTGAACAAGGTGTCGAGTGCCGTGCATCTGCGTTTCGATATCCATGCCTCCTCGCTGCCAGAAACCATCAAGACCCAACTTTGCCAATACCGCGACCAACGCATCAGCGATGAGGGCGTCATCGTTATCAAGGCGCAACGTTTTCGCAGTCTGGAAAAGAATCGGGAAGATGCCCTGCTGCGCTTGCGCGAGCTTTTCGTGGAAGCCACCACGGTGCTACCCACGCGCACCGCCACGCGCCCGACCCGGGCCTCACAACGCCGGCGCGTGGAGGGCAAGGTGCAGCGCGGTCAGGTAAAAGCGATGCGGGGAAAAGTGCGGGATTAATTCAGGGCCTGTTCATCATCGGCGGCACCTCGGGTCCGCTGCGTGAACAGCAGACACTCAGGCAGGTGGCAACCAACGCTCCAAGGCAGCGCGCAAATCGTTAAGACGTACCGGCTTGGGCAGATAATCATCCATGCCGGCTTCCAGGCATTTTTCTCTATCACCTTTAAGGGCACTGGCCGTCATGGCAATGATGGGCATGCGGCGCCCGGCCGGCTCAGCGGCACGTATGGCACGCGAGGCCTCAAAGCCATCCATGACCGGCATATGGCAATCCAGAAACAGCAGATCATAAGACTGCGCGCGCAGCGCATTTACCGCCTCACTACCATTGGCCACGATATCCACGCGATAGCCCAGACGCTTCAGGGCTTCGCTGGCCACCAGTTGATTCACGCTATTGTCTTCCGCCACCAAAACATGGCCACGCGATGCGGCCTCGTCATTTTTCTTGGACACCATCAAGGCCGCTTCCGGCACCGGCACCTGTTCACCACGCGCCAGCGTATCGAAAGGAATTTCCAGCCAGAAGGTGCTGCCCTGCCCCGGCGCCGTGCGCACATCCAACTCGCCGCCCATGAGCTCAGCCAAGCTACGTGAAATCGATAGCCCTAGGCCGCTGCCACCGTATTGCCGCGTGGTGGAGACATCGGCCTGAGTGAACGGTTGAAAAAGACGCGCCACCACTGAAGCTTCCATACCCGGCCCGGTATCACTCACCTCATAGCGCAAGAAAATCTGGCGGTAACGTTGCTTCGCCACATGACAGGACAAACGCACGCTGCCGCTCTCGGTGAACTTCACGGCATTACCCAGCAGATTCACCAGAATCTGACGCAGACGCGCCGGATCGCCGCGCAGCCCTTGCGGTACGTCGAAATCAAAATCGGCCTCAAGCACCAGCCCTTTTTCGCGCGCTCTTTCCTGCAGAAGATTGACCGCGTCGCGCCCGGCTTCGCGCGGATCAAAAGGTAAAGGCTCCAGCTCCAAGCGCCCGGCTTCAATTTTGGAGAGATCCAGAATGTCGTTGATGAGATGCAGCAGGGTTTCGCCGGACAAACGCGAGAGCTCCACATACTGGCGCTGCTGTGGCGTGAGCTCGGTATCGCGCAAAAGAGTGTTAAGCCCTATCACTCCATTGAGCGGGGTGCGTATTTCATGACTCATGGTGGCGAGAAAATCGGATTTGGCTCGACTGGCAGCTTCTGCCGCCTCACGTGCTGCCTGTAAACGCTCTATGTATTTCTCACTGGCATCACGCGCTGCCAGACCAAAGGCCAGGCAACAACTCATGATGACCAGCCGCGCAAACACGAGATGGGTATCCGTTACCGGAAAATCATTGTGCAGAATGAAAAACGATTCGCTGCCCCAGATAGCCAGCACGGCCAGCGCGCTGATGCCCATCCAACCCAGCGCGGCCTGACGACCAATGAGATAGGCCGCCACCATGGGCACAGCCACGAGATACCAGACCGCCAGCGCATCGTTCTGGCCATTGCGCAAGGCGACCGCAACCAGGCCCATAAAAGTGATGGCAATGCCGATGTGATTACCCAGACGCAAGCGCTGGGCCGTACCCGCGGCCAACACCCACTGGCGCAGCAGCAAGGTAGTGGCAATGACAAGCAGTTCGATAAGGCCCGTAAGCCATACGCGCAGCAGCACGAGATAGACCAGAGCATTGAAGCCCCAGCCTATGGCAGCAACCAGAGTGATATTGGCAAAACGCCGCAACTCCTCGGGAGTGGCAGCCGCGGCATCCTGCGGGGGTGGCGCCTCGGGGGTGGTCAGGCCCGGGCGCGCGTACTCATGATCCGACATGAGGGTCTCGGCAAAAACTTACCGTGCCATTCCATTACGTATAAACGCCGGCTGCAAGTCGGTACCGGTAAAAACATGTAGACATTGGTCCCAGCGGGCCTGTGTTCGGCCCGCCGGTAGAGCGCTACATCAGTGCACTCCCCTTTAGTGCATCAGGGCCTCGCGGTTACGGAACTCCTGCAGCAGGCTGCCCTCGGCGCCAAAGAGCTTTTCCTGCCACTCCTGCAGCAGCGCCGTGGTGTCGTGATTATCCGGGTGAAAGTCGCGGGCCAGAAAGTCGCTCATCTTGGGCATGATGCGAGCGACAAAACCACGGCGGGCAAAGAGGAATTTCCAGCCCCGCTCCCGGTCTGCCCGATTGAATATCTGGCCCTCGGCATTGAGCAGCCAAGCCATAGAAGCCACCACCATGGGCGTCAGCGCCACGGCGGTCAGGGGCACTGCCAGCACACGATGCATATAGCTGCCGCTCACCTGCTGGTAAACGTCATAGGCCACCGCCTTGTGCTCCAGCTCTTCAAACGCATGCCAGGTCCATAGGGGAATCATGTCGGCGTCGGTCCGGGTACGAAAGCGTTCATCCGTGAGCAACTGTTCGGCCAGCAGCGCGGTGAAGTGCTCCATGAAAATCGTGCAGGCCAGTTGCTGTGAGGGCGAGAATTTTTCCAGAAAACCCAAGCCCACTTTCACCGCTCTATCAGCAAACCAGACCTTGATACCGCGCTTTTCCAGCATCGCGTTCAGACGATCATGCTCGCGGCCATGTATAGCTTCCTGACCAATGAAGCCGGATATCTTGGCTTTCATCACCGGGTCGGTAATGCGCTCGCGGTAATGACGAACAGACTCCACAAAAAAGCGTTCGCCCGGTGGGAAAAAACCGGAAAGCGTGGCGAAGAACATGGTGGAAAAGGCGTTGTCGTCAAAAAAATATCGACGCGAATCCGGCGGAAAGCGGAAATCCATCTGCCGTGGAGGAATACCGACCGTAGCACCGGCCAAACGCTTTTTAGGAGAAGTGCTCTCGGCAGGAGTGGCCGTACCGGAAATGGCAGTCATGAAGTCACTCGAAGGTCTGGCTGGAAAGATGCTTCGATGGTGACGTTATGGCCTCAGCCTGCACAGGTGAATTCAGGTCATATTGCGGTGACTTCAGGCCGAGCGCCCACGATCATTTCTTGCTGGTGTCGCGGCACTTCACAGGCAGGTATTGCGCCGAGACTGTGGTGAAATCCTGATCTGCACCCTGCATGCTGCGCGGAACCTGCGAATAACCGCAGAGCCAGGACAGCGGTGTGGCCGGATAATCCGGCACAATGATGGCACGCACGGTCAACACTTTATCCTGCAAGACTGCCGAAGCCTTGTTGCCGAAGTGAATGTGAAAAGCTCCACGTACCAGCTCTATGGATGAGACATAGTTGCCAATCAGCTTGTTGCCGGGAGGCAGCCCCGCTTCTTCATTGCTATCGGGCAGTTTGCCCTGTGCTGCGTAAAAATCACTGACCCTGCCGCGAATCTGCTCGACCAAATGTAGGGACTCATCCACCTGCTCACGGGCAATCGGCGCCACCAGTGACGGCACTGCTGCCGTGAGCAGGATAGCGATGATGGCCAGCACCACCAGCATCTCCATGAGGGAGAAACCGCCTGCACTGCTTGTCTTCATTTCTTTTCTATTCATTCCGGCCACATATTCCGCGGACATAAGAGCATTGCATTAATGGTCAGAAAAACCGGCCAACAAGGAACAATCATCCGGTAGCCTGCAGCGCAGAGCGCCTGCCAGTACCTCAACGCGGAATGTGCGGCCCGCCATGGGCTCGCCATCCAGATTGAGATAAATCTCGTTGGGTGTTTCCAATATCAGCCAGGGCAGGCGCGCCTTGATGACACTCTCGCCCTCTTCACCTTCCAGCAAGCGCGTCATCAGCGCTGGTAAAAGCTCTTCACCGGCAATGATGCGTACATCCAGCAAGCCATTATCCAGCACAGCCTCGGGGCAAAGCCTGTGTCCGCCGCCAGCCTGACAGCCATTGCCGATGGCCAACACGAGAAAGCTGCCCGACCATTCAAAATCCGGCCCGCGGATACAGCCCTTGTCCGCCGTAATGCTGGCAAAACGGCTGAGGCCGGTGAGCAGATAGGCAAAACCACCAAGCAAGGCCTTCTGTTCTTCCGGGGTATCCACGGTAAGTTGGGTTCCGAAACCCCCGGTCGCCATATTGACGAAAGCACGATCATTCACACGGGCAGCATCTATGGCATGGGCGCGCCCCTGCAGGGCCAGCCGCAGTGCGGCAGCCGGCTCCAGCGGAATGCCACAGCTACGGGCAAAATCATTGGCGGTGCCCAAGGGCAATACCGCCAGTTCGGGCCGCTTTGCATCGGGCAACTGCAGCAGGGCCGTTACCACCTCATTCACCGTACCGTCGCCACCGCCGGCAATTACACAAGCGGCAGCGGCCGCAGCGGCCTCGGCAACATAACGAGCAGCATCTCCCGTCTCCCAGGTCACCCGCACCTGCAAGGCATGACCCTCATCACGAACTGTTTGCACGGCAGCACGCAGCTCCGCTAAGCCTGCGCCCTTGCCGTTAAGAATGAGCCAGTGACTGTTTGATACAGGGCGCGACATGAAGGAGGTCCGGAATCAAAGAGGAAGGTAATACCTCAAACAGCAGAGCGGGCACGCCAAGTGAGGAAAAGCCGCAAATCAAATTCCAGTTGCGCATAGCCGGGCAGCATATGCTCGCAGAGCTGGTAGAAGGCCTTGTTGTGTTCCATTTCCCTGAGATGTGCAAGCTCGTGCACCACGATCATATTAAGAAACTCCGGCGGGGTTTCACGGAACAGGCCGGCAATGCGGATTTCCTTTTTCGCCACCAGCCGGCCGCCATGGTTGCGCGAGCTGGCGGTATGTAAACCCAGTGCATGCTTCACTACATCGAGCTTGCTGTCATAGAGCACTCGGTCTATGGCGGGAGCATTGCGTAAATATTGCTGGCGCAGCTCGTTGGTATAACGATACAGAGCCTTGTCGCTCTGGATATCGTGGCGACCGGGATAACGCTGCTGCAGCCAAGATCCCAGCCGGTCTTGCGCCAGCAACTCCCGGACCTGTTGCAGCAGGGGCTCGGGATAACCCTGCAAGAAACGCAAAAAATCCTCACTCGCCGGCATAAATCGCCTGACCATTTTTCTGCAGCACATAACCCTTCCAGGGAATCAGCCGGTACTCCCCCGCCTCCCAAGACTGCTCTCCCTCTGCACCGCGCGATTCCAGAATGAGCGAAGCTTTTTCATCGGGCAAAAAAAGCTCGGCACGCGCTTCTGCCTTGTCGAAAATCACATAGGCCGCAGGCCCCTCGGTCTGAGCGCCGGTCGCCATGAAATCGAGACGCTTGCCAGACTCGAAAAGGCGCAGGCATTTCTCCTGCAACTGCGACCAGCTATAGCCGGCCGAAGCCTTGCAGCCATGAGCATCACTATCGCCTCCCACCTTCATCGCCACATTCCGGCTTGCCGCTTCTGCCTTGGCTATCGGTGAAGGGAGCAAGGCCGGCGCTGAAGTCTGGGGAACGGGGGGTGGCGGCAAGACGGGGTCGGCGGGTTTGTTGCAGGCAGCCAGCGGCATAAGCAGCACCGTAGCGAAAAGAAAAAATCGGGGGGCCATGGCATTCACTCCCTGTGGGCCGGGACAGGCAGGCTAGCCAATCCCCGCGCGCAGAACAATTCAGACATGTAGCGCCTGGTCACGGTCTTAGTGGCGGAAGGTTTCCACAATGGGGCAGCAGGGGCTGCCGGTCTCGTCCTCGCACTGGGCCACCAAGGTTTTCAGGCGCCGCGACAGGGCCTGCATATCATGGATACGGACATCAATATCGGCCAGCCGACTGCTGGCCAGCTGCCGTATGCGGGCACGGTCACGCACATCATCCAGCTGCAGCAATTCGCGGATTTCCTCCAGCGAAAACCCGGCCTCCTTGGCGCGCCGTATGAACTGCAACTGCTGTAAATGCTCATCGCCGTAGTGACGATAACTGCCCTGCGGTTCAGGTTCGCCGAGCAGGCCTATGCGCTGGTAATAGCGCACGGTTTCCACATTCACGTGGGCGGCTTGAGCCAGCTTGCCTATGGTGAGCTTGCCCGGACGCATTTCAGGACTGATATCACTCATTCTGGAACCTCCACTCAAAAACCGGCCTTGACTCCGTACTAGGCTACGGGGTTTAGCATGCCTGCATGATCACCTGATTGTCATTCACTACGGAGGAAGCATGAGCCACTCGCATGACGACACAGCCCATGAGCATCAGAACCATCCGCACCATGAGGATCATGAGCCGGCAGGCTGTTGTAGCCCTGACAACAAGGCCACGAGCAACACCAGCGCTAGTGGCGACTGTTGTGCAGAAAAACGCCCTGCCGCCACGGCCAAGGAAAAAAGCTGTGGCTGCGCCAGCAAGACAGTGCCGGCTGCGGCAATATCCGCCCCGGCGCCAGAAAAAGCCGCCGGCTGCTGCGGCAGCAGTGGTGATGCTTCTGCACACTGGCTGAAAGATCCCGTCTGCGGCATGAATGTGGACCACAGCAGCCCGCATCACGCCCAGCATGAAGGGCAGAACTATTTCTTCTGCAGCGCCCACTGCGTGAAGAAATTCACGGCTAGCCCGGCGCAATATCTTCAGCCGGAAAAGATAGCGGCACCCGTGGCGGCACAAGACGCGCTCTACACCTGTCCCATGCATCCGGAAATCGTGCAGCAGGGTCCGGGCGACTGCCCCAAATGCGGCATGGCACTGGAGCCCATGGCCATCACCGCCGAGCATGACGACAGTGAGCTGCGCGCCATGACACGTCGCTTCTGGATCAGCGTGCTGTTCAGCGCCCCGCTGCTTTTTCTCACCATGAGCGAAATGATTCCCGGTCTGACCGACGTGCTGAATTGGCACCATCGCTTTGGCGAAGCCTATGGCTGGATACAGCTGGGCCTGGCCTCGCCGGTTGTACTGTGGGCCGCCGCGCCCTTCTTCCGCCTCATGTGGCAATCCTTCCTTAATCGCCATCTGAATATGTTCAGCCTTATCGGTCTCGGCGTTGCCGCCGCCTACGGCTTCAGCTTGGTGGCACTGCTCTTTCCCGGCTTGATTCCGGAAAGCTTTCGTCAGAATGGCATGACACCGTTCTACTTCGAGGCCTCGGCCGTCATCGTGGCTTTGGTTTTACTGGGACAAGTGCTGGAGTTGCGTGCCCGCGCCCAAACCGGTGACGCCCTGCGCAGCCTTTTGAAGCTGGCCCCGGAAAAAGCCAATCGCCTGACGGATGCCGGCGAGGAAAGCGTTTTCCTGCATGCCGTGCAGGCAGGCGACAAGCTGCGCGTCAAGCCCGGTGAAAAAATTCCCGTGGATGGTCGCGTATTGGAAGGCCGCTCCAGCGTGGATGAATCCATGATTACCGGCGAGCCCCTGCCCGTGGAAAAAATCACGGATAGCGCTGTCACCGGCGGCACGCTCAACCAGAGCGGCAGTTTTGTCATGCTGGCGGAAAAAATCGGCAGCGACACCCTGCTCGCCCGCATTGTTGATCTGGTGGGACAGGCCGCTCGCTCACGTGCGCCCATACAACGTCTGGCCGATCAGGTCGCCGGCTGGTTTGTGCCGCTAGTGATCATGGTTGCGATCACTGCATTTATCGGCTGGTGGTGGCTGGGCCCCGAACCTGCGTTGAATCACGCCTTGGTCGCGGCCATTTCCGTGCTCATCATCGCCTGCCCCTGTGCGCTGGGCCTGGCCACGCCTATGTCCATCATGACCGGCGTCGGTCGCGGTGCGCGGGAAGGCGTGCTGATCAAGGATGCCTCTGCCCTGGAGCAGCTGGAAAAAATCGATACCCTGGTAGTGGACAAGACCGGCACGCTCACTGAAGGCCGACCCACACTATCCACGCTGAGCGCCGTGAATGGCGATCGCAACAGCCTGCTACAACTGGCCGCCAGTCTGGATGCGCTGAGCTCACACCCGATTGCGCAGACGCTGGTGAATGCGGCCAAAGAAAGAAAACTTCCGCTGCTCCCCGTCGCCGACTTCAATGACATTCCCGGCGCGGGTGTTGGCGGCAGCATCAACGGCGAAAAAATCCTGTTGGGTAATGAACGTCTGTTCCGCGATGAAGGCATTGCCTTGGGCGTACTGGAAAAAGAAGCTGAAGCGCTGCGCGCGCAAGGCCAGACCGTGATGGTGGTGAGTCGCGATGGCGCTGCGCTTGGCCTGTTGGCGGTGAGCGACAAACTCAAAGCCGGCAGCCGTGAAGCCGTGCAAGCGCTTCAGGCCGAAGGCATACATATCGTCATGCTCACCGGTGATAACCGCATTACCGCCGCGGCCATTGCGCGTGAACTCGGCATCAGCGAAGTGCATGCGGAGGTGCGACCGGAAGAAAAGCATCGTGAAGTGAAAAGACTGCAGGACGCCGGACGCCGTGTTGCCATGGCGGGTGATGGCATCAACGACGCACCTGCACTGGCGCAAGCGGATATCGGCATTGCCATGGGTAATGGCACCGATATCGCCATGCAGTCGGCCGGCGTGGTGCTAGTGAAAGGCGATTTACGTGGCATTGCCAAGGCCCGAGCTTTGAGCCGCGTCACCATGAAAAACATCCGGCAAAACCTGTTCTTCGCTTTTGTGTACAACTTTGTGGGCGTACCACTGGCTGCCGGCCTGCTTTATCCCTTCTTCGGCCTTTTGCTTTCACCCATGGTAGCCAGCGCCGCCATGAGCCTGAGCTCGGTCTCCGTCATCAGTAATGCCCTGCGTTTGCGCAAGGCCAGGCTGTAAAACAGGACGGGGCCAGGCTTTCACAAAGCCACGACATTTCGTGATGTGAAAGCGACCCAGACACCACAAGAAAACGCCCGCCAAGCTGCCTGCCACTGCTTCAATCCAGAAAGCAGTGGCAGGTCTTTTCCTGCCTGCCGTATTCGCAGGGAAGAATATTCATGGCAGCGGGCAATGCAAAATTTTCACGCCGGCAGAAAGGCGTACTGGGCATAGTCGCCGCACTGGCCTTGCTGCTGAGCGGCTTGGCTGTTTGCGAATGGGCGGGCTGGCCCTTTCTGCGCCAGCCCGTGGAAAACCAGCTCAGCCAGAAACTGCAGCGCAAGGTGGAGCTGGGTGATGAATTCCGCGTGCATCTGCTGGGCCGACTGCGTATCAGCACCGATCGCATCAGTATTGCTGCACCGTCCTGGCAGGCACACAGGCCGGACGGCCCCGATTTTTTCTCGGCCCGTGATGTGCGGCTGGCACTGCAGGCAAAGCGCTGAGTGGCCTCTGCAAGCACTGCCATAAAAAAAACCGGCATCTGCCGGTTTTTTTTATGGCTGCAAAATCAATATTCGTCGAGCCGGCAACCCGATGTCGTGAAACCTTGGGTGATCGGGACACTGTTCTGGGTTTCCTTGATACTGGCTGTCAAGACTTTGCTGGCTGTCGCCAGCGTACCTGTCAGCTCAAGCTCACGATCTCCCACGGTCGCTTTCGCCAGCACAGCATCGGTACCGGGGTTATAGCTCCCTGAAAAAGTGGCGCTGGCACCCGTATGCAGATCCAGCACTTTTCCGCTGACTACCTTGTTGCTGCTACCGGCACTGACTGCATCACTTCCAATTTCAAGGGCATAGACATAATCATTGGCAGGCGTATTGGCAACCGCCACCGTGCCGGCAAAACGGTATATGGCGGTGGGCTTGCCCGCCAGACGGGAAATGGACTGGTTGCTCCCGGAGAAAACGCCACTCTCCGTAGTATTGATGGAGATTTTGTCGACATCCGTCGCAGAGTGGACATAACGCAAGATGAACTGGCTATTGCTTTCGGAAGGCACTTCCCGCTTCAGACTGCCTGTAGAAAGAAGACCAGCATAATCAAACAGGCTGGGAGCAATGTATTCATAAAGCTCGCCTCCCAACGGGAAATATTGCAGGGCAGAAACCTCACTATCACCATTCACAATAATGGCAACACGACTGACAACGCTGCCACCACTGCTGCGGGCCCCCACAAAAGCACCACTGTAGGCGCAACTCATACTGTCGGAGAGATGATCACGTGCGTCAGTGGCACTTCGATAAGCTGTGGCTCCATTGATCTCAGTGATTCCATCGAAGCTTACCGTCGCTGTCGGGCCTGTAAAACCCAGCATGATTGTCTGGGCCTTGGTTGAGGTCAGGGCATCCGTATCTGAAAAGGTAAGTTGGGGCCACTTCAGCGCATCTTCATCCATATCAGCGCTGATGGTGATGCCATCGCTGGGGTCCCGGTTCTGATCCACCGTCATCAGAAAACGGACCAGATTGAGAATGACTCTCTCGCGATCGCCAGCATCTGCTGATGCCGCCAGATTGGCCGGTGTGACCGTGGCATTATCGCTGGTCGGTGTGAAGCTGCCCAGCTTCACAGAACCGACAAAGAAGGTGTAAGTCTCGCCCGGCTTGTAATCAAAACGGCCTTTGCTATCGGTGTAATTATTTCCAGTGGTGCTCTGATACCACAGCCCGGCTACAGGGGAGTCACGAAACACCCCCGTGGTAGAAGCATCTACGGCCTCTTCTGTACCCCCGGCCCCACAGCCTGCCAGCATAGCCGCCAGCAGGGTCGACAGAGAAAAATGGACAGACGCTTTCATGCAGAACCCCTGAAATAAAATGCCAATCGCCAGGCAATGCCTGCCGGCATGATGACGCCGGAATGCGGCGATTATTGTCCGGGAATCAGGAGGAAATATGGAGGCCTTCGTAGCAAAAGTGTGAATCTTCCCTGAACTGCCATTCCCGGCCACCGACCGGAAGGTCAGGCACCAAAATACCATCAAGTTGCATACGGTCTTGTCCCGCCACGCCCTCAAGCACCGCTCACTCCCTTGTGTCCGCTCAATTTGGCTGATACTTTCGAGCCTCATTAACTCACGGCCCTCCCCCTAAGCCATGATTCCAGCAGCCCGCTTCAATCCCCTGAACAAGCTCGCTCTCGGCGCGCTGGGCCTGCTGCTGCCCTGACGGGCATCTATCGTTTTTCCTTACCCCCGTTTCACGCCTGATAAAAAGGCATCTCCCCCTGAATAAAAATCCCGGATATCCGGAGCTATTGCCATGACTTTGCGCATTGCCCTGCATTGCCATTTCTCTACCGCACGACTGCCTTGCGGCACTTCGGCCATGAATACGTGGCAGCCGGAGTGCCCTGTCTTTGCCATCCAACACCCGATGCAACGACCTTAATGCAAGAGATGAAGAAAATGACCGCCATCAAGAACATGCTCAAAGATCCTTCCAAGAAATACCCGCGCACTCAGGCCATCAATCTCCCTGACCGCCAATGGCCAACGCGTGAACTCACCCATGTACCCATCTGGATGAGCACCGATCTGCGCGATGGCAATCAGGCCCTGTTCGAGCCCATGTCGGTGGCGCGTAAATTCGAATTCTTCAAGATGCTGGTGCAAATCGGCCTGAAAGAAATCGAGGTCGCCTTTCCCTCCGCCTCAGAAACCGATTTCGATTTCGTGCGCTCGCTGATCGAGGGCGAGCACATACCGGATGACGTGACCATCGAAGTACTCACGCAGGCGCGCGAGCATCTTATCCGTCGCACCTTTGAATCCGTCTATGGCGCCAAACGCGCCATCGTTCATCTCTACAGCGCCACCAGCCCGGTCTGGCGCGATACCGTTTTTCGCCTCAGCCGCGATGAAACCCGTGATATGGCGATCAAACACGCCCAGCTCATGAAGGACATTGCCGCCGAACACCCGGAAACTGAATGGGTTTTCCAGTACAGCCCGGAAACTTTCACCTCTACCGAACTGGATTTTGCGCTTGAGGTCTGTGATGCCGTAGCCGAGGTCTGGGAAGCGCGGCCCGAGCAGAAAATCATCATCAATCTGCCGGCCACCGTGGAAGTCTCCTCACCCAATCGTTATGCCGACCAGATTGAGTGGATGCATCGGAATCTCAAACGCCGCGATGGCATCATCCTTTCCGTGCATCCGCATAATGATCGCGGCACTGCCGTGGCCGCTGCCGAGCTCGCCGTACTCGCCGGCGCCGACCGTGTGGAAGGCTGTCTCTTTGGTAATGGCGAACGCACCGGCAATGTGGATCTCGTGACCCTGGCCATGAATTTTTATTCGCAGGGCATACACCCCGGTCTGGATTTTTCGGATATCGACAAGATTTCTGCCGTGGTCGAGCGCGCGACCAGCATTCCCCTGCATCCGCGTCACCCCTACGCCGGCAATCTCGTTTTCACGGCCTTCTCCGGCTCGCATCAGGATGCGATACGCAAAGGCTTTGCCGTGCAGAAAGACAATGCCGTCTGGGCGGTGCCCTATCTGCCGATTGATCCGGCCGATGTGGGCCGCAGCTACGAGGCCATCATTCGCGTCAATAGCCAGTCCGGCAAAGGTGGTATCGCCCATATTCTGGAAACCGCTTACGGCGTGAATCTGCCGGCCTCGGAATGGCCGTCATTCAGCAAGGTGGTGCAAGTGGTGGCGGATGAAACCGGGCAAGAACTCACCGCGCCCAAGCTCTGGGAAATCTTCTGCGCAACGTATGAAAAAACGGCACCCATAACCTTGGTGAAACAGGTGCAGTCCAATGAAGGCCGGCAAATACGCGTGACGCTGGAAAAAAATGGCCAGACCGAGGAATGCCAAGGCGAAGGCAACGGCCCCATCGAAGCCTTTATGAAGGCTCTCAAGCTCCCCGTGAAGCTGCGTCACTTTGAAGAGCGCTCACTGGGCGATGACGAACAGGCGGAGGCCATGGCCATCATCACACTGGAAGATGAAAAAGGCCTGCCTGTTATCGGCATGGGGCGTGATCGCAATAGCGGCACCGCGGCGCTGAAAGCCATCGTAAGTGCCTGCAACCGTATCAATTAAAGTCTGCTACGCGTCGGCCCTGCAGCGTTAAAAGCTGGCGCAGAATGCTCATTTACGCTTTGTAAACTCCGCTTCTGCGCCAGCTTTTGCCTTGCAGTGCTCTAGCTCGCGAGACTTTATGCAGACTTCACGGACATATAAATCCGAGCATATCTAATGCCAAAGCCAGCCAAGGGTGATCCCAGGGCCAGTTCGCAAAAAATCAAAAGGCCGGTGATCCCGGCCTTTTTTGTGCGCGTCTTTATAACTTCTTTACACCCCGCCACCGAGCTTTTACCCCGGCCTTACCGGCCACTTTCCATACTGCCGCCATCCCCGCTACCGCTGACTGTATGGATGGTTTTATGGATGCCCTCTATTTCCTGCTGATCGTCTTTTTCGCTGCCATGGCCTATGCCCTGATTGAAGGTCTGAGCCTGCTGGGAGAAACGCCATGACCGGCTTTTATGTCGCGGCCGCCATCGCAGGCTTGCTGCTCACTTTTTATCTGCTGATCGCCCTGATTTATCCGGAGCGCTTCTGACATGAATCCGCTTATTCCCCTGACCCTTGTTTATCTGCTGGTGCTGGCTGCCTTGGCACAGCCACTGGCTAAAGCCTTACTACCGATTGCCCGTGGTACCGCAGTACATCCGCTGGAGCGCCGGATATTGAACTTGCTGGGTGCCAATGCGACGGAAGATATGGGCTTGAAGCACTATGCGCTGGCTGTGCTGGCCTTCAATGTGGTCGGTGTTTTCTTTGTTTATATCCTGCAACGTCTGCAGGGTTTTCTGCCGCTGAATCCTGAGGGGTTTGGCGCCGTGGCGCCGGATCTGGCCTTCAACACGGCCGTGAGCTTTGTCACCAATACCAACTGGCAGGCCTATGGCGGCGAAAGCAGCCTGAGCCCGCTTACGCAAATGCTGGCACTAGCTGTGCAGAATTTTGTGTCAGCCGCCACCGGTATGGCTGTGGCCTTTGCCCTGATGCGCGCCTTTGTACGCGAAAAATCCACCGGGCTCGGCAATTTCTGGACCGACCTTTTTCGCATCACGATCTATGTTCTGCTGCCACTTTGCGTGTTGTATGCACTGTTTCTCGTCAGTCAGGGCGTAGTGCAAACTTTTGCGTCCAGCGTGAGTCTGCATACGCTGGAAGGCGGCACACAAACTCTGGCACTGGGACCAGTTGCCTCACAAGAAGCCATCAAGATGCTGGGCACCAATGGTGGCGGCTTCTTTAATGCCAACTCGGCCCATCCGTTTGAAAATCCGGGAGCGTTGACGAATTTTGTGCAGATGCTTTCCATCTTTTTATTGCCCGCCGCCCTCTGCCTTTGTTTTGGTCATCTGGTGGGCAAGCCACGTCAGGGCTGGGCCCTGCTGGGCGGCATGACACTGATTTTTGTCTTGGTCTTGCTGCTGCCCGGCATCAGCGAACAGCAGGGCAATCCGCTGCTGGCAACTTTCGGCGTAGACCAAAACGCCAGTACCCTGCAAGCCGGCGGCAATATGGAGGGCAAGGAAGTGCGCTTCGGCATTGCCGCCAGCAGCCTCTTTGCCGTCATCACCACAGCAGCCAGCTGTGGCGCCGTGAATGCCATGCACGACTCCTTCACCGCACTAGGCGGCATGGCGCCACTCTGGCTCATGCAATTAGGTGAAGTGGTTTTCGGTGGCGTGGGTGCAGGCTTTTACGGCGTGATGCTGTATGCCCTGCTCGCTGTTTTTGTGGCCGGCCTCATGATAGGACGGACGCCGGAATATCTGGGCCGCAAACTAGGCAAGGAAGAAATGCGTTTAGTCATGATCGCACTCATCCTGCCGTCCCTGCTCATCCTCGGCATCAGCGCACTAGCCGTGCTGGCCAAACCCGGCTTGGCGGCCATCAGCAATCCGGGCGCTCACGGTTTCTCGCAAGTGCTCTATGCCTTTTCATCCGCCACCGCCAATAACGGCAGCGCATTTGCCGGCCTCGGTGCCAATACGGCTTTTTACAACGGGTTGCTGGCGCTGTGCATGTGGCTGGGCCGCTTTGGCGTAATCATTCCGGTGCTCGCCATTGCCGGCAGTCTGATACAGAAAAAGCGCCTGCCAGAAGGTGCCGGCACCTTGCCCACCGATACGCCGCAATTCGCCATCTTACTCGCCGCCACCATTCTCATCGTGGGCGCCCTGACCTTTCTGCCAGCGCTGGCCTTGGGCCCACTGGCCGAGCAGCTCACGCTGCTCGCGAAATGATACGGAGTTCTGTCATGAAAAAATCCCCGCTCATTTTTGAAAAAGAACTGGTCAAGCGTGCCCTGTTGGAAGCGTTCTATAAGCTTTCACCGCGCCAGCAGCTGCGCAATCCGGTTATGTTTGTGGTCTGGCTGGGTAGCTTGTTCACCACCGCGTTATGGCTGCACACGCTGGGGGGCCGCGGCGAAGCCCCCGCCGGTTTCACTTTCGGTGTGGCGCTGTGGCTGTGGTTCACTCTGCTTTTTGCCAATTTTGCCGAGAGCCTGGCCGAAGGCCGTAGCAAGGCGCAGGCCGCCAGTCTGCGCGCCGCAAAACGCGAAACCATGGCAAAAATCCTGAAGGAGCCACATCAAGGCGCCACCTGGAAACCCATGCCCAGCTCGGGCCTGCACAAAGGACAGGTTGTGCTGGTAGAGACTGGCGACGACATTCCCGGAGATGGTGAAGTCATTGAAGGCATGGCCTCGGTTGATGAATCGGCTATAACGGGCGAATCGGCTCCCGTCATACGCGAAGCCGGTGGTGATTTTTCATCTGTCACTGGCGGCACCAAGGTGCTCTCGGATTGGCTGGTGGTACGCATCACCGCCAATCCGGGCGAGGCCTTTCTCGATCGCATGATTGCCATGGTGGAAGGCGCTTCGCGGCGCAAGACGCCGAATGAAATTGCCCTCACCGTTTTGCTGGTGGCACTGACGCTGATTTTCCTGATTGCTGTCGCCACTCTGCTGCCCTTCTCTCTTTTCAGCGTGCAGGCCGCTGGTACCGGTTCGCCCGTAACACTCACCGTACTGATTGCTCTGCTGGTCTGCCTCATTCCCACCACTATAGGCGGCCTGCTTTCGGCCATTGGTGTGGCAGGCATGGGGCGGCTACTCGCCAGTAATGTCATTGCCACCAGTGGCCGCGCGGTAGAAGCCGCTGGCGATGTGGATGTGTTGCTACTGGACAAGACCGGCACCATTACGCTCGGCAACCGTCAGGCCAGCGCTTTCATTCCTGCAGCGGGAGTGGAAGAAAGTGAACTCGCCAATGCCGCGCAGCTGGCATCGCTAGCGGATGAAACACCGGAGGGCCGCTCCATCGTTATATTGGCAAAGAAGCGATTCAATTTGCGCGAGCGGCAGATGCATGAGCTGAATGCCCTCTTCATTCCTTTCAGTGCACAAACACGTATGAGCGGGATCGACATTGGTCTGCGCAAAGTGCGCAAAGGCTCGGCCGATGCCATACGCCGCTACATAGAAGAACAAGGAGGACGCTATCCAGAGTCAGTACAGAAGTTCGTGGACGAAGTAGCGCGCCGTGGCGGCACGCCGCTGGTGGTGAGTGATGATCTGCGCGTGCTGGGCGTGATCGAACTCAAGGACATTGTGAAAGGCGGCATCAAGGAGCGCTTTGCTGATCTGCGTGCCATGGGCATCAAGACCGTGATGATTACCGGCGACAATCCCCTTACCGCCGCCGCCATTGCCGCTGAGGCCGGCGTGGATGAATTTCTCGCTGAAGCCACACCGGAAATGAAGCTGAAACTGATACGCGAGCATCAGGCGCAAGGTCAGTTGGTGGCCATGACCGGCGACGGCACCAATGATGCGCCGGCACTGGCCCAGGCCGATGTTGCCGTGGCCATGAACTCGGGCACGCAGGCGGCCAAGGAAGCCGGCAATATGGTGGATCTGGATTCCAATCCCACCAAGCTCATCGAAATCGTGCACATCGGCAAACAAATGCTGATGACGCGCGGTTCACTAACCACCTTCAGCATCGCCAACGATGTCGCGAAATATTTCGCCATCCTGCCCGCGGCATTTGCGGGCACTTATCCGGCGCTAAAAGCACTGGACGTGATGCAACTGGGCAGCCCGGCCACAGCCGTACTGGCTGCCGTTATTTTCAATGCCTTGGTCATCATTGCGCTGATTCCGCTCGCCCTGAAAGGCGTTCCCTACCGTGCCTGGCCGGCTGCCCGCCTGCTTAACCGCAATCTGCTGGTCTATGGCCTTGGCGGCCTCGTCGCGCCATTCATAGGTATCAAACTGATTGATCTTGGCCTTGTTGCCACCGGCTTGTTCTGAGGAGAGCACCATGAAAAACATCATCCGCCCTGCGCTCAGTCTTTTTATCGGGCTCACCGTCATCGCCGGAATCATCTACCCGCTGCTCATCACCGGCATCGCCCAAAGCGTTTTCCCGCAAGCCGCCAATGGCTCGCTCATCATGGCAAATGGCCGCGCCACCGGTTCCACGCTAATCGGTCAGAGCTTCACCCAGCCTGCTTATTTCTGGGGTCGCCCCAGCGCCACATCCGCTACGCCCTACAACGGCATGGCCTCCGGTGGCAGCAATCTCTCCAATGCCAATCCGGCCTTGCTGGAAGCCGTGCAGGCACGCATTACCGCGCTGAAAAAATATCCGGTGCCGGAAGGCCCAGTGCCAGTGGATCTGGTCACAGCGTCCGCTAGTGGCCTGGACCCGCATATCACGCCAGCGGCTGCGCTTTACCAACTGCCACGTGTTGCTGCCGCACGTGGCATCAGTGCCAATGAGCTTGCTCGTCTGGTGCAGACGAATACTGAAGTGCCAGCACCGCGCTTTACCGGCGAGGCTCGCATCAACGTACTGGCATTGAATCGGGCGCTGGATACACTGACTGACAGCCGACCGGCCAATCCCCCGGCTACGCCATCCGGAAGCTGATGCATGAATGACACGCAGCGCCCCGACCCAGACCAGTTGCTGGCCCGGGTCCGCAAAGCCGAAACAGAAAAGCAGCGCGGTCGCCTGAAAATCTTCTTCGGTGCCAGCCCCGGTGTCGGCAAAACTTTCAGCATGTTGGCGGCAGCATCCGCGCTGCAGCGCGAAGGCGTGGATGTGGTGGCGGGTTATGTCGAACCGCATGAACGCCCGGAAACGCGGGCACAGCTGGCGAGCTTACCCACCTTGCCGGTACGCGAAATCACACACCGCGACCGCCTGCTGAAAGAATTCGATCTGGATGCCGCCCTCAGCCGTCGTGCGGCCATCACCTTGGTGGATGAGCTGGCACACAGTAATGCGCCGGGCTCACGTCATGCCAAACGCTGGCAGGATGTGGAGGAATTACTGGGTGCCGGACTGGATGTATGGTCCACGCTCAATGTGCAGCATCTGGAAAGCCTGAACGACGTTGTGGCGCGCATCACCGGCGTACAGGTGCGCGAAACCCTACCCGATCATGTGTTTGAAAATGCAAATGACGTCGAGCTCATCGACCTGCCTCCGGAAGAGTTACTGACGCGACTGCAAGCCGGTCGCATTTATCTACCTGAGCAGGCACGCAAGGCCACACAATCATTTTTCCGCAAAGGCAATCTCATCGCGTTGCGCGAACTGGCACTGCGCGCCATGGCCGAGCGTGTAGATGCAGATGTGCGTGACTGGCGCGGACTGCATGCACAGCCCGGCGTATGGCCAGTGCGCGAACGTGTGCTGGTGGCGCTGGGACCACACAGTGATGCCGATGTATTGGTACGCACCGGCAAACGCTTGGCCGTGAGCCTGCAGGCTCCTTGGGAAGTGGTTTATGTAGAAACGCCGCGCCTGCAGCGGCTGCCCGATACCGAGCGCGAAAAACTCCTGCGCGTACTCGCGCTGGCGGAGTCATTGGGCGCCCGCACGATCACGCTCTCTGGTCATGATATTGCCAGCACCCTGCTAGCCCATGCCCGTAGCGCCAATATCACACGCATTGTGCTGGGCCGGCCGCGCCAGAAATGGCGCTGGCCCGGACAGGGCTCCCTTCTGGATACGCTCTCGGCACAAGCACCAGATCTGGAGTTATTTGTCGCGGCGGCGCACAAAGGTGAATCGCCCAGCCGTCATGCTGCCTCACTCTCGCGCGGACTGGAATTTCTGGAAATCACACCACGGCGCCACCGCCGCTATGTCTGGGCCACGCTAGCCACCTTAAGCATCACAGCCTTGGTCTGGCCGGTGTCCACTCTACTGGCACCAGTCAATCTGGCCATGTTTTATCTGGCCGGCATCGTGCTGGTGTCATGGCGCTTGGGCAGCGGCCCTTCTGCACTTTCCGCCTTCTTGTCCGTCGCACTGTTTGATTTCTTTTATGTGCAGCCACGTCTCACTTTTGCTGTCGCCGATACGGAATACATCATCACTTTTATAGTGATGCTGGGCACCGGTCTGCTGCTGAGCCGTCTCACCGGCCAGCTGCAGGCGCAGGCCCGAATTGCGCTGCAGCGCGAACGGCGGGCACAGGAGCTTTATGCCCTGAGTCAGGAGCTGGCCATCGGTCTGGAGGTGAACTACATCGCGGAGGTGGCAGTGCGTCATCTCGCCACACTCTTCGACGCCGAAGCGGTTCTCTTGCTGCCGGCGCCGGATGAAAAAATCCGCTGGCCCGAGGGAGACGCCCTGCCAGCATCCTTGCGCCGTGCCGATCTCGGTGTGGCGCAATGGGTGTATGACAACGAGCAGCCGGCCGGCCTCGGCACACAAACCCTGCCGGGCAGTACCGCCCACTATCTGCCACTGAAAGCCTCACTACGTACCCGCGGCGTACTGGCCCTGCAAACCCGTGACAAGCGTCGGCTGTTTGCACCAGAGCAGCATCGATTGCTGGAAACCTTTGCCACGCAGATTGCCATTGCACTGGAACGCGTACATTTCGCCGACGTGGCGCAAAGCACGGAGCTGCGCATGCGCGAAGAGTCGCTGCGCAACTCACTACTGGCCGCCATCTCGCACGATGTGCGTACCCCGCTGGCCGGTATCGTAGGCTCAGCCAGCAGCCTGCTCACACATCAGCACGCACCGGAAAAAGCCCGCGAGCTCTTGAGCGGAATACATGATGAGGCTATGGCAATGAGCACACTGGCCGGCAATCTGCTGGATATGGCACGTCTGCAAACGGGCCCCGTGCAATTACGCCGCGAGTGGCAGCCCATAGAAGAAATCGTGGGCAGTGCCTTACGCGGCACGGCACGGAGTCTCGCGGCACATTCTGTTGATGTGATACTGGCGCCGGACTTGCCCTTGGTAGAAATAGACAGCGTGCTCATGGAGCGCGTGCTGGTGAATCTGCTGGAGAATGCCGCCAAATACACCGCCGCCGGTACCGGCATACAGTTGCGCGCCAACGTGCAGGAAAACACCTTGCGCTTGGAGGTGGAGGATGCCGGCCCCGGCCTGCCCGAAGACAGCGAAAAACTCTTTGCCAAATTCGTACGCGGCGAGAAAGAAAGCAGCACTACCGGCGTCGGCCTCGGCCTCGCACTATGCCGTGCTATCGTGGAAGCGCATGGCGGCCACATCACGGCCCGCCAAGGCCATCAGGGTGGCGCCCTGTTCTGCATCACGCTGCCCTTGGGGAAGCCCCCCGCACCACCACCGCCCGACCTTGCAGGCGAATCCCATGAATAAAACCAGTGTGCTTATCGTCGAGGACGATCTGCCCATACGCCGCTTCCTGAAAAACACACTGGAAGCGGAAGACTTCACGGTATTTGAAACCGGACTGGGCCACGAAGGCCTGCAACTGGCCGCCACCCGCAAACCGGAATTGCTGATTCTGGATCTGGGCCTGCCCGATATGGACGGCCTGGATGTAATACGCGATCTGCGCGGCTGGAATCGCCTGCCTGTGCTCGTGCTTTCTGCCCGTGATGCCGAAACCGAAAAAGTGGCGGCGCTGGATGCCGGTGCTGACGATTATCTGGTGAAACCTTTCGGTACCGCTGAATTGCTGGCGCGTGTGCGTGTAGCCCTGCGTCATGCCCGTCGCCAGGAAGACGGTGATCCCGTTTTCCGTTTCGGCAAGGTGGAAATCGATCTGGTGGCGCGGCTGGTGCGGCGCGCCGGAGAAGAAGTCCACCTCACGCCTATTGAATATCGCCTGCTCATCGTACTCGCCCATCACGCCGGCAAGGTGCTCACACACCGACAATTGCTGCGCGATGTCTGGGGCCCGAATGCCGTGGAACACAGTCACTATCTGCGCATCTATATGGCGCAACTACGCCAGAAGCTGGAAGACGATCCCACTCGCCCCGCATATCTGCTGACAGAAACCGGTGTGGGCTATCGTTTGCAAGGCTGAATGCCCCTGAATAACAAAGCCGGCCTGCCCCGACCGGCGGCCAAAATGATCGCTATTGGCACAGATATTGTCTGGCAATCTGGAACAGTCGTACGTCCGGTGATGCTAGATTCCGGGCTTGCTTGATTTTGCTTAACCGATGTCATGAGGCCGACATGCAGCTGAAGAAAAAGATCACCGAGCTGGATCTCGCCCTGGACAACGCAAAGACCTATACGGAATGGGAACAACTGGGCACGGAGCTCGATGCGCTGGCAGGACTGGATCTCTGGAAACTCGATAACACCTCGCCCGACTACCACTACGAACTCATACATGAACGCCTGACTTCGCTGCGTGCATTGCAGGAAGGTCACAAGCTGCACGAGCTCATGCGCTCTTTGCGTGAAGGCCTGCATCATGATCTGGGCAATATGGGCAACCCGGCGCTTTATACCCGCGCCAATGTCGGCACCAAGAAACTGATCGAAGATTATGTGACCCAGGTCTGCGATGCGCTGTCCTATGTGCAAGCCCAGCCCACCAGCCTGATTTCTTATGATGAGAAGCGCCGCTTCTTTGAAAACACGGCGCGCAGCTTTGGTCAGCCAGCCCTCATGCTTTCCGGTGGTGCCACCCTGGGTCTGTTTCATATCGGTGTATGTAAGGCCCTGCATGAACAGGGCTTGCTGCCAAAAGTGATCTCCGGCTCCAGCGCCGGCTCCATCATGGCCGCGATGATAGGCTCGCACACGGATGAGGAACTGGTTGCCATGTATGAGGGCAATCTGCTGCAGGGCTCGGCATGGGGCTGGAAAAATCCTTGGCGCGGCCTCTTGGGTGAAGGCTTTGCCGACCAGAAGCAGCTGGAAATGTTCCTGCGGCGCAATATCGGCGAATACTCCTTCGAAGAAGCACATGCGCGCACCGGCCGCCATATCAACGTGACCGTTTCCCCGGTGGACCCACACCAGAAACCGCGCCTGATGAACGAGCTCACCTCGCCTTATCTGCTCACCTGGAGTGCGGTGCTGGCTTCTTGCGCCGTGCCTGTACTGTTCCCGCCCGTCACACTCACCACCAAGACAGAAAGCGGTGATTACGTGCCTTATATGCCGCGCGAACGCTGGGTCGACGGCTCAGTGAAAAGCGATCTGCCGCGCGAACGCCTGATGCATCTGTTTAATGTGAATTACTTCATTGCCGTGCAGGTGAATCCGCACATCGTTCCCTTCATGGAAAGCGATCGCAAACGCCAGGAAAAGAAGCTTATGTCCTGGCCCCGCCGCGCCATCCGCGAGGAACTGAAATTCCACGGCAGCGGCCTCATGAATTTCCTGCGCTCGCAGGTGAGTAATGAAGCCAGCCGCCAGCTGCTGGATCATGCCTACGCCATTCTGGCGCAGCGCTATTACGGCGATGTCACCATTCACCCGACTTACACGCTGGAGCATTACCGCCACGTACTGTCCGAGCCCAGCGACAAGCAACGCTGGGAGTGGTTCCGCCTGCAGGGCGAACGTGCCACCTGGCCCAAGATCGCCATGATCCGCACCCATGCTCGTATCAGCCAAGCGCTCACCGACAATATCGCCCTGCTGGACAAGCAGCGCTCACGTCGTCGTGATGATCAGCTACGAGTAGTGCCTGCACGCCAAACCGGCACTGACTGATAAGACTCCCCTCGCAATGAAGAAGGCGCCCTCTGGCGCCTTCTTCATTTTCAGTACGGAGACATCGCTACCCGCCATGTCGGCAGAAGTCTGCCTCTCGCCGACATGGCATCGACAAGCCGTACCGTATCGTTATAGTTCGGGCAGAAACCGGCAGGCCACGAGGCCCTTGCCAGCGAAGGAGACGCCGATGGGGCAGATCAGGATTCCGGGCTATACCCTGAAGCGCAAGCTGGGCCAGGGTGGTATGGCCGCTGTTTTTCTGGCCACGCAGGACTCCTTCGGGCGCGAGGTTGCGCTCAAGCTGCTGGTGCCATCGCTGGCCAAGGAAGCCGATTTTGCCGAGCGCTTCATGCGTGAGGCGCGCACCATGGCGCAGCTCTCCCATAACCACATCATCGTGGTGCACGATGTCGGCATCGCCGGCAATCTGCATTACTACGCCATGGCCTATCACAATGGCGGCGATCTCACCCAGCGCATACGCGGTGGTGGCGTCACCGTGCAGGAGGCCCTGCGCATCACCCGCCAGATTGCCGACGCCCTGGCCTATGCACATGAGCAAGGCATCGTGCACCGCGATATCAAGCCCGATAATGTGCTCTTCCGCGAACGCGACGACAGCGTGGTGCTCACCGATTTCGGCATCGCCAAAAGCCTGCACAATGAGGAAAACCAGCTCACCCAAGCTGGCTCCACCGTCGGCACTCCGAAATACATGAGCCCGGAACAGGCGCGAGGCCAGAAAGTGGACGGCCGCTCCGACCTCTACAGCCTGGGCTGTGTGCTCTATGAAATGCTCACCGGCAGCACGCCCTTCATGGCCGAAGAAGCCGTTACGCTGGCCATAAAACACTGCCAGGACCCCATTCCGCTATTACCCACCAACCTGGCCCGCTTCCAAACCCTGATCAACAGCCTACTGGCCAAGAACCCTGCAGATCGTCCTCAAAGCGGGCAGGAGCTGATGCTCGAGCTGGACCGATTGCTACAACCACAGTCCGGCCTCACCTCCAGCTTTCAAGCCAAGCCGGCGAATACTGCACGCAACACCAGCGAAAATTCGGCCGTTACTGTCATGCAGTCTGCCGTCATGCCCACTCAGGCCAGCCCGGCCGCCCGAACCGCCGCCGTCACCCGCCGCCCCTACCAAGCCTATTTCCGCAGCGAAGAGTCCGTCAGCGGCAATCTGCTCAGCAAACGCTATGGCATGAAAGTCGAGTTCTCCTGCGACGACTATGAAGAGTTCAAGAAGCAGATGAGCAAATTGCAGGGCGAGTTGGGGCCATGGCTGGAAAAGCGCGCCAAACGGGCCCACAGCCTGCAACTCGGCATACAGGCTCACCCTTGGATACTGGGCCGCGTGCGTGAGCTCATCATCCGCTCACGCAAGGAAAATTCGCCGCTGGGCCTGCTCATGGCGCAGGCTGAAGTCACCCTGCACCTCTACGATGAAGAGGACAAAAAGGGTCAGACCCTTCCCCTCAGCGTGCGTAATGGCAAACGTATCGAGGCCGCCGACCTACCGGGCTAAATCTGGCTGATTTTCCTGAAAAAACAGGCCCGCAAGGGTTGCCAAACCGAAGTCTGACGGTAATATACGCCGCTCTTGCAGACAGGCCGGGCAACCGGTGAATCAGCAGGACGGGCCGTTAGCTCAGTCGGTAGAGCAGCGGACTTTTAATCCGTTGGTCCCGCGTTCAAGTCGCGGACGGCCCACCAACATTCAAAACGGTCTGCAGCAATGCAGGCCGTTTTTTTATGGGGCACTTTTCTCACCCCTCCTGCCCCGTATGAATGCAGGACTTGCGGCGCCCACCGTGAGAAAAGAAATAGCCGGAATGGCCACGCAGGGCATATAGCAAAGCCCGCCAACACGCCTTCAGTGGCCCGCACTCCCAGCTGCGTATCTTGTGATAGGCCCACGCCCATCGCCTTATGAAGTCTTGCATGCAGTCGCTCCAGCATGTGTTGCCGGGGAATCCGACGAACTCTCTCAACGAATTAATACAAACGAGTTAATGCAAACGGCTTGCCGATTTTTCTAAAAAACACCTTATCCGCGCTTTAAGGCGCGATAGGCACTGGGCGACATCCCCCTTACCTGCCGGAACTGGCGGGAAAAATACGGCGCATCGCCATAGCCCAGACGCTGCGCAATCACCGCCACCCCCTCCTCGCCCGCATCCAGCCACTCACAAGCACGGGCCATACGCAGATGCTGGAAATGCTGCAGAGGCGATTGCCCGGTCAGGCGCTTGAAGGTTTTGGCGAAATGGAATTTTTCCATGCCGGCCACAGCCGCAAGTTGTTCCAGCGACAGTGCGGCATCCAGATGTTGCTGCATAAACAGTTGCAAAGCGGTGACATCGAGCCGACTGCGCGCCTGCGGACTGCGGCTACCCAGCCAGGCGAGATGCAAAAGCAGCTGCCGCAGCCTGGCCGCGGCGAGTTGCAGGGCGGCCGCTTCAAAACCGGGCGTGGCCGCCTCTAGCAGACTGCGCCAGTCTGCCAATAGCGCAGACGATAGTCCCGGTGACAGCAGCGCCCACGCCCTGCCCTCCAGCAGTGGCGCCAGAAAATCCTCAACGGCATCGCCCTGCACATGCACCCAGTACAATGACCAAGGATCGCTGCTATCCGCTCGATAGGCATGAGCCACACCGGCCGGTAACAGTGTCAGCATGCCGGCGTCCAAGACATGCACGCTGCCCTCCACCTCCAACATGGCCCGACCCTGCACGCAGTAGAGCAGCAGGTGATCTTCATGCTCCTCGGGGCTACGCTCCATGGCATGCCCCGCCGCCCGGCTATAAAAACCCATGGCCTCGGGATGACAGTCGCGACTACGGCGGTCTGTCGCCAGTAGTTGGCGGGCGAAAGCCGGGATGACATAACGCTGACTTCCAGCCGCCAAGGGCCAGAACGAGACAATGGGCATAATGCCCTCCGGGCCTATGCTATTAAAACACCAAGATAATCCCTGCCATCGCCAATATATGCAATTTTAAAGGCGCCTTGGCGATGCTAAAAATACAACATCATCCCAGCCCCTGTTCAGGGCCGCACGCGATACGGAGAGCGCCATCATGACCCCCCGCCAGATTCCCCTGCTGCTAGAAGGCCATTTTCAAGAAAGCCAAAGCCGTGAGCGCCAGCCGGTACGCAATCCCGCCACTCAGGAAGTGCTGGCTGAAGTGCCCTTCGCCACTACGGAAGAAGTAAACCGTGCCGTGGCCGCCGCGAAAGAAGCCTTCAAAAGCTGGCGCGAAACGCCGGCACCGGCGCGCGCCCGCGTCATGCTGAACTTCCAGCACCTGCTTAAAAAACATCATGATGAGCTAGCGGAAATTCTGGCAAAAGAAACCGGCAAGACCTTTGCCGATGCCAAAGGCGATGTCTGGCGCGGCATAGAAGTGGTGGAACATGCCTGCAATATCTCCAGCCTGCTTATGGGCGAGACCGTGGAGAACGTGGCGAATGGCATAGACACCTATTCCATCATCCAGCCCTTGGGTGTGTGCGTGGGCATTACGCCCTTTAACTTTCCGGCCATGATTCCACTGTGGATGTTTCCGCTGGCCATCGCCTGCGGTAATACCTTCGTGCTCAAGCCTTCTGAGCAGGACCCGATGACGCCTACGCGTATCGCCGAACTTTTCCTGGAAGCGGGCGCGCCGAAAAATGTGCTGCAAGTAGTTCACGGTGGCCGTGAACAAGTGGACCAGCTACTGAGCCATGAAGATGTACACGCCATTTCTTTCGTGGGCTCGGCGCCCGTGGCCGAACACATCTACCGTACCGGCACGCACAATCTGAAGCGCGTGCAGTGCTTTGCCGGTGCCAAAAACCATATGGTGGTGATGCCCGATGCCCAGCCACAGCAGGTCATCAACAATCTGATTGGCGCTTCTTGCGGCGCAGCCGGTCAGCGCTGCATGGCCATTTCCGTAGCCATTCTGGTGGGCGAATCAAAAAGCCTGATTCCACATCTGGCCGCTTCCTTCAAGGAATTGCGCCCCGGTGTGTGGGATGACAGCGGCGCCGCTTACGGCCCGGTAATTTCACAAAAAGCCAAAGCCCGCATTCTGGAATTGATTGAGGCCGGAAAAAATGAAGGCGCGAAATGCGAATTCGACGGCAGCCATATCAATGTGCCCGGTTATGAAACCGGCAACTGGCTGGGCCCCGTGCTGTTCTCCGGCGTGAAAGCTGATATGAAAATTTACCAGGAAGAAATCTTCGGCCCGGTACTGCTGTGCATGGAAGTGGACACGCTGGAAGATGCCATTGCCCTCATGAATGCCAACCCCTTCGGCAATGGTTGCTCCATATTCACCGCCAGTGGCGCGGCAGCGCGCAAATTCCAGCACGAAATTGAAGTCGGCCAAGTCGGCATCAATGTACCCATCCCCGTGCCCCTGCCCTTCTTCTCCTTCACCGGCTGGAAGAAATCCTTCTTGGGCGATCTGCATGCCTATGGCAAACAAGGCGTGCGTTTCTATACCGAAACCAAGACCGTGACCGCACGCTGGTTTGATGAAGACATCGCCCATGCCGCGCCCAATATGACCATCTCCATGAAATAACTCGTAGGAGGGGCTTCAGCCGCGATGCTTTTCAAGCAGGCAAGAAAAAGAAGAGACATCGCGGCTAAAGCCCCTCCCACAAAGAAAGATGAAGCCATGAACTTTGAGCTCACCACAGACCAGCAGGCCTTTGTAAAAACGGCCCGCGACTTTGCCGAAAAAGAACTGGCACCCAACACCGCGCGCTGGGATGCCGAACATTACTTCCCGGTAGAGGTGATACGCCGTGCGGCCGACTTAGGTTTTTGCGGTATTTATGCCGATCCCGATTGCGGGGGACTAGGTCTTTCTCGCCTGGATGCCGCGCTGATTTTCGAACAGCTCTCGCAGGGCTGTACGGCTACGGCGGCCTATATCACCATCCACAATATGTGCACGGCGATGGTGAGCCGCTTTGGCAATGCCGAACAAAAACAGAAATTCGGTGAAAAGCTTACCCGCGGCGAATGGCTGGCCAGCTATTGCCTGACCGAGGCCGGCGCCGGCAGCGATGCCGCTGCGCTGAAAACACGAGCCGAGCGTGATGGCGACAGTTATGTGCTGAATGGCAGCAAGATGTTCATTTCCGGCGCCGGAGCGACTGACATCCTCATCGTCATGGCACGTACTTCCGATAATGCTGCGAAGGGAATCTCCACCTTTATCGTGCCGGCCAACACCCCCGGCGTGAGCTTCGGCAAGAATGAAGAAAAAATGGGCTGGAATGCCCAGCCCACACGTTCCATCATTTTTGAAAATGTCCGCATTCCTGGCAGTTACCGCATCGGTGAAGAAGGCCAAGGCTTCAGCTTTGCCATGAAAGGCCTGGATGGCGGCCGCCTCAATATTGCTTCTTGCTCGCTGGGCACGGCGCAAGCCGCTCTGCGTGCCGCGCACCGCTATCTGCAGGAGCGTAAACAATTCGGCAAGACACTGGCTGAGTTTCAGGCCCTGCAATTCCGGCTCGCTGATATGGCCACCGAACTTCAAGCCGCCAGATTGATGGTGTATCACGCCGCCAGCCGGCTCGATGCCGGCGATGCGGATGCTACCCTGCACTGTGCCATGGCCAAACGCTTTGCCACCGATGCCTGCTTTACCGTCTGCAATGAAGCCCTGCAGCTGCATGGCGGCTATGGTTATCTGCGTGATTTTCCGCTGGAGCGTATGGTGCGCGATGTACGCGTGCACCAAATTCTGGAAGGGACCAATGAAATCATGCGCCTGATTGCAGCGCGCAAGCTGCTGGAAAAAGACAGCTTGTAAGATATTTCCTTGCAGGCCGTGAAGATATTAAAGACAACCGTTCGCCCTGAGCTTGTCGAAGGGCGGTTAAGAAAAATTCCGTCGGCACTCACCCTTCGACAAGCTCAGGGCGAACGGTGGGCTTGAGGAATGATGATTTCAGGAGAATAAAAAATGAGCACCATCGCCTTTTTCGGCTGCGGCAATATGGGAGCGCCAATGGCGCGCAATCTGCTCAAGGCCGGCTTCACGGTTCGTGTCTATGACCTTAACCCTGAACTGAGCATGGCCTTGGAAGCCGATGGCGCCTTTGTCGCCGCCTCTGCCGCTCATGCCATGCAAGGAGTCGACACCGTCATTACCATGCTGCCGCATGATGCCGCTGTGTTCAGTGTTTATCTGGATGAAAAAACCGGCCTGCTCGGCCAACTATTCAAGGGCAGTCTGATTATCGACTGCTCCACGGTTTCACCTGAGTGTGCACGCAAAGTTTCAGCAGCCGCTCATGCGCGCGGGCTTGCCATGATTGATGCACCGGTTTCCGGCGGTGTAGCAGGTGCAACAGCAGGTACGTTGAGTTTTCTCTGTGGCGGCAGCGCAGCTGATGTCGAGCGCGCCAAAACATTTCTCGATGTCATGGGGAAAAACACGCTGCATGCAGGAGACTCTGGTGCTGGCGCCGTCGCCAAAATCTGCAACAACATGCTGCTAGCCGTGCACATGATAGGCACCTGCGAAGCGCTGCAGATGGGCGTGGACAATGGCCTTGATCCAGCTGTGCTTTCCGACATCCTGCTGAAAAGCTCAGGCCGAAACTGGTCGCTGGAGCTCTACAACCCCTGGCCCGGTGTCATGGAAAATTCTGCTGCTTCGCGTGCATACAGTGGCGGCTTCCAAACCGATCTCATGAACAAGGATCTGGGACTCGCCATGGAAGCGGCCCAGCACAGCAAATCCGTTACGCCGCTGGGCGCGCTCGCCAAACAGCTCTATGCCCTGCATGCCACTCACGGCAACGGCAAGCTGGACTTCTCCTCCATCCTCAAGCTCCTGCAACACTGAAATCGCTGCCACCTCGCAACACTCTCTCCTGACCTACACTGCCTGCAGCCGGCAGGACCGGTATGGCAAGGAGAGAGCAATGAAGAAATACGGAGCGGAATTCATAGGCACCTTCTGGCTGGTGCTGGGCGGCTGCGGGAGCGCCGTACTGGCGGCAGCTTTTCCCGAAGTGGGCATAGGCTTGCTCGGGGTATCACTGGCCTTTGGCCTGACGGTGCTAACCATGGCATTTGCCCTGGGGCATATTTCTGGCGGGCATTTCAATCCCGCTGTTTCAGTCGGTCTCTGGGCCGGTGGCCGTTTTGAAACACGCGAGCTCGCGCCCTACATCCTCGCGCAAGTACTGGGTGGCATTGCGGCCGGTGGCGTGCTTTATCTCATCGCCAGCGGCAAGGCCGGCTTTGATGTCAGTGCTGGTTTTGCCAGCAACGGTTATGGCGAGCACTCCCCCGGTGGCTACTCATTAGCTGCCGCCCTGATCTGCGAAGTGGTGATGACGGCAGCTTTTCTCTTCATCATCATGGGCGCCACTGATGCCCGCGCACCCAAAGGTTTTGCGCCCATCGCCATCGGCCTTGCCCTCACCCTGATCCATCTCATCAGCATTCCCGTCACCAATACTTCCGTAAATCCGGCGCGCAGCACCGGTGTCGCGCTTTACGTGGGGGACTGGGCCGTGACACAGCTCTGGCTGTTCTGGCTGGCGCCCATCTTGGGCGGCGTTATTGGCGCCGGCATTTACCGCTTCATCAGCAGTGAAGATTGAATGCCAGCCAGAATAAAGTCCTGAAAAAAAAGGCGGCCCACAAGGCCGCCTTTTTCATGCTCCGGATACTCAGATCGCGAGTGCGCTTTCCACCTCTTTTTCACTTTGCTGCAAGGCCCACATGCGCGAATAAAGGCCATCCTGCGCCAGCAACTCACGATGCTGGCCACGCTCCACCACCCGGCCCTGCTCCATCACCAGAATTTCATCCGCTTCCACCACGGTGGAAAGGCGGTGCGCAATGATGAGCGTGGTGCGATCAGCAGAAATGGAGAACAGCTCGGCCTGTATGGCTTTTTCAGTGCGGGAATCCAGTGCCGAGGTGGCCTCATCAAAAATCAGGATGGGTGGATTCTTGAGTATGGTGCGAGCAATGGCCACACGTTGCTTTTCACCACCGGAGAGCTTGAGGCCTCGTTCACCCACGGTAGTTTCCCAGCCATCCGGCATGGCTTCTATGAAATCCAGGATATGAGCGGCACGGGCAGCGGCGACCACTTCTTCGCGGCTGGCCTCGGGGCGACCATAGGCAATGTTGTAGTAAATGCTGTCGTTAAATAGCACCGTATCTTGCGGAACAATGCCGATATGCGCACGCACGCTGGCCTGGCTGATATCGCGCACATCATGATCATTGATGCGCACCGAGCCTGCCGAGGTTTCATAAAAGCGGTAAAGCAGACGGGACAGCGTAGACTTCCCGGCGCCTGAACTGCCCACCACGGCAAGGGTTTTGCCAGCCGGAATGGAAAAATTCATATCAAAAAGAATCTGGCGTTTACTGTCATAGCCGAAGTCCACATGCCGGAACTCCACAGCCGCACTGCCGGTATCCAGCACGACGGCATGCTCTCTGTCCTGTATCTCGGCCTCTTCATCCATCAGGCTGAACATCTTTTCCATATCTGTCAGCGCTTGTTTGATTTCGCGATAGGCCATACCAAGGATATTGAGCGGCGCATAAAGCTGGATAAGAAACGCATTCACCGCCACAAGATCGCCCAGGGTCATAGTGCCTTTCACCACGCCATCTGCCGCCAGCCACACCAGCACCGTCACACCCACGGCAATGATGGCGGACTGGCCACTGTTCAGAATGCCTATGGATTTCTCATTCTGTATGGCCGATCGCTCCCATTTGGCCATGGCATCGTCATAGCGTGCCGCTTCATATTTCTCGTTACCGAAATACTTCACCGTCTCGTAATTGAGCAGGGAATCCACCGCGCGCGTATTGGCACTGGAATCCAGTTCGTTCATGGCGCGACGGGTCTGGTTACGCCACTCCGTCACCACCACCGTGAAAACCGTATAAACCAGAATCGTGATCAGGGTGACAGCGGCGAAGCGCCAGTCATACATGGTGACCAGAATCGCCGTAATCATGCCGATTTCCAGAATCGTCGGCAGGATATTGAAAAGCATGAAACTGAGCAGGGAGCCTATGCCGCGGGTGCCACGGGAAATATCGCGCGTCACGCCACCGGTCTGGCGATTGAGGTGATAGCGCAGACCCAGCTTGTGCAGATGATTGAAGGTTTCCAGTGCCACGCGGCGTATGGCGCCCTGCGCCACCTTGGCGAATACAGCATCGCGCAACTCGCCCAAGGCAGTTGTGGCCAGACGCAGAAGCCCATAAAGAGCAATCAAAGCCAAAGGCACAGCAAGCAGCAGCTGCGGCGTCGCCGTAAGGTGATCCACGATGGCCTTCAAGACCAGCGGGATGCTGACATTGGCCACCTTGGCCAGAGTCATACAGGACAACGCAATAATGACGCGGACCTTGTACTGCCAGAGATAGGGAAACAGGGTTTTCAGGGTCTGCCAGTCGCTGCGCCGGCTGCCGTTTTTTACAGAATCAGGGGTGGCCATGGGAATGCTCGGGGAGGATGTGCGCATGATGGTGGCACTGTCACAAATATCAAGCCTTTGTGCACCTTGCGTATATTCGCCAGACTGACTCACACCATGGCTGTGATGCCCGTCTCATCCTGTTTTTTTGCAGAGCTTTTGTCCGCTTGCGAGGCAGCAGCCTGCGACTTAAGGTGGCGCCCATGACTAAAAAGTGCAACCAGGACGGGCTTGCCATGAGCTATGAAATCACGCGCCGAGAGGATATCAGCGCCCTGCAACTCACTCATACCGGACATGCCGACATCAGCGAGCTCAGTGCTGCGCGTGAGCAGGTCATTAACGATCTCACCGATCAGGGCTGTGGTCGTCTATTGGTGGATGTCCGCCATGTCGAGCATGAGCTCGGCATGCAAGACCATTTCGAATTCACCCCGGCCAATGCCAGCCTGCTGCCCATGGGCCTGCATGTGGCCGTGGTGGTGCGGCCCGACTTTCCCCATATTGCCCAGTTCATAGAAAACGTGGCGGTGAATCGTGGCGTGATGCTGGGTATCTTTGAAGAGGCACAGGATGCCGAGCACTGGTTGAAAACCCTGAGCCGGCATTGAAAAAATCTGAGTAAATCCAGCCCGGGCTACTTTCAATAATCGAAGCGTATCTCGCCTATCACCGTACGGCCCTGGTAAGGATGGAACTGGAAATAGGTCTTGTTGACCAGATTATCCACGCCCACCGATGTCAAAAATTGGCGATTGATACGGTAATTCACCTTGGCATCAAAGACCGTGTAGCTCGCAAAGCCGAAATAGGTATTCGGATTGGTGTCGGTATTGTCCAGCGTGGCGTATTGGCGACCGCTATAGCGGCCAGCCAGACTGTAATCCAGCTTTTCAGTTTGCCGGAAAGTACCCACCACTTTGGCGCGCCATAGCGGCAGACGGTAATTGGTCTTGCCGACATATTCCGGATGCGCGGTATCTTCCAGTATCTCCGAGCGCGCATAAGTCAGGCTGCCGGAAAGATCAAAGCGCGGCATGAAAACATCCTCACCCTGCCACGCCAGCTCAGCACCGCGCGTACGAATCTTGCCTACATTCATGAAATAAGTCGTGGCGCCCACCACGCCGGGCACGGTCTGCTTGATCAATGCATCCTCATTGTCCTCATTAAAAACCGTGGCACGCAGCATGCCCGAGGCGAGAAAATATTCGGCATTAAGCTCGGAAGCCAGCACCTTTTCCGGCTGCAGATCCGGATTGTTGTAGACCACATTATTGGCACCATTGGGCAAAGAGCCCTGATACAACTCGGCCACTGTGGGCAAGCGATAAGCTCGGCCTATGGAGGCGCGCAACGTGAGATCATCTGTCGGACGATAACTCAGTGCTGCCTTGGGTGAGCTGAAAGCCTCGTCACGATCGAAAAAATTCTGCGTGGTATTACTGCTTGATACGCTGCCCTTGGCGGCCTGCCACTGCTCGTAACGCAGGCCAAGCACTGCCTGCCACTGCGGCGACAACTGCCAGGCATCTTGCACATAAACAGCCTGGGTCTGCGTTTCGCCAGAGAATGCAGAGTTGCGCGTACCACTATCACTGCTCAGCCAATTCGCAACATTTTGCACCAGGGTTTGCAAATTGTACTGATCCAGGTGATAGCCAAAGCTGAGGGCATGGGAAAGATCAGGCGGATGCCACTCGCCACGCAGATCCAGAGTTTTCCAACCGGTGCCATCCATACGAGTCAGCGTACCGTTGCTACTCTGCGTGCTGGCCTGTACACGAGCTTCATCACTGCCGTAGTCATACAGGCTGGCAACAGCCTGCCAGCTCCAGTTTGTACTCCTGCCTTGCAGGGCCAGCGCCTGCAACCAGTGTTCGGTTTCCTGCTGCTGTAAACGGAAACTGCTGGCGGGAATGTTGTAGGAAATACCGTTGATGCGATAAAGGCCGTTGTAGACCGCATTGCCGCTGCTGTCTTTCAGATAACTGTCGTAGGAAATATCGGAATCGTTCTGCCACAGGCCCAGGGTATAGCTGAGCACCGTATTGTCGCTGAGTTCATAAGCCAGTTTGAGTTTGAAATTATCCTGCACGGTGTGGTCGATACCGGTAGCGCCCAGAATGAGACGGTCCTTGCCGAACATATCCTTGTCCGGCACCGCGCCAGTCGCCGTATTGGTGGCAGTGGTACTGGCTGGCGCTTGCGCCGAGACAAAACTCATGGGATGACCACGGCTGTCGAGGTGATTGGCACCCAACCAGACAGAAAAAGCGCCGGCACGTGTTCCCAGCGCCGCTGACAGCTGCGAGCCGGTATAGCTTTCGTCCGTGCCGTAAACCTCAAGCGCCTCGTGAAAACCCTGCACGCTGACATGGGCTTCAAACTGTTCTGGCATGCGGGTGCTGAGCAACACCACCGAGCCCATGGCATTGCCCGGATAAAGCGCCGAGTAAGGTCCGTAGATCACATCTACGCGCTGTATTTCCGTGGGCGCCACCATGCTCCAGCGCGGGGTATACGTCGTGTTGTCATTACCCAGCAGATTGGAGAGCAGCATATCGTCTGCATACACGAGGCCACGGGCGCCAAAGCCTGAGCCCGTGGTGCGCGAAGCCACCGGGCTTGCGCGGTCGCCGATAAAACGTTTGCGCACATCCAGTGAGGGCAGATTCTTCAGGGCATCTTCCACGCCGGTGAGATTCACGGTTTGTTGCAACTGCTCTGCACGGAGACCGGCGCTCACGGCCGGCAAACTGGCCGGCACCGCGGGAGTGGAGCCCGGCTCCTCAGCTCTGGCTGTCACGACCACGGTCTGCATTTCCTCGGTGGCGGCTGCATTTGCCCTGACCCCTGACGATGCGAGCAGGAGAAGCGTGAAAGAAGACAGGAGAACAACAGCGCGCATGCGAGCTCCGGGGCGGGATTCTGGACGGCGCGCATTATATGAATCCGGGGCAGGCACGGCCTGCGGCATAGTGTCGCAGCCGCCCGCCACTTCCCCCTGAACAAGAGACAAACCCTTCCCGCACCGTCTTCAGGTAGAATCGGCCCGCCACTTCAGATGTGGCTTTTGCCGTTCTCGGACCACAGGTTGCCCGATGTCTGCCATTCCTACGCTTTCCTTACTCCCCGCCCTGCCCGTCAAGTCCGGGGATCGCCGCCACTTCGGTGGGCTGGCCGGCGCCGGCCTTGCCCTGACCCTGGCCAATGCCGCGCAACAGCATGCCGGCCCGGTCATCGTGGTCACCGCGAATACGCAATCAGCCAATCGCCTGGAAGACGAGCTGGCCTTTTTCCTCGGCCACGCAGAGGCCGCTCAGGGCCAGTTGCCCATCCTGCATTTTGCTGACTGGGAAACCCTGCCCTACGACCAGTTCTCACCGCATCAGGATATTGTTTCGGCCCGCCTGAAAACGCTGGCGCAATTGCCGGTGCTGCAGCGCGGCATCATCGTGGTGCCGGTGAGTACGCTGGCTCACCGCATCGCCCCACGCGGCTGGCTGGGTGGCCGTTCGCTTTCGCTGGCGCTGAAACAGAAAATCGATATCGCTGAATTCCGGCGCCAGCTGGAAGGCGCCGGCTATACCGCCGTGGACACGGTTTACGAGCATGGCGAATTTGCCGTGCGCGGCAGCCTGATTGATCTCTATCCCATGGGCTCGGAATCGCCACTGCGCATAGAGCTCTTTGATGACGAGATCGAAACCCTGCGCCGCTTTGATGCCGAAACACAACGCACCATAGAAAGCGTGGAAAAGCTGGAACTGCTACCCGCCAAAGAATTTCCCTTGGATAAAGCCGCCATACGCCGCTTCCGCGATACCTGGGCCGGCACGTTTCTGGGTGATCCCAAGCGCGTGCCCCTGTATCAGGATGTGATTAACGGGCTGGCCGCCGGCGGCATCGAATACTATCTGCCGCTTTTCTTCGAGGAGACCGGCACGCTCTTCGATTACCTGCCTGCCAACAGCCTGCTCATGCTGGATGCCAATGCCCATCAGCAAATAACAAATTTCTGGCAGGACATTCAGGATCGCTACGAAGACCGTCGCCATGACAGCACCCGCCCCTTGCTGGAACCGGAGCGCCTTTTTCTACGCGACAACGAACTTTTTGCCGGCATCAACCGCTTTCCTCGCGTGGACTGGCAAACGAGCCCACTGGAAGAGCGCGCCGGCCAGAACAATCTGCCCTTCCTGCCGCCACCAGCCTTGCCCGTGGATGCCAAGGCGGAACAGCCGTTGCGCGAGCTGCTGCAATATATGCAGAACCACAGCAACACACGCCTGCTGTTCTGCGCGGAAAGCGCCGGCCGCCGTGAAAGTCTTCTGGAGTTACTGGGCCGCTCCGGCATAAAACCGCGCGCCGTGAACAACTGGCCGGAATTTCTGGCCAGTAATGACGCCACGCCGGCCATCACCATTGCCCCCTTGGAGCACGGCCTCTGGCTGCAAACTCCGGCACTCAGCCTGATTGCCGAATCCCAGCTTTTCGGCCAGCGTGTAATGCAGCGTCGTCGCCGGAAAGCCAGCAATCAGGATGTTTCCAGCGAACTCATCATCAAGAATCTGAGTGAGCTGAAAGAAGGCGCGCCCGTGGTGCATATTGATCACGGTGTCGGCCGCTATCAGGGCTTGGTCACGCTGGAGGTGGATGGCGAAGCCCAGGAATTCCTGCTGCTGGAATACGCCGACAGTGCCAAGCTTTATGTGCCGGTAGCCAGCCTGCATCTTATCGCCCGTTATTCCGGCGCCGACGATGCCATGGCTCCGCTACATCGCCTTGGCACCGAACAATGGACCAAGGCTCGACGCAAAGCCGCCGAGCAGGTACGCGATACCGCGGCCGAATTGCTCAATATCTACGCCCGCCGCGCCGCTCGTCCCGGCCACGCTTTTGGCTTCAGTGATGCTGATTACGCCCTGTTCGCCTCCGGCTTTCCCTTCGAGGAAACCGCCGATCAGGCCGCTGCCATCATCGCCACTATTGCCGATCTGCGCGCCCCACGCCCCATGGATCGCCTCGTATGCGGCGATGTCGGCTTCGGCAAAACCGAAGTCGCCATGCGCGCCTCTTTCGTGGCGGTACAAGATGGTCATCAGGTCGCCGTTCTGGTTCCCACTACCTTGCTGGCACAGCAGCATTATGAAAACTTCCGCGACCGCTTTGCCGACTGGCCGGTGAAAATTGAAGTGCTATCGCGCTTCAAATCCACCAAAGAACAAAACCTGGCCTTGAAGGAAATGCAGGAAGGCAAAATAGACATCATCATCGGCACGCACAAACTGCTGCAGCCGGATGTGCACTTCCGCAATCTCGGTCTCATCATTGTTGACGAAGAGCATCGCTTCGGCGTGCGTCACAAAGAAGCCCTGAAGAATCTGCGTGCCGAAGTCGACATGCTGACCCTGACTGCCACGCCGATACCACGCACCTTGAATATGGCTTTCTCCGGCATGCGCGATCTTTCCATCATCGCCACGCCACCCGCCAAGCGTCTGGCCGTAAAAACCTTTGTGCGCGAATCCAATCCCGCCACCATCAAAGAGGCACTGCTGCGTGAATTGCTACGCGGTGGTCAGGTCTACTATCTGCACAATGAAGTGGAGAGCATAGAAAAAACGGCAGAAGAAATTCGCAAGCTGGTGCCCGAAGCGCGCATAGGCGTGGCTCATGGCCAGATGCGTGAGCGTGAGCTCGAGCAAGTCATGCAGCAGTTTTATCACAAGCAGTTCAATGTGCTGGTCTGTACCACCATTATTGAAACCGGCATCGATGTGCCCTCGGCCAATACCATCATCATGGACCGTGCCGACAAACTCGGCCTGGCACAACTGCATCAGTTGCGTGGCCGTGTCGGCCGCTCGCACCATCAGGCTTATGCCTACCTACTCACGCCCAATGTGAAAGCCATGACCGGCGATGCTGAAAAGCGTCTGGAGGCCATTTCTCAAGCGGATGATCTGGGTGCCGGCTTCTCGCTGGCCAGTCATGATCTGGAAATCCGCGGCGCCGGCGAACTGCTAGGCGAAGAGCAAAGCGGCAATATCAATACCGTGGGCTTCACGCTGTATATGGAAATGCTGGAACGTGCTGTTAAAGCCATACGTGCGGGCAAGACGCCGAATCTGGATCAGCCCCTGGCCTTGGCCACGGAAGTGAACTTGCGCATCAGCGCTCTGATCCCCGATGAATACCTGCCCGATGTGCACAACCGCCTGATGCTCTACAAGCGCATCAGCAATGCAAAAACTACGGAAGAGCTGGATGAGTTGCAGGTGGAAATGATAGACCGCTTCGGCCTGCTGCCAGATCCGGTGAAGAATCTCTTTGCCGTTACGGCGTTGAAGCTGGGTGCTGAAGAGATGGGCATACGCAAAATTGATGCAGGCCCATCGGGTGGCCGACTGGAGTTCTCATCGGAAACGAATGTAGACCCCATGCGTCTGGTGAAACTCATACAGACCCAGCCTCGTCGCTACAAGCTGGAAGGGGCCGATCGTCTGCGCTTCATGCTGCCCAGCGATGATGCTGTGCAGCGACTGGAAGTCGTGAATACCGTGCTGGCTGCCCTGCGCTGAGCCAGCACGCATCACGCCAAGTCGGCGTTCAATCTTCGCCGCGCAGGGTCTTTTCCTGCATGGCCGTGAGATAACCATCCAGTTCGCTGTCATCACGGAAGATATTGATATCAGGCAAGGCTTTCACAATCTCGAAAACCTTAACGATCTGCGGTTGACGATTGGCCAGTGCAAAACGAGTACCGGCAGCCTTGGCCTGCTTGGCTGCCTTGAATACCACACGCAGACCGGCCGAGCTGATATAGCTGAGATCCTTCATGTCCAGCACCAGCATTTCCAGACCGGGACGAGCGGCGGCGGCCAGTTCACGCTCGCAATCCGGCGCCGTCAGCGTATCCAGCTCACCCGCCATGGCAACACGTATTACTTTTCCCGCCTGCTGTTCGATGATGTTGCATGTTAGTGACATTTTCTTCTCCTTATTTAATGGATGTCCGGCATCATTTTCGGAATTCGTTTCACCACACAGAAACGATTGTCGGAAAACTCGCGGCGATAACATTGTTCATTGGTCAACTCTCGTACCAGATGCACGCCCAGACCACCGATATCGGTATCTTCTGTTGTCAGTCCCAGATCGGGCTCGGGGCTTTCCAACAAGGGATTCCATGGTTTTCCCGCATCAATGAACTCCATGCCTACCCCGCCCAGCTCAGCATCCCGTGCCAGCTGCATACTGATCAGGGCCGTTCGTGGCAGGCCACTGTAATGCACGATATTGACGAAGACTTCTTCGGCTACCAGTTTGAGATCTTGTAACACTTCCTCAGGCACGGCATTACTCTGGCACCACTGCGCCAGCCAGCTGAACATGTCAGCAGCGGCAGGAATCAGGGCCGGGAACTCGCGCGCGGAGAAATCTGTCCACTGCCGGTTCAGGAGCATATGCCGCGGCCCTTTCCAGGCAAAGACCATAAGAGTGATGTCATCGGATTGCGGCTCCTCCGCCGCATGCGCACGCACTGCCTGCAGTACCTGCTCACCAAGACCCGCCGCACTATCGTCCTGAAACTCCTTCACCACCTGTTGCAGACGTTCCAGACCGAACAGCTCGTGCACAGGGCTCATGGCCTCATCAATACCGTCTGTGCATAACAGGAGCCTGTCACCGGCCTGCAGGGCGATACGATTGGCAGGAAATTCCTGCCCCTCCATCAAGCCCAGGGCCGGGCCATTTTGCTGCACGAGTGTCAGCACAGAATCTCCTCGCTTCAGCAAAGGAGGGCTGTGGCCCGCACTGGCCCACTCCATGACTCCGCTCTCCAGATCAACCAGCACACAGCTCAGCGTAGCGAACATGCAGGCATCATTGCGCTCCACCATCTGATCGTTCAGCAGAGACAACACCTCGCCCGGCTCGGCATTGGGTACAAGATGCTGCTGCAAAAGGGTTACCACACGCGCCATGAATAATGCCGCCGGCACACCCTTGTCGGAAACATCACCGATAACCAGAAAAATATGTGTCTCGTCCGGCCGGAACCAGGTGTAGAGATCACCACCCACGGCCTTGGCCGGAAGCAGACGGGCATAAATGTTGTAGGTAGTCAGGTTGACGCGCGCATCGCCGGCCTGCGGCAGCATTTCCATCTGAATCTGGCGGGCGGCATCCAGCTCACCCTGCAAACGGTTACGCGAGGCGGTATCCAGCTCCACCCGCGCAATATAGGTGCGCAGACGCAGCTTCATATGCCTGAAAGCCGTAATCAGATGCGCGACTTCATCGTTACCACGGATGGCTGGCAGTGTTACATCCAGCTGGCCATCACCCAGCTTGTCAGCCGCCGCCGTCAATGCCACCAGTGGCTGCGCGATGCTGCGCGCAATCAGAACAACGCTCAAAAGCAGCAGCAGTATGCAGCTAGCCCCTATGGCCACCACTTTCCACAAATGCAGATTGAGATCTGCCAGTACTTCCTCTTCCGGGTACACCACCAGCAGGGCCCAACCGGTATCTGCAAAAGGTGAAAAGGCCAGCAGACAATCTCCCTTCTGACTCGGACAAGGCAGACGGACAATATCTTTCTGGCCATTGAGCGCACGCGACATCGTACGCTGCCAGCCCTTGTGCTCGCTGATGGCCGGAAAGGCGGAGGGAAAAGTCTGCAGCAGATATTTGTCGTCGGGGAAGCTGATAAGACTGCCCTGCTCGCTGAGGAGAAATGCAAAACCGCTCTCGCCAAGATGAATACGACTGAGATAGGACTGAATGCTCTTGAGCGTGATATCGGCTGTCACCACGCCGAAGAAAACCGTTTCATGGCCCTGTTTGCGCAGAATGGGCACGCTGTAGGTGGCCATCAGTGTATTGCCACCACCCGCATCGAAATAAGGCTCGCTCCAGGATGCACGGCCCCTGACTCGTGGCCCGGCATACCAAGGCTCCTGCACATAGCCGCGGGGATAGGTATGGGCAAGGTTGGCATAACCCAACTCCTCACCCACATGGTAATAGTAAGGCGCAAAGCCTTTTGCATAGCCGGAAAGCTCAGGCCTCACGGCTATGGTGGAACCATATATATCCGGGTTCTTGGCAACTGCACGCTGCAGCAGCGCGCGCATTTCCATGGGCGCCAAATTCTTGTCACCCAGCACGCGAGCAAAAAGATCGGTGGAGCTTTGCACGCCCTGAAACAAGTTGCGCAGATCAGACACCGAGGAACGTATCACCTCGGCCGCTTCCAGCTCGCTGTTGCGTATGATGTGGGCCCGCGACAAGCGGTAATCACTGAAAATGCCGATGGCAAAAATGAGGGTGGCAACTCCGCCCATCCAGAACACCAGGCGCATTGCCAGTTTGCTTTTCAGCAGCATATGCCAGCCCCCTTCCCTCGGGCATCAGTCTGCAAAACACCAGTACGAGGCAGGACAAGCCCCGACAGTGCCTGACCATAACAGAGTGCCCGTAAAGAAAAAGCCTGCCTGATCTCAAGCCAATAGACGCAGGCCCAGTGTAACCAGCACACCAAAGGCCATGCAGGCCGCAAAAGGGAAGGATTTACCAGCTCGTGGAGCCAGACCTTGTAGAAGACCCGAAGCGGTATTGCGAACAAACCAGGGATAACGATCCAGATAGCGCGTCAGCAACATGAGGGCTGCCGCCGTCAGGCTGGCCAGCACAAATACCTCCAATACAGTGCTGGCGTCAGTCGCCAGCCCAAGGGCCATCAGCATCTTGGCATCGGCAGCACCCAGCTTGCCCAATGCATAACCCGGTAAGGTAAAGAGCAGTGCAAGCAGTAAACCGAAAAGTGCCTGCCCGCCACTACTGCCTATCATGCTATGCCCCGTCCACAGCAGGAAAACCAGTGCCAGTGCCAGCATGCCCAGCGTCAACACATTGGCAACCCGCAGCTGCCATACATCCTGAGCCCCGCACAGGGCAGCCCAGACAATCAGCACTATACTGAGTGCCGTTGATGCCATGGCTTCATCCATGCCGGCCTCGTCTGCAAGAAAACAGGAAATCACCTCTCCCTGAAAAGAATATGAAACCGGGAAAGAAGGAAAAGGAGCAGAAAAATATGCAGCGGAAGTTTTCATCACAGACGCTGGCCATGCATCGCCAGAAAGGTGCCGCAGCCATCGAATTCGCCCTTGTTTTTGTTCTGGCCTTCACCGTGTTTTATGCCATGGTGAGTTATGCCTTTCCTCTGTTGATGTTGCAAACTTTCAATAGCGCCAGTGCACAAGCCGTGCGCGCCGCCGTGAAAGCTGATCCACTGGAAGATGATTACGAGGCTACGGTGGAAAGTCTGGCTACCGCGGAAGCCGATCAGCAACTGAGCTATCTGCCGCCGCTGATACGCAGCCGTATCAATGTGATCGCAGGCGTACAAGATGGCACCCGTGTTGTGGTGCGTATCGAATACCCCAACTACAACACCAACCCTGTCATCCCCGTCATTACCCTGCCCGTGATAGGCCAGGTGCCCAAAGTACCGGCCATGCTGGCTGCAGAATCCAGCCTGACGCCCTGATACAACGCTGATCAGCGCATCAGGACGGCCGGCCCCTCACGCACGTCAATCAGGGCCACATCCATTACACCTGGCTGCACACCGAGCAGGCCCAGCAGGGGAATCACCAGCGGATTCACCAGATCATTCACCACGCCGTCTACCACTATGTTTTTAACCAGATCTGTCACTGGTGAAAGATCAAGAATCAGTGGGCCGGCGGTCACCGTCACCTGCAGATTATTGATACTGGTGGCAAGACCACTACCGGAAGACATGGTTTTCTTTTCCGGCAAATCCTCATTCTTGTTGACGATTTCGTAGTCAATGTCCTGCACATTACTGGCCCCTACCGTTGTATCCAGCCCGACCTCGGCCGTCACCAGCGTCAGACCTCCCAGCGGCCCACCCTGAGCCAGGCCGATTTTGATCTCGGCATTGCCACTGCCACTGGTCTTGGTCAGCTTCACAGAAGCAAGGCCGGTGGCGCCCGCCAGATCAATATCGGTAGAGCCCGATGCCAGCGTGCGACAACGGGCCTGTTCAAACCAGGCTTCACCCTGGGCCACTTCGGTAGTCAGGCCGATATCACCGGCCGTCAGCCCCAGCACATTAGGCTGGGCACTGACCGTCAAGCGCACCTGGGCGGTCTTGGCCTTGGTGCGCCATTGTCCGTTTTCCATACCCGGCCAACCCACCGCAATCTGGGGCGGCTCTATGACCCGCAGGCTGGCTGAAACACCAGCCACTCCCAGACTCAGTGCAACGGCATTGTTCTTGTTGGCGGCCATGGCCGCTGCCACCAGCAACTCCAGAAGATTGACCTTGGCTTTCAGCGCCTCTTCCATCATGCCCGGCGCAGTATCCAGCGCCACAATATCGCCCAGCTTGACCGTCGCACTCTTCACACCGATCAACTGACTATTGAGCAGGCCCACACCAGCCGCCTGTTGCTGATCCAGCACATTCACCGTTGCCGCTGTAAAGCTGGCAAGGGAAACACTGGTATTGAGTGCCTGATCTACGGCTCCGGCCGTAATACGTGTGCCAATCAGTCCGGCAGAGCGCATGAAATCCAGCAAGCTGACATCAGCATCAGCAATGCCCTGATAAGAAACCGCGTTGAGATTGAGATGAGTGCCCAATAAACCATTGAGCAAGGGATTCAGCAGGGCCGACTTGCTGCTATTGATATTCAGCAGGGAACTACCCGCTGAAAAAGTCACCGTTGGAATGCGCTGTGCCGTGGCCTGTGCACGCAACTCCACAATATTTCCAAACAGGCCGCCTGCAATCAGGCTGGCAGGAACATCCTTACCCAGCACAACTTGCACGGCCTCGGCCCGATCCGGATCAGCATTGAAAATGCGTATGCCATCCACGGTCTCCATATAGCCCCCCGAGACCTCATTGGGCGCCACCGAAACATCACCTGAAAAACCGTTACGTGTTGCACTCGTCGCCACCAAGGCTGTCAGCGTGGGGCCGCTGTCCAGACTGCATAAGCCGCCTTCAGTCGCGGCATCCAGTGCCGAAGTATCGGCAATACGCTGCAAGCGACGCTTTTCGTAATAAAGGCGGCCGGTATCCACCACCAGTACCAGACATAGCAAAGCAAACATCAGAAAGGCCGCCGTCATCATGGCGATGGCCCCTCGCTGCCGCGAAGGCCCGGCAAACGCTTTCATCGCACTATCCGTCCTAGCGGCTCGCCGCTGCACTCGGGATCATGGAAGACTCATCGGCAAAGAAGACTGGAATGGGGGCATTGAAACTATCCAGATAGCGCTTCACCACCCGCTCCTGAATTACCGGTGTCAGCGTCTGCGCCACACTGGAGGCCTGGCTGCCGGCACGTTGCATATCCAGCCAGGTCAGCACGGTTGCAGGACCGGCAGATTCATTTGCCTGGCTCTTTTCAGCAGCAGTCTTGTCCGCCGCCAATGCCGGCATGGCAAGCATGCAAAGTGTGAGCATAAGAATCCGTTTCATACGATATCTCCTGTTCCGGCCTCAGCCGGTTTCTCCGGTACGTGCCACCACCGGAAACTCCACCGGCGAAGGCACCGTACAAATCTTTTCCGAGGCTTGATGCGCTATACCTTGCTTCTGCCAATCCGCCACCAGACTCTCACACGACTGCACCGCTGCCTGCCATTCCGGACCAGCCATCTTGTAGCGCTGCATCAGACTGCGCATGGCCACCGGCTTTTGCTGCACCATCAGCAGTGTCAACAGATTGACGGAAGGCAGACTGCGATCAGAGGACAACTCCAGTGCGGTCATGAGCTCAAAACGCGCCTCATCAATTTTCTGTTGCCGTAAAAGCAGCACACCCAGGTCATTGCGCAGACGATATTCCGTAGGCAATGCCGTGGCAGCTTGCTGCAAAAGCTTCTGCGCTGTTTTCAAATCCCCCGCCTCAGCGGCCAGCAAGCCCAGCCCATGATCTCCCCAGGCCGATAAACAGGACTTTTGCAAACGACGAAAATAGTCGGCCGACTCAGGCCGGCCCAGACGACGTAAAACATCCGCCTTGTGCTGCATGACCGCAGGCTCGCGCTCAGGCAGGCTCTCCAAAGCCGCCAGCGCAGCATAGAGCTGTCCATCCTTTTCCCGCTGCTCCACCATATTCAGCGTGAACTCCTGCTCATTACTCAATGCTGAAGAGCAGGCAGACGAGTTTTTGCGGGCACTTGCCTCCTGTTGTGACTGGCTCGCACAGGCCACCAGCAAAAGGAAAGATAAAGGCAGCAGGATTTTCATGTTATGGCTCCAAGGGCGCGCGTCAGCGCCATGAAGCCGGGAGCTGCAAGCAAGATGAACAAGGCAGGAAACAGAAAAAGAATCATGACTATAGCCATCTTGGCCGAGAGCTTGGTCACCCGCTCCTGCATAACGGCCATCTGACGATCTTCAATCAGCTTCTGCAAATTCAGGAGAGAGGTACGCGCGCTGCCGCCCTGACGAATCATCTGACGCAAGATGCTGACGGTATCCGTGAACTCCTCTACCTGAAGCTGATCAGAAATACGCGCCAACTCATCCGCCAGATCCAGGCCACTGGACGCACGCTGCAGGGCACGCCACAACTCAGCCGCCACCTGTGGAAAAACGCTTTTTGCCTCACTCGTCAGAACGCGAAGAGCCTGCTCAACGGCAAGACCTGAATCAAAAAGAATGCGCAAGGTTTGCACGAATACCGGCAGCTCAAGACGAATTTCCTCGCGCCGACGATCTGCAACCACGCCCAACAAGCGCTTCGGCATCAATATGCCAATGATGACAGCAGCAATCACGACCAGCGCAGGATTTTTGAACCCCGGGCTCATGATCAGATGCGCCAATATCACCAATACCGCCAGAACTACCGGGCTCAATATGCTCAAGGCGTGATAAAGCGAACGTGCCTGCTTGTTATGAATACCGGCACGGGACAGCATTACTCCGACTTCGTCATCATCCACCACACGCCGGCGCAGGCTATCCAGCGCTGAAATATTGCCGGCAGCCAGGGCCATCTTCTTCATCTGGCTTCCGACCTGGTTTCCTGACATACCTCCGCTGAAGCGCTCACGTATCATCTGTTTCTCGCCAGCAGCGCCGCGCCAGCCCAGCAGAATGAAGAGAACCAGCAAGAGCAGCACCATGGTCAATGCATACAGGATGACAGCCATCAGATGCTCCTCATCATGCGCCAAATAATGAGGATTCCCGAACACTGCAGGGCGATGGCAAAAATGATCCAGTTGCGCCCCGACGGATCATTCCACATTCCCGTCAGATAGCTGGGATTCATGATCATGATGAAAACTGCAATGGCCGACGGCACCACCGCCAGAACTACGGCGCTCAGGCGTGTTTCGCCCGTCAGGGCACGTAATTGACCAGCCAATTTTTCGCGCTCATTGATGAAGTGAATGATATTGCTGATGAGATCCGACATATTGCCGCCATAGCGGGCATTAACACGTATACCTAATGCCAGAATCTGTAATTCCTTTACGGCATAGCGATCGGCTATCTCCTGAAAGGAATCAGGCAGTGCAACACCGAGAGAAACATTGCGCCTGACTTTGGCGATCATTCCATACAGCGGGTCCTGCACTTCATCCTGCGCACTGAACATGGCATCGCCCAGCGTGCGCCCGGTATAAAGACCACGCACTACATGATCGAGAAACCGGGGCAGCTGCCGGATCATTTTTCTCATACGCTGCTGATAGCTCCACTGCAGAAAGAGCAGAACGAAAAGCGGCAGGATAAGCAAAGCGCCGACGCCAAGAACTGCACTGAAAAGCATCAACAGCAGTGGCAGCACTATGCAGACAAGCAGAGCAATACGAGCGCTTTCCGGCTTGAGACCAGCACGCTCGAATTGCTGCTGCAACCAGTTCAGCCTTGCCCGTGCCGTCTCCTCCACCATACCTTCGAGGCGCTGACTGATACGCTCAGCCTCGCCTATGCGCTGGCTCTTTATCCAGATCACCAGCGCCAGAACAAGCATGACCAGGCTGACGACTCCATAGATAAGGAAGACATGCATGAATCAGCCTCCACTCAACAGAAGATCGCGCAATTTAGGATTGAGCGAGCCTGAGCCGGAACGTTGAAAGCGGCCTGAAGCCGTGTCGTACTGAAAAAGGCGATTGGTCACATACAGACCATCGCGCACATCCACTACTTCCAGAATTTCGGAAATGACACGGCGACCATTGCCAAGACGAGTGAGCTGAACAATCAGATCCAGTGCCGAACTCAGCATGTGACGCAAGGTATGGTCAGCAATCTTTTGCCCGCTCAGCCCCACCAGCATTTCCAGACGCAGCAAGGAATCCATGGCCGAATTGGCATGCAAGGTACTCATGGAGCCATCATGACCAGTGTTCATGGCCTGCATCATGTCGAGCACCTCAACACCACGAACTTCCCCCAGGATGATGCGATCCGGGCGCATGCGCAGAGCATTTCGTATCAGATCACGTGCCGTGATTTCACCAAAGCCTTCGGAATTCGGTGGCCGGGTTTCCAATCGCACCACGTGATGATGGGCCAACTGCAGCTCTGCCGTATCTTCAATAGTGACCACACGCTCGGTGGCGCCGATATAGCTGCTCAATACATTGAGCAGACTGGTTTTACCGGTACCGGTACCGCCGCTGACCAGAATATTGCTGCGCTGAGCCACTGCACCATTGAGAAAGCGCAGCATGCCTTCATCCAGCGAACCATAAGCCAGCAAATCACTGGCTCGCAGCAGATCCTTGCGAAACTTTCGTATGGAAAGACAGGGGCCATTAAGCGCCACTGGCGGAATGATGGCATTGACACGACTGCCATCCGGAAGACGTGCATCCACCATAGGACTGGATTCGTCCAAGCGACGCCCTAGTGGCGCGAGAATTCTTTGTATAACGCGCTCAACATGATGATTATCGAAAAAGTGCAGCATGCTCTGGTGCAAAACACCATCGCGCTCCAGAAAAATATGCGCCGGTCCGTTTACCAAAACCTCCGTGACCGATGGATCATCCAGCAGACTTTCCAGCGGACCAAGACCGGTAAGCTCATCCACCAGCTCCTCACACAGGCGATCAAGCTCATAACGTGATATCGCAATCTGTGCTTCCTGCACATGCTTGCGGGTACGGTCCTGTACATAGTCCAGCAGGATGCTGCGCGAATCATCAAGCAGGGTGAAGCCATCCTCCTCCATACAGTCAATGATGTGACGGTGTAGGCGCAGCTTTAGCGCCGACATTTCTTGCTCTACGGGGCGTTGAGCCGAACGGCCGCCGCCAGGGATGAAACCGACACTCATGCCTCACGCCTCCCCAGCATACCCAGAATGCGCTGACTCACTGATGGCTTGCGAGTAGATCCAGTACGAAGCAGCTCAGCCGCTAATTGACGCAATTTCTGGGCGAGAAAATCTTTGGGAGCCAGCTCGAAGATGGTCTTGCCGAGATTACTGACGCGCAGGCGTGTCTCTGGTGCGGCGGGAATCACAGCAGCCACTTTGCAGCCAAAGCTGCTTTCTATTTCGTTACGGTCAGGCGAAATTTCAGGATAGTAATGATCAACTACCAGTTGCGGGTTATCGCAAGGAACGTTGTCACGCTCCAGCTTTTTCATCAGATCCAGAGTCTGCTTGCAGCTGACGATGGTTTGCTCCACCAGGAAAGCAACCGAACTGGCATTGCCCACCAGCAAGGCCAAGAGATGCTCATCTGCCATACCACAGGCATTAACCAGTATGTGGCTGAAATGTCCGCGCAGACTGCCCAGCAAGAGAAAAAGCTCGGCTGATGAAATATTGTCGAGATCCAGCCCCTCTGCCGGTAGCGACAGGATGCGTATACCGGAGCGGTGACGGGGAAAGGCACTTTCTATCAGCGTCTGATCTATACGCTTCAGGTTGCGCATGGCATCAACAAAACTGAAGCTGCCTTGCATATCGAGCAAGGCCATCACATCACCATGTGGCATGCCGAGATCAAGCAGTAATACCGTGGCCTCCGGTTTTTCATCCTGCAGTGCCACCGCCATATTGATAAGCAGGAATGCAGCCTCGGTATCCGGACGCGGGCTGGCCATGACCAGCATCTGCCCCTGTTCTATCGGCGTATTACCGTTGGATGGAAGACGCTCGCTGACACGGCGCACCATGTCCGTGACTTCGCTGGAACGCGCCCCAAAAGTGATGTAATCACGTGCACCTGCGCGCATGGCCGCCAGTACAACATCATTATCCAGTCCATCACCCACGGCGATGACTGCCAGCATGGGCTTGCCGGCCAGCAGACCCTCAATAAAGGCCGTGCCCTGCGCCAGATTGCTGCGCGCCAGACTTACAAAAACTATGGAGGCACTTGCAATATTAATCAGCGCGGTCACGTCACTCAGAGAACGCTTTTCGGCATGCATGACCACACCCTGTCCATCTAGGGCCTGCTGCAGCCACTGCACCGTTGGTGCGTGATCGGTGATGGCAATGAATCGTTGTGTCATTTCACACCCTCCTTGCAGTGCCGCTTTCAGTTCGAGAAGCCAAAGGCTCCACGCCGGTCATAGCTGCCGTTTTCCATGAAATAGAACTCAAGAAATCCCGGGTCGTAATTACGCAAACCGATGCCTGGCTCTGCAGGCAGCGCAGCCTGCTTCATCAGCGGTTTCACAAGATGAGGCGTGACTACCATGAGCAGCTCACGATCATCTGCCTTGATATTGGATGAGCGGAAAAATGCCCCCAGAACAGGCACATCGCCTAGAAAAGGCAATTTATCAACATTCGACATACTGCTTTTGCTGATAAGGCCACTGATGACAAAGCTTTCACCGCTAGCCAGCGATACGGTGGTGTCAGTACGGCGTATGCGCAAAGCGGGTACATTGATGCGCTGGATTTGTATACCGGCGGAGTAATCCAGCTCACTGACTTCAGGCGCCACCTTAAGAACAATCTGGTTTTCTCCCAGAATGGTGGGCGTCAACGTCAGGCGTATGCCGAATTCTTTATAGGCAATCGTGATGTTGTCGCCATTGCCCTGCGGCACCGGAACAGGAAACTCGCCCCCGGCCAGGAAGTTGGCGCTCTGCCCACTCAAGGCCACCAAGCTGGGCTGAGCCAGCGTATAGGCATAACCACTGCTTTCCATGGCATTGATCATGCCCAGCACTTTGCTGCTGCCGCCGCCCCAGACAATATTAAAACCTTCGCTGGCCAGAGGAATGGCAGGGAGAATTCCGGAAACAGCACCCGGGCTCACTGTTACACCGGGCGTGGTGCCGGGCGAACCAAACAAGAAATTGCCACTGCCCGTTCCGTAAAGAGAAGAAGACACAGCCTTCATCTTGCTGCGACTAACTTCAATGAAGCGGATGTCGGTTTGCACCTGAGCCGGCAAATCCTCAATGACCTGACGCTGACTTGAGGCACCCGCCACGGCCTGACCAGCCACCTGCACACTGGCTCGAACAGGGTCCGTGTTGCAGCGCGTCCAGACCAATAAACTGGTACCGCCGGGTTTGCGTGCCGTAATCAAAATGCTACTACCCCCGGTCAACTGGATATCGGCAATATCAGGGTCACCGACAGCGATACGCTCGATACGCACAGGAAAGCGCACATCGCTTTGTGTTCCCGTGGCCAAGCTGTAGCGATTGTTATCCATGCGGGCAAGATCTTCGCAAACCTTCTCTGCCGCCATCACGGGCACCGCCATCACCAGCATGCCCAGTGCAAGCAGTTCCCTTGTCATTATTCTTGTCAGCGGCATTACCGTCTCCCTTGCCTGATAAGCACCATCTACCGGTGCCGTCTTGGTTTTCTCGCGCCGGCTTTATTGCATGACGCGCTGAATTTCCTTTCCTCTGTAAATGGTTACCGATGGTTCACGCCCCTGTGTGCGGACGGAGGATGTCAATGAAGTTTTTTTGGAGTGGGGAGACAAGGAGCTCAAAGCGATCAGGTTTCTCATTTCCGAGTTCACGATGGACTCTGCAGACTGACCTGACTCATAGCGCTTATAAAAATCCGACTCAGCGCTGCGCACAGCAAGACGCAGGCTGCCGGCATTGCTGGCCAGCATCAGTCGCGTGGTGAATTTTTCCGGAACAGCCAGAACCGCCGTACGTGGTGCACGGCTCTCGTCTTTCTTTTTCTCGTCTTTTTCAGCATCGCCGCCACGGCTCATGCGTGTGCCGTAACTCAGCACTCGCAAAGCGGGCAGAACCACTTGAGCGCTTTCAGGAATATCATTGGCTTTGTCGGCCGGAATAAAGACAAGCACATCAGCGTAATCGCCGGGAGCCACATAACCGCCGCCACCCACCACTTCATCAACACCAATGGCAACGGCACGCTCATCAGCACGGATCAAACGGGCCAACTGTCCGCCTGGCTGGGTATGGGAGTTTGTAACAACGGTGCCCGCCTTGATGTCTATCCAGGGCTTTATTCCAATGAGTGGCTTGATTTCGGCATAGCTGCCGGGAGGGCTCTGACGCAGGTATTCCAGATAGAAATCCTGCTCCTTCATTTCCACGCCAGCCGAAATATCGTGTGCGGCAATGGCAACAGCCACCTTGCCCTTGGCATCTGCCGGCAATATCGCAGTCCCTTTTGTGACAGCAGAGCCCGCGTCACGTGTACTGACCTTGTACCCCAGATACCCCGCTATCACTGCCCCCAGCAATAGCACCACGGCAAATACAGCAAGCAGCCTGCTGTTCATAGCATTCCCTGTGTTGGCAAATAGCGATAGATGCAGCCTGAATGTCCCTTGCTGATCCCCGGAAAATCCCTGCTAAAAATACCGCTATAAATTAACAATCCCCGTACAAACGGTATTATTTTGCGAACAAACGGCAGGCTTTTGAGATTGCTCTAGCCGCTGTTACAAACCACGCAGGAATCTATAGAACACACCGCTCATCCTCGCCAGCGATTCGCTTGTCGTAACTGTGTAATTCCGGGTGGGCGGTCTTTTGACGCAGACAAAATGCCGACTAGAGTTAATTCACAAAAGGGAGGACAGACATACCGTCTGTCAGAGACAAAGCCGTCAAACGAGGGAATGCACCATGAAGTTGGCCACGCTTAAAGCCCGGGTCATGGCATTTATAAAGGAAGAAGAAGGCGCGACTGCAATCGAGTACGCGCTGATTGCAGCCTTGATTGCGATTGCCATCGTGACCGCTCTGGGGAGCGCCGGAACATCAATCAAAGGTCTTTTTGAGGATGTTGCTGAAACGATTGGCGGCACAACGCCGGCGGGCGGAGGTGGTGGCAGTTGAAGCCCCTCTCAAAATAAAACCGCAGCAAAAGCTGCGGTTTTATTTTGGAAGAGTCCTTAAAAAATCAGATCAAAGCACTGAGCGCCTCGCGCGTAAGTGCCCAGCTGGCATCGGCATGCAGGCTGTTCCAGCTATGCGAAAACCGCCCTCGCAATTCTGCAAACCGTCGCTGCTCCGGAAACTGTCCTCTAGCCTCCAGTGCTTGCAAGGCTTCTAAAGCTCCCACCCTATGGTTGCAAACCAGCACCATATCGCAACCAGCATCCAGAGCCGCATTGACTCTGTCCGCATAGGACCCGGCAGCCCCTGCCCCCTCCATACTGAGATCATCCGAGAAAATTACGCCGTCAAAACCCAGACGCTGGCGCAGAATGTCCTGTAGCCAGAAGGGAGAGAAGCCGGCGGGTTTGTCATCCACGCGCGCATAGATCACATGAGCCGGCATGACGCCCTGCAACTCACGGGCAAGCGCGGCGAAGGGCACCAAATCCAGAGCTTCTATCTCGGCCCATGAACGAGTATCTACCGGCATGGCCACATGCGAATCTGCCTCCACCGAGCCGTGACCGGGGAAATGCTTACCCGTAGCGGCCATACCCGCGTCGTGCATGCCGCGTATAAATTCGCGCAGCAGCTTGACCGCAATTTGCGGATCACCATGAAAAGAACGATCGCCAATCACACGTGACAGGCCACAATCCACATCCAGAATCGGTGCGAAACTGATATCCACACCCACCGCCAGCACTTCGCTGGCCATAAGCCAGCCGCACTGATAGCAGCGCTGACGCGCTTCATCCGGTTGCGTGGCATAAAGATCACCAAATGCCTTCATGGGGGGCAGCTTCACAAAGCCCTCACGAAAACGCTGCACGCGCCCGCCTTCCTGATCCACAGCAATAATAAGCTCATGACGACTTGCGCGTATGGACTGCACCAGCGCCGTCACCTGTTCCACATTCTGGAAATTCCGGGCAAACAGGATGATGCCGCCTATATGCGGATGCGTGATCAATACCTTTTCATCGTCGGTCAAAGTAAGACCTTCAAGATCCAGCATGAGTGCGCCAAGAGCCATTTCAGATTTCCTGTATTTCAGTGAGCGCGCATCTCAAGAGCGCATCTTCAGTGCAAAGGTTGCAGGATGAGCTTCTGCGAGAACTGCTGCTGTATTAGTAGTTCGTCATGAAAAGCCATGCGGCGATTACGTCCGGAAAGATAGAGCTCTATGCCATCGGCATAATGCGGACTGGCCGGATTCCCGCTCTGGCCACCGGAGTTGATGATGTAAAGCGGCTCCGGCTGACTGAAGTCCACAATCATGCGCATGGCCGGCACATTCCAGACCTTGAAATCTCCACCGATGGTATAGCCAGCCACATTCACGGTATTGGTAGAGCCAGGTGCAGGATAGGGGCCACGATCCAGATAGCCGGAAAGTGCAGCAACGGCCTGACGCTGAGCAAATGGCAGGAAGGGCTTGAGCTTGCTTGTACCCGACTCCCATGTGTAGCTATGGATATTGCCCCATTTCCAGTCGGCCGTATTGCTACCCAGGGTGCTACTGGCCTGCTGCCAAGCATTGGCCAGTGCCAGTGCAAAGATTTCCGCTTTTTCCTCTTTATGCCCGGGCGTACGCACATCATCCCAGAACGGGCTGTCTTCACGTCCCAGCATATGATCCTGCTGCGCGGAATAACTGATGACATTACCCAACAGGAAAGACTGCCAGCTGCTGCTGTCCACCGGGCCTAGCTCATCCAGAAAAACATCACTGGTCAGCCGATTAAGGAAAATGGCGTAAAACGCAGCCCCTGCAGAATCTGCGTTCATGTCGCCATCAAAACGCAGCAACATCTTGAGTGCGCTTTCACCACTATTACGAGCGGCAGGTGCAGCTTGTGCCAGCTGACTCTGAATGGCGGGCTCCAGCTTTTTCAGCACATCACGCAATTTATCGACCGCCTTGTCGTGCACATCATTCTGCAATTCGACAGTGGTCGCCAGAGTATGCGTGCTGTGCTCTTCCAATCTTTCACTTACACGCTCGAAACGCTCCGGCGCATACCAAGAGCCTGTCAGCCAAGGCTCAGCATCCTTTTCTGTAGTGCGATGATTGGCTGTTGCGATATAGCCGCGCTGTGGATTGGTATCGTGCGGCAGCGCCTCGAAGGGTAAAAATCCATTCCAGTCGTATTCACCGGTCCAGCCCGGGGAAGGCAAATAGCCACGGCCCTTACTGCGTTGCGGATAATTACCGGTAACCTGCCAAGCTATATTGTGCGCATCCGCCAGCAATATATTGAGATGCACAAAGCCCACCCCCTCCAGTGCATGCTCGCCCTCGGAAAAGCCACTGGCCTGACTCAGGAGAAAAAGCCGCTCCATGCTCTGGTCTGGCTGCATGGCCGCCATCTGCACGGCCAGTCCCCATTGCGGCTCAGGGCGCAGAGTAGCAGGCATGATTTCGTGAACACGCCGACCTTGCAGAGCGGTATTCAACAAAGGTCCGTGCGCAGTTTCCTGCACGATTATTTTCTCGTCTGCCTGCCCCTTGATGCGCAGCACTTCCTCGCGCTCAGTCACCGGTAGCCACTGATTCTTGTAGGCATAAAGCGTCTTGCCATCCTCTTGCTTCAGCTTTTCCACGAAGATGTCCTGTGAATCAGCCATCACCATGGTCATGCCCCAGGCAATATGGCCGTTATAACCTGCCACCACTCCGGGGATGCCAGCTACGGCAATGCCCGCTGCATGGTAATCCGGTGTACTCACCTGCATCAGCATCCACACGGGCGGCTGCTCCAGCAGCAGATGGGTGTCGTTGGCAAGAATGCTGGCCTTGCCATGTGTGCGCTCCGGAGCAATCGCCCAGTTATTCGAGGCCGCTTGTTGCAAGGGCAGAAATAGCTGGCCCAGCTTCTTTTGCAGCTGCACCTCAGATGCCAACGGAGCTTGCAGTTCCCGGAAAGGGAAGTCCGCACCCAGCTTGCGCGCCTCATCCAGCGCAATACCTTCATCCGGATAAGTGGGCAGCAGCCAGGCCGCCTTTTCAGGACCTACCTTTGCAGCCAGATTGAGCCAGGCAATTTCTTCATTGAGATTGAGCGAGAGCCCCAGATTGAGCAGGGCAAAAATATCCATGGAATTCACAGGCGCCCAAGGCTCAGGCTGATAGCCGCTACTACTGAACTCGAAGGGCAGCTTGTCCTTGTGACTGAAAATCCAGGCATTCACACCGGCAGAGAAACTATCCAGCTGACGCTTGAGGCGTGGCGAAGCTGCACCCAACTGGCGCTCGGCAATACGACGCAAACCCAAGGTGCGCATATAGATATCGAGATCGCGGCTGGCGGGCCCGGTCATTTCGGAAAGACGGCCCTGCGCCGTCAGACTGTAGGAAACCATCTGCGCCAGACGATCCGAGGCCATGGCATAGCCCATGCCGAAAGCAAGATCGGCATCGTTCAGGGCTTCGATCCGGGGCACGCCGAAGCTGTCCCGGCTAATGGCTACCGCATCCCCCAAGCCGGCCACTTTCACCTCTCCCGAGGGTTTGTCCACCGTGCCACTTTGGGCAAGCCGGACAGCCGAACAGGAGCTCAAGAGAAAGCAGGCGCACAGCGGAAGAAGAACGCTACGGAGAAGGGAAGACGGAGATGGCAAGCGCATGGGATCGTCCTGAAATGCGGGGAACGGCCAGAACGGCGCAACTAAACACATTTTTCGGAATGAAGTCAAAGCAGTGACACGGAGGGAAGGTACGGAATTTCAAGACTTTTTTGGCATCCGCCGCGACTTGGCCGGAGCTCGTCGCCATGGTCACCTCTGCAGACCGCCAGGATGTCGGGACAGGCCGTCACGCAGATGGCCGCCACTCTCATCGGGATAAACACATTTCCCCTAAAAAACACAAAACTATGTACTGACAATGGCTTAGATGGCATTGCTATAATGCCCTCGCAACCGGCGTGTCGCCGGCATCCGAAGACGGTTTCCCGCATGTCCGGTCTGTTCTCGCGCAAGCATGTGCTTGCCACAGTGGCTGTCAGCAGCCTGGTGGTTTTTTCAGCAGTTTTTGCCAAGCAGGCATCCGCCCCCACAAATTACAGCGAGCTCGCCTCGTCCAAGCTGCAATCGCGCACCGCCAGCAGCGTGGTCGAATTGCTGGACGATATGCATTACGAGCACCGCATCCTCAATGCCGCGCTTTCTTCCCAGATCTTTGACCGCTACTTCAAGGATCTCGACGGCCAGCACGCCTACTTTCTGGCCAGTGATGTCCAGGGCTTCGAGATCTACCGCAAGACCTTCGACAACGCCCTGAAAAAAGGCGACCTCAAAGGCGCCTTCCTGATCTACAACCGCTACCAGCAGCGCATTGCCGAACGCCTCAATTTTGTCATTGCCGAACTCGAAAAGGGCGTCGACAAGATGGACTTCAGTAAAGATGAATCGCTGGAGATTGATCGTGAAAAGTCCCCTTGGCTCGCCAGCCGCGCCGAGCTGGACGATCTCTGGCGCAAGCGCCTCAAGGCCGCCGCACTCAGCCTTCGTCTGACCGGCAAGAGCGATGCCGAAATCCAGAAGACGCTGGCCAAGCGCTACAAGAGCCAGCTCAACAATCTTTATCGCACCAAGACTGATGATGCCTTTCAGGTTTTCATGAACTCCTTTACCGAGACTTATGATCCGCACACGGAATATTTCTCGCCGCGCACAGAAGAAAATTTCAACATCAATATGAGCCTGTCGCTAGAAGGCATAGGCGCCGTTTTGCAAAGCGAGGATGAGTACACCAAGGTGGTGCGCCTCGTACCCGCCGGCCCGGCCGACAAAGCCGGCCAGCTCAAGACTGGTGATCGCATCGTGGCCGCGGCCCAAGGGGATCAGGAATTTGTAGATGTGGTCGGCTGGCGCATAGACGAGGTGGTGGACCTTATCCGTGGCGCCAAGGGCACCACAGTACGTCTGCAAATCATTCCGGCCGGTGCCGTGGATGAAACCCAGACCAAGACCATCAGCATCGTGCGCAACACGGTCAAGCTGGAAGACCAAGCCGCTCAGAAAAAAATCCTCACCATCAAGCGTGGTGAAGAAACACTGAAAATCGGCGTGATCAAGCTGCCGGCCTTCTATGCCGATTTCCAAGCCATGCAGGCCGGTGATCCCAACTACCGCAGCACCACACGCGATGTGAAAAAACTGATTACGGAGCTCAAGGCCGAGAAGATCAATGGCCTCGTACTGGACCTGCGCAATAACGGTGGCGGTTCATTGTCCGAAGCCAACTCGCTAGTCGGCCTCTTCATAGGCACTGGCCCCACCGTGCAAGTGAAAAATGCCAATGGCAAGGTGGAAGTGCTAGGCGATCCGGACCCTTCTGTTGTGTATTCCGGCCCGCTGTCTGTGATGGTGAATCGCCTTTCTGCGTCGGCCGCCGAAATTTTCGCCGGTGCCATACAAGATTACGGCCGCGGTCTTGTTATCGGCAGCACTACCTTCGGCAAAGGCACGGTGCAGTCGCTACGCGATCTGGAATACGGCCAGCTTAAATTGACCGAAGCCAAGTTCTATCGCATTTCTGGTGCCAGCACCCAGCATCGCGGCGTGAATGCAGACATCAACTTCCCAAATGTTTTTGATGAGGCCGATATCGGCGAATCTGCCCTGCCCAGTGCCATGCCTTGGGATACCATTCCCTCTGCCCGCTACTTCCCCTACCAGGATTACAGCAAGCGTCTACCGGCATTGCGCCAAGCCTCCGATGCACGCCAGGCCATCGATCCGGACTTCCGCTATCTGAATGAAAATATCGCGCTGGCTCACGAGCTCAAGAAGCAGAAAACGCTGTCCCTGAACGAAGCCACACGCAAAAAAGAAAAGCAGGCGCTGGATGACAAACGTCTGGCCATGGAAAACCGGCGCCGTGCCGCCAAAGGTCAGGACCTGCTCAAAACCTGGCGTGAAGCCGAAGACAAGGCCGATGCCGATGCCGATGAAGCCGCTGCCGATCCCAATAAGGAAAAGCCGGAAGACGAAGCTTTCGCCCTTGAGGCTGGCCGTATTTTGCTAGATAGCCTGAGTGCTCAGGTCGGCAAACGCTAAGCATCTGCCCCCCATAAAAAAAGCCGCGAATCATCGCGGCTTTTTTTATACGCAGCCTCAGCTCATCAGTCCGCCTTTAGATGCAGCAACCAATCGCCTTCCGGCAGCAGCGCCATGCCCTGCACAGACTGTACATAGCGATAAAGCCAAGCCTCGTAAACCTCTACGCCAGCATCAATACCTGCATCAACACTTATCACCCTGCCGTACTCGCGCCGGTACTCATCCTCCGGAGCATGCTGTATTGCTTCATAGGCATCCAAGGCCTGCAACAATGACTGCGGCACACGATAAATATCACCACGCACCTGCCCGGCACCGTACACCAGCGCTGGGTACCAGCTTACGCGATAGAGCAAGCCTGCCACCAAAGCCTCACTCTGCCATGCGGCCCGCTCCGCCAGCCACCGGCTCATGGCATGACCTGAACCACGGCGCAGACTGCCGTAGACAAAAAGAAGTGCACTGTCATTCATGGGATTGCTAGGATCAGGTGAACGGACTTTGTCATGAAGACTGCCATGCCCGAAAAGGGAATTGCCAGTATGCCCGCACAACGCATACCCCAACGTCCGGATCGCCTGCTTGCTGAGCAAGCCTTCTCGCGCACTGCTGGCGCGCCGCTGATTGCGGGCAATGCGCTACGGCTTTTACGTGATGCTGCCGAAAATTATCCGGCCTGGCTTATGGCCATACGTCAGGCCGAGCATTTTATCCATTTCGAAAACTACATCATCCAGGACGACATCATCGGGCGCGAATTCATTGCTGCCCTCACTGAACGTGCGCGCGCCGGCGTGACCGTGCGCCTGCTCTACGACTGGATGGGCTGTTTTTTCCCGGCCTCACGACAACTGTTCCAACCCCTGCTGGCCGCCGGTGGTGAAATCCGTGCATTCAATCCGGCACGTCTGGACAGCCCTTTTGGCTGGCTCACTCGCGACCATCGCAAATCCCTGACCGTGGATGGCCGCGTTGGCTATGTCACCGGCCTTTGCGTCAGTCAGCGCTGGACTGGCAACGCAGCACTCAATATCGCGCCATGGCGCGACACCGGGATTGAAGTACGTGGCCCTGCCGTTGCCGACATCATCGCCGCTTTCGCGCAAATCTGGTCATTGTGCGGCGACGCGCTGCCACCGGGAGAGGTGCCAGCAGGAGACAGCATCGAAAATGCGGGCGACACCATGCTGCGCGTCATCGCCAGCAGCCCCTCTGCCAGTGGTCTTTATCGGCTGGATCAGCTGATTGCTGCCATGGCCCGCGAGAGCCTGTGGCTGACTGACGCTTACTTTGTTGGCACGCCGACATATTCACAAGCGCTTTGCGCCGCTGCACTGGATGGCGTTGATGTACGTCTGCTGGTACCCAGCTCCAGCGACCTCGCCATCATTTCACCGTTCTCACGCGCCGGTTACCGCCCCCTCCTAGAGGCTGGTGTGCGTGTATATGAATGGAACGGCCCCATGATCCACGCCAAAACTGCTGTAGCCGACGGCCGCTGGGCACGCGTGGGCTCCAGCAATCTCAATATCGCCAGCTGGATCAGCAATTACGAACTGGATGTGGCCGTTGAAGATGAAGCCTTCGCCGACCAGATGGAGGCCATGTATCTGCAAGATATCGAACAGGCTACGGAAATCGTACTGAGTGAGAAGCGCGTGCATCTGAGCGAGCGCAGACAGCGCCCACGTCAACCCGTGCGCTTTCGTGGCAAAACCACGGGGGTAGCAACCGCCATGCGTCTTGGCAACACGGTTGCAGCCGCTATACAGCAACAGCGTGTGCTCGGCGCAGTGGAAGCCGCCATCCTGCTCATCATCGGCCTTTTTTTACTGTTAGTTGCAGGGTTGGGACTTTATTGGCCACGACTGCTTGCGATCCCCATTGTCACCATCAGCCTGTGGCTGGCAGTATGCCTGCTGGCAAGAGCGTGGCGCCTGCGCCACCGTGAACGCTTGCCACCCCCATCTCACAAGGAGTGATTCATGCGCTTTTCTTCCCTCACCCTGCCCTTCCTGCTGCTGAGCTCGCTGGCAGTGGCTGACACTGCCCCGACGCCCCATCCGCAAGAAGTACACCAAGAGGCCGTGAGCAAAGCTCTCATTCAGGCCACGCGCACCCAGATCAATGCCGAGCGCCAGCAGGCCATTACCCTTTCACTGCCGCTCAGCCCCACCGAAAGCGATGCCTTCTGGCCGCTGTACCGCGAATACCATGGCAAGATTGATCTGCTGAACGATCGCTTCTATGCCTTGGTCATGGAATACGCCAAGTCCTATCCCGATGTCAGTGACGAGAAAGCCAAGGCCTTCCTCAAGGAGTACAACGACATTGATGGTGACCGTGTCAGCCTGCGCGGAAAATACGCCAAGAAGTTCCTGAAAGTGATTCCTGCCACCAAGGTCGCCCGTTATCTGCAGATCGAACACCGCCTCGATGTACTGGAAGCGCTGGATGCCAGCAGCCAGATTCCGCTGGTGAAACCCTCCAAGGGAGATCAAGGCGGTCCGGCAGCTTCTTCGGCACCCGCCCCCATCACACCATCCACCATGTGAAACTATGGCTCCGACCGTTGACTAGTCGGGGCCATTCAGTATCCTTGCCCGCTCTCGCTGCCGGCCCCGTGCCGGCAGCGTTTTTGTAGTATGTCCCCCAGTAATACCTCCCTAGTGGAAGCGTGGCCGAGTGGTTGAAGGCAGCGGTCTTGAAAACCGCCGAGGGTTCCGCCCTCCGTGAGTTCGAATCTCACCGCTTCCGCCATATCCGTTCTGAAAATCAGAGCTCATTCGGGCTTCATGCTTAAAAGCCCAGCGCAGCCGCTCTACCCCACCTGAATTTCACTCCGGCAGCACCAAGCTGACTACTTGCATTTGAATACGGCGAACCCGCTTTCTTTCGCCAGCATCGTCACTTTATTTTTATCTTGAAAATAATGGCAATCATCTGGCGCCACTAAAATCGGATCTTCGTCGCGCCATAAAATCAGCCGGATGCCCGTTGCAGTGCAAGTGACAAAAGCTTGTGAGGCAGGGGCACGCCGAGCGGCTGAGGGAAAGAGCACGGAAGATTGAGGGTTGCGTGCGTTTTCCAAGACCTGAAAAACACAAAACCCGCATAGTTAGCGGGTTTTGTGTTTTAACTTGGCGGAGAGGGAGGGATTCGAACCCTCGGTAGACTTGCGCCTACGCCTGATTTCGAGTCAGGTACATTCAACCGCTCTGCCACCTCTCCGAGCGGGCCGCAAAGATACCGGCTAGCCCTCGCCTCGGCAAGACCTCAGAGCGGAATATCACTCACTCCGTGGCCGCCTGACGCCGGGGTTCAATCGAACTTCACACCAATACGATGGCCGACTTCTTCATAGGCCTCGATGACACCACCCAAGCCCTGACGGAAGCGGTCTTTATCCAGCTTCTTGCGTGTGTCTTTGTCCCAGAGACGGCAGCCGTCCGGAGAGAATTCGTCACCCAGCACGATTTCGCCGTGGAAGTCACCGAACTCCAGCTTGAAATCCACCAGCAGCATATTGCCGGCATCAAAAAGTTGCTTGAGCACATCATTCACCTTGAATGAGAGCTCTTTCATGCGCGCCAGCTGTGCATCGGTGGCCCAGCCAAAGGAGCGCACGTGATACTCGTTGACCATGGGATCGCCGAGCGCATCATTCTTGAGAAAAAGCTCGAAGGTAGGCGGACTCAATGTCATGCCTTCTTCCACGCCCAGACGGCGCACCAGCGAGCCCGCGGCGAAATTACGCACCACGCACTCCACCGGAATCATGGTGAGCTTTTTCACCAGCGATTCGGTATCGGACAGCAGCTTTTCGTGATGCACGGGCACACCGGCAGCAGCCAGCTTGTCCATGATGAAGGCGTTGAATTTGTTGTTCACCATGCCTTTGCGATCAAGCTGCTCAATGCGCTTGCCGTCAAAAGCGGAAGTATCGTTGCGGTAAAGAATCACCACACGATCGGCATCGTCCGTGGTGTAAACCGACTTGGCCTTACCGGTGTACAGCAGGTCGCGCTTTTCCATTCATGTCTCCGGAATCTTTAGGCCAATGGCTGACAATAGACTCGAACAGGGTCTTGGTCGTCGCTTGGGGCGCCAGGGTATCGTCGTCTTTCTGCAGGGTCAGGGTGTAAGCACTCTGACCACGGGTTATACGCAACTGGTAGGGATTTTTCTTGCCCTCGGCATCAGCCAGGGTCAGATAGTAGAGGCCCACACGCTGATCGCGGTCATCCACTTTCACGCTGCCTGTGCGCAGGGACTCATCCAGTCGATCCCAGATAGCATTGAAGTCACCCTCAATGCTGACCACAGGATAACCATTACCATCCTGCGTCAATACCGGCATCTGCGCCGGTGTCAGGGCTTTCTCCGGCGCAGCCGGGGCTTCAGGCAACACCGCCAATGGCTTGGGCTTGGGCGCCTCAAACTTCTTCGAGGACTTAATGGTGACTTCAGGCCCAGGCGGTATCGGATACAGGGGCTTGATGGCCCGCGTTTCCTGACCGGGCGCAAGCTGCAGCGGTGGCATATCCTTGGCGGAACGATAGTCGCTGGCACGATCACGGAAATAGGTGCTGCAACCCGCTGTGGCCAACACCAAGCTCATGCAGAACAGATGCGACAATTTGCGCATCAAAGCGCTCCAGCCTGACGCAGAGCCGCACGCACCGGCTCACGACAGGACTCAGCCAGCTCAGTCAGGGGCAGACGGATACCGGTATCGGCACGCCCCATCTCATGCAGGGCCCACTTCACGGGAATGGGATTGGACTCGATGAAGAGATCACGGTGCAGAGCCATCAAAGGCTCACTCAAAGCACGTGCGGTTGCAGCATCACCCTTGAGGGCAGCGGCACAAACCTTGGCCATGGCGGCCGGCGCGACATTGGCTGTCACCGAGATATTGCCCTTGCCCCCCAGCAGGATGAGCTCATGCGCAGTGGGGTCATCTCCGGAATAAACCGCCATCTTGTCGCCCACCAAGCCAATAAGCTCACGGCCGCGCTCGAGATTACCGGTAGCATCCTTGATGCCGATGATATTGGGCAGACCCGCAAGACGTGCCACCGTGGCATTCTGCATGTCCACTCCGGTACGGCCGGGGACGTTGTAAAGAATCTGGGGAATGGCGACTGCTTCGGCCAGCGCCTTGTGGTGCTGATACAGGCCTTCCTGAGTCGGCTTGTTGTAGTACGGCGTGACCAGCAGTACGGCATCGGCACCCGCTTCAGCTGCAGACCTCGTCAGTGCTATGGCCTCTCGTGTGGAGTTGGCACCGGTACCGGCAATCACAGGGATGCGGCCGGCAACAGTCTTGATCACGGCTTTGATGACAGCCAGATGCTCGTCCACATCAAGGGTGGCTGATTCGCCAGTGGTGCCCACGGCCACGATGGCATTGGTGCCCTCGGCCACATGCCACTCCACCAGCCGCTGCAAGGCATCCCAATCTACTGCGCCATCGCGCTGCATGGGGGTTACCAGGGCAACGATGCTGCCGCTAATCATGCTGTTCTCCACAAGTTCGAAATGACTGGCTTCGAGAAGACTGGCAATGGTAATGGCCGGCGCCCGCCTTGAACAGGGAAAGGCCTCGGCCAGCACAAAATCCGCACAAACAAAAAAGCCGGCATAGCCGGCTTTTTTGAGATGAATCTGGAGCGGGAAACGAGACTCGAACTCGCGACCCCGACCTTGGCAAGGTCGTGCTCTACCAACTGAGCTATTCCCGCATCTCTACGCTGCAAAATTGCCTGCAGCGTGGAGCGCGCATTGTACTGATGAGCCTTGTCCTGTCAACGCATCGCGCTGAAAAATCAGGGCTGACTGAGATAGGGCCAAGCCGCGCGCAAATAAACCAGCATGGACCAGAGCGTCAGACCCGCTGCCACAATGAGCAGCAGCAGGCCCAACTGATCCAACACCGGATGATGCAGCAAGAGCACATTGATGGACGTCATCTGCAAGGCCGTCTTGAGCTTGCCAATATAGGACACCGCCACACTGGCGCGCTTACCCAGCTCGGCCATCCACTCACGCAAGGCAGAAATGGTGATTTCGCGACAGACAATGACAATAGCCGAGATCACGACCAGCAAATTGCTGGAGTGCCACTGCACCAGAATGATAAGGGCGGAAGCGACCATGAGCTTGTCGGCCACCGGATCCAGAAAACGGCCAAAAGCCGAGCTTTGATTGAGGGTACGGGCCAGATAACCATCGAACCAGTCAGTAATGGCGGCGAACAGAAAAACCAGAGCCGCAATAAAATAGCGCCACTCAAAAGGCAGCCAAGGGGCCACTTGGCCACTTGCAAAAGGGATATAGGCCAAGCCCACCAGCACAGGGATCAGGACAATACGCAACAAGGTGAGCGCGTTAGGGATATTCAGGATGGGGGAAGCGCTCAATACAATCTCCGCGTTGCCGCCGCCGAGGGGCGGTTATCGCCAGACGCGAGCCAGTCAACCGGGTCAGTGACTGTGCAGGGCATCATAAATGGCTTCGGCCAATCTTAAACTAATCCCCGGCGCCGTCGCGAGGTCCTTCACGCTGGCACGGGCCACCTCCTGCAAGCCCCCGAAATGCTGGATAAGATCGCGGCGGCGCTTGGGCCCCACGCCTGGAATATCCTCCAGCGAAGAGCGATTGCGCTTTTTGCCGCGCCGCGCACGGTGCCCGGTAATGGCAAAGCGATGCGCCTCGTCGCGAATATGCTGTATGAGATGCAGTGCCGGTGAATCTGCAGCGAGCTGTAAATCGGCACCGTCCACAAAATGCAGGGTTTCCAGACCGGGCTTACGGCCCTCTCCCTTGGCAATGCCGACCAAGGTCACCCCCTCAACCGCCAGTTCGGCAAGCACGGCCACGGCCTGCGCCAGCTGCCCCTTGCCGCCGTCAATAAAGAGAATGTCCGGCAAAGCACCTTCGCCACTCTTGATGCGCTGGTAACGCCGCGTCAGGGCCTGATGCATGGCGGCATAGTCATCACCTGGCGTAATGCCCTCGATATTGAAATGACGGTAGTCACGTTTACGCGGACCGTTTTCATCGAACACCACACAGGATGCCACGGTGGCCTCGCCCATGGAGTGACTGATGTCGAAACACTCCATACGGCTGACCGCTTGCTCACGACCCAAGGCCTGCTGCAATGCAGCAAAGCGGGCAGAAAGATTGCTGCGATTGGCCAGCGCGGCACTCAGCCCTTGTTCGGCATTGAGCTTGGCAAGCTGTAACCAAGCCTGCCGGGTTTCCCGTACCCGGTGCCGTATCTGCACATCACGCTTGTGCAAGGTGCGTATGGCGTCACGTAATACTTCGGCATCAGGCAACTCCTCAGCCAGAATGATTTCTTCCGGCAAATCCAGTGCACGCTCAGCCTGCAGATAAAATGAGGGTAGAAACTCGGACAAAATGTCTGCCACTGATGTTTCACCAAACATGTCGGGATGAAAAGCCTTGCTGCCCAGCACGCGGCCATCGCGCACAAACAATATCTGCACACAGACACCACCGGGCTGTGCGGCCACTGCAACCACATCGGCCTGCCCCGTATCCCGCGTGACGAATTGCTGCTCCTGTACGCGCCGCAAAGCAGACAGGTGATCGCGGTAAACCGCGGCCACCTCAAAATCCAGCTGCTCTGCGGCTGTATTCATGCGTGCAATCAGATCGTCCGTAACCTCTGCATTACGACCATCAAGAAAAAGCACGGTATGCCGAACATCGCGCCCGTACTCCTCAGGACTTACCAGCCCCACGCAAGGCGCACGACAACGTTTAATCTGATATTGCAGGCAAGGTCGCTCCCGATTACGGAAAAAACTGTCCTCGCATTGGCGCACCTGAAAAAGTTTTTGCATGAGCTGCAGACTTTCACGCACCGCCTGCGAACTCGGATAAGGACCGAAATAACGTCCCTTTTCTTTTTTGCTGCCACGATGAAACGCCAGGCGCGGGTACTCTTCGCCCTCGGAAATAAAAAGATAGGGATAGGATTTATCGTCGCGCAAAAGGATGTTGTAGGGCGGCTTCAGCTCCTTGATGAGCGTCTGCTCCAGCAACAAAGCCTCAGTCTCGGAGGCCGTGATGGTGACCTCAAGATGAACAATGCGCTCCACCAGTGCCCGCGTCTTTGGGCTATCCACATTTTTCTGGAAATAAGAGCTGACGCGATTTTTCAGGCTGCGCGCCTTGCCCACATAAAGCACCTCGCCATCGCCACCCAGCATGCGGTACACGCCGGGCAACAAGGGCAAGGTCTGGACAATGGAAGCAATATGCTCGGCTACATCAGCCGGGACAGCAGACATGCAAAAAAACCTGGGGGGCTGGTCAGACGAGATCGGTGTTCAGTAGACCATGGCGGACGGCCAGCAGCGTCAGCTCCACATCACTATCAATACTGAGCTTCTCGAAGATGCGGTAACGATAGCTGTTGACGGTTTTCGGACTCAAGAAGAGACGATCAGAAATTTCCTGCACCTTCTGGCAGTTGACGATCATCATGGTGATCTGCATTTCGCGCTCGGACAGCACCTCGAAGGGCGAAGACCTCTCCTCCTCCAGATTTTTGAGGGCCAGTTGCTGGGCGATCTCAGGGCTGATGTATCGCTGACCACTAGCAACCGCCCGAATGGCCTTGATCATCTCCTCCAGTGCTGCCCCCTTGGTGAGGTAGCCTGCCGCACCCGCCTTGAGCAAGCGCGAGGGAAATGGCTCTTCATCACAGACCGTAACGGCCACTACACGGACATCCGGATCCTGGCGCAGCAACTTGCGGGTGGCCTCCAAGCCGCCTATTCCAGGCATTTTCACATCCATCAGAACAACCTGAGGATTGAGCTCACGGGCCAAGCGCAAAGCCTCTTCCCCCGTAGCTGCCTCACCCACGACCTTGATGCCGCTAATATCGGAGAGCATGCGGGTGATGCCCATGCGCACCAGATCGTGGTCATCGACCACTAGGACCTTGATCACGCTTTGCTCCATTGAAAGATGGCGGTTCCGGAACAACAGAAACCATGAACGAGAGGGTAATACGCCCCCAGAGCCGGGAGAAGTAGGTAGAAATACTGATAGATGACAGGACAAGGAAAGGAATGCGTTGCTGGCACGCCCCCATAATCATAAATAATTTGTTAAATATCAATATCTTAATGAATAAGTGAACTACGTCCAGCAAGACCTCTTCCTTTTTGTTAAAAAGGCAGCAGGGACGTTAGCAAAGGCTTATGAAACTGCTACCATCATCTCCATATTTTTCAATGGATTGTGTTTGTGTATTGATACGTCACTGAAACTGTGGCGCCGCCAGACTGAGACCCCAGCTTATGCGACAGATTCTGAACCGCAGCTTCCGCCCCCTCCTACTTGGCTTTATTGCCTTGGGGCTCAGCTTGCCTTTTGCTGTGCCAGCCAGTGCCGCTGATCACTCCAGCAAAACCAGTGTGCACAAGAAGAAATCCAGCGTGGCCAAATCATCGGCCAAGAAAAAGAGCAGCACTGCTAATCGCAAGCGCTCTTCAGCCAGCCGAGTTTCCCGTTACGGCAAACGCCGCGCACCACAAATCACTGCGGCTGAACGTCAACGCCTTATTGCTTTGGCCAATCTGCCGCATCGCACCGGCCCCACGGAAATTTTCCAGATTCCGGCAGCACAATCCGCTCTTTTTCTGGAGTCGCGTGCTGCTGTCGTCATGAATGCAGAAACCGGTGAGCTGCTCTACAGCAAGAATCCGGACCGCACCATGCCGATTGCCTCCATCACCAAACTCATGACTGCCATGGTGGTGCTCGATGCGCGCCTGCCCATGGACGAGACCATCACCATCAGCCAGGAAGACGTGGATACCTTGCGCCACACAAGTTCACGCTTGGCTGTCGGCACCACCCTGTCACGTGGTGATGTGATGCTGCTTGCCCTCATGTCCTCTGAAAACCGCGCCGCCGCTGCACTGGCACGCACTTATCCGGGCGGCACACCCGCCGCTGTAGCTGCGATGAATCGCAAGGCCCGAGAACTGGGCATGACTCATGCCCAGTTCCTGGATAGCACCGGCCTGCATAGCGAGAACTCTGCATCGCCCACCGATCTGGTGCGCATGGTGAAGGCCGCCCGCGCCTATCCCGAAATCCACAATTACTCGACAACTGCCGAGCACATTGTTTACTCGCGGGGTCGCGCATTGGCCTATCACAACACCAATGCCTTGGTGAAAAACGATACTTGGAATATCGAAGTATCAAAAACGGGCTTTATCAATGAAGCCGGCAAGTGCTTGGTCATGCAAGCTCGCATCAATGCCACGCCAGTGGTCATCGTGCTCATGGATTCTGCTGGGCGCTATACCCGTATTGGCGATGCCAATCGCGTGAAAAAATGGATGGAGTCAGCTTTTGATCTTGGCAGCTTGGGCAACGGCGGCTAAGCCGAGCATAGAAACAAGCAAAGCAGGGCAATGCCCTGCTTTGTTTTTTTGTACAAGAAAAATCCGGGGCTCAAACACCCAAAAAGGAAAACCAGCATGCTGATCTCGGCACTGGTCATCATTATCCTCCTCGAAGCCTCTTTCATCGCCGTCCTGTTACGCAACCGCAAGCGCCGCAAACAGGCCATGCACTCCTTGCATGCCACACTGGGTATGCTGGAACAGCGTCTCGCTGCCCGTACCGACTCTTGGCGCCATGCCAGTGAAACACTAGAGCAGACCGAGCAACGCCACCGCATCACGACAGCCTTACTGAACGAGACTAAGGAATACCTCAACAGCATCATTAACTCGATGCCGTCCATCATGATAGGCGTCACACCCAGCGGCCATGTCACGCACTGGAATGCAGCGGCAGAACTGGCTACCGGAATACGGGAAAAGCAGGCGCTCGGATTTCTTCTGCATGAGGTTTATGCGGAGCTTCCCGTCACCACGGGAATGATTGACGAAACCATTTCCAATAGTGAGCCCGGCACACGCGAGAATGTGAAAATCGAGCATCTCGGAAATACCCGCTATGTCGACATCACGGTTTACCCCCTGCACTCGCTGGAGCTGACCGGTGCCGTCATACGCATAGACGATGTCACCCTAAGGCAAAAGCTCGACAGCATGATGCTGCAGAACGAGAAGCTGAAGTCTCTGGGTGAGCTGGCAGCCGGCATGGCGCATGAAATCAATAATCCTCTGGCCGCCATCCTGCAAAGCCTGCAAAACGTGCAACGCCGCCTGAGTCCGACGCAGGCAGGAAATCGTGCTGCGGCTTCAGCACTGGGCCTGGATATCAACTTGCTGCATGCCTATCTTGAGGCCCGCGACATCAATCGCTTCTTGAATGGCATGGAAAGCGCTGGCCATCGTGCGGCAGAAATTGTGCGACATATGCTGGAGTTTTCGCGCAGCTCAAGCCGCCAGCTTGAGGCAACCAGTATCAATACCGTCGCGCACACCAGCGTCGAATTCATGCGCAATGCCATCGAACTTTCCATGCCCGGTCTTTTTGCAAGACTGGCCATACGGGAAGACTATGACAGCAACCTCCCCCTCATTCCTGCCTCTGGCATAGAGTTACAGCAGGTACTGGTGAATTTGCTGAAAAATGCCGCACAGGCCGTGCAAGAGGCGCGGCGTGACGAACCCCTCATCCGCATTAGCACACGCTTGACGCCTCCTCATGTAGAAATTCGCGTCGAGGACAACGGCATAGGCATGAATCTCAGCACCAGCCGACAGATATTCGATCCCTTCTTCACGACCAAAACTGTCGGCCAAGGAACGGGACTGGGCCTGTCCATTTCCCACTTCATCATCAATCAGCGCCATCACGGCCGCATAGAAGTCAGCAGCACACCAAATGTGGGCACCACTTTCATTCTGACACTCCCCATGCAGCAACCCAGCCAAGCTCTGGAAAAGAAGAGCTAAAGACCATAGTGCTGGCGGGCGAGAGCCTCCAGACTCTGTTTATGCCGCTTCCATTCCGGCATGAAACGCGCCTGCAACTCATAAAAACGCGGACTGTGATTAAACTCCACGAGATGGCAAAGCTCGTGCGTGATGACGTAATCGATACAGGCCAGCGGCATGCGCATCAGCTCAAGATTCAAGGTAATGACCGCACTACGAGAGCAACTGCCCCAGCGCGAGCGCATCTTGCGAATTTTTAACTCAGGGAAGGGTAAGGCTAACTTCTTCATAGCCTCATGACAGACAGCCAAGCGCTGCGGAAAGAGCTTGAGTGCCTCTCGGCGCTGCCAGCGTTCTATCACTTTTTCCAGAACAGCCTCATCCATGAATGACTCTGGTGTCAATCGCACCTTCAGTACATTCGCAGAGCAGACCGCCTGATCACGCAAGCCCGGCTCAATCAAGAGAAGATAATCCAGGCCCAGATGCCGGAAGCTTTCACCATGCCGATAACTAAATGGCACAGGCGCCGGATTTGCAAGAAGCCTCTGTCGCTGCAGCTGTATCCAGCCCCAGCGCTCGCGCAAGAATAATGAAACCTCTGCCAAGGGAACACGTAAAGGCACGCGCACCAGAACGGAAGCATCACGATTGATATAAATGGCCAGGGTTTTGCGGGCACTGCGCAAGAACTGAAATGTCAGTATCTCGCCAGAATCATGTCTGTACTCACGCCACTCCCCTACACGGCGCTCAGGCATATTCACTCACTACCGCCAGAAAAGATTCGCCATAACGCTCCAGCTTGGCCTCACCAATACCAGCCAGATGCTGCATTTCTCGCAAGCTACGTGGACGCGCTTCGAGAATAGCCATCAGCGTACTGTCATGAAAAATAACGTATGGCGGTACGCCTTGATCCTGTGCCAACTGCCTGCGCTTGGCACGCAATGCTTCCCAAAGCACTCGATCCTCGCTGGCAATATCCAGCGCCGGCTTTCCACCGGTTTTTTTCGGCGTGAGCGTCTTGGCCTGTTCACGCCGCAACATCACGGTGGTTTCGCCACGCAGCAAGGGCCGGCAACTATCATCCAGACGCAGGGCACCATAACCTTCTGAATCAGGCTGCAAAAAGCCTTTAGCCAGAAGCTGACGAAAAACCGAGCGCCACTCCTTGTCGGTAATATCACTGCCCTTACCAAATACGGCGAGGGCTTCATGACCATTGGCGACAACACGCTCGCTGCGCTCGCCGCGCAGCACTTCCACCATATATTCCACGCCGTAGCGACTGCCGGTGCGATACACCGTTGAAAGCGCAAGCCGTGCCGCTTCCGTGGCCTCCCAAGTCGGCGAAGGCTCAACGCAGTTATCGCAATGACCACAGGGCTCAGCCAGACTCTCGCCGAAATGCGTCAACAGAAGTTGACGACGGCACTGCACGCTTTCACAGAGCGAGAGAATGGAGTCTACCTTGCCCTTTTCATCCCGCTTGAATTCGGCACCAGCCTCGGAGTTGTCCATCATGGACTTGAGCTTGATCACATCGCCTATGCCGTAAACCATCCAGGCATTGGCGGCGAGACCATCGCGGCCGGCACGGCCGGTTTCCTGATAATAAGCCTCGATGCTTTTCGGTAGATCCAGATGCGCGACGAAACGTACATTAGGCTTGTTGATACCCATGCCGAAAGCAATCGTCGCCACCATGATGATGCCCTCTTCGCGCAGGAAGCGAGTCTGATTTTCCTCGCGCTGAGCACCGGACAGGCCGGCATGGTAAGGCAGCGCCTTGATGCCGCGCTGATTGAGGGCCTCGGCTGTTTTGTCCACCTTGTTGCGTGAAAGACAGTACACAATGCCGGCATCACCGGCATGCTCACGCCGAATGAAAGCCTCAAGCTGATCCATGGCCTTCAGCTTCTGGGCAATCCGGTAAAAAATATTGGGGCGATCGAAACTGCTGATAAAAATTTCCGCATCTTCCAGCCCCAGACGCACAGCGATGTCAGCGCGGGTACGCGGATCGGCCGTTGCGGTGAGGGCAATGCGCGGCACTTGCGGAAACTGCTGGCGTAGCACGGAAAGGCCAAGATAGTCGGAGCGGAAGTCATGGCCCCAGTGCGAAACGCAATGCGCCTCATCAATGGCAAAGAGGGAAATCTGCACGCGTGACAGCATGTCCAGCATACGAGCAGTGACCAGACGCTCCGGTGCCACATAGAGCAGATCAAGACGACCATCACGCAGCTGCGACTCAATGGCCTGTGTTTCCTGCCAGTCCAGTGTGGAACTGAGATAGGCTGCCTTCACGCCGGACTGCACCAGCGCCGCCACCTGATCCTGCATAAGGGCGATCAAGGGCGAGATGATGACGGCCGTACCCGGGCGGACCAGCGCCGGAATCTGGTAACAGAGAGATTTACCACCGCCGGTAGGCATGAGCACCAGAGCATCGCGCCCTTCCACCAGCGTATTAACGATGGCTTCCTGCGGTCCGCGGAAGGACTCATAACCGAAAGTGTGCTGAAGGATGTCGCGAGCAGAAACAGAAGCATTCATGGCCCGGGATTATGGGGGATGCCCTGCTGGCTGTCAGCGAGAGAAAACGGCATTTGGGTCGCGCTGCCGCCTCGACTACAATCGCGACCGTATAATATCCCTGCTTACATGCCCTCAGGTTGACTCATGCACGAACTCCACGCTCTGCCCCCGGAAACCCGAGAACTGCTGCAGGAATTCCTGGACAGCGATGACAATGCCAATGGACTGGACTATGTGGCCACCCATGGCTTTCTCGCTGCCCTGACCGTAGGCCCGGATGCCCCGGCCGTGGATATATGGCTGCCTGCTCTCTTCGACGACCAGCCCGTCTCGCCCGATACCGCGCAGACAGAAGCCATTACACAGGCACTGGTGGCTTGGCAGAAAGAGATTCACGCCGCGCTCTACCACGGTCAGCCCGTCAACCTGCCCTGTGCTCTTACCCTCAAGGCTACAGAATCCACCGAGCTCAATGACTGGTGCGTGGGTTTTATGGAAGGCATGTTCCTGAAAGAAGCCAGCTGGTATGACGCCGACGAAGATTATGTGGCCGATCTGACCCTGCCCATGGTGGTGCTGTCCGACCTCATCGACGATGACGAGCTGCAACACATCCGCCGTGATGTAAAACTCACCCGCGAGCTGTCCCAGCAGATTCCTGATGTGCTTACCGAGCTGTATCTGTTTTTCCACGCTCCGAAAGGCGTTTGATCGACGAGCTCATAAAAAAGCCCGGCATGACCGGGCTTTTTTATTTCTGAAAACACGCTCAGAAGCTTTCACCACGGGCACGAGCAAGCTCTATCTGATGCATGCGCTCGCGCAGCCGGGCAGCTTTTTCCGGCGTCAGCGCCGTAATGCAGTGCGAGCAGCTCACACCATGCTCATAGCCGGGCAAGGCATGTTCTTCCGGCCGTACCGGATGGCCGCAGCCAAAACACATTTCCGTACTGCCTTCACCCAGACCATGGGTAACACCAACACGGTGATCAAAGACAAAGCACTCGCCTTCCCAGAGACTTTCTTCCGGCTTCACTTTTTCCAAGTATTTGAGGATACCGCCCTTGAGGTGGTAGACCTCGGGAAAACCTTCGGCGCGCATAAAGCTGGAGGCTTTTTCACAACGGATACCGCCAGTGCAGAACATGGCGACTTTCTTGTGCTGCTCCGGGTTGAAATGCTGACGTATGTAATCCGGAAACTCGCTGAAGCTTTTGGTCTCCGGATCAATCGCATTGCGAAATGTGCCGATGGCCACTTCATAGTCATTGCGCGTATCTATGAGCAGCACCTCCGGATCACTGATCAGCGCATTCCAGTCTTCAGGCTCGACATAGCTACCGACAATCTTGTTGGGGTCCACACCCGGCACACCCAAGGTGACGATTTCTTTTTTCAGCTTGACCTTAAGGCGACGGAAAGGATGGTTGTCACTGAAGGACTCTTTGTGCTCCATCGCAGCAAGACGGCTGTCAGCACGGATAAAAGACAGAATACTGTCTATGCCCTGACGTGAGCCGGAAATGGTGCCATTGATGCCTTCTTCGGCCAGCAACAAAGTGCCGTGTACGCCCAGCTCATGACAGCGCTGACGCAGAGGCTCCTGCATCTCGCGAAAATTCTCCAGCGTGGCGAAGTGATACAGGGCCGCCACCACAATATTCTGCTTAACCACACGCATCTCAGTCATGTTTGCTGCCACCACGACAAGCCGGGCTTTCAGGAGCAACGCCGGTCGCGGCCCACTCCTCCGGCGTGTAAAGATGCATGGCCAGCGCATGCAGGCCTCGGCTCATTTCATCCTGCATCAGGCCATAAATCTTCTGGTGACGAGCCACGGAGCGCAGACCGGAAAAGGCCTCGCTCACAACAACCAGCTTGAAATGGGTGTCATGCCCGGCGCTGTGATTATGAGACTCGTTCAGCACTTCCAGATGCTGCAGGGGGAAAGCCTCGCGCAGACGGCTTTCTATGACTTGCTGACGCGACTGGGGGGCAGACATGGCAACCTCGGCAAAGCGTCCTGTGCATGGAGCAGACACCGGACAGGGGGGTGACAATTGTATGCCAGGCGCTACGTTCTCCCCATAGCATGAGCGGGCAAACAGCTGATCCTGATCAAAACAGGCAGACAAATAACAGACCTTAGCCGGAATGAAAAAGACCACCTGCTGGCGGTCTTTTTCATTCCGACGTAATCAGTTGCGCGGCACTACCCGGGGAGGGGCTTTGGCCAGTCCGGGCTTGGCCTGCTGATAGAGCGCGGCCACCTTGGGGATGTTTGCCTGTATGCCAGCAATACGTTGCGGGCCGGAAGGGTGGGTACTAAGCAAGGTAACGCCTCCGCCCGAACCCGCCTGCCCCATTTTTTCCCAGAGCGACACTGCCGCTTGCGGGTTGTAGCCGGCGCGCGCCATGAGCTCCAAACCAACAATATCAGCCTCGGCTTCCTGACCGCGACTATTGGGCAAGCTCACCGCCACTTGTGCGGCCGTTTGCATCAGGGCGGCGTTGTCGGCACTGAGCCCGGTGTACGCCGCAATGCCGGACATCAGCGCCTGTTGTGCATAGGCCTGCGACATACGCTCACGGCCATGCTCACGCAGCGCATGCGCCATTTCATGACCCATGATGGCCGCGATTTCATCATCGCTAAGATTCAACTGCTTGATGATGCCGGTATAAAACATGATCTTGCCGCCCGGCGCGCAATAGGCGTTGAGCTCGTTATTGCTTTCCAGATTCACTTCCCACTGCCACTGCAGGGCATCAGGGCGGAAAGTAGCTACCTGCGGAATCAAGCGATCGGCAATCACGCGGATACGCTCAAGATTGGCCTTGTCGGTATTGAGCTTGCCGGACTTGGTCGCATCGCCCAAGGCACCTTTGTAGGAAGCCAGGGCCGCGGCATCCACCTCAGCGCTGGACAAGAGCATGAACTGCTTGCGGTTGACGCCGATGGCGCCCTGCTGGGTACTGCTGGCACAGGCCGTAAGAAAAAGGCAGAGAGAAAGCGTTTGCCAGGCTTTAGGTTTCAGGCGCATGTCTCCATCCTCGGTAGCTCGCCGGCTGCATTGGCAGCCATGAAAAATGCAGCCCGATGATACGCAGCCAGCCTCAGCGAGGGTAGCCGGTAATGCTTCTGATCTCGCGGTAAAGCGGTTGCAGTTGTGTGTACATGGGCTGGTAGACGCGGGTGAAAAGCTGCTGGTACAGCACTTGCCGCTCTGGGTCCGGCTGCACGGTTTCCCCGACATGACTCATGCGCGCCACGGCCGTGCGGAAGTCCGGCTGTAAACCGAGACCAACGGCGGCACAAATGGCTGCACCGAGACCGGAGGTCTCCGTGGTATGCGGCCTGTCCACGGGCAAACCAAAAACATCGGCTGCAATCTGTACCACCGCATCCGACTGTGCGCCGCCACCGGAAACACGTAAACGTTGCAGTTTCACTTTTGCCCGTTTCTGAATTTTCTCGCCACTGTCACGCAGGGCATACATCAGGCCTTCAACAATCGCACGATACACATGCGAGCGGTCATGCACATCGCCAAAACCGATAAGCGCGCCCTTGGCCTCACGCCCCGGATCACGCACGCCAGGGGACCAGTAGGGCTGCAACATGAGTCCCATATTGCCAGCCGGTGTGTTTTGTAGATGCCGTTCGAATATCGCCTCAACCGGAATATCCAGTTGCTGTGCTTGCTGCACATCATCGGCCCCAAATTCATCGCGAAACCAGTTCACCATCCAGAAACCGCGCAAGGTCTGCACCTCGGTGCAGTAATGCCCGGGCACCGGCGCCGGGTACGGCGGTAGTAGCGGTGTCACTTCCACATAACGACGACGTATGGTGTTGATGGTGGCGGTGGTGCCAAAACTGAGCGCACCCAGTTGCGAATCCAGACAACCCGAACCCAGCACTTCACAGGCTTTGTCAGCACCTGCCGCAAACAGTGGCAAGCCCTGCGGAATACCAGTGGCGGCAGAGGCGGCGGCAGTAATGAAGCCAAGCTTGCCGCCAGCCGCTACCAGATCCGGCAAGTGCCGACGCTCAAGGCGTATGGCCTGCCATTTCCAGTCCCAGGAACGGGCCCAATCCTGGCGACGGAAATCAAAAGGAAGGTAACCAACCTGAGATGCCACACCGTCACGGAATTCACCGGTTAGGCGATGCGTGAGATAACCGGAGAGCAGCAGGAATTTATGCATCTCGCGCCAAGTTTGTGGCTCTCCCTCGGCTAGCCAGTTAGCCTCGGCTTGGCGACAAAGATGCGTTAGCGTGTCCGTAGCATTGATGGCACGAAAAGCGGCTTGCCAGTGCAAAGGCAGCGAGGGAATACGCGTGGCCTCACGCTGATCCAACCAAGTAATGGCCGGACGCAGGGCATTGCCCTCACGATCGACAGGTACCACGGTGCCACGCTGCGTGGTCAGCGCCACACCCACGACATCAGCCGGCCGATGCCCCTGCGTCCATAAGCCGCGCACGGCCAAGGCCAAACTGTCCCAGTAATAATCTGCTGATTGCTCGGCGTAACCGGGCTCCGGTGAGTGATAGACCGGATCGAATTTTATCTGTGAACGCGCCAGCAACTGGCCATCACGATCAAATAGCAAGGCACGCACGCTTTGCGTGCCGTTATCCAGTGCCAGCAGAGTTTCAGCCATCAGGCATTCTCTTTTAGTTTTTCCCGACTTTCTTTGACGGTCATCGTCGCTGCTGTCGCACCTGATGGCAAACCATAATGCTGCTGCCAGATCTGCTGGTAGCGCCCACACTCCAGTTGCCAGCGTTCATCGCTCCAACCCAGCTCATATTGGCAGAGGCGACGTATATCTGGCAGCAGGCCCTGCCCGCCCTCAGGCTGCAAAAGACCGATACGGGTACGCCGCAGCAGCAGATCGTCCAGATGCGCTACCTGCTCATAGCGTGCCGCCCAGCGCAGCTCGGACCAAAGAGTTTGCGACTGCGGCAAGGCAAGAAGCTCTTCCTGCATGGACTCATCCAGAAACTGCGCAATATGACGCCCGAAGCGGCCCTTGAGGCGCAATAGATCGGCGGCCGGATGCAGCGTGGTCACGATGCCCACAGGGCTGAATACCGCCGCTTTGCTATCAACCGGTTTCCCCGTCGGCAAAATGTCCCTAGCAGCCTTCAGCACATCTAGAGCAATCAGGCGGAAGGTGGTGAGCTTGCCTCCTGTCACGGTGATCAGACCCTTGTCATTCCACACACTGTGATCACGCCGCTCTGCTGAGGGATTCACGCCAGCCCCGGAGGCGACAATCGGACGCACGCCACTGAAGGTGGCAATGATGTCGTCCGTGGTGATGTGCTCATCCGGAAATTGCGAGTTCACGCCACGCAGCACGTACTCCATTTCTGCCAGCGTAATGGAGGCTTCAACATCCATATCATGCTTGTGATCGATATCGGTCGTGCCTATGACAGTGCGTCCTTCCCAGGGATAGATGAACAAGGGACGCTTGTCTTCGGCATGCATGAAGATAACGGCTTCATTGAGCGGCAAACGGCCAGCGGCCAGAACCACATGGCTGCCACGCTGCGGGCGCACCTTCTTTTCACCCGCCAACGGCTCACGCAAACGATCCGCCCAAGCACCCGTGGCATTCACCACCACTCGCGCTCGCACGGCAGCACGTGTACCTGACTCTGCATCCTGAAGATGAACGCCGGCCACCCTACCGTTCTCCATGATGGTGCTATTGGCTTTCACATAATTGAGTGCGAGTGCACCATCGGCAACGGCTTCGTCCAACACCCGCAGCACCAGCCGGGAATCATCCACTAGCGCATCGGTATAGCGCGAAGCACCGGTCAGATTGTTGCCACGATATGCAGGCACACGTTTCAGGAATTCGGCACGCGAAAAATAGCGATGATCACGTACGCCAGCCAGCAGGTCGTAAAACATCAGGAGGATGCCGAACAGGAAGCGGCCCGGAAAAACATGACGATAATGCGCGAACCAGTAACCCATGCGCGACACCAGACCCGGCGCCTCCTGCAATAGACGCTCGCGCTCGGTCAGCGAATGCCACGTCAGACGTATATCGCCTTGCGCGATATAACGCAGCCCACCATGCACCATCTTGGAGGAGCGACTGGACGTGCCCCAAGCATAATCACGCTGCTCCACCAGCAGAGTTTTCAAACCACGGCGTGCTGCTTCGCGGGCCACACCAGCGCCGGTTATGCCACCACCTATGACCAGCACATCCCATTCTGTGCTGGTCATGCGCTCCCAGGCATGCGCACGGTTGATACGTTCACGCTTCATGCTTTTTCATCCAACAACAGTTTTCCAGGATTCAAGCGACCATCCGGATCAAAATGGTGGCACAGGGCCTGTAGCGTACGCATACCCAGTTCACCTTTTTCTGCCGGCAAATACGGCGCATGGTCACGGCCCACGCCATGCTGGTGACTGATAGTGCCGCCCGCCTTCACAATTTCCTGCGAAGCCGCTTCCTTCAGTTTTTTCCAGCGCGCCAGCGTTTGTGCATAGTCACTACCGACGCGATAGGCATAGGTGGTGTAAATGCTGGAGCCTTGCGCATAAAGATGCGACAGATGCGTAAAGGCCAACACAGTTTCACCCTCGTCTTTCAGGCCTTCGCGCAATGCCGTTTCAATGTTCGCAATCGTGGATGTGACCTTGGGCCAGTCCACTGCAGTTTCCAGCGTATCTACGGCATAGCCCAACTTCCAGAGTGACTCGCGCAGATACGGGGCCTTGAAGCGATTGGCCAGCCATTTTTTCCCCAAGAGTTGGCCAGTTGCTACCGCGCCATAGGTTTTTAGGATTTTCTTGAGTTGCTGGCGCGAAAAGCTGATGCCGTCTTTTGAGCCCGTCAATCCCACCGTCATCATGCAACGGCCATCGCCGGCACCGCGCAGGCGCAGCACGCGATCCAGCATGGCCACGGCACGCTCATGGCCGGCCAGAATCAACTGCGTGCGTGTTTCCTCGGCATTACTCAAACGCATCATGGAAAGCGGCAAACGACGCTGCGCCACTTCGCGCATGGCTGTGCTGGCACGCTCCCAATCCGGCAGGAAGAACACATGAAACTCTTCGGCTTCCGGCAAACGTGCCACCCGCACTTTCACATCCGTCAGCACACCCAGGCGTCCTTCCGAACCCAACACGATTTCGCGCAGATCAGGGCCCGCACTGGAGGCCGGAAAAGTAGGTAACTCCAGACTGCCTTGCAGCGTTTCCAGCGTGCCGCCGGCAAACATCTGCTCGATGCGACCATAACGCAGTGATTGCTGACCACTAGAGCGCGTCACCACCCAACCACCCAGAGTGGAAAGCTCGAAGGACTGGGGGAAATGCCCCAGCGTATAGCCCTGTTCGTTGAGTAAGGCTTCTACACGCGGACCATTGGCACCGGCGCCGATAGTGGCCAGCTGCGAATCACGGTCTAACGCCAGCAAACGATTCATACGTGCGAGAGACAGGGTCAGCACCGGACGCTTGTCGACCAAGGGAGTGATATGGCCCGCCACCGAGGTGCCACCGCCATAAGGGATGAGCACTAGATCGTGCTGGCGGACAAAGTCGAGTAATTGACGAACTTCAGCACCGGTCTCCGGTTCAGCCACACCATCCGGAAAAATACCGATATCGCCGGAGCGCAGAGCCAGCCAGTCCGGCAGGCTCTGCCCGCGGGCGTGCATGAGACGTATGGCAGCATCGGTCTTGATCAGGGGATGCGCAGGCAGGCGAGACGTCGGCACAAGGGCAAGCACGTCGGCATGAACAGCATCCGGCAAGGCCTTGGCCTCACCCAAAACCTTTTTCAGAAAAACCGTGACGCTGGTGCTTGCGGGAAAGTCCGTGGACTCATCCCCCCAGCCATTCCATTTGCGCATGACATACCTCGCCAGAAGAGGCGGATAGGCTAGCAGGGAAAATCAGGCTCGCGATGACACAGCACGACGGCCGCATCACAAAAAAGGACAGACCGGAAGCGACTCAGGCGGGGCGTGCACTACTACGGCGTACCGTCATCAGTGATGCAAGATATTGCTCACCAGCTGCGGTGAGCTGCCACCAGACACGGGTATCGTCACGCGGGATACGACGGATCAAACCCAGGGTACGAAACTGTATCTTGATGGTATTGAAGCCCAAGGGCGCGATCACGATGTCGGTCACGGCATGTGTTTTCGGACGCGAAGCCTGCACATCCTTGAGGGCCGTTTCCTGAAGACGCTCGGCAATCTTGGCCGCCATGAAGTCTTCGTGCTGAGGCTGGCTGAGATGCGGCGCAAAACTCATGAAGAGTGCATTCCAGCTGAGCTGGCTGCGCGCTGGTACATCCTCACAATTACCCGCCGCATAGGCCTTGCAACGGTACATGACATCAAACATATCCTGGCCTTGAGCCAACGTACCCAGACTGCCAGCCTGTTGCGTCAGCCATTGCTCGCGCTCTTGCTCCAGCTCGTTCACGCGCTGCTTGAGCAATTCAATCTCGCGACCCTGCTCCGGGCTGCTGAGCGCAGTAGAGCGCACCCAGCCAGCGGCCGGACGCGTCTTGATGAGCTGGGAAAGATATTGGCGTACAGCCGTATCCAGACTGCGTCCGTCATTCCAGCGCGCCACAAAACCCTTCATGAGGAGATTGCGGAAATCGTTGAGCTGGCGGCGGCCTTCCGGGGTCTTTTCCTGAAACTGGGCGGGACGGGTTTCTGGCGCCTCATGCATCAGCACGAGAATGGGCTTCTGCTTGGTGGCGGCGTACACATACTCCATATGGCTGTAGCTGACGCCGGAGGGAGACAAGGTGCCATAGCGGCTGCCGATGAGCAGGAGGTAATAGTCGGATTCGTCGATCAATTTCTTGATAGAGGTCCATGCCGCAGCCCCCACCGGATTCACTTCCAGACCGCAAGGCAGACAGCCAAGCGCCGGTAGCGCCTGCGTCAACACAGAACGCTCTTCCTGAAGATCGGTGTAGGTCGAACTGACAAAAACTTGGTAGCGCTTATCGCTCACTGCAGCCCCGTCTCAAAACAGCATGCATCATCGGCAGTTACCTACCGGATAGCCTTAAATAGTGGCAAAAGCCCCTTGATGCCACATGGCTTTTTTCTTGCGCTGACAATAACCGACAGCAGCCCATCAGCCAAGTCTTGCAAGATTTTCAACCCGGCCAACGGACCTGCTCGAGTTGCGCCAGCTCACGCCCAAGAAAACGACTACCTATGGTCTGGAAGCGCAAGGGCACATCCGTCACGAAATACCGGTAGTCAGGCGCCCCACGTTGCGGGTTGTGCAGACTGAGCCTGTCCAGCAAGGCCGCGGTTTGCTCGGCTACCGTAATGGCCGAATCCACAAGCTGTATCCGCGGCCCGGCCACTTCCTGCAGCAGAGGCTTGAGCAGAGGATAATGCGTGCAGCCCAGAACCAGAGTATCGATCTGTTCGACGAAAACCGGCTTCAAATACTCACGAGCCGTCAATCGCGCCACCTCATTATCTAGCCAGCCCTCTTCCACCAGCGGCACAAAGAGTGGGCAGGCCTGCGAATAAACGTGCATGCCAGGATTCAGGGCATGAATGCTGCGCGCATAGGCGTTGGAGTTGATGGTGGTAGGCGTACCGATAACACCCACACCCTTGCGGGCCATATCGGCGGCAGCTCTAGCACCGGCATCAATCACGTCCAGTACTGGCACGGTGGACAGAGCCCTGACCTCGTCAATGGCCACTGCTGCCATAGTGTTACAGGCCACGATCAGCAGCTTCACATCGTGAGCCAAGAGAAATTCGGTGATCTGACGGGTAAATGCCCGGATGGTATCGCGTGACTTCACCCCATAGGGTACGCGGGCTGTGTCCCCGAAATAGATGATGTCCTCAAAAGGCAGGCGCTCCATCAGTGTCCGCACGACCGTCAAGCCGCCGATGCCGGAATCGAAAACACCTATGGGACTGCTGGCCTTGGACATGAAGTCTCCGTGCAGCGAAAGTGCGCAAGCCACCTATTGCCGTCATCACGGCCTGACTTGCCACCATGAAAAAAGGCCGGATAACCGGCCTTTTTTCTTGATCTGGAGCGGGAAACGAGACTCGAACTCGCGACCCCGACCTTGGCAAGGTCGTGCTCTACCAACTGAGCTATTCCCGCAAAAGTGGGCGCATTCTAGGGAGCCACCCCGGCAGTGTCAACGCCATAAACCACACTTTGTAACGACTATTTTTTCTCGGTGAAAAAGCCATCAAAGCACGCTCTCATCGACTCAGGGCGCACCATGAAAAAGGCCGGCGGAGAGCCGGCCTTTTTAGAGACATACCGATATCAGGCAGCGAGCTGGACCTTGGCAGGATCCACCCCAAACGAGCCCGACAACAGGCTGGTAATAATGCGCAGAGGCTCACCGGCACTGTCATGACTGGTGGTCAGCATGTCTACATAGCGAGGACGGGCCACCGGCTTCTTGTCGCCATCCAGCAACACCAGCAGCTTGGGCCGCAGGCGACGCTCCGGATTCTGAGCAATCACCACACCAACCTCCTGATTACTGAGATGCACCAGCGTGCCCGTGGGATACACACCAATAGCCTGGATGAACTCCTCCACCAACTGCGCTTGAAACTCGGTATTACGCAGATCATAGAGCTTGGATACTGCTTCGACCGAGCTCATGGCACGCGCGTAAGGACGATCAGAGGTCATGGCATCGTAGGTATCTACTAGACCCGCCATCTTGCCCAGCGGCGAAATGGCCTTGCCCATAAGACGATTCGGATACCCGGAGCCATCAAACCGCTCATGATGCTCAGCCACCATCTGCATGACCTGTGAGGGAATGCCGGGCAAGCCCGTCAAAATCTCCAAACTGTAATCCACATGCTTGCGCAACTCTACGCGCTCGGAAGGTGTCAGCAAGCCGTGCTTGCTCAGCAAACCTTCCGGCATACGGGCTTTACCCACATCCATCAGCGTCATGCCGAAGGCCAGATTTTCAAGCGCCTGCCGGGAGATACCAAGATGACGCCCAAACACTGTGCCCCAGATGGCGCAGCGGAAGGCGTGGTGATAGCTGTAGCTGTCCTGGTCACGTACACGGGACAACCAGACCATGGCATCAGGATTGCGTATAAGGCTGTCCACTACTCGTGAGGACATCTCTTTCACGGCGGCCGTATCAATGCTGCCACCACTGGAAAGCTGCTTGTAAACATCCTCAACAGAGTCCGCAAAGTGGCGATGCAGCTCACGCGAAGCCATCACCTCCTGCGGCATGGAAACAGTCGTCTGGTAAGAGGGGCGACGAGTCTTGCCGGCAGCCGCATTGGCGGTCGCAAGCTGAGCCGACGCCTCGGCCTGGCGCCGCACTGGTGCCCCAAGCTCATGCTGAACCGGCTCCACCGCCACACGGCTGCGCACTGTATCAATGGTGACTTCGCGGCAATACCGGCGCAGCGCGTCTATGTCACTGAGATCCTTGACATAAAAGCCCTGCAGGGGAAAAGGCGTCTCAATCCAAGGACGATCAAGCTTGGCCACGTACATGCCGACGTGTAGCTGGTCAACCAGCATTGTTTTTTGTTCTACGGCCATGGTGTCTTTGCTCCGGCGGCTTCGCCTCAAAGCTGACAAAGTTTGTCACTTACTGGATTTCTACAGGCTGCCCCGGTAATAGTGAACCCTGTCCCTGCTGTTTTTAAGGCATTTACGACAGGGTTCACATATTTGGGGAAGATTGCCTATCAGTGCCTCATGATTTGCCAGAACGCAGATGCTGACTCAGATCCTGCAGCACCTCGGTGAGCACATCCAGACGCTGGTTAATCTGGTCCATATCTCGTTGGGACGGAATACCAAGCCTAGTCAGGGTATTGGCAATGCGGTCATCAAAGGCTTTTTCGACCTTTTCCTTGGTATCACTGGCACGCTCCAGCACACGTCCGCGCACCTCTCCTACCGCCGTATCGACCGTCTCGCGCGTCTTGCTTTCAAGGTCCTCGCCAATCTTGACCAAGTTATCAAATAGCTTGCCGCCCTCTTCCTCGGCACGAGAAAAAGCACCAAGGCCAGCCAGCCAGATTTGCTGGGTATATTTGCGCAGGTCCCGGGAAGGGGCGAGCTTGGGCTTCTTTTCAGTTGTTTTTCGGGCACCAGTCATTGCACTTCCTCGTCCATTGCGCTTTCTCGTCACAGTCGTCACAAGCCCGGCGCATTCTAGCGGTGGTACCGCTAGCGAACCAGCATGCCTGTCTGACACTTAGCTTGGCATCAACCACAGCAAGCCCAATCCGGCCACCAAGCCCAGCACCGCCGCCAGAAGCAGCTGCCACCACAAGCGCAACTGCAGCACCGGCCGAACCAGCCGTTCCAGATCCGAGGGAGGGATGAGGGCCAGATGGCTGATACAAGCTCCTTGTACGCCCTCCGAGCGCTCATGACTGAAACCAATATCCGACAGCGAACCCATAGTCAGACTGACCGTGCGCTCAAGCACCGCCAGCTTGATATCGGCATAGCCTTGGGCGCCCAGCAGCAACTGTATTGTGGTCCGCACCATGCCCGCATCCAGCAAGGGTCGGAGATGTCGCCTCACCATGGCACGCGTTCTGACTGCAGGACTTCCCGTCAGTATCACCTGCATCAGACTACGCAGACTCAGCACTTGTTCCGACAGATAGCCAGCAAGTGATGCAGTCAAAGCAGGCGACCGAGCATACAACCAACCATGCGCGCCAAAAGGCAAATACGGACGCAAAAGCAGTTCACGAGAGAGCCAGCAAGAGAGCAACATCGCAGCCGCCATCATAGGAGGCAACAGAGCAGGCTTGGGATACACACCCCAGAGCAAGGCCAGCAGCACGCCCGCAGCAAGCCCCGTCCAGGCACCGGCGCGCAGAAGAAAAGAACGCGCTGGGCGCAAGGCCTCATCGAACATGGCCGCCAACACGCCACTATCCCGCGTCATGGCGGCTTCCACCAAGGCCCGCACATCCACAACAGCCTCTATATTCTCGGCCATATCATCAATCATATTGTCGAGTACAGCAGGCAACTGACGGCGCACGCGCGCGTAGATGCGCTGACGCAACAGCAAAGGAAGATTGTCCCAAAGAACGGCATGGCGCTCGGACATGATGCCGTCCACATACTCTTCCAGTCGTCCCTCCACCGAGGCACCCAGATAGGCCGCTATTTTTTCCGGCTCCATGAGCCGGAACAGTTCGGCCATCTGTAAATGACGGGAAAGCTCTTCGCCTACTACTCCGGCGATATTGCTGCCACGCGCGCCAAGCAGACCCTGATGCCAGACGCCCTGTAGCGGCAGCGGGCCAAAGAGAAAAAGCTGGAGCAAGCGATTGACCATCCAGGCCAGAGCGGCAGTGAGCACAGGCAGGATAAGCAGGAGCCAGAAATCCGGTCGCTGCGCAAGGGCATCAGGAAACAGGGGCATGTGGACCGGAGAAAAATTTGACGAAGACCGAGTATAACCAGATATTCCCGCCACGGTCTTTGCAGTGGTGACAACAAGGACCGCGCAAAAAGACAATTGACCCCGCTGACATGACCACGATGCCAAACAGTGCATTGTGCAATAACGCCGGGCCTATAGAATCGACTCACCGCGCCATGCCGGTGCGACCCCAGAGCAACTTGACCACAATGATGTCGGCTTACGACAACTACGGCGACAATCCCGCACATGAGCGCCCACTGGCCCAGTATCTCTGGCTGGGTGGCATCGAAACCCTGATCAATGCCTTCATTGATCTGGATGAGCAGACGCGTGCGCGCGTGCTGTCGCTCGACGGACTGGTCGTCCGCATCAAGGTCATGGACCCCTACCTACCCTTCTATCTCTACTTCACCGCAGAAGGCATAGAAGTCTCCGAAGTAGCACCGGCGCCCGCCCATGTCCGTGTGAATGCCAGACTCTTCGACCTCATGCGCACATTACTGGGAGCCGCCCCGGTGTCAGCATCGGGGCGGCCTCGTGTTCGCGTATGGGGCGATGCCGAAAGCGTGGCCGAGCTGGAAGCTTTGCTGACAGATTTCAATCTGCGCACCCGTGCGCAAGCTTGGCTACGCGAACATCTCAATATGGATGTGCTCTGGCAAAAAATTCGCAATCACGATCCCAGCTGGTTGCAGGACTTCCTGCCGCTACCCGGCCTGATGCGAGAAACGCTCAATGAGCTCAAACAGCTGAACAAGAATCTGCGTTCGCAGCAGGAAGAATTTGAGCGCTATCGCCAAAACACCCGACAACAGCGCACGCAGGACATCATTTTCCTGCTACTGGCCTTTCTCGCACTGGCAGGTGGACTGGGCGGCGGTTTTTCAGCCGAAGCCTTGGCACAAATGAGTGGAGAGAAAATCCTGCTACTGGTGATGGGCCTAGTACTTATCCTTTCGCGCCTGCGCCAATAAGCTCGCTGTCAAAATAATCTCTAAAAAAGCCCTACTCGCTTCTTTCACTTTCGACGCGACGGCGTTTGCCGAACATTGCCGTCAAACCTTCACTCAGAAAATCAGAGCTGGAGCGCGCCGCCTTCCAAGTAGCATCGCGCAGCACATCACCGGCATTGATATCCGCCAGCGCCTCAGCCACGGCACGTCGCGTGCGCACCTCTACGGTATGACCAATATCGTCATGCAGTTCACGTAGGCGCTGCTCCATTTCCTTGCGCCAACTGCGCTGCAACCAGAGCCAGGCACAGGCCAAGGTAATGGCACTGGAAAGAAGAGCGGTTGCCAGAATCACAATAATAGGCTGCAGCATGGAGACCTCGTTGTCCCGACACGTTCAAGAAATAAGCTCTACACCGGCCATCCTGACCCGGACTGCGTAAGCCAACAACAGCCTGTCCCCGTCACTGCAACCCTGCTCTGACAACGGACCGGATTCTAACAAGCAAGCTGGCGAATAGAGCAATAACTTGCCCGACACAGGCCACACACGCCGTCATATCCCTGTGCTATACGCTAAGCAGCCCGGCCAGTATGATGCCGTCAACCAATGAAGAAGTGACGACAATGATCACCATCGAAATTAGCAATCTGGACGAGCTGGTGAAGGAACACCGTGGTCCGCTCTCGGCCCTGTTCGGCAAACTGGTCAGTGATGTCGAAGGCGAAGTTGAGCGCATCATCATGAATGAGCTCAAGGAAGAATTCGAAAAGCGCGGCATACGCGCCAATATGAGCAGCATTGGTGGCATCAGCATCAGGCGTCACTTCAGCGTCTGATGCTGCGCCCAAACCCCTTAGGGAAAATAATTTCCGCCCAGTCGCGCCGTAGACGCGCCCAGAACCTCCATCTCCAGCAAGCGCGCTTCAGCCAGCATGAAGCCTCGCCCCGCCGATAAAGTCCCTGACTCCAGCCATGAAGACAATGCCGCCACCAGCGGCATATGTGTCACCACAACAACCGTCTCATTAGCAGCATTCTCCTCAATCGCTCGCAAAGCACGGCGCGGATCAACATCCGGCGTAAGCTCCGCCAGCAAGCGCGGCTCCAGCTGCATGGCCGCCGTAATGGCAGCCGCTGTTTGCTGCGCACGCAGATATGGACTGACCAACAACTGCGGCGCCTCGCCTTCCAGCGTCTGCTTGAGCCAAGCGGCCGTCTGCTGCGCTTGCTCATGCCCGCGCACAGTCAGAGCACGCTCAGCATCAGAAGTACGCATCCCCTCTGCCTCGGCATGCCGCATCAACACCAGCCTCATGACTGCGGCCTGGGCAACACGAATTCCACATCACTGGACTGACCGCCGTGCATCAAGGCTGCCATCACTTCCGGCATGGGGCGCTGGTTGAAAATGATTTCATAGAGCCCGTTCACAATCGGCATATGCACACCGAATTCATCAGCCTTGTGCTTGACGGTGTGAATGGTGTTCACGCCTTCCGCCGTCTGCTCCAGATCTTCAATCACATCTTCCAGCGTCTTGCCCGAGCCCAAGGCAAAACCCACCTGATAATTGCGACTCAAGGGCGAAGAGCAGGTAGCAATCAGATCACCTACGCCCGCGAGACCGATAAAAGTCAGCGGATTGGCGCCCAACTGCACAGCAAAACGGCTCATCTCAGCAAGCGCACGTGTCAGCAACATGCTCTTGGAGTTCTCACCCAGCTTGAGTGCGCCGGCCATACCGGCGGCAATGGCGTAAATATTCTTGAGCGCACCACCCAGCTCAACACCGTAAACATCACTATTAGCGAAGACGCGGAAATATTTTCCGGACAGGGCCAGATGCACTTTCTCGCGCACTTCCGGATTGATGCTGGCAATCACCGTGCCGGACAACATTTTGGCGGCAATTTCCTTCGCCAGATTGGGGCCAGAGAGCACGCCTATACGCTTGAGACCGGACTCTTCACGCAGGATTTCACTCATCAGCGTGAAGCTGTCTTTTTCTATGCCCTTGGTGGTGCTGACCAGAATGTGATCGGCGCGCAGATGCGGCTTGGCCGCCTGCAGCACGGAGCGAAAAGCTTTACTGGGAATGGAGACAAAAACCACATCGGCAGCAGCCACCGTTGCGGCAAGATCAGAACTGAAGCGCAGATTGTCATCGAGACGAAAGCCCGGCAGATAACGCGTGTTTTCACGCGCTGTGGTCATGTCAGCCAGTTGTGCCTCATCACGCAGCCAGAGTGTGGCGTCATGACCATTTTCGGCCGCCAGATTGGCCAGCACGGTGCCGAAACTGCCGCCACCGAGAACGGCGACCCGCAGGCGGGAAGGAGTTGTCATTATGGTTTCCGCTGATAAGGTCGCTGATTATAAGGTCGGTCTGGCACCCGGCCGCCAGACTGGACAGCCCGGACCGTATCGTCTACGAGTGGCAAAAGGATGAAACGTGGAGATCGCCATGATACGCCCAGCCCACCTGCTTTTTCTGACCTCTGCCCTGCTGGCCTTGCCGGCCCTGGCCGCTGAGGCCCTCAACAACAAGGCCATGGATCGGGCCTATATCCCGGAAACCACGCCCTGCCTGCCGGACAAGGACAAAGACAAAAACAAGCGCAAAGGTTGCGAGAGCGCAGCTATTGGGGCGCTGGAAGAAAAAACCCTGCGGGATGCCGAGCAACAGAACGTCAGGCAGCAACTGGGCAATCCCAATCTCAACAATCCTGACGCTCTGCCGCCGCCCGCCCAGCTACCACCGCCAGAGCTCTCACCCGAGCGGCAGCAGCTGATAGAGCAGATACGACATCTTCCCGGCCAACCATAAATCAGGCCGGCAGCAGCTCCAGCAACAGATTATTGAGACGCTGCACATAGGCCGCAGGATCAGTCAGCGGGCCGCCCTCGGCCAACGTCGCCTGATCCAGCACCAGCGCAGCCAGCGCCGTAAAGCGCTCCTCACCCGCCTCTTTTTCCAGACGCTGTATCAGCGCATGGCTAGGATTGACCTCCAACTGCGGCTTATCCTCCGGCAGCTTCTGACCAGCCGCCGCCATAAGCTCGCGCAGGCCATGACCGGCATCATTTTCATCACGCACAAGGCAAGCCGGTGAATCCGTGAGACGGTGCGTTACCTTCACCGCACTCACGCGCTCGCCCAAAGCCGCTTTCAAGCGTTCCAGAAAAGGCTTGGCCGCCTCTTCCTGTGCCTGCTGGGCAGCTTTTTCTTCCGCTGTATCCAGCTCACCCAGATCCAGCTCGCCCTTGGCAATGTGCTGCAGAGCCCTGCCATCAAACTCGGTGAGATAGCTCATCAGCCACTCATCAAGACGATCGCCCAGCAGCAAAACCTCCACACCTTTCTTGCGGAAGATTTCCAGCTGCGGGCTCTGGCTGGCCGCCAGGTAGTTATCCGCCGTGACGTAATAAATCTTCTTCTGCTCGGGCTTCATGCGCGCCACATAGTCGGCCAGGCTCACATCCTGCGCCTCACCGCCACTTTGCGTGGAGGCGAAGCGCAGCAGCTTGGCGACGCGATCGCGATTCGCCGTGTCTTCAGCCATACCCTCTTTCAGCACTTGACCGAAGGCTTTCCAGACTGTCTGGTAATCCTCTTTATTGTCATCCGCCAGCTTGGCCAGCATCTCCAAGGCACGACGCGTCAGGGCATTACGCATGCTGTCGATGGCATCGCTTTGCTGCAGGATTTCGCGCGAGACATTAAGTGGCAGATCGGCCGAGTCCACCACGCCCTTGATGAAGCGCAGATAGAGCGGCAGGAATTTCTCGGCGTTATCCATGATGAAAACGCGCTGCACATAGAGCTTGAGGCCACGCGCCACATCACGCTGATAAAGATCAAAAGGAGCCCGTTTGGGCACATAGAGCAGAGAGGTGTACTCCAGCTTGCCCTCAACCTTGTTATGGCTCCATGCCAGCGGATTCTCGAAGTCGTGGGCAATATGCTTGTAGAAAGCCTGATAATCCTCGTCACTGATTTCCGTACGCGGGCGCGTCCACAGTGCCGTGGCTTTGTTCACCACCTCATAGTCACCATCACTGCCATCTTCAGCCTGTTTGCGCATATGCACCGGCAGAGAAATATGCTCGGCGTATTTATGGATGATATTGCGCAGACGCCAGCCATCCGCAAATTCGTAAGCGCTTTCGCGTAGATGCAGCACGATTTCCGTACCGCGCTGGCTACGCTCCACGGACTCCACCGTGAACTCGCCCTCACCTTTTGACTCCCAGTGCACGCCCTCAGCGGCCGCCGCACCGGCACGACGCGTAAACACCTCCACACGGTCGGCCACTACAAAGGAGGAATAAAAACCTACACCAAACTGACCGATGAGCTGAGCGTCCTTTTTCTGGTCGCCACTCAAGCCCTTGATGAACTCTCCCGTCCCGGAACGGGCGATGGTGCCCAGATTGGCAATCACCTCATCCCGGCCCATACCGATACCGTTATCGCGTATGCGAATCTCATGCGCAGCGGCATCCACGTCTATCCAGATGCCGGGTTCCGGATCATTTTCCAGTAGAGCGGACTGGGCCAGCGCCTCAAAACGCAATTTGTCGGCAGCATCCGACGCATTGGCCACCAACTCGCGCAGAAAGATTTCCGGGTTGCTGTAAAGGGAATGAATCATGAGGTGCAACAGACGCGAGACTTCCGTCTCGAAGCCGCGGGTTTCTTTTTGCTGCGCCATACCAGGCTGCTCCGATTGGCTAGTGGTCATTTTTTGTTCGCCCTCCCGTGAATATGTGAACTGCCCCAGATATAGGGTCTGCAACACAAGCTTCAAGTGCCAACACCCCCACAGAGAGGCATATGTACATGCCGCCCAGACCGGCTACACTCGGGCCACTGCTTGGAAGAAGCAGACCCACACAGTTACACAAGGACTTTGATCATGAAAAAAGTGATTCTCGCTGTTGCGCTGCTTGGCTCCTCCGTCACTGCATTCGCTGACGCACCGGGCGGCCCCGGTTGCGGTTGGGGCAATATGCTGTTCAAGGGACAAAGCGGTCTGCCCATACACCTGCTGGCTACCCTCGTAAACGGCACCACCGGCAATGCCACCTTCGGCATGACCTCCGGCACCAATGGCTGCTCCACCAGCGGCTCGCTGACCTATAACGGCAAGAGCATGCTGGCCATGAACGGCGTGCTGGAAGAAGTGGCTCAGGATATGGCAGCTGGCCAGGGCGAAGCCCTCACCGCACTGTCCGTCTCCATGGGCATTCCTTCTGCTGAGCGTGCTCACTTCAATACCGTGATGCACCAGAACTTCGCCACCATCTTCACCTCCAAGGATGTGACCGCTGGCGAAGTGGCAGACAACATCAATGCTGTCATGCAAAAAGACGAAAAGCTGGCCAAGTTCATCTAAGCCCGCCCCGCGAAATGCCCTGTTGCCCCGTGCAACAGGGCATTTTTTTATTGTTAGTCACCCCGTAGTCTTAGCGCATGCAACGCATATTGATCCTTCTGCTGCTGCTCCCGTTTTCCGCAGCGCAGAGCATGGAATGGCAATCCCTGGCGAATGACCCTGAATGGCTTGCCCTGCTGCATGTCAATAACGGCGCCACTGTCCATGACAGAGGCAAAAGCTATGTGGATGACAAAAAATTCTTCCTGGCCCTTGATGGGAAAAAAAGCCCGCAGGCCGAACTGAAAGCCACGCTGGACGCTGTCGAGCCTCCCTTATCCGCACAGCGCTGCCATTTTCCGGCCCGCTACTTCTTTCTTGCCCGCAAGCTTGGCTGGACCGAAAGCCAGCCCTTGGCCCACTGCACTGAATACATGGCATGGCGCCAGCAGATTCCCTCGGCGCGTGCCGTACTTGTCTTCCCGGCTTCCTATCTCAACAGCCCCTCTTCCATGTTCGGGCACACGCTCATGCGTCTTGACGCTAGTACGGCGCCTGAAAATGTCTGGAACTCCTGGGCCGTTAATTTCGGTGCCGTTACCGCGGGACAGGACAACTCCATGCTCTATATCTGGCGAGGACTGGCCGGCGGTTATCCCGGGAATTTCTCCATTGTTCCCTATGTCAGCAAAATTCAGGAGTATTCCAATCTTGAAAACCGCGATATCTGGGAATACAGCCTCAAACTTGAGCCTGAGGAAATTTCCCGGCTGATTGATCATCTCTGGGAACTGCGCAACATCAACTTCGATTATTACTTCTTTGATGAAAATTGCTCTTTCCGCCTGCTCGAGCTCATTGAGGTGGCCCGCCCCGGCAAAAACATCCTCAAAGGATTTCGCTTCATCGAAGAGCCCGTAAATTCGGTGCGAACCCTCTATCAGCAGGAGCTGGTGACAGAGCTCGTGTATCGCCCCTCTAAAGCCTCAGAGCTGCAAGCCGACATCAATGCACTCACGCCTCATGAACAGGGCATGGCCTCGCAACTGCTGGATGACCCCGGCTTCGCCAACAGCGAAGAGTTTCTGAGCAGTCCGCCGGAAAGACGCCATCTCATGGCTCGTACTGCCCTGCGCACGCTCAGACTCAAGGAACGTAAAAATGAACGCACCGCAGCTGTTGCCGAACGCGGCTTACAACTGCTGCAGATCATGCAGGCCAATCCACCGCAGGCCGTGATCATCCCGCAACCTGCGGCCCCGGAAACCGGACACAGCACGCAGATGATCAGCCTCGGCGCCGGCCAATTAGGCTCAGAGAATTTTGCTGAGCTGCGCTATCGGCTCACTTATCACGAGCTGACCGACAATCCCAGCGGCTTTCTGGAAGGGGCACAGATCGAAGCCTTGGACATGCATCTGCGCTATAGCGAATCCGATGCCCTGACCCTGGAAAGCCTGGACCTGATCAATATCAAATCACTGTCGCCCCGCAACGCCTTCATCAAACCACTGTCATGGTTTGTGCAGGCGGGCTGGGAGCACGCCAATGTTTATGAAGAAAGAGATATGGTGGGTTTTGTACAAGGTGGGGCCGGCCTGTCATGGCGTTGGGGCGCCCTGCAGCCTTATGCACTTGCCGCTGCGCGCTTGGAACATAACGATGCCTACAAGCCCTTCATTGAAGCCGGTGCAGGCAGCAGCCTCGGTCTGCTTTGGTATCACCCGGCGGCTCAGCTGAACCTTGTAACTGATGGGTTTTATTTCGAGAACGGGGAATACCGCTACCGCGCTCAGGCTGAGCTGAATGTCCCTCTGAGCCGACAAAGCGCCCTGCGCCTGGAATGGCGGCAGGACTTCTGGCGCGACGATAACGAGCAGGAGTTCAGCCTGGCCTGGCGGCACTTCTTCGACTGAGCCGCCTGACCAGCCACCCCAATTTTTCGAGACCCTAGGCCATGACTTCGGTATCATGGCCGCCCTCGGCACTACCGCCTCGTACTTCAAGGTTTTCCCATCATGCAAATCGCAAACAATGTCGTCGCCCTCATCGAATACACCCTGACCGATGACAAGGGTGAAGTGATCGATTCCTCCGCGGGCGGCGAGCCGCTGGCCTATCTGCACGGCGCCGGCAACATCATCCCCGGCCTGGAAGATGCCCTCATCGGCAAAGTCGTGGGCGACGCTTTCAAGGTCAGCATTGCCCCAGCCGAAGGCTATGGCGAGAAGAACGAAGGCCTGCTGCAGGTTGTGCCTAAGGAAATGTTCCAGGGCGTAGAGCAGATCGAAGCCGGCATGCAGTTCCATGCCCAGACCGACCACGGTATGCAGGTCATCACCGTGGCCGCTGTCGATGGCGACAATGTCACCGTGGACGGCAATCATCCTCTCGCCGGCCAGACCCTGCACTTCGACGTGAAGGTGGTGGAAGTGCGTGCTGCTTCGGAAGAAGAGCTGGAACACGGCCATGTGCATGGCGCCGGTGGCCACCACCACTAAGCAAAGGCGGCTGCGCTTCGGCATTGCTGCGTTGAAAAGCGGGCGAAAAATGCTCATTTACACCCTTGTAAACTCCGCTTTTTCGCCCACTTTTCGCCTCGCCTAGAGGCGCCTACTCTTGGTGCATGGCTCTGGCTCGCGAGCCTTTGAAAATGGTTCCATCGCCGTAAGGCGACTAAAAACGGCAGCTGAAAAGCTGCCTTTTTTATGTCCGTCATATGACTAGGCAGTGCCCGCTCTGCCTACTCAGTCATTCACCTAAGCACAACAAATTGTCTGACAATTTACGTGCCCGACTAAAACGCCTGTGCTAACTTACGCAGCAACTGGTTCCTGCAGACATCTTCGTGATGAAGATGCCTTTTCTCTGCAGAGACGGTGCAGCCACAGATACAAACCCCAGTAGCTCGTATTTGCATGAAGCCTCCTCAGTCTGAATGCATGTTATTGCGCTGAACTATCGGTTTAGGTTTGATGAATTCGTGGCGTCAAAGCGCTGTCACCCCCCCTCTCTGAACCAGTGACGCTCACCCACATGGTGGGCGTTTTTTTTGCCTGTTTTTCAGCCCTGAACTCCGGCTAAAACCCCGGCTCGCAAGCGCTGCAACAACCAGCGCGCGTACTGGCTGATCTCCTCCACATCGGCCGGCGTAAAGGCCAGACCGTCGTTATACATGCGGCAAAGTCCGTGCAAGGTGCCCCAGATGATCTGGGTCAGACGCAGCGCATCAATATCTGGCGAGAAATAGCCCGAGGCCTGCAGACTGCCCAGCACCTCGGCATAGCCACGAAATGAAGCCCTTGCCTTGACCCTGAAAGCCTCGCTGGCCTCGCCCTCACCTTTCCAGGTCGTCCTGCCGAAAAGCAGCTCATAAAGTTCAGGGTTCTCCAGGGCAAAGCGCACATAGAGACTGACAAAGCGCTCGAAACGGGCCTCTACTGTCATCTCCCCAGCCAGCCCCTTCGCCAGCAGACTGGAAAAGAGGACGATGCCATCCTCGCCAATCGCGCAGAGCAGAGCCTGCTTGTCGCTGAAATGGTGGTAGAGCGCGGTCTGCGAGACGCCAACCCGCTCCGCCAGTTTGCGCAGACTAAGGGACTCAATTCCGTCTGCACGCATCATGGCTATGGCTTCATCGATCATGTGCCGGCGCAGATCACCATGGTGATAGGCCGGCTTTATTGCCGTCTTGGGGGCCGGGACTTTCTGAGCCGAGGCCGCTTTTGCCGGCTTTTCCTGCCTTGACATTGTTTTCCGTCCACGTATCTTAACGACGTTAAGTTTAGCGCCCGGAAACGGTTTTTGCGAAGCACCATTTCCGAGGCGAAGCGTCATTCCAAAAGTATGCGAGGAGCCCGCCGATGATCGCCAATGCCTACCCCCATATGCTGAAGCCGCTTGATCTTGGCTTCACTCAACTCAAGAACCGCATTGTCATGGGCTCCATGCACACCGGCCTCGAAGACCGCTTCTTCAACTACGGCAAGCTCGCTGCCTATTTCGCCGAGCGTGCCCGTGGCGGCACCGGCCTGCTCATCACCGGCGGCATCTCGCCCAATCGTCAGGGCTGGCTACTGCCTTTCGGTGGCACCCTGAATGCCTATGCCGACATCATCAATCACCGTCGCGTCACCAACGCCGTGCACGCCGAAGGCGGCAAAATCCTCATGCAGATTCTGCATGCCGGACGCTATGGCTATCACCCTTTTGTAGTCTCGGCCTCCAGTGGTAAATCGCCCATCTCCATGTTCAAGGCGCGCGCCATCAAGGAAAGTGAAATTCTTTCCACCATCAAGGATTTCGGCCGCTGCGCCAAACTCGCCAAGCTGTCCGGCTACGACGGCGTGGAGATCATGGGCAGCGAGGGCTATATGCTCAACCAGTTCATCTGCAATCGCACCAATCGCCGTACGGACAAATGGGGTGGCAGTCTGGAAAACCGCATGCGCCTGCCACTGGAGATCGTCAAGCGTGTACGCAATGAGGTCGGCCCCGATTTCATCGTGATGTATCGCCTCTCGCTGATCGATTTGGTGGAAGGTGGCAATGGCTGGGACGAGATTGTAAAAATTGCCAAGGCCCTGGAAGGCGCAGGCATCACCATCCTCAACACCGGCATCGGCTGGCATGAGGCGCGCGTGCCCACCATCGTCACCTCGGTGCCACGTGCTGCTTTCCGCTCTGTCACCGCGCGTATGAAAAAAGAACTGAAGATTCCGGTGATGGCCTCCAACCGCATCAATGTGCCGGAGGACTGCGACGACATTATCGCCAGCGGTGATGCCGATCTCATTTCCATGGCCCGCCCGCTACTGGCCGACGCTCACTTCGTGAATAAAGCCGCCGCCGGCAAGCCCGAAGAAATCAATACCTGCATCGCCTGTAATCAGGGCTGTCTGGACCAGACCTTCTCCTACCAGCGCGCCACCTGCCTTGTGAATCCGCAAGCCGGCTATGAAACAGAACTGGTGTACGTAAAAACGGCTCACCGGAAAAAGATTGCCGTCGTCGGCGGCGGCATGGCCGGCCTCTCCTGCGCCACCGTGGCCGCCGAACGCGGACATGATGTGACCCTGTTTGAAGCGGCTGACGATATCGGCGGCCAGTTCACCATGGCCATGAATGTGCCGGGCAAGGAGGAATTCCGCGAGACCGTGCGCTATTTCCGCAACCATGTGAAAAAGACTGGTGTCACGCTCAAGCTCAATCACGCCGTGAATGCATCTGAACTGAAAGCGGCCGGCTTTGATGAAGTGGTGATTGCCACCGGCGTGAAGCCGCGCACACCGAAAATCCCCGGCATAGACCACCCGAAAGTACTGTCCTATCCGGATGTACTGCGCCACGGCAAAAAAGTTGGCCATCGTGTCGCCGTCATCGGTGCTGGCGGCATCGGCATCGATGTCAGCGAATTCCTGCTCGCTGAGCGCGATCCATCAAACCCGCTGAAGGCTCCACCGCAGCCGCTGGAGCATTGGGCAGATGAATGGGGCGTGGATTTCAATGTGGCCGACCCGGGCGGCCTGCGCAAAGCCCATCGCGACACTCCGTTGCGCGAGATTTATCTCTTGCAGCGCAAAGCCGGCAAGAAAATGGGCCAAGGCCCGGGCAAGACCACCGGCTGGGTACACCGTCTCGCCCTGCAGCATCATCAGGTGAAAATGCTGGGCGGCGTGGAATATCTCAAGATCGACGATCTCGGCCTGCATATCCGTATCGGCGATGAAGAGCAGATTCTCGATGTGGACAATGTCATCCTCTGCGCCGGTCAGGAGTCCGTACGCGAGCTGCTGCCGGTAGGCAGTGATGGCAAAGCCACGGACAAACATTTCCATATCATCGGCGGCGCCAAGCTAGCGGGCGAGCTGGATGCCAAGCGCGCGATTCGTGAAGGCGCTGAGCTGGCAGCTCGTCTCTAAGACTCAAAACGCAATAATAAAAAAGGCCGCGCAAGCGGCCTTTTTTATTTCACCCGTCATTCCCGCGAAAGCGGGAATCTCCAAACCCAGCGCTCTGCACTCAAAAGATTCCCGCTTTCGCGGGAATGACGTTCCTTAAAAATTCACCCCGTACGAATCTATATTATTTTTCAGCCTCAGGAAAAGCCTCTGCATAACGCTCACGCGTCATTTCCATGGCGAGATAGATATGCTCTTGCATGAGATGGTCGGCGCGGTCGGGCTGGCCACGGTGTATGGCATCGAAGATACGGTGATGCTCTTCATGGCTGCGGCGGTAATCCGCATCGCCATACCAGCGGAAAGCGCCCTGTATCACCACCGGAATACGGGTGGACCAGCGCGCCGTCTGCATCAGCAATTCATTGCCACCTTGACGATGTATGCAGAAATGGAAAGCCTTGTTCATGACTCGCCATGCTTCTACATCGAATGCGTCTGTACCCAGTTTTTTCAGCAGCTCATCCCCTTGCGCAAGCGAAGCCAGGAACTGCTGCTTGCCCTCCTCGCTTAAAGGCTGCTCGGCAGCGAGACGGGCACTTAAACCTTCCAGCGCCATACGTAGACGAAAGGCCTTGAGGATGTAGTCCAGCGAAAAGCGGCGCACACGGTAGCCGCGATTGGGCTCATAAATCAGCAAGCCCTCTTCCGCTAGCGTGCGCAGGGCTTCGCGTATGGGCGTACGTGACACCTGCAGTTTTTCGGCCAGCGCCACTTCCTGCAGACGCTCATCCGGCAGCAACTCGCCACGCAGGATGCGCTCACGCAGGGCGGCAATCACGCTCAAAGAGCGTGTGATGGCCACCACCGGCAGTTCCGCATTCGCCATATCGTTTCCCGTTACCACTTTCTCGAATTCAGGCTGGATGAATGTCAGTCCGCAAAGCCCTGCTCACCCAACCATGCGCTACAGGCAGCCACGGCCTGCGCCAGTTTTTCCGGCTGACCGAAATAGTAATGGTTGGCGCCCTTTACCTCGACCATTTGTTTGCGCTCATGGCCAATCGCATTGAAAAGACGATGGGTATGCGAAGGCGTGCAGGCATCATCCGCGGTATTGCCTATCACCAGCGCCGGAATGGAAATATTCGCCGCCGAGCGCGGGCCATCGGCCTGAGCATAATCAATGCTCCACTGCGACATCCAGCTGCGCAGTGTATTGAAGCGCGCCAACGCCACCGGGCCATTATTCACGATGCGTGGATCACCGAGATAGCACCAGCCAGCGGGACGCTCATTGGCATCCTGCGTCGGGTCCAGCCAGCGCACATCACACATGGTGCGATGCACCACAAAACCGAAATCTTCCATGGTGCGGCCCTGCCCGCGCAGATCCGCCAGCTTTTCCTGCACCCAAGCCGTAATACGACGGTTACGCGCCACCTGACGCTCACGGAAGGCCTGCACAAAAGCCTCGCTATACGGCGGCTGGTTGGGGCAATCCGGATGATAGATATCAAACTCCAGATCACGCTTCTCCGGATCATTTTCATCCAGCACAGAAGGGTCCAGCCATTCCGTCATGGTGCCGGCACGCGAAACATGCGCGGCCAGCAGCATGATGCCATCCGCCGGAATCAGGTTTTTAGCCGCCAGATCATAGGGATCACCGGCTGGGGTATGCGTGATGGAGGGCTTTTCCGCCTGTGCCTGATAAAACACCGAGAGCGAGCCACCACCCGACCAACCAGCCAGCACCACTTTTTCATAACCCAGACGTTCTTTTGCATCGCGTATGCAGGCGCCCAGATCGGCCGCCACTTTTTCCATGACGAGGCCGTAATCGGCACCGCGATAGCGCGAGTTGCAATAAATAACGTGGAAGCCGGCCTTGGCCAGCGCACTCACCATGGGCAGATAGGCGCCGCCACCAATGGGATGCATGAAGACGATGACGGTTTTGGAAGGCTTGTCCTTCGGCTTCAGCAAATGCGATTCCAGCGCCACAAAATCCATGGGGCCGGCATAGGTGTCTTTGAATTCGTTCTTCTCGGCATAGCCGACCAGATAGGGAATGCGCTCGTATTCGTACTTGGCCACGGCATGGCTCCTTTTATTTTTCGCGGTATTCGCAGGGATGGTCGTGACCGGACTATTCGGGCTTGTGGTGCGGCTTGATGTCTACCTTCACCTTGGACATATCCACCTTGCCCATATCGATGCCGCGCATATCCAGCGCATCGGCACCGAATTTCTGCAATTTGCGATCGCGGGTTTTGGCGGTCCAGTCTTTCAGGATGTCGCGAGCGCCCGCGGTTTCGTGGGCGCATATCTCGACGTATTTCTCGGCCTTGATGGTGATTTCCACCTGAATGCCATTGGGGTCGTACATATAGATGGAGTGGATGAAGCCGTGATCGATGGGGCCAAAGCAGGGGCGGCCCATCTTGTTGATATGGCGACGCCAGGCCTTCAGTTCTTCCATCGTGTCGCATTCGAAAGCGATATGCAGATCGAAGCCGTGACGGGCCGTGAACGTGCTTTCGTTGATGTTGTCATCGGGCGAATCGAAAAAGGCCACGAAGTTGTTGTCGCCCATTTCAAAAAAGAGATGCATGTAATCGATCTTGCGGCCGGAGCCCGGCTCGTCGTCGAACACCATGGCCATGCGCAGGGGAAAGCCCATCACTTCCTCCCAGAACCAGCGCGTCTGCTCGGCATCGCGGCAGCGGTAGGCCACGTGATGAATATTGTGCAGGGGCTTTTTCAGGATGATCTGGGGGCGCTCGCTGGTGGGCGCGGCAGTCGCTGCAGGCTGGTTCATGGCTATCCCTCTTCTTGGCGTTCTTGCATGGCTGGGCACAAAGCCGCGGACAGCGCGCTTTGCATACATTCTGGGGTGGCCGCCATCCTAGCAGCAGACCAAACATGCATACAATCCCAAAACAAAGGCTGGATTTTAGGCTTTTATCCTGAGTAAACTGGCCGCCGCGCAATATATTGCATACAAAATAACGAGCGTACCGGAATGCCCGAGCTAGCCGTCAGCCGCGTGATTGCCCGCCCCGCCCCTCTGCTCTGGCCCTTGCTGGGCCGCTTTTCCCGCCTGCCGGACTGGTTCCCGGGCGTGGACAGCTTTTCCTGTGAGGGCGACACCCCCGGCAGCCGCCGCCATATCCGTATCGGGCCTTTCGAAGTCGTGCAGCTTCTACTGGAGCAGGACGATGTCGGCTTCCGCACTGTCTACCAGGTCAGCGACGGCCCCGGCATCAGCCCGGCCACCGGCTTTGTTGTCAGCATTTATCTGGAAGCCGAAAACGCTACGCACAGCCGCGCGCACTGGCAGGCCCGCCTCACCGAATTGCCCAGCACCATGCCGGCCGGCAGCGAAGAAGTTTTCATCGCCCGCACGCGCAAAAACTACGAGCACGCCCTCGATCATCTGGAGCAGGTCTTGGCCGGCTCCACCACTGTCTGAGCACATTCATGGCCGCACTGTCGCACCTCACCATTCTTGATCTCACCCATATGCTCTCCGGCCCCTATGCCGGCATGCTGCTGGCCGATATGGGCGCACGCACCATCAAGGTGGAGCCGCTGGAAGGCGAAGGCACGCGCAAGCTGCTGGCAGAGTCGCCCGACTATTCCATCAACGGCATGGGTGCTTACTTCCTCACGCTGAACCGCAACAAGGAATCGGTCTGTCTGGACTTAAAAAAACCGGAAGGACTGGAGCTTTTTTATGAGCTGGTGAAAAAAGCCGATGTGGTGATCAATAATTTCTCGCGCGGCGTACCGCAGCGTCTCGGCATTGATTACGAAGCGCTGGCCGCCATCAATCCGCGCATCGTCACCTGCTCCATCACCGGCTTTGGTGAAACCGGGCCTGATCCCGACCGCCCCGCTTTCGATATCGTGGCGCAAGGTATGGGCGGCGGTATGTCCATTACCGGCGAAGAAGGCGGCACGCCGACACGCGCCGGCATTCCCATTGGTGATCTGGGCGGCGGCCTCTTCGCCACCATCGGCATTCTTTCTGCACTGAATGCGCGCAGCGTGAGCGGTGTCGGCCGCCATGTGGATATTTCCATGCAGGACTGCCAGCTCTCCCTGCTCAACTATATGGCCACCATGCACCTCATGAGTGGCATCGTGCCGCAGGCGGCCGGCAACGGCCATTTTGTGCACGTGCCCTACAACACCTTCAGCACGCAGACGCGCTGGATCATCGTGGCCTGTCTGGGCGATTCCTTCTTTGCCAATCTGGCTGAAATGTTTGGCGATGAGCGCCTGAAAAATACTGACTTCAAAACCCAGCCCGGGCGCTGGGCCAACCGCCACTTCATCAATCAAGTGGTGCAGGAAAACTTCGCAACGAACTCCTGCGAATACTGGCTGGAAGAATTACGAAAATTCCGCATTCCATCCGCCCCCGTGAATGATTTCGGCCACGCCTTTTCTGATCCGCAGGCACTGGCCCGGCAGATGGTGGTGGAAGTGCCTTTGGATGGCGGCGGTAGCGTGCGCCAGCCCGGTAACCCGGTGAAGCTGGGTGACGACGACACTACCTTCCGTGCACCGCCCGCTGTGGGCCGCGATACAACAAGCGTGCTGGGCGACTGGCTGGGCCTTTCCAGTGAAACACTGGCTGCGCTGCGTCAGGCCGCGGTTATTAAATAAATCCTTTAACGCCTAAAAGTAAATCAGAAGAACACAGCAGTCCGCCGCGCGGATGGGAGAGAAAGAAAATGGATCTGGGCAAGAACGTCACCGTGCGCCTCGTCCCCGAGGACGAATACACCCATCCCGTTGAAGCCGCGCGCAATTTCAACGAAAGCATGTATATCAATCTCTTTGACCATGCCCAGCGCATGGGCGGCTGGTTCCGCGTGGGCAACCGCCCCAATGAAGGCCATGCCGAAATGAGCTGCTGTGTGTATCTGCCCGATGGCCGCGTCGGCTTCATGTTTGCGCGCCCGGAAATCAGCGGTAATGAAAAAATCGCCGCCGGCGGTATGGCCTTTGATGTGGTTGATCCCTTCAAGAAGCTGATCGTGAGCTACGAAGGCAAAATCTGCCTGCTGGCCAATCCGCAGGATATGGAAAACCCGAAAAAAGCTTTTGCGGATAATCCCCTACAGCCCTGCACCATTCGCATTGAATTCACCGGCGCTTCCCCCGTCTTCGGCGGCGAAGCCGTGGATGAAAACGGCACGCCGGTAGAAGAGCATCCGGACGAAGCCTTTGCCCGCGCCCATTACGAGCAGCATATGACCGGCAAGGGTGAAATCCGTATCGGCGAGCACAGCTTCAGCATTGAAGGCCTGGGCCTGCGCGATCACTCCTGGGGCCCGCGCTACTGGCAGAACCTGTACTGGTATCGCTGGATGCCCATGAACTTCAGCAAGGATTTCGCGCTGAATGTTTCCATCGTGCAGATGGCCACTGGCCGCCAGCATGTCTGGGGCATGGTGCTGAGTGATGGCAAATACGAGTTGATTGAAAGTGCCAGCATGAGCTCCACGCTGGATGCCAATAATCAAGCCATTGCCCAAATCATCAAGCTGCGCGCCGGTGGTATTGATTACACCGTGGAAGGCAAATCACTCTCCTGCATTCCCCTGCGCAACCGCCGCATACGCGATGACGGCAGCGAAATGCGCACGCGCATTACCGAAGCCTTCACGGAATACCGCTGCAATGGCCAAACCGGCTATGGTATGGCGGAATATCTGGATCAGATGGTGGATGGTCAGCCCGTAGGCAAGCACTGCTGATGAGTGCCTTGCCAGACAGCCAAGCCGTCGCGCAATTGCTGACGCCAGCACTGGGGCCTTTGCAGCTTTCCGAAATACGTAGGCTTTCCGCCGGCGCTTCGGCAGAAACCTGGGCACTGGAAGCACAAACGAAAAAGGGAGAAATCCCGCTTATCCTGCGCCGTGCCGCCGGCCATGAGCGTTTCAGTCTGGCCAATAGCAAGCAGCTGGAAGCTGCCTGTCAGGATGCAGCCGGCAAGAACGGCGTACTGGTCGCGCAAGTCTTCGCCACGTTCAATGATGAGGTGCTGGGCGAAGGCTATGTGATGCAGCGCATCAATGGTGAAACCCTGCCACCACGTATCCTGAAAGAGCCTGCGCTTGCCGCTGCCCGTGAAAAACTTACGGCGCAGTGCGGTGAAACACTCGCCAAGCTGCATGCCACGCCGCTGGCCAATATTCCTGATCTCCGCCTGCAAGATGCGCCCGTACAGCTGGATGATCTGGAAAAATTCTATCGCATGGCGGCCGATCCTCTGCCCGTCTTTGAACTGGTCTTGCGCTGGTTGCGCGAGAACGCCCCGGCCAGCCCAAAAACCACCTTGGTACATGGCGATTTCCGCCACGGCAATTTCATCGTGAATGAAAACGGCCTCGCCGCCGTACTGGACTGGGAGCTCAGCCATTCTGGCGACCCCATGGAAGACTTAGGCTGGCTCTGTGTGAATGCCTGGCGCTTTGGCGTGGTGGATAAACCCGTAGGCGGTTTCGGCCAGCGTGAAGCCCTGTTTGCCGCTTATGAAAATGCCGGCGGCCAGCGCGTTGATCCTCAGGTGGTGCGCTACTGGGAACTCTTTGGCTGCTTCAAATGGGGCGTGATCTGCCTCTTTCAGGCCTGGAGCCACTTGAGCGGCAATGTGCCTTCGCTGGAGCGTGCCGTTATCGGCAGGCGCGTCAGTGAAACGGAAATCGACATGCTGGCCTGCTTGAAAGCGCTACAAGCACAGGAGACGCAATGACACTCGCCAATAAACCCACGGCGGCTGATCTCATTCAGGCCGTGCGCCAGCATCTGGAAGAAAAGATATTGCCCCGCCTGCAAGGCAGCGATGTTTTCTATCTGCGCATTGCTCTTAATGCTCTGGGCATGGTGGAACGCGAACTGAGCGAAGGCCCGGCTCTGGCTGAAGCCGACAGAAAGGAATTACTGGCCCTGCTAGGCGCTGGCATTGAGGCGGATACCGAAGAAGCACTGATGCAAAAGCTGATGCAACAACTTAAGACCGGCGAGCTGGATGTGAGCAGCCCCGGCCTACTGGATTATCTGGTGGCGCGCACACAACGCCGCCTGAGTCTGGACAATCCGCGCTATCGCCACGAGAAACTTTAAAAAATTAGCCAATAAACGCCGGAAAACCGCTTTCGATAAAACGCAGCGGCAGAGTTAGCAGCCAGGAAAACTGAAGAACAACCGGGGTGGCACAGAGCAGAAAAATCACCAGCGTGCCCCAGCCAAAAGCCGCCGGACGTTTGATGAAATTGGTATAGGCCGCGCCCAGCATCACCGGGCAAACCATGAATGCGCCGAGCGCTGCCAGCCCCGGCCACCAGAAGGCCGTGAGCATCATCGGCGCCGCCGCCAGCTCGATAAGGCCGGCCAGCACGCGCAGCCATTGCGGGTACTGAAATTTTTGAAACTCTTTCACCATATGGGCATTGCCCGAGGCCTTGAGCCAACCGGTAACAAGAAAGAAAACACCCAGCAGACCAAGAAGAATCTGGGAAAAGAGCAACATGCGGCGCACTCCGTGTAGCGGGAATCCACACGCTAGAGACCACGAAGTCTGCCGTCAATCACATGTCATCGGAGATGCAAAAGATGTTTGAAGCCTTACGCGAAACCCTGCTGCCCTATTATCTCTATGTGAAATTCGTGCATTTGTTTTTCGTGATGATATGGAGCTGGAGCACAGCGGTTGCTTACACCTGGTATGTGAAAGGCGCTTTTTTCCGCTGGGAGAAAAACCCGACTGATCCGCAAGCCATTGAACGCCGCAATTATGCGCAGGAGCAGTTCGATAAAGGCGTTGTGCTGGAACACATCGCCTTCCCCATCATCCTGCTCACCGGCCCCCTGCTCTACTGGCTCGCTGCTTGGTCCGCCATGGATGCCAAATGGCTGCTGGTGAAACTCTGCATCGTCGCCTTCGTCTTCCTCCCCATGGAAGCCTGCGACTACTGGCTCTCCCACTTCGGCGGCAATAAAGAAATGCTGCGCCGCAAAGGCCTCATGGATAAATACGAACAATCCATGAAACAGCACTGGCTCTTCCTGAAAGTCAGCACCCCGCTTATTGTGCTTTTTATGCCCTTGGTGATTTTTCTGGCGGTGGTGAAACCCTTCTAAACTTCAGCTATAAACCGTAGGGCGGAACCCCGAAGGGTTTCCGCCGCATGGAATCTTTAATACAAAGCAGCATTAAAATTCGGCCACCGCTCAAGGAATGAGCCATGCCCAACTACCGCCGCTCCACAGCCGTTGGAACCAGCTATTTCTTTACCGTCAATCTTCTAGAAAGGCAGAGCAATGATCTGCTGATCCGAGAGATAGATTTACTGCGAAAGACAGTAAAACGGGTTAATGAGTTACATCCTTTTCAGATAGATGCATGGGTTGTACTGCCTGAGCATATGCATGCCGTATGGACACTGCCGCCAGGAGACTGCAACTACAGCCAGCGCTGGCGCCTGATTCGAAGTCTGTTTTCTCGCGCCCTGCCGCTGATGGAGACCCGTAATCGAGTACGAGTAGCCCGAGGCGAGCGTGGCATCTGGCAACGTCGCTTTTGGGAACACCAGATTCGAAATGACATGGACTTCGCCAAGCATGTGGATTATGTACATATCAATCCGGTCAAACATGGCTTGGTAGCACGAGCGGCAGATTGGCCATATTCCAGTATTCACCGTTATATTCGGCAGGGTATATATGCGCCAGATTGGGCTGCATCGCCGGATATTGAAATGATGAGCTCCGGCGAGAGATAACATGCGGCGGAAACGCTTCGCGGTTCCGCCCTACGAAGAATCAGCGCGAGAAAGAGAGGGATTGGAGATGCAGGATGAATATAGATAAAGATACTGTGCTGTACATCGTTGCAGTATGGTTATTGGGAAATGCCTTTTTCCCACTGATATTAAACTCTTTGGAGCGCCTTTTTCAGTCGCAGATAGATGGGGCGGTTAGTAAGGTTATTTCTTATGTTTGGCTCATTCTTCGTCGGCTAGCGCAGGTCATTTGGATTGTTTTTCAGGCCCCAAATTTTTTATTATTGACCATAGTAGAGCTACTTATCCCTAAGGATAAGGTAGATAAAATCGCTATTTTTAGAGAGTTGAGGCTAATGAGGCGTGCGGCATTTGAAGATAATTTTCCTACCCTGATAGCATCAGCCTTTACGAGGAAAAAAAAGACTTAGAGGAGTGAGAAAGTAGAGAATCGGACTATGGAACTAACGCGCAGGGCGGAACATCCACAGAATTTTCCGCTGCATGTAGAGACAGACTCAAGATTGGCATCCGGCGGAAACGCTTTGCGGTTCCGCCCTACAGTCGAGGCACTAGTCCGCATGCGGAATCACCGGCATATCCGAAGCAGATGCTGGCCGCGTGGGTAAGCGGGCTTACCCACCCTACGCCCTTCTACGCCTACGGCCCGGACAATCAAAGAAAAGAAGAAGGTAGTTGCGAGACGCCGCACGGCGCGAGCATGACCCGGATGCCATCAGCTATCGCATCGAACAGAACCAATTGAAGGGCCGCCAGCAGGGCTCGCCTTTCTTTGCTTACTTTCTTTAGGCGAAGCAAAGAAAGTAAGGCCCGGTGCAGCCGCAATCCCCTTATGGAATAAACAGCAGGTGCAACCCAGCTCGTAGGGCGGAACCGCGAAGCGTTTCCGCCGCATGCAGAGAGTGAACTCAAAGCTCACC
>JBOICI010000004.1:0-41529 GCA_050739955.1 Moraxellaceae bacterium
ATCGCGGCTAAAGCCCCTCCCACAAAACCCGCTTGTCGAAGCATGACAGCCCCGGCATCATCGGCGACTGACTTGCAGGCACCGAGATGAAAAACAAGAACGACACCTCCAGCATTTCCTTTACTGCGCATTACACCGGCTATGTCTGGCAACGCTACGGCCTCTCCGAGCCCGTCTTCGCCACGGCACAGGGCCATAGCTACTACACCCTGCTGCGCCCTTTTGAATTTCTCGCCCGCCGCATCATCGGCAGTGATATCAAGACCACGCTATTGCAGCGACATTTCCTGATTGATCGCGAACTGGAAAAACGCATTGCGGAAAATCCGCAGACCCAGATTCTGGAAATTGCCTGCGGCCTGTCGCCACGCGGTCATCGCTTTAGCCGTCAGCATCCGGGACTGGTCTATGTAGAAGCCGACCTGCCCGGCATGGTCGCGCGCAAACGCAGTGTACTGGCGCCGCTAAACTCGCTGAGTGCCACGCACCGCCTCACGGTCTGCAATATTCTGGAAGATGGCCATGACAGCCTGGAAGCCGTGATTGCCCGTGAGTTCGACAGCAGCAAGCCACTGGTCATCATCACCGAAGGCCTGGTGAATTATTTCGATCTGCCCACCATCTCCGGCGTCTGGCAGCGTATGGCCGCTGTGCTGAAAAGCTTTCCGCAGGGCCTCTACCTCACCGATGTTTACCCGGAAGTGGAAGAGCACCGTTTTGCCGGCCTGATACGGGCGGCCAATCAGAGCTTGCGGCTAGCCTCGCGCAGTCGCTTCTCCCTGCACTTTCGCAACAGCAATGATATGAAACAGCACTTCGCGGCACTGGGCTTTGCCAGCATCACGGTTTTCAATCCGGATCGTGAAAATACCGGCGCTCCCAACGCCCAGGGTGGCGCCATTGTGCGTGTCATCGCGGCGGCCAGCTGAGCCCGCCATAAAGCGCCCATAAAAAAGCCCGCTGATGCGGGCTTTTTTATGGCTGCGAATTTATCGGTAGATGGTTCGCAACTTCCGGTCCCCGTGCTCGACTTCATGGACGGCGACGGGATGGCGGAAAAAACCTTCGTCATCCAACAACATATTGAGCTCTTCCGCCATATCGAAGCTGCCGTGCTTGAACAGGCAGCGCATGGTGCCGTCCTGCTGTTCAAACACCAGCATCTCTATGCGCAGAGCCGTGCCTTCCGGGCAGAGGATGAGATCACGAGCATGCTTTTCCAGCGGCGAATCGGTGTGCTCATACTCCAGCACGCAGCCGAAGAAATTCATATTGCGTATCTTCACCGGCATGTCGATGGACATGGAGCCATCCACATGGGAGAAGCTGATCACACGGGCCTTGGGATTCACCGGCACCAGACGCGCCTCACCACGGCGCTCCACCTGATGGCACTCTTCACGTGTCAGCACTTCAATGCCCTTCACCGTGCGCAGATCCTCATCACGCAGGAAGGCGGAGAACATGGCCACCGACTCATCACGCTTTTCCAGCTGCGCCACATGGTCAGCGCCTTTGATAAGCGCAAAGGTCGCGTTGGAGCAACGCGCAGCGAAGAGCGCATTTTCATAGGGCAGGGTGAAGCTGTCGTACTCGCCAGTGGCGACCAGTGTGTCGCAATCCGGATAACCAAGAATGGATTCCACTTCCAGAAGACGACGGGCATTGATGCGGTAACGCTGCTGCTCATTCTCATGAAAACCGCGCATCTGGCGGTGGAAGAGCTTGCGCGTGATATCGCTGATTTCCGTTTCTTTCAAACGGGCATGATTCACAAGATACAGCACCACGGCCTGACCGAATTCATCGAGACGACCTTCATCCAGCACCTTGAGCGATTCTTCCAGCAGCATGCGCCAGGACTTGCGCGGGCGAATGACGATGCCGGTCACGATCAGCTTGTGGGTGTGCTCCGGACGCTTGTAGGCATAAGTAGAAGCCACCACCGAGCCCAGAGACAGGCCCATCAGCGAAACCTTGGGCAGACCGGAGCGCTGCACCCACTGGAACAGCAGGTCGGCCAGATCTTCCATGCCGAGCTCGGGCGCCAGTTGGTCGTTATTTCCCAGCGAAGGCAGGTCCACGAGGATGACAGGCACAGCGTGCAGCACCTGCTCCACGCAGTACTTGTAGGAATTGAAGTTCTGGAAAGCCCCGCCCAATACGATAAGCGGCGGCTTGTGAGCGTTCTCAGGCAGGCTGAAGGCGAGGAATTCCACTCGCCACTTCCCGATAAAGTCCGTTTTGGGGTCCTGCTTGAGGGATGAGCGGTTATAGACCTCATAAGATATGGTCATGATGCCCTCACTACTTTTCGTGGCTATTACCACTGTTGTTGGTCTTGAAAACTGCGGCCGCCGCCTTGGGCGCCACCAGATCCCATATCGTTCTTTTTCTTGGGGGAGCCATGCTAGCACCACCTTTGGGGCTTGCACATGACCCTAGACCCAGTGCGCAGGTGCCGAATGTCAGCGACAGACGGCCACCCGGGCGTCAGAGCAGCTAGTCCATGGCAAGCAGACAGGCCATCCGGGGATGCTTGGCGTTATACTGTCGGCCCCTTGAGGGGTCGGCCTGTAAATCATGCCGACACCCCCTCATATCTATCCCTGTGTTCTGATTGCCGCCAGAGCCCTGATTGTCGAGAGAGCCGCCGTGAACAGCCCTATTGATGTTTCCGCCTATATGCAGACGCTGGGCCGCGCCGCCCGTGCCGCTTCGCGCGCTACGGCGCGTGCCAGTACGCGGGAAAAGAATGCAGCGCTCACGGCCATTCACGATGCGCTGGTTGCAGCCAAGGCCGACATCCTCGCCGCCAATACCAAAGATGTAGAAGCGGGCCGCGCCAATGGTCTCGATGCCGCCATGCTGGATCGCCTCACCATTGGTGAAAAAACCTTTGCCGGCATGCTGGAAGGCCTGCGTCAGGTCATTGATCTGGCCGATCCGGTCGGCGCCATTACCGATCTCGTTTATCGCCCCACCGGCATTCAGGTGGGCAAGATGCGCGTGCCGCTGGGTGTTATCGGCATCATTTATGAATCGCGCCCGAATGTGACGCTGGAAGCGGCTTCGCTCTGCCTGAAGTCCGGCAACGCCACCATTTTGCGTGGCGGCTCCGAAGCCATTCATTCCAATAAAGCCATTGCCGTCTGCGTGCAGCAGGGCCTGGAAAAGGCCGGTCTGCCGCGCGAAGCCGTGCAGGTGGTGGAAACCACCGACCGCGCTGCTGTTTCTGCGCTGATTACCATGCCGGAATTTGTAGACGTGATCGTACCGCGTGGCGGCAAGGGCCTGATCGAACGCATCAGCACGGAAGCGCGTGTGCCCGTGATTTATCACTTGGACGGCAACTGCCACGTTTTCATTGATCGCGATGCCGATATGGCCAAAGCCGTGCCCGTGGCCATCAATGCCAAAACGCATCGCTACGGTACCTGCAACACCATGGAAACCCTGCTGGTGGATGCGCCTATTGCCGAAGCGGCATTGAAAGCCCTCGCTCCGCTGTATCGTGAAAAAGGCGTGGAGCTGCGCGGCTGCGAACGCACGCGCGCCATTATCGACGCCAAGCCTGCTAGCGAAGAAGACTGGTACGAGGAATATCTCGCCCCGGTACTGGCTATCAAGGTGATTGACGGTCTTGATGAAGCCATCAGCCATATCAATAAATACGGCTCACATCACACCGATGCCATCATCACTGAAAACGTCACGCGCTCACGCCGCTTCCTCAATGAAGTGGATTCCAGCTCGGTAATGGTGAACGCCTCCACGCGCTTTGCAGACGGCTTTGAATACGGCCTCGGCGCTGAAGTCGGCATCTCCACCAACAAGATTCATGCCCGTGGTCCTGTCGGCCTGGAAGGCCTGACCTCGCAGAAATGGGTGGTGCTGGGCGACGGACATATCCGCCAGTAAATTCTGCACCATAAAAAAGGCGGCCTGATGGCCGCCTTTTTTATGGCTGGAGAAACTAAAGCTCAGCCGCCGCAAAGGTATCGGCCTGTGCCAGCTGCCACATCTTGCGATAGAAGTGGCTGCCGGCATCGCCACTCAAAAGCTCGCCGGGTCGGCAGTAATAATGCAGCTCGGAAAACAACTTCACTTCCGAGGTGGAAATACGTCGTACCAGATGATGTGGCCGCAGTTCGTCCGGCCGGCACAGGCCGGCCGTGGCCAGCATTTCGGCGACGGCATGCACAGTACGATGGTGAAAGTTGTAAACACGCTCCGCTTTATCGGGCACCACCAGTGCGCGCTGCCGCCATTTATCCTGCGTGGCAACGCCGGTAGGGCATTGATTGGTGTGACAGCTTTGCGACTGAATACAGCCCACAGCAAACATGAAGCCACGCGCCGCATTGGCCCAATCTGCCCCCATGGCCAGCACGCGCACGATATCGAAGGCGCTGACAATTTTTCCGCTCACGCCAATTTTTATCTGGTCACGCAGATTGATGCCCACCAAGGTGTTGTGCACAAAGAGCAGGCCTTCACGCATGGGCAGGCCGATATGATCGGTGAACTCCACGGGTGCCGCACCGGTACCGCCTTCCTTGCCATCCACTACGATGAAGTCCGGCTGGATGCCGGTTTCCAGCATGGCCTTGGCAATGGCCATGAATTCCCAGCGATGCCCCAAACAGAGTTTGAATCCCACCGGCTTGCCACCGGAAAGCTCCCGCAGTTGCGCAATAAACTGCATCAGCTCAACCGGCGTGGAAAAAGCACTATGGCGTGGCGGCGACACACAGGTCTCGCCTTGAGGCACGCCACGTGCCGCCGCTATTTCGGCCGTCACCTTGGGCCCGGGCAAAACGCCGCCATGCCCGGGTTTGGCGCCTTGGCTCAGCTTGATCTCTATCATCTTCACCTGCGCTGAAGCCGCCTGCTCGGCAAAGCGTGAGGGATCAAATTTTCCGAAAGGATCACGGCAGCCGAAATAACCGCTGCCAATTTCCCAAACCAGATCACCGCCGAATTCACGGTGATAAGCACTGATGCTGCCCTCGCCAGTATCGTGTGCAAAATTACCCTTCTGCGCACCACGATTGAGGGCTCGTATGGCATTGGCGGAGAGCGAGCCAAAGCTCATGGCAGAAATATTGAAGATGGACGCGGAATAAGGCTGCTTACACTGCGGCCCTCCTACCACCACCCTGAAATCGGTAATGCCCTCTTTGCCTTTTTCCGGTTGCGGCGCTGGCTGCAAGGAATGGCTGATGAATTCAAAACCGGTTTCATATACATCCAGCAAGGTACCAAAAGCCTTATCGCTGCTTTCACCTTTGGCGCGGGCATAAACCAGCGAACGCTGTGCACGTGAAAACGGCAGGGCCTCGTGATCTCCTTCCAAGAGGTATTGGCGAATTTCCGGACGCACCGCCTCTACGAGATAACGGATATTGCCGAGGATGGGATAGTTGCGGCGCACGGCATGGCGCGTCTGGCGCAAATCATTCAGCCCCACCAGCACCAGCGCCCCACTCAATACCGGCACCGGCCACCACTCCGTTGCACTGAGCAGGGGCAGACTCAATACCGTGGCCAGAATACAGAAGGCAAAAAAAGCATAACGGTTGATCAGAGACAGATTCATACGCTCTTCCTTAACGCTTTAGCGATGCCGCTTGAGTGGCGCTCTTGCCGCAGCGATACCTTATGATGGCAGCAGTTTCTTACCTGTGACGGATCGCATGCCCACCACACCCTCACTGATCGGCCTTTACGGCGGCTCGTTTGATCCCGTGCATCTGGGGCATATCGCCACGGCGGAGGAGCTGCTGCAGCGCCTGCCCCTGCGGGAAATCCGCCTGCTGCCCGCCGCGCGCTCGCCCCTCAAAAGCCGGAGTAGCCGGGCCGAAGATCGTCAGGCCATGCTGAGGCTGGCTACGCAAGGTAGGCAAGGTAGGCAAGGGCTCACCATCGACGACAGAGAGCTGCAGCGACCGCCACCCTCCTACACCGTGGACAGCCTGCGTGAAATCCGTGCCGAGCTGGGCCCGGAGGCAGGCCTCGTCTTCATCATGGGCCAGGACAGTTTTGCCGAGCTGCCGCGCTGGAAGGATTGGCAGTCACTCACGCATTACGCCCATCTACTTATAGTCAGCCGTCCCGGCCATGCGGCGGCCTTCAGCGAAGAGCTGGAAAACTGGCTGAAAAAACGTCGAATTACCGCAGCGAAGTCGCTAGAATCGCGCGCCCTGCCCGATGGACAGGGGGGCGTGCTGTTCATAGAGACAGCGCCGCATGACATTGCCAGCCGGGATATCCGCGCCGCTCTGGCCCGTCATGCGGATACAAGCCACTGGCTCAATCCCGCGGTGCGGGACTATATTGAACGCCACCACCTCTATCGCGGAGATGCAGACCCCCAATGAAAGTGCTCGAACCCGTCACCCAAACCCTCGTTGATACCGCTCTCGCCGCCCTCGGCGATCTCAAAGCCAAAGATGTCATCAGCATTGATGTGCGCCCGCTCACCAGCCTCGCTGATGTCATGGTCATCGCCTCCGGCACTTCCAGCCGCCACGTGAAATCACTGGCCGACAATGTCGTGGTCAAGGTGAAAGAAGCCGGCTTCAAGCCGCTGGGCCAAGAAGGCGAGAAAGACGGCGAATGGATACTGATCGATCTGGCCGGCGTCATCGTGCACGTCATGCTGCCCGCCACCCGCGCCTTCTATGATCTGGAGCGTCTCTGGACCCCGGGCGCCAGCAATCACATCACCGTCCCGTCCTGATCCGGTCAGGCCTTCGTGAAACTGCGCCTGCTGGCTGTTGGCACCCGCATGCCCGCTTGGGTGAACGAAGGCTTTGGCGATTACGCCAAGCGCCTCTCCGGTGATATCTCCCTAGAGCTGGTCGAAATCTCTGCCGGCAAACGCCTGAAAGCCACCGACCTTGCCCGCGTCAAAGAAGAAGAGGGCGAAGCCTTGCTGGCCGCCCTGCGCCCGCAAGAGCGCGTGATCGTGCTTGATGTACTGGGCAAGGCCCTCTCTACCGAAGACATGGCCGCCCGTCTCAAGGAATGGCAGGTGGATGGCCGCCCCGCCGCCTTGCTGGTCGGTGGCCCGGAAGGCTTGTCCCGCGCCGTGCTGGAGCGGGCCGACGAGAAATGGTCCCTGTCCCGCCTCACCCTGCCGCATCCGCTGGTACGCGTGGTTATTGCCGAACAGCTCTACCGCTCCTGGAGCCTGCTGCGCGGCCACCCCTATCATCGATAATGGTTTTTTATGACGTTTCCGGCGCTGACCGCACCGAAAACACGCTAGGCCCGGAGTGAATCCGGGCCCCGCTCCGCCGCTGGCGCTTTTCTTCTTTGCTCCCGCGGTTCGTCCGGTGCCTGAGCTGGGGCCGACACAGCCCGCCACACAATTTGCACACTTGCGCCTAGCTTTGAGCGCGGGGCTCGGGGAAAATCCCGGGCTTCAATTGATTGAAAGCCCATGCGCCGAAACAACAGCCCCTTCACTCTCAAAGATAACCAGCTGGAAGCCGCGCTGTTCAGGCGTCGTGCCACCGTCGCTGCCGGTTTCGTCCTCTTCATGTTCCTGGTCCTGCTCGGGCGCTACTACTACCTGCAGGTCATACAGTACGAAACCTATTCCACGCTCTCGGAAAACAACCGCGTGCATCTGGAAGCGATTTCCCCGCCGCGCGGCTTCATCTTCGACCGTAAAGGCGTGCTGCTGGCCGACAACCAGCCCACCTTCGCCCTCACCATCAACCGCCAGCAGGTGGGCGATATCGATGTGATGATTCAGCGCCTCACGCCCATACTCGAGCTGACCCCTGATGATGTGAAACGATTCCGCTCACGCCTGCGCGTGGCGCGCAAATTTGAAGAAGTGCCGGTGAAGCTGCGCCTTAGCGAAGCAGACATCGCACGCTTCTCCGAAGCGAAATACGAAATGAGCGGCGTCAACATCAATGTCGAGCTGTCCCGCCACTATCCCTTTGGTGAACTTTTCGCGCACGCCATCGGCTATGTCTCGCGCATTTCCGAAAAAGAAGAGGCCGTGCTGGACCCGGTGGAATATGCCGGCACCAATCTCATCGGCAAGATAGGCATAGAGAAATACTACGAGAATCTTTTGCACGGCAAGGTTGGCTACCAGCATGTAGAAACCAATGCCCACGGCCGCCTGATACGCGTACTCAAACGCACACCGCCCGTGCGCGGCAACGATCTCACCCTGCATCTGGATTACCAGCTACAGAAAATTGCGCATGACCAGCTCGCTGGCCGCCGTGGCGCCATTGTTGCCATAGATCCCAATACCGGTGGCGTACTCGCCTTCGTCAGCAACCCGAGCTTCGATCCCAATCCTTTTGTCGGCGGCATTCCCTATCAGCTTTACTCGGAATACCGCGATCACATCGACAAGCCGCTCTACAATCGCGCGCTGCAAGGTATTTATCCGCCCGGCTCCACCATCAAGCCCTTTGAGGCTTTGGGCGGCCTGCATTTCGGTCTGGTGGACTGGAATTACAAAATTGCCGATCCGGGCTATTTCCATCTGCCCGGCGATTCCCACCAGTTCCGCGACTGGAAAAAAGGCGGCCACGGCATCGTTGATATGCACCGTGCCGTGGTGCAGTCCTGCGACACCTATTTCTATCAGCTCTCCGACCGTATGGGCGTGGATCGCTTTCATGACTGGATGAAGGAGTTCGGTTTTGGTGAAAAGACCGGCATCGATCTCGTCAATGAAAGTCGCGGCAATCTGCCGTCTACACAGTGGAAAAAAGAAAAACTGAAAGCACCCTGGTATCGCGGTGAAATGATGTCGGTGGGTATCGGTCAGGGCTATTTCACGGCCACCCCGCTACAACTCGCCATGGCCACGGCCATTGTGGCCAACGGCGGCCGCCATATCCGCCCGCATCTGCTCAACACCACCACCGGCCCCAAGAAATTCGATGCCGGCAACAAGCCCGACTACAACATCCCCTATAAAGGCCAGGCAGAAGACTGGGCTCTCATGAAGCAGGCCATGCGTGATGTGGCCCACGGCGATGGTGGTACGGCACGCGCTACCGGCTACGGCATCAAGGGTTATGAAATGGCGGGCAAGACCGGTACCGCGCAGGTGAAAGGCATCAAGCAGGGCGAAAAATATAATGAGGCGGCCACCGACCAGCGCCACTGGGACCATGGCTGGTTCATAGGCTTTGCCCCCGTGGACAATCCGAAAATCGCGGTGGCCGTGCTGGTAGAAAACGGCAAGCACGGCTCCGCGGTAGCGCCCATTGCCCGCGCCCTCTTCAATTACGAAATCAAGGGCGAACTGCCTCCGCCCCCCAAGGTGGAAGCGCCAGCCGTGAGTGATGAATGATGAGCACGCAAGATCGCTTCCTGCGCCACAGTCCACGTGACGGCACCCAGTTCAAACGCAAATTCGATCCCTGGCGCCTGCTGCATCTGGACCCGGTGCTGCTGACCATGCTCTTGCTCACCTGCGCGGTCGGTCTCTTCGAACTTTATTCCGCCTCGGGCCGTCATCTCGACATGACGCTGAAGCAAATGATGAGCTTCGGCATCGGCCTCACCGCCATGTTCATCCTGGCGCAAATTCCGCCACGCACTTATCAATCGGTCTCACCCTGGTTTTACGGCTTCGGCGTAATGCTGCTGGTGGCCGTGATGATATTTGGTGATGTGCGCATGGGCGCGCAGCGCTGGCTCTCCATTCCCGGCTTTGGCAGCGTACAGCCTTCGGAATTCATGAAGCTGGCCATGCCCATGATGCTGGCCTGGTTCCTTGCCGGCCGCGTTCTGCCACCTTCTTTCGTGGTGGTATTGTCCTCACTGGCATTGATCGGTCTGCCGGCGGCCTTGATTGCCGAGCAACCCGACTTGGGCACCGCCATTCTGGTATCGGCCAGCGGCCTCTTCGTGCTTTTTCTCTCCGGCCTGCCGTGGTGGATGATAGGCAGCTTCGTCGCACTGGTGGGCGCACTCACGCCGGTGGCTTGGGGCTTTCTGCATGATTACCAACGCCAACGCGTACTCACGCTGATTGATCCGGAATCCGATCCCTTGGGTAATGGCTGGAACATCATCCAGTCCAAAACCGCCATCGGCTCCGGCGGCATCATGGGCAAGGGCTGGCTGCACGGCTCGCAATCGCATCTGGAATTCCTGCCCGAAGGCCATACCGATTTCATCATTGCCGCCTATTCGGAAGAATTCGGCCTGATCGGTGTTTTCGTGCTGCTCATGCTCTACCTCGTCATCATCGGGCGCGGTCTTTATATCGCCGGCACAGCGCAAGACAGTTATTCCCGCCTGCTCGCCGGCGCCATTACCCTGTCTTTCTTTGTATATGTACTGGTGAATGCCGGCATGGTGAGCGGCATCCTGCCCGTGGTAGGCGTGCCTCTACCCTTTGTGAGTTATGGCGGCACCGCCATCATCACGCTGATGTCCGGCTTCGGCGTACTCATGTCCATACAGACACACAAGAAGCTGATCGGTTGAGCGGATACTGAAAAATTACGGCGAGTGCCGGGGGCGAAATCAGAAACCAGTTCGCGACACTCTCCCAAGGTTTTTCATCACTCTGCGCAGCACCATGCTTCTGCAAAAGGAAATACCATGTTCAAGTCCCTGCTTTGCGCCCTCTTCAGCATCAGCTGCATGAACAGTGCGCCCGCCCATGCTGCCGGTGAATACCTGCAATACGAAGAACTGGAAGCCGTGGTGGCACAGCTGGAAAAAGAGCAGATATATGCGCCGGGTGAATTGCAGACACTGTTTGCCAGTGTCGGACGCGATGAAGGTACGCTCAAGGCCATCGCCCGTCCTGCCGAGGCCACCAAGGAGTGGAAAGACTACCGGCCCAACTTCATCAATCCGGATCGCGTACAAAAGGGTCTGGATTTCTGGCAGCAATATGCCGAGGTCCTGACACGCGCCGAAAAGACTTATGGTGTGCCGCCGGAAATGATCGTCGCCATCATCGGTGTGGAAACCAAATACGGTGGCAACAAAGGCCGCAGCCGCGTACTGGATGCACTGGCCACGCTGGGTCTGGACTATCCGCCGCGAGCTCCCTTCTTCCGTAAAGAGCTGCGCGAATTCCTGATCCTGTCCAAAGAAAATGGTTTGGACCCGCTGAATACCTATGGCTCCTATGCCGGCGCCATGGGCTTCCCGCAGTTCATGCCCTCCAGCTGGCGCAATCTGGCCGTGGATTTCGACGGCGACGGCAAACGTGACCTCATCAACAATCCGGTCGACGCTATCGGTTCGGTGGGCAATTACTTCAAGGCCAATGGCTGGAAACCCGGCGAGACCGTGGTGGTGCGTGCGCGCATCATCAGCCAGGACTACGACACCATCATCAATACCAAAGACCTCAAGACCGACAGCACCCTGGGCGAGATCGCTAAAAAAGGCCTCATCCCGCGCCTGAGCGGCAGCTACCTAGCCTCCACGCCCGCCACCGCCATCCGTCTGCAAGGCGATAACGGTGGTGAATTCTGGCTGGGCTTCAACAATTTCTATGTGATCACCAAATACAATCGCAGCATTCTTTACGCCATGGCAGCTTTTCAGCTCAGCCAGGAGCTGAAGGCGGCACGCGTCGCGCAACTGCAATCGGGCGCTGTCCCGCTGCAATAAGCACTCGCCCACCAGAACAAAAAAGGACGGGATGAATGCACCCGATCAGCAAGACCACAGGCATTACTCTCACCCTGCTCAGCAGCATGTTTCTCGCTGCCTGCAGCTCGGCACCGCCCAAGAAGGTCAATCCCATCACGCGCCTGCCGCCGCAAACCAAGCCGGTACCGAAAAATCCGGCGGATATGCCCGCCTTCGGCAGCGATGCCTTCAATCGCATCAAAGACGACTATCCGGATGCTCCGCCCGATGTAGAGACCGTGCCGGATGCCGATCCGGTCGATGAGCCGCCTTCGAAATACGGCAATAAAAGCCCCTACACCGTGCTCGGCGAAACCTACAAGATTCTGCCCACGGCCAAAGGCTTTACACAGACCGGCAAAGCCTCGTGGTACGGCACCAAATTCCATGGCCTGCGCACCTCCAGCGGCGAAAAATACGATATGTACAAAATGACGGCCGCGCATCGCAATCTGCCGCTGCCCAGCTATGTACGCGTCACCAATGTTACTAATGGCAAAAGCGTGATCGTGAAAGTGAATGATCGCGGCCCCTTCCATTCTGATCGCATCATGGATTTATCCTACGCCGCTGCCGCACGCCTCGATTACCTCAAGGCCGGCACTGCCACCGTGCGCATCGAAGCCATCGATCCCGCAGAATTCCAGCGCAAACTGGGCAAGACCGGAAAACCCGAAGCCGCCACCAAGCCCGATATGGCCAGTGATGCACCGCAGTTTTATGTGCAGATCGGCGCCTTTGGTGTGATCGGCAATGCCACCGCCTTGCAGGCCCGCATACTTGATCTCGTGTATGCGCCTGTACAACTGGCGCAGGGCGATGGCGTAAACCGCGTGCAGGTCGGCCCGTTTTTTTCCAAAGAAGATGCGGACAAAGTGGCCGATATCCTGCGCGAGCGCGACCTGGGCACGCCCATAGTCATCACGCGCTGAGTAGCCCATATAGAAATCCGTTCAACGCTATGTTGATGAGTAGGCACAGCTATGCGTAATGTCTTGCGCGACGCCATCGTTGGTCGCATTTACGATACTCTGCTCAAGCCCAGTGACTGGGTGGAATTGCTGGAGGCCATTTCGGCCTGGACGCCAGAAGAAAGCGCGGCAGACGGTGAAACGCCGCAACAAGAACTGGGAGCCTTGATCGGGCATATGGAGCGTGCGGCGCAAACCAGCGCGCAGATGCACCGACTGGAAGACCAAAACCATTTATTGACGCGCATTTATCACAGCATGCCTTGGCCCATGCTTATGCTGGCCGATGATATGTCGGTCGTGAGTTGCAATACCGCCGCACAACAGGCACTGATCGCCGATAGCCCGCTGCAATTGCTGCCCGATGGCCGTTTGAGCTTCCGTGATGCCGCACTAAAACAATCCCTGCGTCATGTGATTTCCATGGCCGGCGGCCGCCACACCCAATTACTCACATCCAGCACCGAGCCTCTCACCCTGCTCTGCATGCCGTTTGAAAAATCTGATGCCGAAGGCAGCATTGCACGTGTGCGCGTCGTGGTCTGGGTACTGGCCAGCCAGCGTGTTGTCGTACCCTCGCCGGAGTCACTGCAAAGTACCTTCAAACTCAGCCAGGCCGAAGGTCGCCTGCTGCATCTGCTCTGCAAGGTAGGCAATCTCAATCAATGCGCTGATCTTTTGTCCGTGAGCATTCATACCGCACGCTCGCAGCTGAAGTCCGTCATGTCCAAGGTAGAGGTCAACAGTCAGGTACAGCTGGTGAGCCAGGCCATGAGCCTCTCTTTGCTGCAAAGCAGCAACGCCTTGCAGGTGGCCGATGCACAAGAGCACACCATGACGCTGAGCGATGGTCGTGTCTTGAGCTGGTATGAATACGGCAGTGCAAAAGGTCGCCCCGTGCTGGCACTGGAAAATATCGGCAGCTCCATCCCCGATCACAGTCGCTTTGAGGACTGGTACCAGCAACAGAATCTACGCGTGATTGTGGTGGTGCGCCCAGGTTACGGCCTTTCCACCAGCAGAGCCGATTTCCAGTTTCGTGATTTTGGACCCGACCTGATTGCGCTGTGCAAACATCTGCACATTGAGCGCCCTGTCATGGCCGCCTATTGCTGTGGTGGCCCCTACGCCCTCTGTGCGGCCGCCCTGTATCCCGACCTATTCGAGCGCGTTGGCGTACTTGCCAGCACAGTTCCCATAGAGCACTTCGAGCTGGACAAACTGGATCGTATACACCGCATGTTCCTGCAGGTTTTCCAGCGCGATTCCCGTCTCTTTGTCCTGATCGGAAAGCTGGCCCTGCGCGGCAGCCGACATGCGCCCGAGAAATTCTTTCACTATCTCGCCAAGAGCCTGGGCAAGCGCGACGAGGCTTTGCTCACCGACCCCGACATCCTGCAAAGCATTATCCGGCAACAAAAGCAGCGCCACTTCCAGGGCGCCCGTATCCTGATCGATGAATACATCCATCTTCAGCATCCCTGGCAGGTTGATCTTTCCCGCATCAGTATCCCCACCTTGCTCTGGCATGGTGAAGACGATGCCATCATTTCCATAGGCAGCGCGCGCTCCTTGGCCGCCAGCATTCCTATCGCCCGCTTTCGTGCCATTCCTGAACAGGGCCGCTTTCTGGTCTTTGATATGTGGACTGATTTCCTGAGCGAACTGCTGGCGCTGCCGGGAAAAAATCCCGGACTACCCTGAAAATAAAAAGCCCCGGCATGCCGGGGCTTTTTTCTTGCACTATTACAGCGGAGTACGCGTGCCCGTGAAGGTCGTGCTACCCGAGCAGAGCTCACCACCTCCGCTCCAGGTCCAGCTAGAGCTGCCACTGAAGCTATTGGCGCCAGAAGCCACGGTCAGTGTTGTCTGCTGAGCAACCGTGCCGCCATCATCGGCATAGCTGCTGCTCCAGTTCAGCACACTGCCATTCAGAACGGCATTGAAGGTGTGGCCATTCGCACTCACCGTGAGATTTTTGCCAACCTGATTGACGATATAGGTGATCACTTCAATTGCACCCACTTCTTCACCACAGGTATTGTTGCCCGTAGTTTCGGTCACTTGCCAGCTGCCTGCCAGATTCGGCGTCGTTGCCGAATCGTCGGCTGCGACAAGGCTGGCAACATCGGCGCGAGAAAGAATACGGGCTTGTATGCCGTTATCACCTTCTCCGTAGTTATAGGCCAGCGAACGTCCGTCTGCCGCAAGGCTAAGAGTGAACGTTTCTCCTTGCGAGAAAATAGGCTCATCCTCATTTTTCGAAACACCATCATATTTGATACTGCCTATGGTGACGGTGTTACCACTACGGCTGTAATTAGCCACCACGATGCCATTTTGCTCGTTTTCATCACCAGCAGCGTCCACATCCAGCACAACAAATGCCAGTACAGAGTCATTGATGAAGTAGCTAAATATACCGCTCACATCGCTGCCAAAGCTGACCGTTGCATCGTCCTTAACGGCTACTGCCTCATCAGACATGCCATCGTTATCCAACTCAGCCCAGCTACCGATCAAACTACCTTTCACATTCTGCAAGCGACTCAGCGTCAGTACAGAGGTAATGCTGTCGTCTATATCATCGTCATCCCAATCGTCCGTCCAGCGCACAGTCACAACCAGCTTGTCGCCTTGCAAACTGACATCCACGTTTTCGGGGTCCAGCAGTACCTCTTCAGGATCAGTGGCAGAAATATCGACGCCAGCGCGCAAGCGGCGGGTAGCATGGCCCGCCAACGCAACCGTGGTGCCTGTTTCCGGATACACCACTTGGCCAATGGCAATATCACCATAACGCTCGTCGTCAGTAGCCGCTACCGTATCCCAGGTGGAGAAAATGAAGCTGCCTTGCGCATCAAATGAAAACAGGAAGCCCAGATTATTACTGGGGCTCGTATTCTCCACCTCGGTTTCTTCACGACCACCATACACAATGGTTTCTTTAAGATTGCTCGCCTTCCAGGTGCCTACCAGCTCATTGCTGTAATAGTGTTTGATGGCGGCCTGCGGCGAGACGGGGTCTACATCATCCGGCAGCGCATCGCCCAGCGTGCCGGTAAAATCTTCCGGACTTTGGGCCAATGCAGTGCTGGGCGTGAAACCTGTCAGCGTGATGCTGCTATCAATAGCAATGCCATTGGAGAGATCACCATCGGCATCAAGGCTCTGGAACAGAACGGCAAGATTGATGGTGGCATTGGCAATTTTTTCGGCATCACCAGTAAAAAGATGAGCGGCGATCGTGGCTGGCGTCACACGATCAATAGCCGGCACAGTCAGGGCCGTGCCGCCGAGTGTGAAAGTCACTGTATCGCCAGTCTTGAAATCGTATTCGCCGCTGGCCGTGGTGGTACCGCTGAGATTGGACGGCGAGGTGGTATAGGCCACACCGCTCACGGCGGCATCGGTCAGTACCCCGGTATGGGCTGCTGCCGGTGCGTTGCCGGCATTACTGTCACCACCACCGCCACCACAGGCAGCAAGCAAGCTGATCGCAGTGGCCAGAACACTGGCTTGCCAAAAAAATGGCTTTCTCATGATCGTTCCCCCCTGGATTGACGTACAAGCGAGGAAGGTAGCCAGCAGGCATAGGCTGCGCTTCCCCCATTTGGGGGATGCAGGAGCATGGCCGAAGAGAATGCGCTCATTCAGGCAAGCGGAAGAATCGCTTCAAAATGACAAATAAAAGCCGGGCATAAAAAAGGCCGCGCAAGCGCGGCCAATGACGTAAACCAAAAACTTTCTCAGGCTTTGGCAGCCTTAACCATGACATCAGCCATGACGCCGTAAACATCGGTCCAGGCAGCTTTCACTTCCGGCGTGAAGGCATCACCCAAGCCCTGAGCCAAGGTTTGCAGCAAGGCCCCGCCCACCGTCTGATAATGTTCGTCGCGTACGCCATAGCCGGCGTGGCGCTTGCCCAAGCCCTGCAAGATGGGCACCAGCGTATCCAGATCATTCAGCTTGGCCACGGCCGCCCCTATCATCTGCATCAGCTTGGCGCCCTGCGCCTCCATATCTCCCTTGAACAGAATCTTGAGGGAGGGGTCAGCAATGAAAAGATTCTGGTAGAAAAGCGCGGCCGCCTGCGGCGCAATCGGCACCACGCTTTTCCACGAACCCTGTACCAAGCCTACTGTTTCCTGTTTCATTATTTTTATTCCTTTGGCATGAGTGGCTATTCGGAATTTCTGAAGCAGAAAAAACTGTCGCTGCCTCAGGCCAGAATACTAACCTGATCACCGGCCACCTGTACGGCATAGACCGGCAGCTGTACCGACGCATCCTCCAGACACTGGCCAGTAGCCAGATCAAAATGCTGCTTGTAGATCGGCGAAGCGACTACCTTGAAACCCTTGAGATCACCCACGAGGCCGCGTGAAATCACATTAGCTTCGGAAAAGGGATCGTAATTGCTGATGGCGTAAATCGCGTCATTTCGCAGGCGAAACAGGGCCACCTGCTGACCCTTTATCAAGGCGGCCACGCCGACACCGGGCTGCAGATCAGCCAGCTTGCACACGGGAATGGCGGCAAGGCTAAGGGCGAGATTCGTATTGGCATTCATGTCTTTGTCTCCTTGCGTCATGATCAGACGGCAACCAGTTCGATACGGCCCTGCTTTTCAGCGGGAGTGGCAGGACGAATCTGACCACGCTCTTCAACGAACACCACGTTATTGTCGGTCTCGTCGCTGTTCACGAAATGACGGAAGCGCTTCAGCTTTTCCGGATCGTTAACGGTGGTCTTCCATTCGCACTGGTAGGTGCTGACCACATGGGCCATATCGGCTTCCAGTTCAGCCGCCAGACCCAGCGAATCGTTGATGACCACTTCCTTCAGATAATCCAGGCCACCTTCCATATTGTCGCGCCAGACACTGGTGCGCTGCAGACGATCAGCGGTACGCACATAGAACATGAGGAAGCGGTCAACATACTTGATCAGGGTTTCAGTATCGATATCACCGGCCAAGAGCTCAGCATGACGCGGCTTCATGCCACCATTGCCGCAGACATAAAGATTCCAGCCCTTTTCCGTGGCGATAATGCCCACATCCTTGCCCTGAGCTTCAGCGCATTCGCGCGTACAGCCGGACACCGCGAACTTGATCTTGTGCGGTGAGCGCAGGCCCTTGTAGCGATTCTCCAGCTCAATGGCGAGGCCAACTGAATCCTGAACGCCATAACGGCACCATGTGGAACCTACGCAGGATTTCACGGTACGCAGGGATTTCCCGTAGGCATGGCCGGTTTCAAAACCGGCGTCGATCAGCTCACGCCAGATTTCCGGCAGCTCATGCAGCTGGGCACCAAAAAGATCAACACGCTGACCGCCCGTGATCTTGGTATAGAGGCCGTATTTCTTGGCCACAGTACCCACAGCAATCAGACCTTCCGGTGTGACTTCGCCACCAGCCATACGCGGCACTACCGAGTAGGTGCCGTCTTTCTGCATATTGGCCATGAAGTAATCATTGGTGTCCTGCAGGCCGGCATGATCGCTCTTGAGGATGTAGTCATTCCAAGTGGAGGCGAGAATGGAGGCGGTGGTGGGCTTGCAGATATCACAGCCATCGCCCTTGCCATGCTTGGCGAGCATCTCGTCGAAAGAACGGATATTGCCAACCTTGATGAGATGGAACATTTCCTGGCGCGAATAGGGAAAGTGTTCGCAAAGATCCTTCTTCACTTCCACGCCGCGTTTGGACAGCTCGGCATTCAACACCTGCCCAACCAGCGCCGCGCAACCGCCACAGCTGGTGGCGGCCTTGGTGCAAGATTTGATTTCGCCCAGCTCGGTGATGCCGCTATCGATAGCGGCACAGATATCGGCCTTGCTGACGTTATTACAGGAGCAAATCTGCGCCGTCATGGGCAGGGCATCAGCACCTATACCCACGGCAGCCGAACCATCACGCGAAGGCAAAATCAGCGCATCCGGATGCTCAGGCAGATCCATCTTGTTGAGCATGAACTGCAACAGCGTGCCGTAAGCATCAACATCGCCCACCATGACGGCACCCAGCAGATGCTTGCCGTCATTCGAGACCACAATTTTCTTGTAGACCTCGTTTTTCTCATCAATATAGAAATAGCTCTGCGCGCCGGGGGTGGAGCCCATGGCATCACCAATCGAGCCTACATCCACGCCCATCAATTTCAGCTTGGTGGACATATCAGCGCCGGTGAATTCGCTGGCGGCATGCACGGTGATGTGATCGGCCGTTACACGTGCCATGTCATAACCGGGAGCCACCAGACCGTAAATACGGCCGCTCCACAGGGCGACTTCACCAATGGCGTAAATATCGGCATCCGAAGTCTGGCAGTTGTTATTCACCACGATGCCGCCACGCGCGCCCATTTCCAGACCGGTGCTGCGGCCCAGCTCATCACGCGGACGTATGCCGGCGGAGAAAAGAATCAGGTCAGTTTCAAGCTTATTGCCACAGGCGAAATTCATGACATGGCGATGGGTTTCACCATCCACGATTTCCTTGGTGTTCTTTTCGGTGTGAACTTTCACTCCCAGCGATTCGATCTTGCGACGCAGGACCTTGGCACCACCGTCATCCAGCTGCACAGCCATCAGACGCGGGGCGAATTCCACCACATGGGTTTCCAGACCCAGATCACGCAGGGCTTTGGCGGCTTCCAGACCGAGCAGACCGCCACCGACCACAACGCCGACTTTCGATTCGGCCGCGCCGGCTTTAATGGCTTCCAAATCTTCAATGGTGCGGTAAACAAGGCAGTGCTCGCGATCATGGCCGGGCACCGGCGGCACGAAGGGGAAAGAACCCGTGGCCAGCACCAGCTTGTCGTAGGCAATAGTTTCGCCGGCCGAAGTCGTCACCGTCTTGGCGAGCTTGTCGATGGCCGTGGCCTTGGTATTGAGATGGATGGCGATGTTCTTCTCCTTGAAGAAATCGCCCTGCACCAGACTCAAGTCTTCGGCCGTTTTTCCGGAGAAATACGCGGAGAGGTAGACGCGATCATAGGCGGCGCGTGGCTCTTCGCAGAGCACCACGATTTCGAAGAGCTCATGGCCCCCGCGATCGGCCATGGCCTCCAAAAACTTGTGGCCAACCATGCCATTGCCGACAACGACGATGCGGGATTTTTTACCTACTGCTGCGCTCATACCAACCTCCGATTGCACCAAGCTGCTTGCACAGACTGGGGGATTGCTTTCGGTCCGATGGCACTTCCGGCGGAATGCGCGGAATACATGCAAGGGACCGCGGCACCGTGGGAATAAATCCCCTCGGTACACAGCAAGCCCCGTTGCCTGCATATGCATTTACGATGACAGACAGCGTCGTTGCTGCCGGTCTGAAACCCGGATCGTCCCGCCTTAGCGCGATGATCCGGGCACCCATAGCCTGTGCTGCGAGAGCACAGACCGAATGACGAGCCTGAAGACGTTCAAGCCTTCAGGCGGTGGCTTTTTGTGCCTCCGGTGCTTCAGCACGGAGGGCGCAGCTGGCCAGAATCTGTTTCAGCTCGGGCTGGCAAGAACCGCAGTTCGTACCCGCCTTGAGACATTTGCCAATCGCGGCCACCGAATCCAGTTTTTCGGTTTCGATGGCGCGCTGTATGGTTTTCTCCCCCACCACGAAGCAGGCGCAAATAATGCGACCCACATCCGCAGCAGGATCAGAGGGCTTGCCCGAAAGCAGCGCCCTGCGCTCCAGCGGAGCCAATTCCTTGCCGATCAGTCCGGACAGCCAGGCCCGCTCTGGCAGTACTGCGTCCGGACCAATGAAACACACCGACTGCAGCCGTCCTTCGGCAATGACGGCTCGGCGATAAACCCCGCGGGTGGCATCCACATACTCGAGCGTTTCTGTAGACGTGCTGTTCGCGGCAGCCTCCAGCAAAGACTTAAGCAATTCGTTTGCCAATTCCGCCCGATCCGCCGGGGCATTCGTGCCGGCGAGCTCAAAACGCCAGAATTTATCGCCTCTTACCGCTACGGCGTAGTCCGCAGCAGGTAAAGGCAGGCGCTCGGTGGACATCACAAAGCCATGCCAGGACGCCTCAAAACGGCGCACGCGCACCGGCGTGTGCTTGTTCTCGGGCTGACCCGAGACCGGATCGACCGCCGGATTCACCACGGCCCCCACACGCGAGCTTGAGCTCAGCACCCCGGTCCAGTGCATAGGCATAAAGACCGAGCCCGGCGTCTGGTCCGAGGTAATCTGCACGCGCGCACGCGCCAAACCCCAGCGACTTTCCAGCTCCACGACTTCACCGGGCACGATGCCGGCCTGCACCGCGTCATCCGGATTCATCGCGCAAAAAGGCTCACCGATATGCGCCAGCAATTTCGCGGTCAGGCCGGTACGCGTCATGGTGTGCCACTGGTCACGGATGCGTCCGGTATTGAGCACCCAAGGAAATTCTTTATCGGGCGCATTCACGGGCGGACGCGGCGTCAGCGCCAGCAAACGGGCGCGGCCATCCGGCGTGAAGAATTTGCCATCCGCGAAAAGGCGGGAGGTGCCCGCAGTATCGCCACGGCGATAGGGCCACTGGAAAGGTAAAAATTCGTCGTAGGCGGCCGTATCCATTTCAGCGCAGGCGCCGATATCAAAATCACGCAGGCCATGCTCGGCATCATTTTCATAGGCCGAGAGCGCGGCATGCTCACGGAATACATCCGCCGGTGCAGCAAACTCAAAAGCTGCGGCAAAGCCCATGCGCTTGCCCACTTCCGCCAGCGCCCACCAATCCGGGCGGGCTTCTCCCGGCAAGGGCAGGAAGGGCCGCTGCCGGGAAATACGGCGCTCGGAATTCGTCACGGTGCCGTCTTTCTCGCCCCAGCCCAGGGCCGGCAGCTTCACATGTGCCAGCCGCGTGGTATCGGTATCGGCGATGCAATCAGACACCACTACCAGCTCGCATTTTTGCAGCGCATCACGCACGCGATTGGCATCGGGCATGGACACCACGGGATTGGTGGCCATGATCCAGATGGCTTTGATCTGGCCGCTGTGCACGGCCTCGAACATGTCCACGGCTTTCAAACCGCCACGACCCGCCATCACCGGCGACTGCCAGAAGCCCTGCACGCGATCACGGTGCACGGAATTTTCAATATCCATATGCGCCGCCAACATATTGGCGAGGCCGCCCACTTCGCGTCCGCCCATGGCATTGGGCTGGCCGGTGAGCGAGAAGGGGCCGGAGCCCGGCTTGCCGATACGCCCGGTGGCAAGGTGGCAATTGAGAATGGCATTGACCTTGTCGGAGCCGGCCGAAGACTGGTTTACGCCCTGCGAGTAAAGCGTGAGTGTGCGTGGCGTGGTGGCAAACCAGCTGAAGAAGCGCTCCAGATCCAGTGCATCCACGCCCGTGTCGTGGGCCAATGTAGAAATATCAGTCTCGCTGCTGTGCGCAGCCGCCAGTGCTTCGTCAAAACCATTGGTGTGGGCACTGATAAAATCGCTATCTACGGCGCCACGAGCAGCCAGATTGGAGAGCAGGCCGTTAAACAGGCGTACGTCCTCACCGGCTTTCACGGGCAGGAAAAGATCAGCGATATCACAGGTCGCCGTGCGGCGCGGGTCTATCACTACAACCCGCATGCCCGGGCGTTTTTCTTTCGCTGCTTTCAAACGCTGAAACAGAATGGGATGGCACCAGGCCGTGTTAGAGCCCACCAGCAATACAAGATCAGCCAGATCAAAGTCTTCGTAGTTATTGGGCACGGTATCGCTGCCGAAGGCGCGCTTGTGGCCCGCCACGGAAGAAGACATGCAAAGCCGGGAATTGGTGTCGATATTCGCCGAGCCGATAAAGCCCTTCATCAGCTTGTTGGCGACGTAGTAATCCTCGGTCAGCAACTGGCCGGACACATAAAACGCCACCGCACCCGGGCCATGCTCATGAATGACACGGGCAAAACCATTGGCCACATGATCCAGCGCCTCATCCCAGCTGGCGCGTGCGCCATGGATTTCCGGATGCAGCAGGCGGCCTTCCATATGCACGGTTTCGCCTAGCGAAGAACCCTTCACACAGAGACGGCCGAAATTGGCGGGATGCGCTTCATCGCCGGCAATTTCTACCGTGCGTGCAGCAAAATCTGTGACCGTGGCTTTTACGCCACAGCCAACGCCGCAGTAAGGACAGGTGGTTTTGACAGCGGGGCTTAAGCCGCGGCTGATATCAGAAACTGGCAACCTGTTCATGCTCTACTCTCCCGAACAGCAGAGATTCGCGCATGGACGCCACATTGCGTTGCTCACGAATCAGATCGAAGTACCAGCTACCATCGTTGGTATCGCCGTACAGGACTGAACCGATAACGCGATCGTTTTTGATCAGCAGGCGTTTGTACACGCCGCCAACCGGATCGCGCAGGATAAGGGATTCGGCATCGGCGTCGGTAAAATCGCCGGCAGAATAAAGATTGACCCCACTCACCTTGAGGGTGGTAGCGGTAGCGCGTTGTATGAAACGGGAAATTCCCATTTCCGCTAAATGATTGGCGCAGACCTTGGCCTGCTCGAACAGCGGCGCCACCAGACCAAACAGCGCGCCGCGGTGCTGCACGCATTCGCCGACGGCGTAGATGCAGGGATCAAAAGTCTGCAGGGTGTCGTTGACGAGAATGGCCTTGTCCACCTGCAGGCCGATTTTCTTGGCCAGATTCACATTGGGGCGTATGCCCACGGCCATCACCACCATATCGGTGGCTAGCTCACTGCCATCCTTGAACACCAGCTTTTCGATATGACTGCCGTCTGCGCTGTGCGCGATCTGCGCCGTCATGGCGCCCAGCTTGAATTTCATGCCGCGCACTTCCAGCGTTTCCTTGAGGAAGGTAGACGCTTCCGGATCGAGCTGACGATTAAGCAGATGCGGCATATCGTGGATAACGGTCACTTCCATGCCCTGCTTGAGCAGACCATTAGCCGCCTCCAGACCGAGCAAGCCGCCACCAATAACGGCCGCGCGTTTTTTGTGCGCAGTGGCCGCCACCATGCGGTTCACATCGTGGATATCACGGAAGCTGACCACATCTTCATGCTGGTGACCGGGCACCGGCACAATAAAAGGCACCGATCCCGTCGCCAACAAAAGGCGGTCGTAGGCCAGGACACGGCCATCATCGAGAATGACTTCACGCTGCTTGCGGCGAATATCAACCACCGTACAACCATCCAGCAGGCTGATACCGCGCTCGGCATACCAGCTTTCCGGATGCGTCACGATGTCTTCGAATTTCTTTTCCCCGGCCAGCACCGGCGACAGCATGATGCGGTTGTAGGCACCAGCCTTCTCGCTGGAAACCACGGTGATGTCATAGGCCTCAGGGGCAAGAGCGTGCAGCTCCTCCACCGTACGTATACCGGCCATGCCGTTGCCTATGACGATCAGCTTGCGCTTCATGAATCCACTGCTCTTCTGGGTAATTACTGCAGGGGATTTAGCAACGGCCATGCCAGCATGACCCATTCGCCGCATAAAGCCTGCATATAGAGCGGGGGCAAGGCCAGATGCGCAAAAGCCCATTACTCATGCATGCACCCTGATGCAGCAAAAAGTGCTCCATGAGCTGGCGTCGCACCAAAGACGCACCATGACCAAGGATTTTCCATCGCCGAGGCAGCGGAGCGGCCATCTATCGAACAGGGGAGGAAGGCGAAGATGTGGCTCTTAAAAACGTAGGTGAGGCAGTCAGCGCAAGGCAAAACCGGAGCAGAAGCCCGGTTTAAGGGGCATCAACAAGACGCTTGAGCCGATTTTTCACTCTGCGCTGGCATGACGGTTGCAAAACACCGGATATAAAACTCGCCGGAAGCAACGGAGCAACTGGTGAAGGCAAGGTTTGCCGTCCATTGCTTTCGTCCCGGAGTTCGCCATGTCTGCGACCAGAAAACCGTTTCCCCTCTTCAATACCGCTGAGCCCCGTATCCGTGTTCTGCATTACACGTGGCTGGCCTTCTTCATCACCTTCCTGATCTGGTTTGCGCATGTCTCGCTCATGCCCATGATCATGGTGTCCATGCAGCTCACGGAAAATCAGGTCAAAGCCTTCCTCATTCTCAATGTGGCCCTCACCATTCCGGCGCGCATCCTGATCGGCATACTCGTGGACAAATACGGTCCCCGCGTCAGCTATAGCATTCTGCTTTTTGTTTGCGGCTTCCTCTGCCTGGGCTTTGCCGCCGCGCAGACCTTTGAGCAGCTAGCCGTCATGCGCTTCCTGCTAGGCCTCACTGGTGCCGGTTTCGTGATCGGCATACGCTTGGTCAGCGAATGGTTCCCGGCCCGTGAAGTCGGCATTGCTGAAGGCATTTATGGTGGCTGGGGTAATTTCGGTGCGGCTATTGCCAAGATTGGTATGCCGATTCTGGCGGTGAGCGTGTTCGGTGGTGAGTTCGGCTGGCGCTATGCCGTGGCCACGGCCGGCGTCATCGCCATCGTTTACTCCTTTATTTTCTACCGCAATGTCAGCGACACGCCCAAAGGCTCCACCTACTTCAAGCCGAAAAAGGCTGGCGGACTGGAAGTAACCACCAAAGGTGATCTGGCCTTCTACTTCTGCGTCAATCTGCCGATCTACCTGATTCTGTATTTCCTCGCCTGGCGCCTGTCGCCGGCCGGCCTCAAGATCATTCCGCAGTGGCTCACCCTGAGCAGCTACGCCATCGTCACCATTCTCATGGTCTGGCAGTCCTGGAAAATCTGGCAGGTCAACGCACACCTCATGAACACCGAAGTGCCGCGCGCCCAGCGTTACAAATTCAAGCAGGTGGCCATCCTCAATCTCGCCTATATGGCCTGCTTCGGTTCAGAAATCGCCGTGGTCTCCATGCTGCCCCTGTTCTACGGCAAGACTTTCCATCTCTCGCCCATGGCCATGGGCTTGATGGCCGGCTCCTTCACCATCATGAATATTTTTGCGCGCCCTCTGGGTGGTTATATTTCCGATCTCATCGGTCGCCGCAAAGTGCTGGTCACCTGCCTCGCTCTGCAGACCGCGGGTTACGCCATGCTTTCTAATGTGAATGAATCCTGGGGCATTGTGATGGCGGTCGTTGTGACCTTGGTCACTTCCGTCTTCGTGCAGGCAGCCTGCGGCGCCGTCTACTCCATCGTGCCGCTGATTCAGCGCCGCATGACGGGCCAGATTGCCGGTATGGCGGGTGCCTATGGCAATGTGGGTGGTGTGCTCTTCCTCACCGTGCTGTCCTTTGTCAGCCCGCATGCCTTCTTTCTCGTGATCGCCGGCATGTCGGCCCTCGCCTTCTGTGCCGCCAATTTTGTCGATGAGCCCAAAGGCCATATGGTGGAAGTGGACGAGCACGGCAATGTGCAGATGATTGCGGTGGAATAACCATCGCCATCATCTTTCACCTCGCGTGAGTGACGGAAAACAATAATAAATATGGCCAGCCCCGTAACGCCATCGGTCACCGGCAAACACGGCCTACAAGTCCGCGCGGCACAAGCCAGCCGCGCCGGCCGTAAGCCGGAAAACGAAGATGCGCTAGGCATACGTGTGCCCAATGATCACCAGCGCACGGCCAAGGGCGTGGTGCTGGCCATTGCCGATGGCGTGAGCGGCGCCGGCGAAGGCCGGCGTGCGGCGGAAGTTTCGGTGCAGGGCTTTCTGTCTGATTATTTCGCCACGCCGGAAACCTGGACGGTGAAAACCTCGGGCGAGCGCGTGATTTCTGCACTCAATCGCTGGCTTTTCGGTCAGGGCCAGCAATACACGCAGGCTCACCACGGCTTTCTCACCACCTTTTCTGTCCTCATCCTGCGTTCGCAAACCGCCTATGTTTTCCATATCGGCGACAGCCGTATACAGCGCCTGCGCCAGGATGCTAACGGCGGCAGTACGCTGGAACCGTTGACCGTAGATCACGCCACTCGTGTCGGCGCCGAGAAAACCTATCTCACGCGTGCATTGGGCATGGATTGGCAAGTGGAAATTGATTTCCGCAAAACCGATGTACAGGCCGGCGATGTCTTTTTCCTGAGCACCGATGGTGTACATGAATTCCTGCCACGCCCGGTATTGAAAAAACTGCTGGCCACGGCTTCCGAAAATCTGGAAGCCTGCTGTGAAAACATTCTCGACGCCGCTTTTGCCGCCGGCAGCGATGACAATATTTCCTGCCAGATCGTAGTGGTGGATGCGCTTGCCCCACTCGGCGCTGACGACAGCCATCTGCAGGCCGCTGCACTGCCGCTGCTGCCAGATCTTGCTCCGGGCCAGCGCTTTGAAGGATTGATCGTGGAAGCTGAATTGCATGCCAATGCACGCAGCCAGCTTTATCGTGTGCGTGATGAAAAAAACGGACGCTGCTTTGTCCTGAAAACACCTTCACGTCTATTTGAAGGTGACAGTCTGCAACTCTCCCGCTTTGCCCAGGAAGACTGGCTAGGCCAGCGCATTGATCACCCCCATGTCGTGAAAGGTCATGCGCCGCTGCAAGCACGAAAATCGCTGTATATGTTGCAAGAATGGCTGGAGGGAGAAACCCTGGCCGCGTGGGCGAAAAAAAATCAGCGGCCTTCGGCGCAGGCAGTAAGCGCATTTGCCGAGCAGGCCATCAAAGGTTTACGTGCCCTGCATCGCCGCGAAACCCTGCATCAGGACATCAAACCGGAAAATCTTTTTCTCTGCCTTGATGGCACCCTGAAAATCATTGATCTGGGTGCCGCCCATGTAGCGGGCATGAATGACAGCCCGGCGGAAGACAGGCCGGGCGCGGCCGAATATGCGGCTCCGGAATACGCACTCAATCTGCCGCGCGATACGCGTTCCGATCAGTTTTCACTGGCGATCACGCTGTATGAATTGCTCACCGGCAGCCATCCCTATGGCGAGGCCTATGTGCAAGCCGCCAGCCTGGCCGATTTCCAGAAACTGGAATACCAGAGCGCCTGTCGGCACAACCCGCATGTACCGCCCTGGCTGGATGCCGCGCTGAAAAAATCGCTGGCACTGGAAGCCCGGGCTCGCTACGACTCGCTGGGCGAATTCCTGCTTGATCTGCAAAAGCCCAATCCGACCCTGAGCCCGGTCAATGCCCAGCCCTGGCTGGAACGCGATCCGGTCGGCTTCTGGAAAGTGCTGGCCCTGCTCATGACCTTGATCGCCTTCTTGGAGGCGCTTTTTCTGCTGGCGCGACACTAACAAGCAGCCCGCTTAAGTCAGCACCGCCCCCAACATCCCGACACAATCGCCTGACAAAGCAGGCCTCTTGAGCGAAATAGGCAGTGTTACAATGCGCCCGCCGTTTTCCGGCACGCTCCACGCTCACGTCACTCAGGACCCGCTCATGCGCCGCCTTCTTATTGCAGGGATTGCCCCCCTCTTCGTGTTTGCCTCCAGCCTCGCCCTGGCTGCCCCGCCCGCCCCGCCGGTGCTGGAGAACAAGGCTTATATCCTCGTCGACTTCGATTCCGGTCGTGTGCTGGCCGAGAGCAATGCCCAGCAGCGTCTGGCCCCGGCCTCCATGACCAAGATGATGACCAGCTACCTGGTCGAGCAGGCCCTGAACTCCGGCCGCATCAAGGAAGGCGATATGGTGCATGTGAGCGAATACGCCTGGTGCCGTGGCACCAGCGCCGAAAGCTGCATGTATCTGCCGCTGAACAGCCAGGCCTCGGTCATCGACATGCTGCGCGGCGTCATCATCCAGTCCGGCAACGATGCCTCCAAGGCTCTGGCCGAACATCTGGCCGGTAACGAGCCCGCCTTTGCGGAAATGATGAATAAAGAGGCCGCCCGCCTCGGCATGAAGAACACGCACTTTGTGAACTCCACCGGCATGCCGGACCCGGCGCATCTGACCACCGCTTATGACCTCGCCATCCTGGCGCGCTCCATCATTCGCGACAGTGCGCACTACTACCCGATCTATGCGGAGAAGGAGTTCACCTTCAACCGCATCAAGCAGGGCAACCGTAATGCCCTGCTCTATACCGACGCCTCCGTCGACGGCCTCAAGACCGGCCACACCGATGATGCCGGCTACTGCCTCACCGCCTCGGCCAAGCGCAACGGTATGCGTCTTATCACCGTGGTAATGGGCACACCGTCCATGCAGGCGCGTGCTGATCAGAGCCGTGCCCTCTTCAACTGGGGTTTTGCCAACTTTGAAAATGCCCTGCCCTTCACCGCCGGCACCGTGCTGGGCACACCGCGCGTGTGGTTCGGTAAAGCAGAAAGCGTAAAAGCCGGTGTCGCCAGCGATGTCATGCTCACCCTGCCTCATGGCGACAAGACCCGTCTGAAATCCGAAGTGCAGCTGGACCCGACCGTGAAAGCCCCGCTGGCCAAGGGCGCAGCCGTCGGCAAGCTGACTATCAGCCTCGATGGCAATGTGCTGCTGACGCAGCCGGTGGTGGCACTGGAAGCGGTGGAAGAAGCCGGCTTTTTTGCCCGCCTCTGGGATCACATCAAGCTGTTCTTCAGCAGTATTTTCTAAATCTGCCAGCCTCACTCCGTTCGCACTGAGCCTGTCGAAGTGCATCCCGCCAAAAGCGGGCTTCGACAAGCTCAGCCCGAACGGTTTACGCGCCTCCCTCTCCCGCCGGGAGAGGGTTGGGGTGAGGGCTCGTAGCAGCGGCTTTACCACCGGGCCTGCTTAGCACAGCCGCTAAGCAGGCCTCTTGCATCTCCTACCCCCAAGCCCCATATCTGTCCGGTGCCGTGAATAGACACGGCACCACAGCCCCCAGCGGGAGGACACCATGAGCGATCGCATCAAGACCGATATCCAGAACGACCATCTGTGGGAATTCCCCATGGAGTATCCGGTAAAGATCATGGGCGAGGCACAGCACCCCATGCGCGAGATCGTGGCCGATATCCTGCTCAAGCATGTGCCGGACTTTGATCCTTCCACGCTGACAGAGCGGCCTTCGTCCGCTGGCAAATATGTTTCCGTTGCCGCCAATATCTATGTGGAGCGCAAGGAGCAGATCAACGGCATGTATGCCGACTTTGCCGCGCACCAACACATCAAGATGGTGGTCTGACACTTCCTGCATTTAAAAAGCCGGCCCAGTGCCGGCTTTTTTATTTCTGCTGATTCGCCCGACTCCCCACCGCAGCGGGGTTGCAGCTCATACGCCATCACGTACTGTAGGCACTTGAATTCCCCCCGAGTGCGGCAATGGCGGCTCCTTACTTCCTGCTCAACTACCAGCGCTATAACCACCGCACACAGCAGGCCCTGCTGGCCTTGGGTGTGGCCAGTCTCAAGCCGGGATTATCCTTGCTGCTGGCTGTGCTGATGGTCTTTTCCTGCGCTCAGCCCTTCCAGTACGGGCTGGCAGCGGCCTGGCTCCTGCTCGCCTGCACCGCATCTTCGATAGGCTTCTACTACTGCCATTACTGGCGCAAACGCCTACAGGAAGAAAATCTGTCGCCCGCCATTCTGCGCCGCGCCGAGCTCTGGGGCTGCGCCTACGGCGGCCTCGTGGCCACACTCTGGGGCAATAGCAGCCAGTTCATGCACCCGGATCAGGTTTCCAACCTGATGATCGCCATGATCTATTTTGGCGTGTGCGCCGGCGCGGCCTCCATTTCCGTGCTGGGCATGGCGCATATGACTGTGGGCTCCGTTGTGGCCTTTCTGCTTTTCATACGGCCCCTGCCCGAGATTTTTCCGCATAACTGGCTGTGGTTCACCGTGATGGTGGGCCTCTACCACATCGTCATCCTCATGAGTTCCTGGCAGCGCCACCAGATCGTGGCGCGCAATCTGCTGCTGGCGCAGGAACAGGAAGGTCTGATCGAAGCGCAGCAACGCGAAACCGCACGCGCCAATAAAGCCAATCAGGATAAATCTGCTTTTCTCGCGGCGGCCAGCCATGATTTGCGCCAGCCGGTGCATGCCATCATGTTGCTGGGCCATGCCCTGCAAATGAAAACCCGCGATGAAGAAGCGCGCGGACTGGTGGATCAGGTGTTGCAGGCCGGCAAGGCGCTCTCGGACCAGTTCAACAGCCTCATGGAATTATCGCGACTGGAAAGCGGCAGCTACACACTCAATATCCAGTCCCTCTCCCTGCCCGAATTCCTGCGCCACAAACTGCAAACGCAGCGCGAAGTGGCTGCCAGTCGCGGCATTATCCTGAGCGCCCGCCTCGACTGGCGCTTGGCAGAGGCCGCACTGCATAGCGATATCAGCCTGCTCAACCGCATCCTCGATAATCTGCTGGATAACGCCCTCAAGTTTTCTCCCGCCGGCGCACGCGTCTTGCTGTGCGCACAGCTGCGCGCCGGCCGCCTGCGTTTTGTCGTGATTGATCAGGGCAGTGGCATTCCCGCCGATCAGCATGAAAATATTTTCCTGCCACATGTGCAGTTGACCAATCCCACGCGTGAACGCACGCGCGGCATTGGTCTGGGCCTGAGCATTGTGAAAGAAGCAGCACTCTTGCTGCAGGCCGATTTGCAACTGCGCTCCAGCCCCGGCAAGGGCAGCAGTTTCTGGCTCACGCTGCCGGCCACCATGCTGGCATTGCAGGCCATACCGCTGATTACACCGCGCCGCCCGGTCTTGAAACAGGCAGACGAATTGCTGCGCCTGCGCGGCAAGCAATTACTGATTGTGGAAGACGATCTCATGGTGGCCAGTGCACTGCGCACCTGGGCAGAGTCCTGGGGCATGCTGGTGCAGCATCATGCCGAGCCGCAAAATGTGCCGGCGCAACTGGCAGCCGATCTTGTCATCTGCGATATCCGTCTGCCGGGAGAAAACGACGGCATTTATTGGCTCAGCCAGTGGCTGGCCGACTGGCCGGATGCCGGTGGTGTGCTCGTCTCCGGCGAAGCCGGCGATGCGGTGCAGGAGCGCGCCGAACAGGAAGGATTGCTGCTGCTGGCCAAGCCGGTGGACCCCGATCTTTTATTGCAAACCCTGCTCAGCCTGAAGCGCTAGGAAGCCTGCATGAGACTGCTGATCATCGACGATCACCCCATGACCTGTGCCGGCCTCAAAAGCCTGCTGCAGGGACATTATCCCGAGGCCCGTATCGATACCCTGCACAATTTCAATGCAGCCCGCATAAATGCGGGCGAATGGGATTATCTTTTTCTCGACATGCACCTGCCCGGCCAGCCTTTTCATGAAGTGCTGAACGCTCTCGGCAACCGCCAGCAACAGGTCATCCTCATCTCCGCCTATCCGGAGCCGGCGGCTGTCGAGCTGGCACGCCAGCGCGGCGTGCTCGGCCTCTTGCCGAAAAATATCGACATCGAACACATTATCGACGGCTTTCAGCGCATACGCGGAGGGGAACGCACTTTTCTCGATGCCCATGGCCTGCCGGACAGCAATAGCAAACCGATACTGACCAGCCGCCAGAACGACATTCTCGACGCGCTATTAGGTGGGCTCTCCAATAAACAGATTGCACGCAAGCACGACATCAGCGAATACACGGTGAAAGAACATGTCACCGCCATTCTCGCCGCTTACGGCGTGCGCAATCGTCTTGAACTTTTATTACAGCACCGCCCACCGGCAATCTGATCTTGTCGTCATACCCCCCGGCAGTGGGGTAGTTTGCTCGCGGCGAATTTTCATAATCCTCATGTGACCGTCGGCAATGTAGCTGGCGAATTTCAGCAATGAGGATGTGCGCAATGAAGTACCGCATCAGGGGAAAATATCTTTCGGCCGCCTGCCTTATCGGCAGCAGCCTTTTGCTCGCCGCTTGTGGCAGCAGTGATGACAGCAGCACCAGCAGCGCCGCCCCCACCGCCACTTCCTCTACCGTCAGCGGTGTGGCCGCCACTGGTGCTGCGATTGCCGGCGGCAGCATCGTGCTGCATTGCCAGAACAACTGGAATGAAGGCACCACCACGAATAGCAATGGTGAGTGGAGCATCCTTGTCCCTACTGCCAATCTGCCTTGCGCGATCAAAGCCTCCAATAGCGGCGCCAGCGAAAGTTATTATTCCTTCACCGTGGGCAGTGGCAGCACTATCGTCACCAATGTGAGCCCCCTGACCAGCTTGGCACTGGCCAATGCCACAGGCGCCACCGTGGATGACGCGTGGTTCAATGCGCTCAATGACAGCGGCCGTCAGGCCCTCACTACCGGTCTCCCTGCCGCCATCACCGCACTGGGCGCGGCCCTGAGTGCGCAAAGCTATGCATTGCCAGCAAGCTTCAATCCCTTTACGGCCACGTTCACCGCCGCCGCTGGCGATGATTACGACGATCTGCTCGAACAACTAAAAGCGGCCATCGCCGCCAGCGGCACAGACTTCGCTGCGCTATTGGCCGATTTTGCCGCAGGAGCCAGTCTGCCGGCCCCTGCTGATAACACCGAAACACCATCCGGTGGCGCCACCACGGCCAGCGGCAGTATTACCAGCAGCAATAGCTCCTCGCCCGACTTCACCCCACAAAGCGATGGCTTCGGCATTGAAGTTGACTACGAAAGCATCACCTACACCTTCAAAACCACGCGCCTCGTAGGCAGTGCTTCCTATACCCACAGCATCACTATCGAAACAGATGTACGGAAAAACATCACCGAACTGACTTATGTCGACGGCAGCCGCTTGGGTGTATCCAGTTCGATTGTATGTGGCATCAACTACGGCAAACCCTGTAGCGGTATCACCATCACGGCAACGCCGGCCTCAAAATCTGTCACCGTCACATTTAGCGATGCCACCTTGGCCCTGCGCACAGGCGCCACCTTAGGCGCCGATACGATATTCAATGGCAGCCTGACCGGCACCATGCCCGCTGCCGCCGCGTTCTCCATCAGTGACCTTCCACGCGCCACCACAGGCACACCCACGATCAATAACATCAGCGAAGCAATCATCAGCACGAAGCTAGGCATGTCTTCATCGGCGATTCCCAATGGCATCTACACCGTCACCACCATCGAAATGCTGACGGCCGAAGGCAGCTTCACCCTCTCCCGTAACCGCACAATTCCGAATACCGGCACGGCCACGGAAGTTCGCACACTGCTCTATCAAAAAGCCGGAGTGGCTGGAGGAAACTCTATCTACAGCTGTGCTAACACCAATTGCAGTGGCCTGACATTGCTCGAAGAAGACGGCACTCTCAGCATCCAACTCAATGCCATCTCGTTCGAAAATTACGGCAGCCTACCGGCACTCACCATCAATGGCACCATCACCATCGGCGCTAGCAGTGGCAGCTTGACCTCATCAGCCGAAGGCATCTTCACACCCGCCGACAGCAGCATCAGCAGCACAGATGGCGTGCTGGAATATCGATTCAACTCTATCGGAAACGTTTCCACAGACAACATTCTGGTGGTCACCGTCAGTGTGCGTGGCAATGTACTGAGCGGCGTTTCCGTCTCCGCCAAGGGCGGAAAACTCTATACCTGCACCGAGAACGGCGAAGCCTTCCTGGGCTGGCCGGCTTGCGGCGGCAGCATCGTACTGAGTAACGGCCGACGCACTCTGACCCTCAGCGAAGTCAACCTGAACACCGGCAAATACAGCGGAAATCTGGCCCTGACTCTAAGCGGAACACTGACCAATCAGGGCTTGTAAATCGGGCGCTGTGAGCCCGGCTTATTTCAGAAAAATACCGAGCCCTCATGCCTGCCCCTCGCCGTATACCGCAGCGCAGGGGCAGGCATCCAAGAATATTTTCTTACATGCCAAAGCAACACGGGGCGATGTATCAGCCCACTCCATGGAGATACAAAACATGAATATCGATGTCATGCAGAAAAATCTGGCTGCATCCTTACTGATAGGCGTCACGCTTTTTCTGAGCGCTTGTGGCAGTGATGACAGCAGCACCGCGGCTTCCACTTCCACTACCGTGAGTGGTGTTGCCGCCACCGGCGCACCGATTGCCAGTGGCAATATCGTGCTGCACTGCCAGAACAACTGGAACGAAGACACCATCACCAATAGCAACGGCCAGTGGAGCATGGTGGTCCCCACCGCTAACCTGCCCTGTGCCATCAAGGCATCCGCCAGCGGCGGTGGCCAAAACTATTACTCCTTCACCACCGGCAGTGGCAGCAGCATCGTCACCAATATCACGCCGCTAACCAGCCTCGCGCTCGCCAAAGCCGGTATCACTCCTGACGACACCTGGTTCAACGCCCTCGATAATGCCGGCCTGCAATCTCTTTCCAGCAGTATTGCCGCCGCCATTACGGCACTGAAAACAGCGCTGCAAACGGCGAGCTACACCCTGCCTTCTGGCTTCAACCCCTTCGCGGTGGCCTTCAGCGCTGAAGCCGGCAATAGCTACGACGACCTGCTGGAACAATTGAAGGCAGCACTCGCGGCCGACAGCTCGGATTTCGCCACCCTGCTCACGAATTTTGCGTCCGGCGGCGCACTGCCCGAGGCCCCGGAAGAAACCGAGGAGCCTGAAGAGCCCTCCCCCTGCACCGGCGGTGACGACAAACTGGTCTTCACCAGCGGCCCCTCTGATTTCTGCGGCTTTAGCAAAGGCGCCTCGGCCAACACCATCGAAAACTACTACCAATTCACCTCTACGGCTGGCAGCCATGGCACCACCTACGTCAAATTCAATATGAATGAAGCCGGCACTGCCGTGGAAAAAGTGACGATTGAAAATGACGATTATGCTTTCGCCTGCGGAACCCCATTTGCGGCCTGCACTGGCGTCAGCTTCAGCACTACCGCCACTTACAAGCAGTTCAGCCTGAGCAATACCTCGCTCGCCGTGGTTTTTGGCGCCAGCGAAGCCATGACCGTTAACGGTCTGCTGATTCACTCCACCACCAGCAGTGGCACAGGCGGCAGCGACACGATTGCCACGCCCACACTGGAAACCGGTGAATTCGGTGTGCGTTTTGCCAGCAATGGCACCATACAGAGCGTGGCGGAAACAGGCGTGGAACGCTTCTTCAGTGGCAATGGCGATATCGTCACCGGCAGTGGCGACAGTGCCGGCCTGCTCACCGATGCCTATCTGAATATTTATACCCCGGTGTACAACTCCTTCGGACTCACCAGCCTGCCCAATAGCGTCGGCACCTACAGCTGCGGCGACAACTACGGCGCATTTAATGGCCGCAACATCACGGTGGCCTACGCCGCCGGGCAGGGTTACAGCAGTATGGGCACAGGCAGTGTTAGCGGCTTCAGTTGCTCCATCACCGTGACGCAGGTTGGCAGCATCAGCGGCAGCACTTACACCGGCTATGTTGAAGGCACGTTCAAAGCCCGCCTCTTCAAGACCGGAGCGCCGGTGAACTTGGCCACCAGCATCGTGGTCAGTGGCACCTTCCGTCTCGGTAATTAAAAATACGGCATCCAGAAGAAATTGCTGGCGGAGAAAATGACTCAGGGGCGATAGTGCAGGCATAACTCAGGGCAGTTTGTCTTGGGGCGGCACTTTCACCCCTCTTTTTAAAACAGGGAGCACCATGAAAAATTTTCTGTTTCCAGCCCTTCTGCTGGTTTGCACCGTTCCCACAGCAGCCTTCGCCGAAAGCTGTCTTAACGATGACATCAAGCGCGACAGCTACGCGGATGGCGATTCCCGCAGCGCCACTTATGTGAAATGCAAAGCAGCGCCCGGCAGCCCTGACAACAGCTACAACTCGCTCAATGCCATCGGCAAGCAGATGCAGGGCATCATGGAACGCAACAAGGATGCCGGCTACTCCGATGCCGAGCGCGAAGCCAATCTGCGCGAAATAAAAATTAATGAAGCCAAAATACAGGCTTTCAAAGACCAGCAATCTGCAGGTCGCAGCAAGATAAAATACGGTGCCTCCGTCGAAAAAGGCGGCATTGACTACAGCAAGTTCCAATATCAGAACGCCAGTATTTCAGCTGAAAAGCAGCAAGCGATACGTCAGGAAATCGGCAATGCCATTAGCAGTGGAAAATTACTGGAAACCTATGGCAGCACCAACTACGCAGATGCCGAGGTCTGGAAAAACAGCACTGATCCTGCCCTGCGCTGGAAAAACTGTGAAGTTGCCACACAACTGGTGCGTGCCTATGTCTATGGCGACTTCATCAAACCAGAACAGAAAAATCCGGCCTTGGGCTATGCCATCGCCAAAACAGGGCGTTATCAGAAGTGTGGCGGCACCGCCTATTGGCTAGGCCGGATACTCGAAGCCGGCAACCCACTAGTGCCCGGTGTCGATAAGGACAAGGACGAAATCAATGACGGAAAAGGCGTGAAGAGCGCCATCGAATCCGCTTATGACAGCGCCATCCTGAACGGTTTCACACCTGCTTATGAGCGCATGGCCGAGATGTATCGTCTGGCCGGCCCCAAGCGTTTCCGAGGCAAGACTTATTTCGTCCTGGCTGACTTCGACTCCTATCCCTACTGGAGCGATTACGGCTGGAGCAATGAAATGTTCCCGATGCAGTTCCAGTACAACAAATGCCTCGAACTGGAACCGGCCAACTTGACCTGCGCACGCGGCCTTGCCAGCACCTATAACGACAAACGCCGCGACAAGAGCGACGACTACAGCAACTACAACCCGGATCTCGCGGCTTATTACACAAAATACGCCAAGGAACTGGAGGCCAAGCTGACCCAAGCCGGCATTCCACTGCCTCCAGTCACACCGTAAAGGCAATATGCACACCAGCGTATGAACAACACAGCCGGCGACATCGGGGAATAAAAAAACCGGCTTCATGCCGGTTTTTTTTATGGGTGTTTTTTTATACGGGCTGACTGCGTACCATGCCGCCATGACCACATCCCATCCCCCCCTCCTTATCAAATCCCTCGGCCTGGCCGACTACACCTCCACCTGGGAGGCCATGAAGGCCTTTACCAAAAGCCGCACACCGGAAACCCCGGACGAGCTGTGGTTACTGGAGCATCCGCCCGTGTTCACCCTGGGTCAGGCTGGCAAGCCCGAGCACATCCTCAATGCGGGCGATATTCCCGTGGTGAAAAGTGACCGCGGCGGACAAGTGACCTATCACGGCCCCGACCAGCTCACGGGCTATTGCCTGTTTGATCTCAAGCGTCTGGATAAGGGCGCGCGCGCCTTTGTGGAATTGCTGGAAGACGCACTGGTGGACGTGCTGGTGGAAATGGATATCCCGGCACTGGCTGATCGTGACGCCCACGGCGTGTATGTGGGCCGCAAGAAAATCGCCTCCTTGGGCCTGCGCATCAGCAAGGGCTGCAGCTATCACGGCTTCGCCCTCAATGTGAACATGGATCTGGAGCCCTTCAGCCGCATCAATCCCTGCGGCTATGCCGGCTTACAGATGACGCAGCTGCATGATTTTTTGCGGGAAGAAACGCCGACACTCACCACCGTCGGTGAAATGTTTACACAGTCCCTGCAATACCATCTGGCCGCCACACCCGATGCAGAAAACGACTGAAGCCTGAAACCGCCGCCCAAGACGAGAACCCTGATGCCCTACCGCTTCGCCGCCAATACCGTGATGTTCCTGCACTATGCCTTCATGGTGTTCGCCCTTTTCGGCGGATTTCTGTTGTGGTGGTGGCCCGAGGTGATCTGGCTGCATCTGCCGGTACTGGCCTGGGCAGTAGGCATTTCTGCCATAGGCTGGACCTGCCCGCTCACGCCGCTGGAAAATCTCTTGCGCGCCGCTGGTGGCGGCGACACCTATGAAGGCGGCTTCATCGAGCACTATATAACCGCACGCCTCTATCCAGACGGCCTGCCACGCCATGTGCTCATGCTCTTGGGTGGACTGGTGCTAGCACTCAGCCTGCTCGCCTACGGCATGTGGTTTTTCACTGAACACGCCGCAACCTGACTCAGGAAAAAAGCATGACACGTGCTAGCAGCATGCTGCGCCTGCGCTCCGAACACGGGCATAACAAAGTCACTTTCATCGAGTTGTTTTTCGATCTCATCTTTGTTTTCGCCATTACCCAGCTTTCGCATCTGCTGCTGCACCACTTCAGCCTGCACGGCGCCATGGAAACGCTGATGCTGATGCTGGCGGTATGGTGGGTGTGGATTTTCACCTCCTGGGTGACCAATTGGCTGGACCCGGAAGCGCTGCCGGTACGACTTTTCCTGCTGGTGTTAATGCTTGCCGGCCTGCTGCTCTCTGCGTCCATTCCACAAGCTTTTGGCGAACGCGGACTGGTCTTTGCCTGCGCTTATGTCTTCATGCAAGTGGGGCGCTCGCTGTTTTCACTCTGGGCTTTCCATCGCAATCAGCATGAAACGCAAATCCGCAATTTCCTGCGCATTCTTTTCTGGCTGGGCAGTGCCGGGCTGTTCTGGATAGCCGGCGGCCTTGCCAGTGGCGAAAACCGTCTGCTGCTCTGGCTGATCGCACTCGTTATCGAATATATCTCGCCCTCACTCGGCTTCTGGACCCCCGGCCTCGGCCGCTCCACCACCGCCGACTGGAATGTGGAAGGCGCCCATCTGGCCGAGCGTTGTGGTCTTTTCATCATCATCGCGCTGGGTGAATCCGTGCTGGTGACCGGCGCCACTTTTGCCGAACTCGGCTGGGACAGCGCCACTGTCGCAGCCCTTATCATTTCCTTCGTAGGCAGTGTGACGATGTGGTGGCTGTACTTCGATGTTGGTGCCGAGGTGGGCAACCAACGCATGACCCATCTGCAGGACGCCGGACGTATGGCGCGACTCGCCTACACCTATCTGCACCTGCCCATCGTCGGCGGCATTATCGTCTGTGCCGTCGCCGACGAGTTCGTACTCGCGCACCCCACTGGCCATGCCGACATAAAATTCACGCTGGCCATACTCGGCGGCAGCAGTCTTTATCTGTTCGGTATCACCGTTTTCAAATGGGCCGTCGCCGGACAGTTCCCGATGTCACATCTGCTGGCACTACTCGCTCTCGGCCTGCTCGCCATCCCTGCCGCGGCAATGTCACCGCTATGGCTAAGCCTGCTCACCACGCTGACGCTGATCAGCCTGGCCATCTGGGAACGCTACAACGCCTGGCGCTGCCTGCCCGTCAACACCTGAGCATTGCGGCTACTACTGAAGCGGCATGATACCCATTCACGGCGACAGCCCCGGTGGTGTACTTTTCCCTTCAAATTAGGGACCACGGAAAAGTGGTAACCGTAAGGTATTGAAAGCCAAGCCCCCTACTTTCAAAGCTCCGATTAGACACAAGGTGCCATAATTCAAAACGCACCATTTGGTGCCTAGTTAACGTTAGGACCTCAGGAGGCACAATGAAAATCGCCCTTTCACTCCCAATCCTTGTTGCTAGTTGCTTTTCTCATGCAGGCGAAATAGAACAAATCTTATGCACTAGCCAAGCAAAGATTCAGGGCCAAATGATGCTGGAGCGAAGCAATGGTGTTCCGCTAATCGATTTACTGCAGAGAATTTCCTCAGAAAAGCCCGATACACCAACAAAAATGCCAGAGCATTTGCAAAAGAAAATGGTCTTCTCCCTAATGAAACAAGCTATCTATGTGTATGAAATACCAATGCAAGACCCAAGCAATTTCAGTGATGAGGCTCTAATTCAGTGCTTAAAGGCCCAGAAATAGGCCGCCCTAACAAGTCGTCCAAGCCGACGCCGTACCGGCGCGGCTTAACTCCAACGTTATGTTCAATAATTGAAGAAAACCCATGCGCGATAAAAGAGATAGTCTAGATAGGCTTATAGAAGCATCAACCGCGTCCATTGCACTTCTTGTTGTATTGGCCATTGCGGTTTATGTCGCCACATTTGGAACATCCCTTTCTTCAACCTCATCAAATTGGTCTGATTTTGGCTCCTATATTGGCGGCATCTTCAGCCCCTTGGTTTCCTTTGTGGCACTAATAGCCATCATAAGAACCATTAGCCTTCAGCGAACAATGCTAGAAACACAGCGAACTGAATTTGAAAAACTCAAAGAGATTCAAGATAAGACATATGGGTCTCAAGCAGAGCAACTAGAAAACACGCAGAAAGCATTGGTCAATGACCAGGTTAATAACTATAAAGCCTCCATCTTGAGAATGGTGGAGCAGCAGATTGAGTTCTACAGAGGCAATCTAGTTCACATCAAAGATAGTGTTCAGTTTATAGCCAAGCATGGGGCTTCGCTTTCTGGTGAGGTTGCGATGAAGCAGATTGCAGAGGCAGAGAAGAAACAGGATATTGCGCTTTCCAGGCTCAATGGCCTTAATGAGTTTGCGATGGCATTTGCTCTTAAGGAACATTTTTCTGTACAGGAAATAAAAGAGGATGTATCTGAAAATCTAACAAAGGCATTCTCAAAATGAACATAACAAATCGTTCAAGCGGGTAAATAACCGCTGCGCGGTTATTTACCCGCCTAACTCCAACGTTAGCCACAATAATAAAGGAACGCTTCATGAAGTTATTTTCTATTTTCATAATGGCGCTTGCCCTGACCGGCTGCATAAGCATTAAATATGACGCAAACGATATAAAAATAGTTGGCAGAAACTGGGAATCAACAAAAAGCTCAATTGAGATTGGGGAAGTCAAATACATTCCATCCACAGGAATAGGCGAAAGAAGCATTGCTGCTACAGGAACCATCTGGACTTTTTTTTCAGACATCTCTATAGATGCCGATATAAAAATCAACGAATTAGTTCATACAGAGCTCAATCGCGCCCTTTCTGAAGTTGTTCTAAGTCAGAATAAAAACTCTCTTTGTGTTCTAAATGTAGATGTCTATTACATAAAGCTGAACAGATTTGGCGGCAGTATATCGAGCACTTTACGTTATTCACTTCTAAAAGATGGAGCCGAAAAATATAAAGCAAAAATCGATAGTAATTATTTGCCAGATATTTTCGCCAAGCAGCCATCAGAAGCCCAAAAGATTTCTAGTGCAGTCCATAAGAGCTTTAATGAGCTAGTCGAGAGACCTCAGTTCAAGTCAACACTGGCAACTGAGTGTCAAAGCTAAGCGGCTAACAAGTCCTTC
>JBOICI010000005.1:0-56431 GCA_050739955.1 Moraxellaceae bacterium
GCATTTCAGTTTGTGACTCAGAACTCCTTATAGGATTTCTCTTCCACAATGGCGGAGCCGGTGAGTACATTGATCTGCTTCTTCACGGCTGCACGCTTGTCATTAGTGATATAGACAGCGCGTGCCAGTTCAATGAACTTGGGGCCAAAATCCTTCTGGCCTTCACAATCGCGAATGTCATCTTCAATGACCCACAGAGATTCGTTGATGCTCTTGAGCTCGGCCCAGAGGCGGCGTAACTCGGCAGAGTCCTGCATGCCTTCGCGCTGGGCTTTGGACAAAACATCCAGCTCGTAACGTACATTCTTGAGCTTGGCGGCATCGCTCATGCGCTCGACCTTGATCTCCAGAATGGTGATCTTGTCGATCAGCTCGCCGGGGCCGACTTCAATCAGGATGGGAGTGCTCATTTTGTCATTACCTCTCTCAAATCACTTGCTGTCGTCAGCGCGACCATAGCGGTCTTCAAAGCGCACGATATCGTCTTCGCCCAGATAGGCGCCGACCTGTACCTCAATCAGTTCCAGTGGAATCTTGCCCGGGTTTTCCAGGGCGTGCACGGCGCCTATGGGTAAATAGATCGATTCGTTTTCTGCCAGCAGCTTGTCCACACCATCCAGGGTGACACGGGCGGTGCCGGAGACTACCACCCAGTGTTCGGCGCGGTGGTGATGCATTTGTACAGAGAGCTTGGCGCCCGGGTTCACCGAGATACGCTTGACCTGATAGCGGCCGCCAGCATCGATGGAGTCATAGTGGCCCCAGGGCCGATACACCTGGCGATGCAGTTTGGGTTCGCTGCGTCCTTCGGCTTTAAGTTGCTCGACAATTTTTTTCACGTCCTGAACACGATCACGGGCGGCAACAAGAACGGCGTCTTTGGTCTGCACCACAATGATGTCTTCAAGTCCGACCGTGGCGACCAGAGCATTCTCGGCATCGACATAAGTATTCTTCGTATCCCAGCTGCATACGTCACCATTGAATGCATTGCCATTTTCATCCTTGGCACTGATTTCCCAGAGCGAAGAAAAGGCACCGACATCGCTCCAGCCGGCCGCCATGGGTACGATGGCCGCGTGTGCGGTTTTTTCCATGACCGCGTAATCGATGGAGTCTGAGGGGCTGGCTTCGAAAGCCTTGGCATCCACACGAACAAAATCGAGATCGTTCTGTGGTGCCGCCAGTGCTTTTGTACAGGCATCCAGAATGTCAGGGCGATGTGTTTGCAGTTCTTTCAGGTAGACACTGGCGCGAAACAGGAACATGCCGCTATTCCAGTCGTACTCGCCTGAGCGCACATATTTTTCAGCGGTGGCAAGATCCGGCTTTTCTACAAAAGCAGCAACGGCATAGGCGCCATCAGCCAGCTTTTCGCCGCGGCGGATATAGCCGTAACCGGTTTCTGGCGCCGTTGGCACGATGCCGAAAGTGACCAGCTTGCCAGCCTCGGCCAAGGGCAGGGCTTTTTTGACGGCGGTCTGAAAAGCGGCGATGTCATTAATGACGTGATCAGCAGCCAGTACCAGCAGAACGGGATCGGCGCCATCACGTGTTGCTGTGAGTGCGGCCAGGGCAATGGCGGGGGCGGTATTGCGGCCCACGGGCTCGAGCAGGATATTGCCTTTGAGCTTATGCATCTGGCGCAGCTGTTCGGCCGCAATAAAGCGATGTGCCTCATTGCTGATAATCAGCGGAAAGGCATCAGAGAGCCCTTTCAGTCGCGCCACCGTGGCTTGCAGCATGGACTGCTTTTGTCCGGGCAGCGTGAGGAACTGTTTGGGGTGCAATTCGCGCGACAGCGGCCACAGACGGGTGCCGGAACCGCCGGCCATGATGACGGGAAGAATACTGCTCATTGACGCATATCCTTGGCGTGATCGAGGAACCAGGCATAAGTGCTGCGCAGTCCCTCATCAAGTGAAATAGAGGCTGTCCAACCCATGCGCGCCAGACGAGATACATCCATAAGCTTGCGTGGGGTGCCGTCAGGTTTGCTGGTGTCGAATTCTATTCGGCCCTTGAAGCCGGTAACGGCAGCAATTTTTTCTGCCAGCTCACGTATGGTGACATCGCTGCCGGTGCCGACATTGATATGCGAGAGCATGGGCTCGGTGTTTTCTGCGTAGCGCGTGGCATCAAGACCCAGAACGAAGAGCGAGGCGGCAGCCATATCATCCACATGCAGGAATTCGCGCATGGGTGTGCCGGTTCCCCATATCGTTACAACCTCTGCTCCGCTCTGCACCGCTTCGTGGAAGCGACGTATTTGCGCGGGCAGCACATGGCTGTTTTCCGGATGGAAGTTATCGTTGGTGCCATAAAGATTGGTGGGCATCACCGAGCGGTAATCACGACCATATTGGCGGTTATAGGATTCGCACAGCTTGATGCCCGCTATTTTTGCAATGGCGTAAGGCTCGTTGGTGGATTCCAGTGTTCCTGTCAGCAAGCAATTTTCCGGCATGGGCTGTGGAGCCAGACGTGGATAAATGCAGGAACTGCCGAGGAAAAGCAGCTGCTGGACACCGTTGATGTGGGCTTGATGGATGATATTGGCTTCCATCATCAGGTTTTCGTAAATGAATTCGGCGGGATAGGTATTGTTGGCGTGAATGCCGCCCACTTTGGCGGCCGCCAATATCACGACATCCGGTTTTTCCGCGGCCATGAAGTCATGCACGGCCTGCTGACTGGTGAGGTCCAGTTCGGCATGAGTTCGGGTGACGATGTTATGGCAGCCCTGCTCCTGTAACTGGCGAACGATGGCCGAGCCCACCATGCCGCGATGGCCGGCGACATAATATTTTGCGTTCAAAGCTGGCATGGCGACCTCAGTTCTCGCGACTCACAGCCACATCATGGCCGTGGGCCTTCAGCAGGGCATGACGACGTGCTTTTTCCAGATCGTGTGCCACCATTTCTCGCACCATTTCATCCAGTGTGATTTCCGGCACCCAGCCCAGCTTGTCTTTGGCCTTGGTGGGATCACCCAGCAGGGTTTCCACTTCGGCCGGGCGGAAATAACGCGGATCAACCTGCACGATGACAGCGCCGGCTTTCAAGGCGGGGGCCTTGTCACCATTGATGGCGGTGACCACCGCTTTTTCATTCACACCTTCGCCCTGGAATTCCACGCAGATGCCGAGATCTGCGGCGCTTTTGCGTATGAATTCACGCACCGAGTACTGCACGCCGGTGGCAATGACAAAGTCTTCAGGCTTGTCCTGTTGCAGCATCATCCACTGCATACGCACATAGTCTTTGGCGTGGCCCCAATCACGCAGTGCATCCATATTGCCCATGTAGAGGCACTGTTCCAGACCTTGGGCAATATTGGCGAGGCCACGTGTGATTTTGCGTGTCACGAAGGTTTCACCGCGACGCGGCGATTCGTGGTTGAAGAGAATGCCGTTGCAGGCATACATGCCATAGGACTCGCGGTAGTTCACGGTAATCCAGTAGGCGTAGAGTTTGGCCACGGCATAGGGCGAGCGCGGATAGAAAGGCGTGGTTTCTTTTTGCGGAATTTCTTGTACCAGACCGTAAAGCTCGGAGGTGGAGGCCTGGTAGAAGCGGGTTTTCTTTTCCAGACCCAACAGGCGTATGGCTTCGAGCAAGCGCAGTGTGCCCATGCCATCAACATCGGCCGTGTATTCCGGCGATTCGAAAGACACGGCGACATGGGACTGCGCACCGAGGTTGTAAACCTCGTCCGGCTGCACTTCCTGCAGGATGCGCGTCAGATTGGATGAGTCGGAAAGATCGCCGTAATGCAGGACCAGCTTGCGGTTGTCGATATGCGGGTCTTGGTAGAGGTGATCGATGCGCTCGGTATTGAACAGGGAAGCGCGGCGCTTGATGCCGTGGACTTCATAACCCTTTTCCAGCAGAAGTTCGGCCAGATAAGAGCCGTCCTGTCCGGTGATGCCAGTGATAAGGGCTTTTTTCATGCGTGGAGTCCCTGCGGAATAAAGTTTAAACGAGGCAGGATTCTACTGGTTTTTCGAGGGCTTGGGGAAAGCCGGATGCTGGTGTTCAGTACGCGCCATCGCGTCTTAGCACCACTTTCATGGTCTTGAGCAGGATCACGATGTCGTTCCACAGGGACCAGTTGCGTACATACCAGGCATCCAGTGCAACACGGGTGTCGTAGTCCACATCATTGCGGCCACTGACCTGCCAGAGGCCAGTCATGCCCGGGCGTACCTGCAGGTAATAGCTCACGTCCTCGGCATACTTCTCCAGCTCGTCATGTATGACGGGGCGAGGCCCGACCAGGCTCATTTCGCCCTTGAGTACATTCCAGAGCTGGGGCAGTTCATCCAGGCTGCTGCGGCGCAGGAAGTCACCGATGGGGGTGATGCGGGGGTCATTCCTGAGCTTGAATTCCTGCTCCCATTCGGCGCGGGCTTCTGCATTCTTGCTGAGCAGGGCCTCCAGTACCTCGGCGGCATTGGGCACCATGGTGCGGAATTTGTAGCAGGGAAAGGGGCGGCCAGTCTGGCCTATGCGGGTGTGGCCGAAAAAGGCCGGTCCACCTGATTGCTTCACCTTGACGATAAGAAACAGGAACAGGGGAGAAAGCATCAGCAAGAGCAGTGTTGAGACAATGATGTCGAAGGCACGCTTGCTCACCGCCGCCAGTGGCCGCTGCAGAAGGTTCTGGGCGCGCAGGAACAGGGCTTCGTGGGAGAAGACATGCAGGGGCTGCATGCCGAGAAGAGGCAGGCGCCGTGTCGGGGGCACAACCAGCACGTCATGGCTGCTGCGCGACAATATGCGCAGCATGCGGTCCTGTTCCTCTTGTTCATCAGCTTCTAGGGCCACCACGATGAGGCGGCCTTGCAGACGATGCTGGTCCTGCAGGCAATGCTCCAGCGCATGTATCGGTACGGGTGCCCATGCGGGGCTTTTTTGTCCGGCCGGTAGCAGTATCTCGACTAGCTCCAGGCCCATCTGGCTCTCGCTGCGCAGGGCCTTCCAGGCATCAGCGGCATTGCCGCCGCCGCCTATCAATGAAACCGGCAACTGCCACCATCCCAGACGCAGCATCAGCTGCTTGCTGCCATAGCGCAGCAGGGGCAGCAGCAGCAGCAGCGACAGCCATTGCGTGGCAAAGGCCATGCGCGAGAACTGCCATTTATTGAAGTACATGAAGGCGCCATCAACGATGAAGCCTATGCAGACAGCACGAACGAGATCGGCAGTTTCATCCCAGAAAGGTTGGCGCCGGAAGTAGTGCTGGCGCTGCCAGCCCGCAAAGAAAACCACGGCCAGAGCGGCCACCAGCGAGGCCTGTACACGGAACTGGCCCTCCTGCTGCCACCACAGCCACCAGGATTGATCGGCAAAGTCACCAGCGAAGCGCAGTGCCTGCCCGATGCAGAAGGCGAGGGTCAGGGCCAGCACATCCCCGATGATCAGGGCGAGGTTCTTCATGGAGGGGTGGGCTCTTGGAGTGGCGGACTGGATGCGTTAGGCGCGGGATTCTACTGACAGTGCTGTAGAGCGTACAGCGCGCCTGCTTGTCTAGCTTTGCCGAGCAGTGGCCATGTCTGCATACAGCGTCAGAGTCTGCTCGCACATGGAAGACAAGAGAAAATGCTCTGAGGGGAGTGGCTGGTCCGGGGCAGATAGCCAGCGTTGGCAGGTCTGCAGCAGAGTCGGGTAGTCACCAGCTGCAATCCTGCCTTGGGGGTAGCAGCGCTGCAGGATTTCGCCGACACCACCCTCGTCCCAGCCCAGCACCGGGCGGCCCAGGCGCAGGGCCTCCAGGGTGGTGCGGCCGAAGGTTTCGGCCTGGGTGGACAGGGAAAAAACGAGGTCGCATTGCGACAGAACATCCTGCATATCGCTGCGCTGGCCGGTAAAGCTGATCTGCTCATTCAGCCCAGCTTGTGCCACGGTGCCCCTGAGCTCTTCGGCATAAGCCTGTTTGCGGGCTTCGGCCCCACCCACGATGAGCCCGTGTACCTGTGGAAATTCTGCGCGCAGATCGCCCAGCAGCCTGATGAAAGTGTCATGCCCTTTGAGTCGGGTCAGACGGCCGGGCAGGGCGAGCACGGTCTTGCCGGTCAGTTCGGGAAAGTCTTGCCGCCACTGCGCCACCCAGCTGGCATCGGGCTGGTGCTTGTAGGGAAACTCGGCGGGATCAACGCCTTCATAAATGAGATGCAGGCGTTCGGGTGGACAGTCCGGGTAATGGTTCCGGATATAACGGCGTACGGTTTCCGAGCCGGCAATCACGGCCTCGCCTTTGGTCATGATGGCGCTGTAAGCATTTACTGAATTGAGGCCATGCATGGTGGTGATGAAACGTGGCCGGCTCGCTGCTGCCATGCCACGCCAGGCCAGCCAGGCAATCCAGGCTGGAACGCGGGAGCGGGCATGAATGATGTCGGCCTTGCTGTCTTGCAGCAGTCGGCGCAGTGGACGCACTTGCAGGAGGCTGAACAGGGATTTGCTCTTTACTGGCAGGGTGATGTGCTCACTGCCTTCACGGAGTAACTGCTCGACAAGACGTCCGCCGCTGGAAATCACGATGGAGCGGTGACCGGCGGCCACCAGAGCGCGAGCCGTTTCCAGCGTGCAGCGCTCGACACCGCCAGACTCCAACGCGGGCAGTATCTGTATCACCACCAGTTTTTTCATGTGCTTTTCTGCGCCTCACGCGCAGCGGCTTCAGCCGCTTTCTGTCGGCGAACTTCCTTGGGTTTGGGCGGGTAGGGTGGCTTTTGTCCGGGCGGCTGAGTCTTGAAGCGACGGTGAAACCACATGTATTGCGTAGGTGCGCGCCGGATGAGCTTTTCCAGTTCGGCATTCACGCGCGTGGCATCGGCCAGATCATCATCTGACGGAAAATTTTTCAGTACCGGTGTAAAGCAGATGCGGTAGCGTTCGGCATCGCCATCACGCTGCACTGCGAGGAAAAGCACCGGTGCATTATTGATGCGCGGAAAGCGCGATGCCGTATTCAGTGTGGCGGCAGGGACACCGAAAAAAGGCGCGAACACCGCGTGCGCGGCACCGTAATCCTGATCCGGGGCGTACCAGACATTGCGTTTTTCTTTGAAGGCCCGCAGCAGCTGGCGCATATCCCGGTGCGAGATGATATTGCCCTGATTGCCGCTGCGGGCGCTGGTCATCACATGGTTGATGACGGGGTTTTTCTGCGGGCGATACACCATGTCGACTTTGATGAGGGATGAAGTCAGGGTGCCGTTGAGATCCAGTGTGGTGTAGTGCGCGCCCAGCAGGAGCAGGCCGCGTCCCTGTGCTTCTGCTGCCTGATAATGCTCCAGACCCTCTACCGTGGTTTTGTCGCGATAGTATTCGGGGGGCAGGAACCAGGCGTTAACGGTTTCGAACAGAGCAATACCGCCATTGCGGAAAACATCACGCACCAGGGCTTCGCGTTCAGCCTCGGTTTTTTCCGGGAAGCACAGGCGCAGATTGATGCGGGTATCGTCCACCCGTTGCCCGAGCAGGCGATACAGCAGCCAGCCGATGCCGGCACCGATACGGCGTTGCAAGCCCCAGGGCAGTTGTGCCAGCAGCCAGAGAAAACCTATCAGCAGCCAGGCGGGCCAATAGCGCGGAGAGCGTAGATGGGGGGAGGCACTCATGAATGCAGAGACATCTTCAGTTGAAAACGGTTTCCCAGATGGGCAGACCCATTTCGGGATAGAGCAGGGGTAGGGCTTCGGCGGGCTGCGCATGTTCCGGCACGATGCCGTCAGCCTGCAGCTGCGCCAGCACCTGGCGGCCAAGATTGGGCGCCAGCGTGAGCTTGCAGGGCCAAGTGACGATATTGTTGCCGATGCTTTCCACAAAAGCATTATCGGGACGGAACAGGCCTCGATCACCGGCCGGCAGGATGCGGTCTATTTTCACGGTCTTGTAGCGTGAGCCACGCAGGTCCACCCAAGGCAGCAGCTCTTTCAGTTCACGCTGTGCATGCTCTATCTGTATGCGTTCGTCACGCAGTGCGCCGTCTTCCGCCAGCTCGCCACCGACATACCAGATTTTTTCACCATCACGTGTAGGGTGAGTGGTGATGGTGAGACGGGGATTGCGGCTGGTGCCCACGCAATGCGCATGGAAGTCCGGCAGCTCGGCACGTTTGAGCATGACCATATGTATGGTGCGTCGTTCCATATCCGGCTGGCGCTGGCCGAGATCTTCCAGCAAGGCAGCATTACCCTGTCCGCCTGCCAGTATCACGCGGCTGGGGTGTATGCGCAGGGGCTCAACACCGGCGGCGGTGATGAAAACGGCCGAGGTGTTATGTCTGTCATCCGTTTCCACATGGCAGGTTTGCGGTGTGATCTTGTAGATGCAGTTCTTGTAGGCACTGGCCAGGCGCTGGATGAGCGAGGGCATGTCCAGCACGAGGTCGGCCAGTTGATAGACATTGCCGCTGAAAGCAGCATCCTGCAGCACGAGCGGACGTTGTGCTCCCTCCACCGCTTCAACTTGCCCGGTGATGAGGCGGGAGGCAAAGAAAGTGGTCGCGCGCGCGGCGAGGTTGGCTTCGGACCAGATGTACTGGTGCTCGGCCCGGACTTTCACGCCGCCGAGATTGATATCGCCGCGGCCGGCCAGGCAGTCGCGCCACAGTGCCGGCATGTCGTCCAGGTCTTCCACATCACGCAGCATGGCGGAGAGACCGAACTTGAGGCCGCCATGGATGATGCCGTTGGCATTGATGCTTTCATGGCCGCCCAGCTTTTCCTGCTCCAGCAGGATGGCGCTATAGCCGGCGCTGCGTAGGCGGTTGAGCAGCCAGAGGCCGGCGATGCCGCCGCCAAAAATCAGGATATCGGTTTTGATCGTTTGCATGGCGCGAGTGTATGCGAGAAGAATCGGGCGGGCCATGCCGGCTCTGCCGGCGGCTTTGGGCTGGGGTGATGGATTTATGAGCAGGAACTGTGATGGCGGTCTCCGGCAAGGAGGCTGCTTCCGTTACAATCGGCGGGCATTTTTTGAGCAGGATGTTGCTGCCGGAGGGTGGGCGGCTGCACTGGCGCCGGCCTGCCTGTAAAGGCACACTTTGTGCTCTCCGGGCTGCTGACTATTCAAGGGCTCCGCCCCGGCAAACCATGTCCGGCGGCTTGCAGGACGCTGATCCTGGTTTCCTGGTTTGCTCAGGCAGACGGGATTTTCATTCAAAAAACATAAAGGCCTTTGGCGTGGCGCGTTTTTTTTACTCGACACTGTTTCTTCTATTGCTGCCGCTGGTGCTGCTGCGCCTCTTGTGGCGTGCCCGCCATGCGCCGGATTATTTGCGCCGTGTTCATGAGCGCTTCGGATTTGGCATTCCGGCCATGCAGGGAGGTTTGTGGGTGCACGCAGTCTCGGTCGGCGAGACGCTGGCGGCGGCTCCACTTATCAATGCCTGGCGTAGGGCACATCCCGGGCAGCCGGTTTTTGTGAGCACCATGACGCCGACAGGTTCGGCGCGTGTGCATGCTCTATGGGGTGATCAGGTGCTACATGCTTATGCCCCGTATGATTTGCCTTGGGCTTGGGCATTTTTTCTGCGCCGCGTGCGGCCGCAGTCGCTGGTCATCATGGAGACCGAGCTCTGGCCAAATATGATTCATGCAGCACGTGCGCGCGGTATTCCGGTTTTGCTGGCTAATGCGCGACTGTCCGAGCGTTCGGCGCGCGGCTATGGCAAGGCAGGCTGGTTGGCGCGCCCCATGCTGGCCGAGCTTTCCCATATTGCGGCACAGGATGAGGCAAGTGCTGCGCGCTTTCGGGCGCTCGGCGTTCCTGATGAGCGTATCAGTACGACTGGCAGCCTCAAGTTTGATATCACACCGCCAGCGGATATAGAGGTGCGCGCACATCAGTTGCATATCGATTGGCATCTGGCTCATCGCCTGGTGATTGTTGCTGCCAGCACTCACTCGGGCGAAGACATTCCGCTGCTCACGGCTTTTGCCGCCATTCGTGCCCGGCACAAACATGCTCTGCTGATACTGGTGCCGCGGCATCCCGAGCGTTTTGAAAATGTGGCCACTGTGATACGCCAGAAAAAATTCGCACTGGCCCGTCGCAGTCGCGCCGAACCGGTAACGGATGATGTGACCGTAGTATTGGGCGACACCATGGGCGAGCTCATGCTCTGGTATGCCCTGGCGGATATTGCTTTTGTCGGCGGTTCGCTGGTGCCGGTGGGCGGGCACAATGTGCTGGAGCCCATGGCACTGGATGTGCCAACTATCTCCGGCCCGCATGTTTTTAATTTTCAGAGCATCACTGATGAGTTGGTGACTGCAGGCGCTCTACAACTGGTGGAAGCCGGGGATATTTCCCGCGTCTGCAATGTGTTGCTGGATCACCCTGAAGTGGCTAATACCCAGGTCGTGGCAGCACGTGCTGTCCTGCAGGGCAATCGCGGCGCCTTACAGCGTCAACTGGATCTGATTGCTGGCCTGGTGACGCATGAATCTGCTCCTGCTCACGCCTGAAGACTGCCACGAGCCGGGCCTGGCTCGGCTTGATGGCCGTCGCTTTCAGCATGTGCTGGATGTGCACCGTGCTCGTGAGGGTGAAACCCTGCGCGTGGGGCTGCTTGGCGGCATGATGGGGGAGGGCCGCATTATTGCCCTGTCGCGTGATGAAATGCTGCTGCAGTTCGAGCTGGATACGCCACCGCCACCTAAACTTCCGCTCACCCTGCTGCTCAGTCTGCCGCGTCCGAAAATGCTCAAGCGCATTTTCCAGACCGTAGCCGCCATGGGCGTACAGCGCCTGGTAGTGATGAACAGCTTTCGTGTCGAGAAAAGTTTCTGGACCTCGCCCTGGCTGGAAAAAAAAGCCATACAGGAGCAGCTCTTGTTGGGTCTGGAGCAGGCGCGCGACACCATGCTGCCGGAAATTTTCATGGAGCCTTTGTTCAAGCCCTTTGTGGAGGATCGTCTGCCGGCGCTGGTGCGTAATAGCCGTGCGCTGGTGGCACATCCGGGCGCAGGGCAAGCCTGTCCTGTTGCCTTGAATCAGCCGGTTGCGCTGGCCATAGGCCCCGAAGGAGGTTTCATTCCTTATGAAGTGGAGCGGCTCGCCGAGGCAGGTTTTGAGCCGGTGCATCTTGGCGAGCGCATTCTGCGGGTGGAAACTGCAGTTATTGCGCTGACGGCACGATTATTTGTTTGAGCGCTATTAATAAAAAAGGCCGTCAATCGACGGCCTTTTTTATGCAACAGGATTTATTTCTTCTTGGGTACGGATTTCGGCGCTGTCGCGGGCGCCAGCTCTTCAGCTGGTTTTTCCGGCGCGCTCACCACGCTGGCATTGGGGTCCAGCCAGCTATTGAGCTCCTTGATATCCAGCTCGGAGAGCTGGCCTGAAGCCGCCTTGAGTTGCAGGGTATTGATGACGTAGTCATAGCGAGCGGAGGCGTAATCGCGCTTGGCGGCATACATATTGCGCTGGGCCAGCAACACATCAACGATATTGCGCGTGCCGACTTCGTAGCCGGCCTGAGTGGCGGCCAGCGAAGATTCGCTGGAAGCAACAGCCTGCTTGCGTGCATCCACACGATAAGAGTCAGCGGAAACATTCAGGAAGGCGGTGCGAGTGTTGTTTACCACCAGCTTCTCCGTGCCAATCACGTTGTCCTGTGCGGCAGCTGCGCGATAGCTGGCCTGTTTGCTGCTGGCATAAGTGCCGCCACCAGAGAAGATGGCCCAGTTGGCCTGCAGGCCATAGGCGCTGGAGCTGCCATTTTGTGCTGCCAGCGAAAGATTGGTGGTGTCGCGGTTCGTGTCTGAATAGCTGGCGTAGGCATCTACGGTTGGCAGATAGCCGGAACGGGTTTGCTTGGTGACAGCGCGGGCTGATTTATAGCTTTCTTCCGCCGCCTTGATGTCGGGGCTGCGCTCACGCGCCAGCTTTACCCACGCCTCGGGATCGGCCGGTACCGGCTTGACCATGGGGGTATCGGGCTTGAGCGCGGCTAACTTGCCCGGAGCCTCGCCAATGATGGTGGCGAGTGTTTCCTGACTGGTGCTGACATTGGCTTCGGCGATGATGCGATTGGCGCGCGAGCCGTCGAAGGAAGCGCGAGCCTCAAGCACATCGGTAATGGCGATCAGGCCGACATCAAAACGCTGTTGTGCCTGATCCAGCTGGCGCGCCAGCGCGGCTTCTTCGGCTTCGGCATAGGCCAGGGTTTCCTGAGCGGAAAGCACGGCGAAATAGGCTTGCGAAACGCGCAGGGCCAGATCCTGTTCCGCGCTGCGGTAAGCCGCTTCTGCCTGAGAGCCCACGGCCTTGGCGCTCTGGTAGGAGTACCAGGCATTGGCGTTGAACAGGGGCTGGGTCAGCTTGGCGCCGTAGCTTTTGCCTGTGTAATCGCTGTCGGTGCCGGCGTCAGAGTCGAACTTGTTCTGGGAGTAGTCGCCATTGGCGACCAGGCTGGGCAGCAAGCCGGCGCGGGCGACATCCGTAGTGGCATCGTCGGCCAGGTAGTTGTTGCGGGCCGCGGACCAGCGTGGATCGTTGACCTGAGCCTTGCTGTAGGCGTCGTAGAGGTCCAGCGCATGAGCAGAGTTTGCCATGGCCATTGCCAGCGTCAGGGCGGTTAAAACGGGACGGGCGATGCGCATAAAGATACTCATCAGGGTGCCAAAAAGAGGAGCCAGACTAGGCAAAGGCCCGTTTTAATGCAAGAACGCCACTGTAGACGGGATGACGAGGCGGTCGAGCCTAAAAATTATCTGGCCTTTGTGCGCTTTATGTTTCGGAACTATATGAAAGATAAGGAATTTCAAGAGTTTTACGAGCGTCGATTTTCTTGCCCGCAACCGTGGGCATCGCTATAGTGGCGCATGATTTTGCGGTGCCGGCCACGGCACTTCCCCACCGTCTCCTGCCGGTCTTTTACCGAGCCCCTTGCCGAGATACACCGCCATGAATGCCCCTGAAAAAATCCTCAGCGAATCCGCCGAGGCCGATCGCGCTGCGCTTGCTCCTTTTCCTTCGTCCCGCAAGGTTTATGTCGAGGGCTCCCGGCCGGATATTCGTGTGCCCATGCGCGAAGTGACGCTGACGGATACACCCACCGGCTTGGGCGGCGAAAAAAATGCTCCGGTGATGGTGTATGACACTTCCGGTCCCTATACCGATCCGGCCGTGAAAATAGATATACGTCGCGGTCTGCCTTCGGTGCGCGAGCAGTGGATTATTGACCGTGGCGATACCGAAGTGCTGGGACGCTTGAGCTCGGCCTATGGCAATGAGCGTCTTGCTGATGCGGGGCTTTCGTCGCTGCGCTTTTCACATTTGCGCCAGCCGCGCATAGCTCGTGCAGGCGGCAATGTTTCGCAGATGCATTATGCCAAGCGCGGCATCATCACACCGGAAATGGAATATATCGCTCTGCGCGAAAACCTGAAGCTGCAGGAAGCGCGTGCGGCGGGCCTGCTCGCGCAGCAGCATCCGGGCCAGAGCTTCGGTGCGGCTATCCCGAAAGAAATCACACCGGAGTTTGTGCGCAGTGAAGTGGCTCGTGGCCGCGCCATCATCCCTGCCAATATCAATCACGTAGAGTTGGAGCCGATGATTATCGGTCGTAACTTCCTGGTGAAGATCAACGGCAATATCGGCAACTCGGCGCTGGCGTCCAGTATCGAAGAAGAAGTGGAAAAGATGACCTGGTCCATACGCTGGGGTGCGGACACGGTCATGGATCTTTCCACCGGTAAAAATATTCATGAAACGCGCGAGTGGATTCTGCGTAATTCACCGGTGCCGATTGGGACGGTGCCTGTGTATCAGGCGCTGGAAAAAGTCGGCGGCGTAGCCGAAGACCTGACTTGGGAAATTTTCCGCGACACCTTGATCGAGCAGGCCGAGCAGGGCGTGGATTATTTCACCATTCATGCCGGTGTGTTGCTGCATCATGTGCCGCTGACGGCCAAGCGTGTTACCGGCATTGTTTCACGTGGCGGCTCCATCATGGCCAAGTGGTGTCTGGCGCATCACAAGGAAAATTTCCTGTACACGCATTTCGAAGACATTTGCGAAATCATGAAGGCCTATGACGTTTCCTTCAGTCTTGGTGATGGGCTGCGTCCTGGTTCCATTGCTGATGCCAATGATGAAGCACAGTTTGGTGAGCTTGAGGCGCTGGGCGAGCTTACCAAGATTGCCTGGAAGCACGATGTGCAGACCATGATTGAGGGCCCGGGTCATGTGCCCATGCACCTCATCAAGGAAAACATGGAAAAGCAGTTGGCCTGCTGTGACGAAGCCCCGTTCTATACCTTGGGCCCGCTGACCACCGATATTGCTCCCGGTTATGACCACATCACCTCGGGCATAGGGGCTGCCATGATTGGCTGGTTCGGTTGCGCCATGCTTTGTTATGTAACACCCAAAGAGCATCTTGGTCTGCCCAATAAGAAAGACGTGAAAGACGGCATCATCACCTACAAGATCGCCGCGCATGCGGCCGATCTGGCCAAGGGACATCCGGGGGCGCAGATTCGCGACAATGCGCTTTCAAAAGCGCGTTTCGAATTCCGCTGGGATGATCAGTTCAATCTGGCGCTGGATCCGGACACTGCGCGTGAATATCACGATGCAACTCTGCCCAAGGAAGCACACAAGCTGGCGCATTTTTGCTCCATGTGTGGCCCCAAATTCTGCTCCATGAAAATCACCCAGGAAGTGCGTGAGTACGCGGCGAAGAAAGGGGTAGAGGAAAAGGCAGCCGTAGATGCCGGTATGGAAGAGCAGTCAGTGCGCTTCCGTGAGGCGGGTGCGCAGGTCTATCACGAAATATGAGCTCCGGCCGCTTTGTATTTTTGCTGATGTTGCTGGGCATTTTTTATGCCTGGCAGCACCAGCCTGAAATCAAGCGCTGGTGGCGAGTGCAGGGCGGGGTACAGTCAGTGACTGCCGCGGGTGTCAGTGTTTATACAGCGCGTGGTTGTGGTCCTTGTGAGGATGCCATTCGTTTGCTGCAGGGTGCCGGGCAGTCTGTCACTGTGCGTAATGTAGATGAAGACGACGCGGCCCGTGCCGAGTTCGAGGATGCGGGCGGCGGCATGATGCCGCTGATTGTTGATGGTGCGCGCGAGATGCGCGGCTTCAACCCCGAACTCCTGTCGGGCTGGTATGTCGAGCGAGCCCGTACTGCGAAAAAACTGGATCAGCTGGGTGTTTACAGGCCGGGCGAGGCCCGAGTGCCGCTGCTTTACGGCACGACATGGTGCCCTTATTGCGCGCAGGCGCGTAAATATTTTGATGCCCATGGCATGAAATTCCGTGATCTGGATGTCGAGCACGATGCCGAAGCCAAGCGGCAATACGATGCTTTGGGTTTGAGTGGCATTCCTGTCATGGTTTATGAAGACATGATCTGGAATGGCTTCAGTGAGCAAGGCATGGACGAAAGAAGGCAGTGGGTGGGTGATGGCTTCCGGTGAATTCAGCAAGGCAGATGTCGATATTGAAAAGCGCGAAACGCTTTTTCGGGGCTTTTACCGCGTCGATAAACTCTGGCTGCAGCATCGCCAGTTTGCCGGTGGCAAGGGCGCCACGATCAATCGTGAAATGTTTGTGCGGCCGCCGGCGGTTGGCGTCCTGATTTACGATGCCAATGCGGACGAGGTTCTACTGATCGAGCAGTTCCGTGTGGGCGCGCTGGATAATGCCTATCCCTGGCAGATGGAAATCGTGGCTGGCTTGATCGAGCCGGGTGAGGCGCTGGAGGAAGTGGCGCGGCGTGAGGCCTTGGAGGAGGCCGGCGTCAGCATTGCTGCGCTGGAGAAGGTCATGGACTTTCTGCCCAGCCCCGGTGGCTCCGACGAGCATTTCACCCTTTATGTGGCTGCAGCCGATCTTTCCACGGCAGGCGGTATCCATGGCCTGCCCGAGGAGGGTGAGGACATACGTGTTAATGTCATGAGCGTGAATCAGGCCTTGGCCCAACTGGCCAATGGCCGTATCAATAATGCGCCCTGCATCATTGCCTTGCAGTGGCTTGCCCTTAACAAGACGCGCCTGCAGTCGCGCTGGAAAAAGTGATGAAGCTGCTTCGTGAGGCCCGGCCCATGCGCTACACCGTGGATTTGCAGCATCTGCAGACGGTGTGTGCCCTGAACTACGGGCGCTTGCGTCGTCTCTTGCCTGAGCTGGCGCATGACGAATACTGCTTTCACTGGGAGCAGCCTGGTGCAGAGCCTGCGGCCATGGAGATTTCGGTATTGGAACGCTCCACCTACACGGACACCCTGCAACTGAGCCAGACAGTTCTGCCTGAAGATGGCCGTCTGCCTTGGTATCCGCGTCTGGACATGGAAGTGCGTATCTATCACGACGCAGAGCTGGCCGAAGTTCTGCGTTTTCAGGCGGCACGCCGCATTCCGGCCCGTAACCGTTACCCCAATCCGGCCATGCATGCCCGGGATGAAAAGACCCAGGTTAACGAGTTCCTGGCCGAGTGTCTGGAGCACTGCTTGCGCGAGGGCTACGCCTCTTGGCAGCTGCCCGTCGGACTGCGGGGCTCGGCCAGCTCCGCGGTGTGACCGGATTCTGGAAAAAAACGCAGGATTTGCGTTACATTCGCACCGAACGACCAGTTCTAGGGATGGTACCTTGACGCAGACCGACCAGAGACCACAGCGAGTGGTCCAGATTTCCGACTGCCACCTCTTTGCCAGTACGGATGGCCGGCTCTTGGGGCTTAACACGGAGGACAGCTTGAAGCTTGTTCTGGACCGTGTTGCACGTGAGCAGCCGAACATGGATGTGATTCTGGCCACCGGGGATCTTTCTCAGGATGGCTCTGTCACGGCTTATGATCGCTTTCGCCAGCATCTTGAGCGCTTCAAGAAGCCGAGTTACTGGTTGCAGGGTAATCACGATCTCACTCAGCCCATGGTCAATACCCTGGGCGGCAAGAGCCATCTCAGCCCCTGTCTGATCGAACAGGGCGGCTGGCGCATCATCATGCTGAACTCCAGTGTCGAGCACGAAGTGCCAGGTTGTTTCCAACCTTCCGAACTGGAGTTCCTGCAGGCGGCGCTGGAAAAGTCGCGCGGACATCACACGCTGGTCTGTCTTCACCATCATCCGCTGCCCATGGGCTGTGCTTGGCTGGATACGCAGGTGGTGAAGAATGCTGTGGATTTCTGGAAGGTGATCGACGCTTTCGATCATGTGCGCGCCATCATATGGGGTCATGTGCATCAGGCATCTGACCAGCAGCGCAAGGGCGTACGGCTCATGTCGGTGCCTTCTACCTGTGTACAGTTCAAGCCGCATAGCAAGGATTTTGCCGTGGATGATGTGGCACCGGGCTATCGCTGGCTGGATCTGCATGCGGATGGTCGTATCGATACCGAGGTTTCGCGGGTTGAGGGCGTCAAGTTCAAGGTGGATTTTTCTGTCAAAGGTTATTGATGCCAGTACCTCCTGCGGTTGCTTACTTCACTGGAAATGCGCGCAAGCGCATTTTTTGTTTTTCGGGCCTCGTGGCTCAGCGCTGATGGTCTGATGCAAGACATTCTTTATATCCATGGCTTTCTGAGTTCGCCGCAATCCGCCAAGGCACAGCAGATGCAGGCTTGGGCCCTCCAGCATGGCGGGCTGCGCCTCATGCTGCCGGCCCTGCCAACGGACCCTGGCGCGGCGCTGAGCCTGCTTGAGCATTGCATTGCGCAAAGCCCGACACCGCCCGGCCTGATTGGCAGCTCGCTTGGCGGCTTCTATGCGAATATCCTTGCCGCACGTCACGGCCTGCGTGCTGTGCTGCTGAATCCGGCGGTGCATCCGCATCAGTTGCTCTCGGCCTATGTCGGCGAGCAGCGCAATTACCACACCGGTGTGGCCTCCGAGGTCAAGCCCGAGCACTTCCGCTTGCTGGAATCGCTGGAGCGGGCGCCCGCGCATCCTGAACGTTTATGGGTGCTGCTGGAAACCGGTGATGAAACCCTGGATTACCGGCAGGCTGCTGCGTTTTATGCAGCTTGCACTGTTGATGTCAGCGTTGGCGGCGCGCATACCTATGAAGGTTTTGCGGACCGGCTGCCAGCGATTGTGAAATTTCTGAGTCAGTAAAGCATGGCCAATAATTACACCGCAGAAGCCATTGAGGTGCTGTCCGGGCTGGACCCGGTCAAAAAGCGCCCTGGCATGTATACCGACACCCAGCGTCCCAATCATCTGGCGCAGGAAGTCATAGACAACTCCGTTGACGAAGCTCTGGCGGGGCATGCCACGCGCATTGAGGTAAATCTCTATGCCGACGGCTCTTTGTCAGTCACAGACGATGGTCGTGGCATGCCGGTGGATATTCACCCCGAGCACAAGGTGTCCGGCGTCGAGCTCATCCTCACTCGCCTGCATGCGGGCGGAAAATTCTCCAACAAGAATTATCAATTCTCCGGTGGCCTGCACGGCGTTGGTATTTCGGTGGTGAATGCCCTGTCCAAACATTTGATCGTTACGGTGAAGCGTGACGGCAATGTTTACCAACAGGAGTTTCGTGACGGGGACGCCAGCACCCAGCTGGCCGTAATTGATTCGGCACCCAAAAAGCAGAGCGGCACCACGGTACATTTCTGGGCTGATACCAAGTATTTCGATAGCCCGAAATTCTCGGTATCTCGCCTCAAGCATGTGCTGAAAGCAAAGGCCGTGCTTTGCCCCAAGCTGACCATGATCTTCACCGATCACAGCAGCGGCGAAACCCTGACTTGGTATTACGAAGACGGTCTTACCGATTATCTCAGGGAGTCCACACGCGATTTCATTACGCTGCCAGAAGAGCCCTTCGTGGGCGCACTAGCGGCGCAGAAAGAGGCTGTGGACTGGGCTGTACAGTGGTTGCCAGAAGGCGGTGAGCTGATTCAGGAATCTTATGTGAACCTGATTCCCACGGCGCAGGGCGGCACACATGTGAACGGCCTGCGCACGGGTCTGCTGGATGCGCTGCGTGAGTTCTGTGAGTTCCGCAATCTCTTGCCGCGTGGCATCAAGCTTTCGCCGGAGGATGTCTGGGATCGCTGTGCTTTCGTGATTTCTCTGAAAATGCAGGACCCGCAGTTCTCCGGTCAGACCAAGGAGCGTTTGTCCTCACGAGAATCAGCCAGTTTTGTGGCGGGCGTGGTGAAAGATGCGTTTTCGCTTTACTTGAATCAGCACACCGATGTCGCTGAGCAGCTCGCTGAGCTGGCCATCAACAACGCGCAAAAGCGCCTGCGCCAGAGCAAGCAGGTTGCACGTAAGAAAATTACCTCGGGTCCGGCCTTGCCGGGAAAGCTGGCCGACTGTTCACTGTCCGATATCACCCGCTCTGAGCTCTTTCTGGTAGAGGGTGATTCCGCTGGCGGCTCAGCCAAGCAGGCGCGCGATCGCCAGTTCCAGGCCGTGATGCCCCTGCGTGGGAAAATCCTGAATACCTGGGAAGTGGATTCCGGTGAAATTCTGGCCTCGCAGGAAGTGCATGATATTGCCGTGGCCATTGGTGTTGATCCGGCCTCCGATAATCTTGAAGGACTGCGCTACGGCAAGATCTGTATTCTGGCCGACGCCGACTCGGATGGGCTGCATATCGCGACACTGCTCTGCGCCTTGTTCGTAAAGCATTTCCGTCCGCTGGTGGAGAAGGGTCATATTTTCGTCGCCATGCCGCCGCTCTACCGCATTGACCTTGGCAAAGAGGTTTATTACGCGCTGGATGAAGATGAGAAGCGCGGCATCCTCGATCGCCTTGAGGCTGAGAAAAAACGTGGCAAGCCGAATGTGCAGCGCTTCAAAGGTCTGGGTGAAATGAATCCGCTGCAATTGCGCGAAACCACCATGGCGCCTGATACGCGTCGTCTGGTGAAGCTGGCACTTGATGATCTGACGGCTACTACTGAAATGATGGATATGCTTTTGGGCAAGAAGCGGGCAGGTGATCGCAAGATCTGGCTCGAATCCAAGGGCAATCTTGCCGAAGTTGAGCTCTAGTGTTTTCTCCCTCTCCCTTTGGGAGAGGGTTGGGGTGAGGGCTCCTTTTAGGCGGCGAGGAGGCAAGGATGCCGAATCAAGAAAAATGGATGACGGAACGCTCCCGTGTTTTACGCCGAAAAATGACGGACGCAGAAAGATTGCTCTGGCAGAAGATAAGAGCTTCGCAATTCATGGGTTTGAAGTTTCGCCGGCAATACCCGCTGGGGCCTTATATTGTTGATTTTATCTGTCTTGAGCAGAAGTTGGTGATCGAGGTTGACGGCTCTCAGCATGCAGATAGTGCGGAGGACGTGGCCAGAGATGCTTGGCTGGGCTCGCAAGGTTTCAAGGTTGTACGCTTCTGGAATCATGAAGTGTTATTGAATGTGGATGGGGTGCTGCAAGCCCTCACCCTGGCCCTCTCCCAGAGGGAGAGGGAATAAAGCTGGAAATAGAAAATGACTGACTCCATGAATCTGGATTTCGACGATACCGAGCGTCGACAGATGTCTGCCTTTACCGAGCAGGCGTATCTCAATTACTCCATGTACGTGATCATGGATCGCGCACTGCCGCATATAGGCGATGGCCTGAAGCCAGTGCAGCGTCGTATTGTTTATGCCATGAGTGAGCTGGGCCTGAAAAATACGGCCAAGTACAAGAAATCGGCGCGTACTGTGGGTGATGTGCTGGGTAAATTCCATCCGCACGGTGATTCTGCCTGCTACGAAGCCATGGTGTTGATGGCCCAGCCTTTCAGCTACCGCTATCCGCTGGTAGACGGGCAGGGTAACTGGGGCTCACCCGATGATCCCAAGTCCTTCGCCGCGATGCGTTATACCGAATCGCGACTTTCACCTTATGCCGAAGTGCTGCTGGCTGAGTTGGATCAGGGCACAGTGGATTGGCAGCCTAATTTTGACGGCACCATGGAAGAACCCAAGGTGTTGCCGGCGCGTCTGCCCAATCTTTTGCTGAACGGCACTACCGGCATTGCCGTGGGTATGGCCACCGATGTGCCGCCGCATAATCTGAAAGAAGTGGCCCGGGCTTGTATTGCACTCTTGCAAGATCCCGGCATTTCTCTGGATGAGCTCTGCGAGATTATCCCCGGGCCGGATTTTCCGACACGGGCGGAGCTCATCACGCCGCGTAATGAGCTCATCAATATGTATGCAACAGGCAAAGGCAGCCTGCGCATGCGTGCCATTTATGAGTTGGAAGATGGCGATATTGTAGTGACGGCGCTGCCGCATCAGGTGTCTGGCGCCAAGGTGCTGACCCAGATTGCCGAGCAGATGCAGGCCAAAAAACTGCCGCTGGTGGCAGATTTGCGTGATGAGTCCGATCACGAGAATCCTACTCGTCTGGTTATCGTGCCACGTTCCAATCGTGTGGATGTCGAGCAGCTGATGAATCATCTGTTCGCGACTACCGACCTGGAAACGACCTATCGCGTGAATATGAATGTGATCGGTCTCGATGGTAAGCCGCAGGTGAAAAACCTGATGACCTTCCTTACGGAATGGTTGGAGTTTCGCCATCTCACGGTGCGCCGTCGTCTGCAGCACCGCCTTGATAAAGTGATCGATCGTCTGCACATCCTCGACGGCTTGCTGATTGCCTTTCTTAATATTGATGAAGTCATCCGCATCATCCGCGAGGAAGACAAGCCCAAGCCGGCGTTGATGGATCGCTTCGGTATTTCTGATATCCAAGCCGAGGCCATACTCGAACTCAAACTGCGCCATCTGGCCAGGCTTGAGGAAATGAAGATTCGCGGCGAGCAGGATGAGCTGGCCGAAGAGCGCAAAGGGCTGGAGAAAATTCTGGGCTCTTATACCGAAATGAAGAATCTTCTGGTGCGCGAATTCACTGAAGATATGGAAAAGTATGGCGATGAGCGCCGCTCTCCGATTGTTTCACGCAAAGAGGCGCAGGCACTGTCTGAAAGCGAGCTCACGCCCAGTGAGCCCGTTACCGTCGTGTTGTCCGAAAAGGGATGGGTGCGTCAGGCCAAGGGCCATGAGGTTGATGCGGCGGCCCTTTCCTATAAGGCAGGTGATGCCTTTTTTGCCAAGGCCGAAGGCCGTGGCAACCAGTTCGCACACTTCCTGGATTCCACCGGGCGCAGTTACTCACTGATGGCCAGTGGCTTGCCTTCGGCGCGTGGTCAGGGCGAGCCACTGACCGGCAAATTGAATCCACCACCTGGAGCGAGCTTCCGTGGCTTGCTCATGGGGGAAAATCACCAAGCTGTGATTTTGGCGAGCAGTGCCGGTTATGGTTTCGTGACCACGCTGGGCGATCTTGAGGCGGGTAACAAGAACGGTAAGGCCGTGCTCAATGTGCCTGAGGGCGCCAGCGTGCTGGCGCCGGCCGCTGTAAAGCTGATTGAGTCCGATATGCTGGCGGTACTCAGCACCGAAGGCCGTCTGCTGGTATTCCCGGTGAAGGATTTGCCGCAGCTGGCCAAGGGGAAGGGCAATAAGCTCATGAATATTGCTGCGGATGAAAATGAAACTGTGCTTGCTGTGCTGGCTCTCTATGAGGGACAGAAACTCACAGTGCAGGCGGGCAGCCGTCATATCACCCTGAAGTGGGCTGATCTGGATGTTTATCGCGGTGAGCGTGGACGTCGTGGCGCCAAGCTGCCGCGTGGCTTCCAGAAAGTGGATGGCATGCGTCTGGGTGAGTGAGTCGCCTGGATCAGAAAATAAAAAAGCCGGCATGACGCCGGCTTTTTTATGGGTGCTTATTTTTTTGAGTACAGCTCAGGCCGCTTCGGTAGGCCCGAGTATCTGCTGGCTCTGGTTATTGATGAGTTGCAGATATTCGCTGGCAAAGGCTTCTACCAGTGCCACTTGCAGAGTTTCTGCCTGGCCAATATCCAGTCGGTAACTGGCGCTGAAGCGGCAATAGGCTCCCAGTGCACTGCTGGCGGTGCTGGACAGAATGCGGTCGGGGGGTGCCATTTGCGCCAGCATGGCCGCAATGCCAGCATCGTCGAGCTCGTGTAATACGCCGACCTTGGCACCCAGACAAAGGCGGCCGTATTGGCGGCGCTCTTCCATGGAGTCGGCTATCAGTTGCAGGAAAAGCCTGCCGGCAGCCAGCGCATGGAACTCACGCTCCTGGGCATTTTCCTGCTGGAAGCGTACGAGTACGCCCTCGGTGCTGAAAGGTGTGCTGACCTCCCCGCCATAAAGGCGGGCGGCTCTATCTACAAATTGATCCAGCAAGGACAGCAGTTCATCCGCCATGCCGGCATTGACGCGGGTCAGCAGGCCGTTGGAGTCGTCCAAGGCAATATGCAAAAGACTGGAGCCAGTTGCTGGGCTCGGCGCACTGGCAGCGGCAACCGTTACTGCAGCGGCAGGGTTGCGATGTATAGCTGTTGTGGCTGGGCTGGCTCCTCGTGTCGGGACTGTTGTCTGCTTGCGCAGGAAAAGTCCGGCCAGAAAAATCAGCCCGTGCAGCAAGGCCGAGATCAGGATATTGCCCATGCTGTGGCGCACGATATCAGCACGCGATGGACTGCTGAGGCGCAGCTCGACTGTGCCGAGGGCCTGCTGCTGCATATGTATGCTTGCTGTAAAAAGGCGGCCGTCGTCGCCGGTGCTGCCGGTTTCAGCGAGTAGCTCATGCTGGTTGTTATAGAGGCGAACACTGCGTATAGCGGGGCGGCCTTCGTAATGGCTGGCCAGCACGCTCAGACTGACCATGTCGCGCGCGAGTGCGAGAGGAGCGCTTGCATCGGCCAGTTGTTGCGCGACCAAGCTGCCCTCCTGACTCTGGCTGTTCCAGAGGGCGCTGTCCGTGCTATTGACGGTAAGTGCGAGATGGGCCAGAAAGCTTGCTGCCAGCAGTGCTGCCCAACGTCCTGTTCCCCTGCCTGCCATCTTTGCCCGACTCCCCAAAAAGTGCGTGGATTATAGCCACAGGCCGGTAGCTGGCCTATGGCTCTGGTAGGTCAATCTGACGGGAGCTTGCGCTACAATCACGCAAAAATCCGGATCCGCTTATAGCATGCGCGAAATCATACTTATCACCGTGGCCGGCCCTGATCGCCCTGGCATCAGTGCCCGCCTGACAAGCATTCTTGCCGATCATGCCGTCAATATTCTGGATATCAGTCAGGCTGTCATCCATGACCATCTTTCGCTGGGCATGCTGATAGAAACCCCCTCGGAGCAGGAGTCGGCCCTGCTGATGAAATCCGTATTGTTTGCGGCCCATGATATCGGGCTGACGGCACGCTTCACTCCCATCACGGCGGAGAGCTACCAGCATTGGGTGGCCGGGCAGGGCAAGCCGCGTTACATCGTGACTCTGCTGGCGCGCAAGGTCACGGCGGAGCATATCGCGGCTGTGTCGGCGCTGGTGGCAGACAACGGTCTCAATATCGATGGCCTACAGCGTCTCTCTGGTCGCGTGCCACTCGGTAATGAAAGCAAGATTGAGGCTGAGGCGCGCAAAGCCTGCGTAGAGTTTTCTGTGCGTGGTGAGCCGCGCGATATTCAGGGCATGCGTGCCGAGTTCCTGCGTTTGGCCAATGAGCAAAATGTGGATGTGGCTTTCCAGAAAGACAATGCCTATCGCCGCAATCGCCGCGTGGTCTGCTTCGATATGGATTCCACGCTGATCGAGCATGAAGTTATCGACGAGCTGGCCAAGGCCGCCGGTGTTGGTGAGCAGGTGGCTGCCATTACCGAGCGCGCCATGAATGGCGAGCTGGATTTTACGGAAAGCTTTAAAGCTCGTGTTGCTTTGCTGAAAGGTCTGGATGAGTCCGTGCTTTCCGGTATCGCTGCTGATCTCAAACTCACCGAGGGTGCCGAGCAACTGATACGCACGCTCAAGGCGCTGGGCTATAAGACCGCGATTCTTTCCGGTGGCTTCACCTATTTCGGCCAGTATCTGCAACGCAAGCTTGGCATTGATTATGTGCATGCCAATGAACTGGAAATTCGTGATGGCAAGGTGACGGGCAATGTCATCGGTCGTGTGGTAGATGGCGAGCGCAAGGCTGAGTTACTGCGTGAAATTGCGCAAAAAGAAGGCGTGAATCTGGAGCAGGTTATTGCCGTGGGTGATGGCGCCAACGATCTTCCCATGCTGGGCATCGCCGGGCTTGGCATTGCTTTTCGTGCCAAGCCGCTGGTCAAGCAGAATGCCAAGCAGGCGATATCGACTCTGGGTCTGGATGGCATCCTTTATCTGCTCGGTGTGCGTGATCGCGATCTGGAAAATCCGCGCTGAAAGAAAAGTAATCGGCAACAAGGAGAGTAGCCATGCTTAAGTTGCTGATAGGAAACCGTAATTACTCCAGTTGGTCACTAAGGCCTTGGCTTTTCCTGAAGCTCAGTAATGTGCCTTTCGATGTGGAGCGCATTGCGCTCTATGCCGAAGGCTCCAAAGCAGAAATCCTGAAATATTCGCCTTCCGGTAAAGTGCCATTGCTTATCGATGACGATATTTATGTCTGGGATTCGCTGGCCATCTGCGAGTACTCCGTTGAGCGCTTTAATTTAACGACGGCTTGGCCGGCTGATGTAAGGGCGCGCGCCGAGGCACGCTCGCTGGTGGCAGAAATGCACAGCGGATTTTCCGGTCTGCGTAGTCAGCTCTCCATGAATTGTCGCCGCACACCGATGGCAGCGTCCTATGATGATGTCGCGGCTGCCGATATCCGGCGTATTGATGCGATCTGGACATCCTGTCGCGAGCGTTTTGCAGCACAAGGGCCGGGCCTCTTTGGCGCATGGTCACTGGTGGATGCGTTTTATGCGCCGGTGGTGCTGCGTTTTGATCGTTACTGTCTGCCGTGTTCTTCGGCATCACGTGCATATATGGACAGTGTGCTGGCACTGCCTGTCATGCAGGAGTGGATTGCGGCGGCGCGTGGAGAAAAAGAAGTACTGACGCAATTCGAAGTGTGAGTCGACTGCAGCTCAATGATTGAGCTGCAGGGAGAGATAAAACGCTTTTTGGTCAGCCTTGTCGGCGATATTGCCGAGATCGGCATAGGCCGCGGTCACCGAAACGAATTTGACGGGAAACCAGGCCACGAAGACATCGCTGAAGCTGCTTTCGTGAAAGGCAGTGAGATTGTCTGGTTTGCGCCGATATTCCACACCCACAGCAATGTCATCGCGTGGCAGCAATGCTAGCGAGGCCTCCGGCATCAATCGATAGTCATCATGACCCTCTCCGCCAAAGCCCAGTATGCCCAGCTGATTGGCGCGTGTTGCGCGTAGCGTCAGGTTGGCAAACAGGCTGCGTCCCAGAGGGCCAGCCAACCAGAGCTTGCTGGCGGCCAGATAAAAATCGCTGCCTTGTTCGTCGCTCGCACCCAGGGCCTTGGGAATAGCGAAATCCTGATTTTTTTTGTACTGCAGTCCTGCCGCAATCTGTGGCATCCAGACGCGCTGGTCAAAAATGGCGTCGCCCGCCAGTTTTACTTTCAGACCGAATGTGTCGACATGAATGACTTCGCCGGGCACGGTAGTACCCAAGCCAAAACGCTGGCGCGCATAAGAGAGTTCAACGCGATCACGGATGCCGATGGCGAAGCCGGCACTCGAGAGATCAAAATCATCAACAGGAACGGTGGTGTAAAAGGCACTGCCGCCTACTTCATCGCGAGTACCGTAGCCGGCAATCAGTGCCCACGGGACAAGGCCGCCACCACCAGCGCCCTCCAGCTCGGTTACACCACCACTGACAGGAAGACGGTTGCCCGGCGTATACCATGCGTTATCGGCCTGCGCATTTGCAGCATTGAGTAAAAAGATGATGCTGGCCAGGGCTACGTAGAATTGACAGCGGATGGCGCTAATCGCGATGGTTACACGGGGGGCGGATAAAGCCATTATTCATCCTCAGCCGCCGTCATCCTTGTCGCGTGGGCTTCTTCAATACACAGGAGTTTTCCATGAGCTTGCATGCTAGCGAAGCTTTACCTCGGCGGAAATGGCTTCGGTCGCTTGTCTCGGCGCTAATGCTGTTACTGACGCTGCCTGCGTTAGCACAAGCAGAATCGGAGGCTGTGCCTGCCGACTCCTTATATGCCCGTCTTGGTGGGGCAGTCGGTGTGCAGAAAATTGTGCATGAGCTGATTACGGACTCAGTCGCTGATCCAGTGACCAAGCGTTCGTTTGCCAAGTTCAATCGTCCGCGCCTTGAAAAACTGCTGGAGCAGCAGATTTGTCAGCTAAGTGGTGGAGGCTGCCGCTATGAAGGTGACAGCATGAAGGTATCTCATGCAGGGCTGGAGATTACCGAAGCGGAGTTCTACGGCATGGTTGAGCATTTACGGCAGGTGTGTGACCGGCAGGGCATAGATCAGAAGAGCAAAAATGAATTATTGGCCCTGCTGGCGCCCATGAAGCCTGATGTGGTGACACATTGATGTTCCAGACCCGACAGGCCGGCCTTGCCGTTGCATTGTGCCATCAGCGGTGGCACGGCATGCTGAGTCGGCGGCTTGGCATCTTCGTGCTGCTAACTTTGCTAACGGCTCATGCAGATGCTGCAGTGAATATGTTGGTGCGTGATAATCATGCTCAGCCCTTGGCGGATGCCATCGTCACCTTGAGTCCGATTGGGGGGCGGCCTGTGGCACAGGTGCCGGGTAAGGCATCGGTCGCCCAGATCAACAAGGAGTTTTCGCCACGTGTTTCCGTAGTAGCGACCGGGTCGCAGGTGTGGTTCCCCAATCGCGACAGTATTCGCCACCATGTTTATTCTTTTTCAGCGGCAAAACGTTTTGATATCAAGCTCTATGCCGGCGATCCACCCGCGCCTGTGCTATTCGACAAGCCCGGCCTCGTCGTGCTCGGTTGCAATATCCATGACTGGATGATTGCGTATGTATATGTCACGGATGCACCTTATTTCGGCAAGTCGGATGCCTTGGGTCGCCTGGATTTGGGCAGTGTGCCTGCAGGTGAATACGAAGCCCATCTCTGGCATCCCGATCAGTCCGGGCCAGAGCAGGTTCAAAAGCTGCGCGTGGCCGGTGACTCTGTGAGCATTCCTCTCACTGTGGACATCAAGGCCGGCGGTAAGTAAGCAGGGGCTTGGCATGCAGGGCTTGAAAAAATGGTTGCGGGACTTGCCGGTAGGCGGAAAGCTTTTTCTTTTCTGTACGGCATTGCTGAGTTTTTTTCTGATCCTCTCCATTACGCTGGTAAGTGCAACGGGCTATCGTTTTGCCTCCGAACGTAGCAATGATAGCCTGGTTGTCGGGCAACGGGTTTTCTCGCAAGTCCTGACACAGCAGCAGGACACCCTGCATCAGGCCGCACAGGTTCTGGCTGCAGATTTCGGTTTCCGTGAAGCGATGGCATCGAATGATGCGGAAACCATAGGCTCTGCCTTGCAGAGCCAGACTTCACGTATCAAGGCATCCATTGCGGTGGCACTGGATCTGAATGGCAAGGTGGTTGCGAGTACGGCGCCACAGCTCGTCGCCGGAGATGCTGCTGTTTTCAGTACCTTGCTTGTCCGTGCAGCACAGAACGGTGATACCGGTGGTATTGCGTTTGTGGATGGCCGCCCGCTTGAGCTCATCATTGTTCCCGTCAAAGCCCCCTTGAATATTGGCTGGGTCGTTCTGGGTTTTGCGCTGGATGATGCTGCCTTGCGTAAGGTGGCGGGTCTTGTGTCGCTGGATGTCTCGGTACTGGTGAAGCAAAAAGAGGGATGGCGCTTGCAGGCCAGCACGCTGGGCGGTGATCCCGGGCGCATTGAGGATTTTACGCTGGCAGCAGTCAGTGTCGGCTCTGAAAAAATTCTGCTCGACATGGATGGGCAGAAATACCAGTTGCGGGTGATGCCGCTGCAGACTGTTGATGGCTCGCAGGTTGTCGCCGTTTTGCAACAGTCTTTTGCGACGGCAGTTGCTCCCTATCAACGTTTGCTGATGATCCTGATTGCTGTTCTCTTCCTGAGTTTTCTCGTGGCCACAGCCGGTTCGCGCCGGCTCGCCAAGCTTTTTTCTCAACCCTTGGTGCAGCTTACGAAAAAGACGCAAGCCATTGCCAAAGGAGAATACGGGCAGCCTTTGCAGGTGAGTGGTCTGGATGAAGTGGGACAGTTAGCCTCCAGCGTCAATGCCATGAGTGATGCGATAGCCCTGCGAGAAAAGAAAATCATGCACAGCGCTTATTATGATGCGCTGACGCAGCTGCCCAATCGGCAGATGATGAATATTCTGGGTGATCAGGCTTTAGCTCTGGCCCAGCGTGAACACCGAACGCTGGCGGTTATTGCTATGGATGTCGAACGCTTCCAGTTGATCAATGATGCACTGGGTTATGCTGTTGGTGATGAGGTTCTGTGCGCGGTGGCTGAAAGGCTGCGCACGCTGGTGCGTGATGCTGATGCGATTTCCAGGCCCGGCGGTAACCAGTTCATCACGCTTATGCATACGCCGGCGCGCCTGAATGTCAGTGATTTGCACAGACGTATGGAAGAGGCATTTGCCTTGCCCATCGAGGTAGGGGGAAACATTGTCGATGTATCGATGGCAATGGGTCTTTCCCTCTACCCGGATCATGGCAGCAGCATGATGGAGCTGATGCGCAGTGCGGATATTGCACTGGCTGTCGCCAAGCGTGAGCGGCATGGCATTGTGCTTTACGATCCTGTTCTGGAGCAGGGGCGTGTTGCGCATTTGACGCTGCTGTCTGAGCTGAAACGCGCTGTTGAACGCGATGAGCTGGTGATGTATTTGCAGCCCAAGGTTAATGTGCTGACGGGAGATGTCACCAGTGCAGAAGCGTTGGTGCGCTGGCAGCATCCGGAGCGTGGTTTTGTGGCGCCGTCTGAATTCATTCCATTTGCCGAGCAGTCAGGACGTATTGGCATGCTGACACAGTGGATGCTGGGTAAAGCCATGCAGCTTACGGTGCTCTGGGCTGATGCGGGTACTCCGATACAGGTTTCGGTGAATGTGTCGGCGCGTGACATCCTGGATGAGCGTTTTCCCGGAACGCTGAAAGAATTGCTGGCACTGCATCATGGACGACCCGAGTGGTTACGTCTGGAAATCACGGAAAGCGGTGTGATGGAAAATGCCGAGCGGGCACTGGATGTGCTCAAGCAGATTCGTAATCTCGGTTTCTCACTCAGCATTGATGATTTTGGCACCGGGTATTCCTCCCTGTCGTATCTCAAACGCATGCCAGTGGCTGAGTTGAAAATAGACCGCTCATTTGTGCATGGCGCGCGGGCAGGAACGGATGCGGCGGTGCTACTGCGCTCAACAATTGATCTTGGTCACAACCTGGCGCTCAGTGTGGTGGCAGAAGGGGTGGAGACGATTGAAGAGTGGACGCTGTTGCATGAGCTGGGTTGCGATTACATCCAGGGTTATATGGCCTGCAAGCCGCTGGCGGTGGATGATTTCCGGAGCTGGTGTCTTGCCTCTTCCCCCTTCTTGCCCGAGCTGGCGGTTTCTGCCTGAAAGAGGGGGCTGATTCATATAAAAAAACCGGCATGCGCCGGTTTTTTTATAGCAGAGGTATTAGCCCTGTGATTCGTAGTGCATGGTGTCGCCTGGCGGCTGCAGATAGTAGCCTTGCAGATATTGCACGCCCAGTGTCCAGAGCTTGGAGAGTGTCTGGGCATTTTCCACGAAGGAAACGACGACTTTCTTGTCGAAAGAGCGCAGCTCTGCCGTCAGCTTTTTGATGGCACCCATATTTTCTTCGTTGCTCAAGTCCTGAGTGAAGGAGCGATCCAGTTTGATATGTGAAACCGCCACATGCTTGAGCGTATTCAGTGGATTCAGTGAGGTGCCGAAGTGGCTGATGGAGACCGGGCAGCCTGCCTGAGTGAGGGCATTGGTCTGCTCTCCGGCGGCCTTGAGATAGGACACCATATCGCTTTCTGCAAACTGCAGCACGATGGGGCTGCCTTGCGGGTCTATGGCTTTGGAGAGTTTTCCTATCCATGCCGCCAGAGTCATGTCCTGCAGGGATTCGGAGGTTAGATTGAGCAGCATGCGCGAGCCCGGCGCTTTCTTTGAATGCTCTTTCAGCTGTTTGGCGGCATTGAGCATGACCCAGCGATCAATCTTGGCGCCCAGCTGATGCTTCATGGCGATGGGCATGAAGTCATCCGGTGTCATCATTTTGCCGTCAGCCAGAGGTAATCGTACAAAGACTTCGTAAAACTCGCCGCCGCCGCCCTCCACATCCACCAGCGGTTGATACAGCAGTTTGAATTTGCTGCTCTCTATGGCGTCAACCAGCAGTTCCAGCAAGGCAGAGTCGGAGCTGCCGGCTTTTTCGGCGGCATTGAAAACCTGAACGCCATTGCCGTTGGCCATCTTCACTTTTTCCGCGCAGCCAATGGCGCGTGACAGCATTTCAGCGGGGTCGGGGGCGGTTTCACCCACCATGGCAAGCCCGATGCTGAGAGTGGTCTGCTGGGTTTTTCCGCCAGGAGTCGGGATGAGGTGATCGTGAACCTGCTGGCAGAGTGTTTCAGCCGCGTTTTTGGCGGCCTCTATCTCCATGCCGGGAATGAGCGCTGTGAAGGCGGCATCCGTAAAGCGGGCAATCTGGCTGCTCTTGAAGTGCTGACCTAGCAGGCCTGCCACGCCCTTGATAACGGCATCTGTTCCGGCAAGACCTGAGGTCGCATTGATCTGCGAGATATTGTCGACAGCGAAGTAGAAAAGCGCAGAACGTGACTTGTCGCGGTGCGCTTTGTGTACGGCCTCTTCAAGGCTTTCTTCGAAGCGCTGGCGATTGGGCAGGCCGGTGAGCTGGTCGACGCTAGTGGCTTCTTTCAATTTTTCGGCCAGCACCGCGGCATTGCCCGCGCCATCATCGCGGCGGATGATGATTTGGGTGCAGGGCTCACCGTCATAGCTGGCGGCTGAGAGCTGCATCATGGCGTCTATCTTGCTGGTATCCGCCTTGAGGCCATGGAAACGCAAATCCTGGGAAATGCTTTCGCCCTTGCTGTAGGCGCGCAGATAGTCCTTGAAGTTATTCAAGTCTTCCTTGGCCACGAGATCGACGATGGGCATGCCTTCAACATCGTCAGTGCTCTCGTAACCAAAAAGTTCAACATAGGCGGTATTGGCATAGATATGCATACCGTCATGCACATAGGCGATGGCATCACGAGAGTTGTCGAGCAGGAGTTCGCAGCGTTTTTCTGATTCTGCCAGTGTCGCTTCGGCCTTGCGGCGAGCGCGGCGATGGTTGAGGCTGGCGAGTTCGCGCTTGATGACATGCACAAGATGTTTGTGCGAATCGAAAACGACGGAATCGACAGCGCCAGCCTGCATGCACTCTTCGAGCATTTCGCTGTCGAGCTTTTCCAGAAGAACAATGACCGGAATGTCCTTGTCCTGTTTGCGTATCTGTCCCAGAACATTATCGTAGGGAATGCCGTTGGTCATTTCCCCGGCCAGCATTATGTCCCAGACGCCATCCTTCAGCGCGTCTTGCAACTCGTCTTCGTCGGCAACCAGCTCCGGTCGAGTGGCGATGCCGGAATTCTTGAGTGCATTGACGATCTGCTCTGCATTGTCCTGCGATTCATGCAGAACGAGCAGCCGGATAGTCTCGTTTTTCGGGGCCATGCGGCGGGTATTCCTGCGGTCGTTCCAGAGAGGGCTTATTGTCCCGCCCTAGTGGGTTTTTGCAAGTACAAGAGCGGCGGACGGCGGAGGGAAGCCATTCATCCCGCCGCCGCGTTTTTGTCCTGAAGAAATGCGCTGGAATTATGCGCGCGATGTATCACAGACTGGCCCAGATCGAGTCGAAATCATCGTCATCACCGGCAGTGGTTTCGCTACTGCCCATGATGCCGTCATCGCTGCTTTCGGAGGGGCGACGCATGAGCTGGAATTCGAATTGGCAGAAACTGGCGGTAGCACTGACCTGCTGTGCCAGATGGGCCTTGATTTCCTCGCCGTCCAGTTTGAGTACCACCTTGTAGCCGGAGCGGAAGGTCAATGCAGGCGTGATGAGGGTGGCGGGACGATTGATGGCCTTGAGCTCAGGCAGCAGCAGGGTGCGCATGTATTCCGTAGCATCACCGGTCTTTTTGATGACACGGGCACCGCAGGGCTTGGCCTTGGGGGCCAGTACTTCAATACCGAGTTGTGCACCATGGCCAGGCAGCTGTTTGACCCAGCGTATGACGCCTACGCTCCAGCCGGGCTGGGCATCGTCCTCGTGCAGGCCAAGAATTTCACCGGCACGCACACTGGCCGGCACTTCACCGGACCATTCAATGCAGTAGCCGCCGGGGCTGACATTCACGATCTGGCAGGTGTGGGTTTCATAGCGGGCGGCCACAGTGGCGGTATCGCCAACTTTCAGTTTGTCGGCCAGAGCGCGCTCTTTTGCGTCCATGTCGGCGCTGCCAAAGGCCAGCGACCACACATCTTTTCCGGTGCGGTCGTCGGGGCGGTCCTGGGTAATGGGCTTGGTCTTGAGGAAGGGGTTATCCGAGTCTATCGCCATGCTGAAGCGGCTTTGCTCGCCCATCATCATCACGTCGAAATCCTGGCCGCCGGAAACAAAGTAATGCGTGGCGGTAAGTCCCAGACAGGCCTCCAGCGTGCCTTCGTGGGCAATACGCGAAAAGCTGCGTTCGCTGAGCTCGCTCCAAGCTTGAATCAGGTGTGTCAGCAGGCCCAGGCTGAGAGCAGTCTCGCCAGTGCCTCTGGGGCCGCTGCTCTGGGTGACCTGACGCAATTCGCTAAGGCGGCTGACCAAGTCTGTCGGGTCAATGGCGCGCACATGCGCCGCCTCGGTAGCTTGAGCTTGAGTGCGATAAATGGGCGCAGCATCTTTTAAAAGATCAAAAACAAAAAGCTCGCCGCTGCCGCCGAACTCCTTGAGATTGACCAAAGGTGCCCAGATTTCGCTGAGTTGGTAAATCTGGGCGATTTCACTCTGACGCAGTTTGTTGGGCTTGCAGGTTGAGAGCAGCAACGCACGTTTGTAAGCGTCTTCAATGGAAGATTTTTCGATATGCCGCTGTGTCACCGGATCAGCAATGCGCAAGCTGGCAATCAGCTGGTAGCGCACTGCGGTGAGATAAAGCGTATTCAGCTCCAGCCACAGGCGCGGTGGCGTGTTCAGGTAGAGCTGAGTGGAGCGCAGCAGGTTGCCGGTGATCTCGGTAATGGCGCGGTGTATGGCCTGTGCGACGAGTTTGACTTGCTCGACATCACGTTTGGAGTGATCCAGTTTTTCCAGCCCGGCGAGCACGACCAGCTTATAGCTATTGGCCAGATGGCTTTGCATGGCTTGCGCCAGCGTGGCCACCTTGGTGGCGCGATCGGGCAGCATGACGGACTGGTTGAGATAATGTTTGGCGAGAGCGTTACTGAGGCTGTGTACGGTTGGCCTCAGAATTTCCAGCAACTCGAAGCGCGCCGCTGCATCAATCTGCAGACGACTGATTTCCTGCAAGGTCTGGAAAACCTGGCGAGAGGTTTCGCCAACATTGATCATGGGCAGGGCCGCGACCCATTCCCGCAGCTTCTTGGGCTGATGGCTGACCAGACTGAGTCGGGTCAGATCTTGGGAGGGTAGGCGCTGCCGGAGAGCTTCGGCACTGCTGACCATAAAACGATTCCCTGCATTGTTGTTATGAGCGGCGCGGACAGTGTGGCGTGGTTCATGCCGAAACTGTTAGCGCGTTCACAGGAATGGCTGTTGCCATTCTTATCCATGCACTCCCCATGGGCAACATGAAGAAAGGGGAAAACATATGTTTTTCAGTATTTACCGGGTCTTAGAGACGGTTTTTACGGAGCCTGCTGACAGGCGCACGTATCGGCCGACGAGTGTCTTTACAAGATTTTATGCGGCAGGCGTATCTGGCTGTGTTTTCAATGCCGACTTAGGGCATAGCTTCGCGGCAGTGCTTCAGGAAAGTCTCCAGGCCCTGCGTGCGGTATTTCTGGCGATGTATGAGTAAGTAGAGCTCTCGTTCCAGATTCAGGAAGGGTGTGTGCAGGGGCACAACCTTGCCGGTGCGGAAGGCTTCTTCCAGTGTGCGGCGTGAGGCACAGCCTAGTCCTATGCCCGATGCCACGGCGTGTTTGATGGCTTCACTATGGCCGAACTCCAGCAGCAGATTGATGCGGTGGATACGGCCCAGCACGGCGTTATCAAAAATCTCGCGGGTGCCAGAGCCCGGCTCACGCAGTATCCAGTCGGCGCTGGCGAGATCGTCTTCTGTCACGGTGCTGCGTCCCGCCAGCGCATGTGTGGGGGCGGCAAAAATCACCAGCTCGTCCCGGCGCCAGGGGATCACCTCAATATCGGGCTCGTGGCAGAAGCCCTCGATAAAGCCGAGATCAATCTGGAATTGCTCCAGCGCCTGGATGATATGTCGGGTGTTGGCGACTTCCAGCATGAGTCGGGAGCCCGGGTGCTGCTGCATGAAGCTGCCGATCAGGCCGGGCATCATGTAGTTGCCTATCGTCATGCTGGCACCGATACGCAGCGGACCTATCAGGGCGGAGTCGCTGATGGCCAGATGCTCAATATCGGCCACCCGGGCCACGGCATCCAGCGCCTTGGGCAGGAAGAGGCGGCCGGTATCGTTGAGTTGCAGGCGTTTGCCGATGCGGTCGAAAAGCTTGCGTCCTAGCTGACTCTCGAAGTCGGCCAAGGACATGCTGGTGGCGCTTTGCGTGATGCTGAGGGTTTCCGCCGCGCGCGTGACATTGCCGGACTGGGCGACGGCAATAAAGACTTCGAGTTGCTTCAGGGTGATACGCATGCAGATTCATCAGTCTGTTTGATGATTCGTGCAGGTTAGATTGAGTTGGCGTGATAAGGCAAGGGCGGGTCTGTGCGTGAGACTTATTCGACCCGCGACCGGTAATTGAGGGAGTAGCTGGTGCTGCCGCTGGTGAGCGTGCCCATGGTGCCGGTCAGTGTGATGCGAAAGTTGGTGACGGTGCCATCATAGCCTGCAGGGGCACCACCACCACCGGAGACAGGGGTGTAAGTCCAGGTTGAGCCATTGTTGTTGGAGTACTGGATGCTGCCGGCCGGCATGGTAAGACCGGAGTTGCCGGCATTGAACTGGAAGGGCGTGTTGCTGCCGTAGGCATTGAGGTAGAGCGCCGTGAAGGGGCTCATGGCATCGGTCAGTACATAGGTTTTGGAGGGGCCGCCAGTGTTGGTGATCTGGATGGTGTAGGCAATGTCGCTGCCGGGATTGGTGCTGGTAATACTGCTGCCGCCGGTATTGGTGGCGGATTTTGTCACCATCAGCGAGGGCTGTGCCCACACGGTGGTGTTGACGGTCGAGCTGTTGTTATTGGGATTGATGTCGTTGTCGTCCTGGTCGACTTGCGCCGTATTACTAAGACTTTGTTGAGTGGCTCCGGCATTGGTAGCGCTGACTGTAATGGTGCGGGACTGGCCGCTGGTCATATTGCCCAGGCCACAGCTGAGCAGGCGAGGAGGGCCGGCACTGAGGCTGCAGCCGGTGCCGCCACTGCCAGTCAAGCCCACGGTGTTGCTGTAACTTGGGCCTGTAGGCAAGGTATCGGTGACGGTGACATTACCAGCCGAGTCGGTGTAGGCATTCGTCACTGTCAGCACATAGTTGAAAGTGCCTCCCACCATAACCTCTGCAGGTGCAGTTTTGCTGATGCTCATGTCAGCAGCATTGGTGACCTTAAGATTCCGGATTTCATGATAATTGGTGGAGCCACCTGTGGATGCCGCGAAGCCCAGTTTCAGCGAGGCGTAGGTGAGGTTGGGCATAGTGGTGGGATTGATCACGCGCGTGAACGCTTGGCCTGCTCCGAATTGCACATCCACATAAGCAGACCAGCTGGTGGCTCCGCTTTTCAGCATGGTGATGCGGGCGCGACGCCAGTTGGCGCTGGTGTTAGTGGGTCGGGTCGTACAGGTTGGCGCGGGGCAGTCAATGCTGGTGGGAGCAACGCCGTGCGTGACATAGGCGTAGTTGGTCCCGACGCCGCCAGTGGTGTAGTTGCCGGGGCCACGTATGGTGACCGCATCAGAGACGGCACCGGGGCCACCACTCTTACAGCGGTCAGCAGCGTTGGAAAAGTTGCCGAACTCGTCGAAGGCAATGCCCAGATAGGCTTCACGCATACCGTCGTCGTTATTGCAGCCGTTGGCATAACCCAGAGAGCCGCCATCGTCGCCGATGCGGAAGTTGTTGTTGTTCAATCCGCCGTTGAACATGAAAAAGGTCAGGCCGTCGGCACCGCTGCCCCCCCAGCTGACAAATTCGAAGTCGATAACAAAGCTCTGACTGATGCTGAAAGAGGTGCCGTAGAAGGCATAGCCAAAGCCGTCGGTGGTGGCATTGGTCAGGCGCAACCAGCCGTTATTGATGGTGGCATTGCCGCCCAGTGTCCAGCCGGGCGAGCCAGTGGCGAAGGTTTGCTCTACCAGCACATTGGCGTGGCTGGGCAATGTCGTCAGCAGGCCGGTTAGCAGCCAACTAAAGACAAGAAAGAAGCGGAAGTATTTCTTCATGCAGGAGGGCTCGGCTGGTGCGGATTCACCTTGCCGCGGCGTCCGGTTCAGGTCAATCGAGTGCCCAGCCGTTCGCCCATGCGGGTGGACGTGCCGTCGCGAAACTCCGGCAGCCATTCGGCCGCGCCGGGGCCGACGCAGACGATGGCGGTGGAGCCCAGACGGAAACGACCGATTTCAGCTCCTTTTTCCAGCACGATGGGGGCAGCGGTTTCGTTGCCGTAGCGGGTGACGCGCACCTGACGTTTTGCCGGGGCAACAATGCCGGCCCAGACGGTTTCAATGCTGGCCACAATCATGGCGCCGACCAGTACCACGGCCATAGGGCCGAGCTCTGTATCGAAAATCGCCACCACACGCTCATTGCGAGCAAACAGGCGTGGCACGTTTTCGGCGGTGCGCGTATTCACGGAAAAAAGATCGCCAGGTACATGAATCATTTCGCGCAGGGTGCCGGTGAAGGGCATGTGCACGCGGTGATAATCCTTGGGTGAAAGATAGATGGTGGCGAATTTTCCGTTGAGGAAGGGCTTGGCGCGTTCAGCATCGCCGCCCAGCAATTCATTCAGGCTGTAGTAGTGGCCCTTGGCTTGAAAGACAGCGTCGCCATTGATGTCACCCAATTGGGAGACGGCGCCATCAGCAGGACAAACAAGGCTGTCGGCTGCGTCATCAATCGGACGAGCACCATCTTTCAGGGCGCGTGTGAAAAAGGCGTTGAAGTTTTCATAGGCCAGAGGATCTTCTTGCACGGCCTCAGTCATATTGACCTGATACTGGCGCGCAAAGTTGCTGATGAATGCATTCTTGATGGCGTCAATACGGGTTTCCGCCAGCCAGCCGACGAGACGCGACAGCAGATGCTGCGGAACCAGGTATTGCAGCGTGGTCAGGAATTTATCGCGTGCTTCGGTGGACATGAAATTTTCCGTGAAAAGTGTGATGAGTTAAAAGGGTGATGAATTAAGAGGGCTGTCGGCCGTGCGTTTTATTTCGCGATGGGGGTGTCGGGCAGATTGCCCCATTCACTCCATGAGCCGGGATAGGCTTTCATTTTTTCAAAGCCCAGAATTTTGCCCAGTAAATAGGTGAAGCCGGAGCGGTGGTGAGTCTGGCAGTGCGTAATGACGGTTTTGTCGCCTGTGATACCCAGCGCGGTCAGTTCGGCTTTGATGTCTTCCAGTGGACGCAGGCGTAGCGCATCGGCGCGGTCCAGTGCGCGCGTCCACTCGTAATTCACGGCGCCAGGAATATGGCCACTGCGTTGTGCGCGCACGAGGCTGCCGTTGTACTCATCCGGTGAGCGTGCATCCCAGATCACATGGTCGGCTTCGCGGTGGTGGGCCAGCACATAATCAAGATCAGCGCTGACATTGTCGGTGATGTGGGCTTGATATGTAGAGGGCGTGGCGCTGTTGGGGCGAGCCTCCACCGGCAGGCTGGCGGCCAGCCAGGCATGGATGCCGCCATTGAGGAAGGAGTAATGGCGGTGACCGATAACATCCAGCGTCCAGATGAAACGGCCGGCGGCCGCGCCACCCTCATCGTCATAGGCCACAACATGCGTGTCGGCTGTCAATCCCAGAGCGGACAGCGCAGCAGAGAGTTGCTCTGCGCTGGCGAGCTTGCCGGGGGCGGGCTGTTGTCCGGAGACCAATTGTTTAACGTTGAAGTGCACCGCGCCCGGCACATGCGCCTGCGGGTAAACCGATTCTTTGCCCAGATCCACGATAAGTAGGCCGGCGTCGCCCAGATGGGCCTGCAATTGTGAGGGTTCCAGCAGCAGAGGCAGGGTCATGGCAGAAAAACCGGAGGGTGGCAGGAACAGGGATTGTAATGCAGGCCGGATTTGTCAGGAACCGGCTGTCTAGCTAGTCTGCGCGCTGATTATTGCAGCACACGAGATTTCCCATGCACACGCTTTTCCCCGAAATACAGCCTTATGCCATCCACGCCTTTGCCGTGGAGACTCCTCATGTCTTGCATGTGGAGGAGTGCGGCAATCCGGACGGGCTGCCGGTGCTTTTTCTGCATGGCGGACCGGGCGCTGGTTTTCAGGCCTGGAATCGTCGTTTCTTTGATCCCGAGCGTTACCGCATCGTGCTTTTTGATCAGCGTGGTGCCGGAAAGTCTACGCCACATGCCCATCTGGAGGGCAATACCACGCAGGCGTTGGTAGCCGATATCGAGGCTCTGCGCGAATTCCTCGGCGTGGAAAAATGGGTAGTGTTTGGCGGCTCTTGGGGCTCTACGCTGGCTCTGGCCTATGCCGAAGCGCATCCGCAGCGGGTGACGGGCTTGATTCTGCGCGGCATCTTCCTGTGTCGTGATCAGGATGTCCGCTGGTTTTATCAGGATGGCGCCAGCCATGTGTATCCGGATTACTGGGCGGATTATGTGAAGGTGATTCCGGTGGCTGAGCGCACTGACTTTCTTGCGGCTTACTACAAGCGCCTCACTGGTAGTGACGAGATTGCCCGTATGGCGGCCGCCAAGGCTTGGTCGGTATGGGAAGGCGTGTGCGCCACTCTGCGCCCCAATCCTGCTGTGGTGGATCATTTTTCTGATCCCCATGTGGCGCTCTCGCTGGCGCGCATAGAAGCGCATTACTTCGTTAACAAGATTTTCATGGCAGATAACCAGCTCTTGGCGGACGCGCACAAGCTGGCCGGTATTCCGGGCGTCATCGTGCATGGTCGCTATGACATGATTTGTCCGCTGGATAATGCCTTTGCCCTGCACGAGGTGTGGCCGGAAGCCGAGCTGCAGATTATTCGTGATGCCGGTCATTCTGGCGCCGAGCCCGGCATTGTGGATGCGCTGGTGCGGGCGACTAATGATTTTGCCCGGCGCTTCGGCAACAGGCCCTGATTCATGCGCGGACTGATACAGCGCGTGAGTGAAGCCTGTGTACGAGTAGACGGGGATATTGTTGGGGAAATTAGCGCCGGCATCCTGCTGTTCTTAGGTGTGCACAAGGGCGATAGCGAAGCGCAGGCCGTGAAGCTGCTGGAAAAAGTGCTGGCCTATCGCATTTTCCCCGATGACAGCGGGCGCATGAATCGCAGCCTTAGTGAAACAAGCGGCGGCCTGCTGGTGGTGTCGCAATTCACCTTGGCTGCTGAAACGAAAAAAGGCCTACGGCCGGGCTTTGATCCGGCGGAGCAGCCTGAACGCGCGCAGGCGCTGTATGAGTTTTTTCTACAGCAGGCGCGGGGCCGTCATGCGCAGGTGGCTAACGGCCGTTTTGGCGCAGACATGAAGGTGCAGCTGGTGAACGACGGGCCGGTAACGTTTCTGCTGGAGATGTAGTGGCGTACTCAGTCGCCTATGGCAGCAACTTCACGCAAATAGGTCAGTAGTTTGCGGCGGGCTAGCTTCTCGAATGCGGCTTGCTGTTCCTCAGGGAGCTCAGCCCAAGTCTGCTGTTCCTTGAGGGCGGCGCGTACATACTGGCGCAAAGTGTGACGTTCGGCAGCCGGGTATTTACGCACAGCTTCGTTGATGGAGGGATCACCCTGCGTTAGCAGGCGTTCCACCAAGACTTCCATCTGCCGGTTGATGGCGGGGTTGGCCAAGGGATTCAGGATATTGAGGATGGCCTCCTCATTCTCGTCGCGCATAAGCTTGCCGATGTATTGCTTCTGACGGCGCACGGCCTCCATGGATTTGAGGCGCTTCAGGTCTTCCAGCGCGACAAACAGGGTCTCGGTGATAGGCATTTTTTTCAGCCGCTCCGTGCGCAGCTCGGCCAGCCGCTCGCCGAGTGCCTGCAGGCGCTCCATGGCTTTTTTCTGCTCGGTCTTGCTGAGACCTTCCTCGAAATCGTCGATTTCGTCATGGATGTTATGGCGCGACATGGGAACAACCTGCATTTGGAGTCATGCGGCGTGCACGAGCACGGCCGGCTTTGCCAAGGGCGGCAAGCGGACAGGCGCAAATGATAGCAGGAAGAGGGACTTATTCGGCTTCGTCGAAACGGTTGTTGATCAGCTTCACGATAGCGGCGTGAGCGGCCTCGGCATCGGGGCCGTCAATAATGAGCTGCAGGCTACTGCCTTTGCCGGCTCCCAGCATAAGCAGGGCCATGATGCTCTTGGCATCAATGGTGCGATCTCCGCGCTTGAGCTGGATCTTGGACTGGAATTGGGCGGTGACCCCGACAAGCTTGGCGGCCGCTCTGGCATGCAGGCCCAGCTTGTTGATGATCTCTATGTCCGTTTCAATCATTTTTCTTGTTTTCCGGTCGGCTCAGGCCGGTTCGCGGCGGGCAATGTCGCGGTGTCTCACCTGCACATGCAACTGATCGTGAAAGCGTGCGGCAATCCTTTCTACCATATAGACCGACCTGTGCTGACCACCGGTGCAGCCTACGGCTACGGTGACATAACTGCGGTCGTTCTGGCGGAACTCCGGCAACCACTTTAGCAGGAAGCCGGAGAGGTCCATATACAGGCTTTCTACGAGAGCGTCGCCATTGAGGAAGGTCTTCACCTCCTCATCCTGGCCGGTCTTGGGGCGCAGGTCGGGTTGCCAGTGTGGATTGGGCAGGCAGCGCACATCGAATACCAGGTCGGCATCCAGCGGTACGCCATGCTTATAGGCAAAGGACTGGAAGAGCACGGTCAGGCTGGTATCGGCATGGCCTTCCAACCGTTCCCGCAGCTGTGTGCGCAGCTCATGCACATTGAGGGCGCTGGTATCCAGGTGCAGGGTGGCGCTGGTGCTGACTGGTTCCAGCAGGGCTCGCTCGAGATCAATGGCCTCCTTGAGCGAACGCGAGCGGCTGCTGAGCGGATGGCGGCGGCGGGTGGCGCTGAAGCGAGCCAGCAAGACATCTTCCCGGGCATCCAGATAGACCGTGGTGACGCTGACGCCGCGGGTGCCTACTTCCTGCAGAATGCTTTCGAAGCGCAGCAAATCATCGGCGAGATTGCGCGCATCCACGCCTATAGCGAGACGGGTGTTATCTCCGTCGGGGCGATTTTTGACCGAATCAGCCAATTGCGGCAGCAGACCTAGCGGCAGGTTGTCCACGCAGTAATAACCCATGTCTTCCAGCACATGCAGGGCGGTGGTTTTGCCAGAGCCTGAGCGGCCGCTGATGATGAGGAGCTGCATTGAGGGTTTTCCCAAGGGTTTTACGGCCTTGTTCCCATGGTCAGGGCGGCTGCGGCAAGTTTCAACCATGGGTCTGTCATTTTTGCCGGGATTTTTTGCCTACTGCAGCGCAGGCCGATGCAAGGAGCGGGGCGGAAATGAAAGACCCGGCATTTGCCGGGTCTTTTTTTGCTGGTTTCGTGTGCGCCGCATCAGTGACGACGCTGGATTTTTTCCTTGTGCTTGACGATCTGGCGATCCAGCTTGTCGGTCAGTTGGTCGATGGCAGCATACATATCGGGCGATTCGGCATTGGCGAAAAGCTCGGCGCCGGCAATGCGTATAGTGGCCTCGGCTTTTTGCACCAGCTTGTCGATGCTGAGTATCACTTGCATGCTGGTGATGTGATCAAAGTGGCGCTCGACTTTTTCGAGCTTGCTGTTCACGTAGTCCTTGAGGGCATCGGTGACTTCGACGTGGTGACCGCTGATTACCATTTGCATGGGGCCTTTCCTCTTTGTTGATGGACAAACGGCGGGGCCTTGCAGCAATCCTGAGTCGCGCGACGTGAGGTCGGCGGGCAGCAGCGGCGGTCTGAACTGAAACAGCTCAAGTGTGCGCCGGGGTGTCCGTACGGCCTGATCATGGCTGATTCAGGGCTGGAGCAGAGGTCCCATTTTGATGGCGCAGCATCGGTCGATGCTCGTCACCTTCATCTCTGCCTGCCATTTACGGCAATAGCAGAGATGCAAAACTCTCGAGAGCCTGAGGGCTCGTCGGGGACCTACTCGTCTGTACAAAAAGCGTCGAACATGACCCGACTCTAGCACAGGGCCAGCTTGGGCAAGCAAGACCCTTTTGTCCGGGATCAAAGGTTTTATGTGAAAAAGACAGAGGAAATGCGGCGCAAATGCTTGAGCGTTTCACTCGTGTATCGCCAAGCTGTTGATTTTATGTGAAGAGATTTGGGTGGGCTGTTCAGCCGTGCAGTACCACGCCTAGTTTTGGCTCAGAGTTGAGCAAGCCAGAGGCGGACAAGCTAGGACAGGGGGATAGAGGCAGAGTTTGCGATGTGTAAGCAGGCACTCCTCGCCGTTTTAAACGTCGCAGCTGCGCTGCCTGGGTCAATATTGTTCAGACTAGGCGTTTGCGCTCGTTGGAGGGCGGAATATTCAGGGATTCCCGGTATTTGGCGATGGTGCGGCGCGCCACTTCTATGCCCTGATCCAGCAGCATGTCGGCAATCTTGTTGTCGGAGAGGGGCTTGCGTGCGTCCTCTGCGGCTACCAGCTTTTTGATCATGGCGCGTATCGCGGTACTGGAGGCTTCGCCGCCACCGGTGGTACTGACATGGCTGGAGAAAAAGTATTTGAGCTCAAAAATGCCACGCGGCGTGTGCATGAATTTTTGCGTGGTCACACGCGAGATGGTGGACTCGTGCATGCCGACTTCCTCGGCAATATCGCGCAGCACCATGGGTTTCATGGCCTCGGGGCCGCGCTCGAGAAAAGCGCGCTGGTGCTCAACAATGCAGGAGGACACTTTCAGCAAGGTTTCATTACGGCTTTGCAGGCTCTTGATGAACCAGCGGGCCTCTTGCAGATGGTTGCGCAGATAGGTGTTGTCGGCACTGGAGTCGGCGCGACGCACCAGTGAGGCGTAATTGGCATTCACGCGCAGTTTGGGCGCGGTATCCGGATTCAGCTCTACGGTCCAGCGATCATGCTTGCGACGCACAATCACGTCGGGCGTGATGTATTCGGTTTCGCTGACACTGCCGATACGGCCGCCCGGATTGGGATTGAGGGTCTGTATCAGTGCGATGGCGGCCTTGAGTCCGGCCTCGTTGAGCTTGAGCTTGCGCATGATGCCGGCGAAGTCGCGGCTGCCCAGCAGGTCGATATAGTCACGCACCACAGCAATGGCATCAGCACGGCTGCGTACATCCTCCGGCAGTTGCTTCAGCTGTATCAGCAGGCACTCACGCAGATCGCGGCCGGCCACACCGGGTGGGTCGAACTGCTGGATGCGGTGCAGGACGGCTTCCACTTCGTCCATCTCTACGGCGTAAGGATCTTCCGGATCAGCTACTGCAGCGAGAATGTCGTCGAGGCCGACCGTGAGATAGCCGCGCTCGTCGATGGCATCGAGTATGGCCATGGCGATAGCGCGGTCGAGATCAGAAAAGGGCGTCAGATTGAGCTGCCAAGCCAGCAGGGCTGCCAATGTTTCCGGGGCGGCACTACGGGATTCCAGTGGATTATCGTCGTCTTCGTTGCCGCTGCCCGAGCTCGTGGTATTGGCGCTGCCACTGGAGAACACATCCTCCCACAGGGAGTCCACCGGCAATTCGTCTGGCATGGATTCATTGCTGTTGATATCCACTGGCGCGGGTTCTTCGCCGCTGTCCGTGGCTTCGCGGGCAAGTGCTGCCTCGGCGGCAGCGTAATCAATGGGCGTGTCGTCGACTTTTTCAGCTGGCTCGCCATCATCGTCGGCGGCCTCCAGCATGGGATTGGAATCCAGGGCTTCCTGAATTTCCGTCTGCAGTTCGAGCGTCGACAGCTGCAGCAGGCGTATGGCCTGTTGCAGCTGTGGCGTCATGGTCAGGTGCTGACCAAGCTGTAAATGCAGGGTGGGTTTCATCGACAACGGCGCACTCCAGCGCCCGGTCAGGGAGGTCCGGGCGAGCTGGTCGCAGTATAACGCTGGTCGCGGCGCTGCCAAAGCAAAAAGCAGGCCGTTTCTTTGGGGAGGGGAAGGGCTCAGCGGGCTCGGATACAAAAATACAGCGCAGGCCTAGCCCAGCAGACGCAGCACTTTCAGGATCGCAATCAGGATGGCGGCACCCAGCACACCGAAGATCAGTCCTGGCGGATTGAGCGCCCCGGCTGAGTAGGCGGCACCTATGCCTAAGACATCGGCAAACAGCCAGCGGCCAAAAATGGAGCCTATGACGCCAACGGCAATATTGAGCAGGACGCCTTGCTGGGCATCAGTCTTCATCAGCACGCTGGTGAAGTAGCCGATGACACCCCCCACCACTATGACTGCGAGCCAGTCCATAACGCCCCCGTTTTGCTTGTTTGTATTCAAGCTAGTTGAGGCGATGGTTCTATTCCGATGCGCTTTGAGCAGTGATTTGCGCGGATTTGTAAGGACTGTGGGAGATATGTTCGGTCAGGCAGCAGAGGGGCCTGCTCATGATCTTGGGGTGAAAATCAGAGGCTGAACTGATCGCCAAGATAAACCTTGCGCACGGTTTCGTTGGCAAGAATGTCGGCGGCTGTGCCTTCGGCAATCACTTGGCCGGTGCTGACGATATAGGCCTTCTCGCAGATATCCAGAGTCTCGCGCACATTATGGTCAGTGATGAGCACGCCTATGCCTCGGTTTTTCAGATGCGTGATGATGCCCTTGATGTCGGAAACGGAAATCGGGTCCACGCCGGCAAAAGGCTCGTCCAGCAGCACAAATTGTGGTTCGGCGGCGAGGGCGCGGGCAATTTCAGCGCGACGTCGTTCGCCACCGGAAAGGCTCATGCCCAGATTCTTGCGGATATGGGTGATGTGGAACTCTTCCAACAGCGACTCCAGTTTTTCCTTGCGCGCTTTTTTGTCGAGATCCTTGCGCGTTTCCAGAATGGCCATGATGTTCTGCTCGACCGAGAGCTTGCGAAAAATTGAAGCTTCCTGAGGCAGATAGCCGATGCCTCGGCGTGCGCGGCCGTGCATGGGCAGGCTGGAAATATCTTCCTGATCGATATGTATGCGGCCGGCATCCATGGGCACCAGCCCCACGATCATGTAGAAGCTGGTGGTCTTGCCTGCGCCATTGGGGCCGAGCAGGCCGACGATTTGTGCGCTGGCTACGGACAGCGATACGCTCTTCACCACTTGGCGGCCCTTATAGCTTTTGGCCAGGCCCTCGACGATCAGCTCACTCACTTCTTGGCATCCTTCTTGTTCAGCTCGCGTGCCTGTGGCGGAAAGACCAGTTGCACGCGATTGCTGCCGTCGCCCTTTGCATCCACTTGTTGGCGCTGACTGTTGTAGGTGATGGTTTGGCCGCTGAAGCTGGAGCCATCCTGTTTCAGTTTTGCTTTGCCGGCCAGCGTGATGTTTTCGTTTTTGGCATCGTAATCAATGCGCTGTGCTTCGGCGGTAACGATGCCTTTTTTGGGATCGGGCTGTTGCTGGTAATGCGCCGGATTGCCCTTGGAAACGGTGGAGAGGATGGCGCCTTTCTTGTCTGTGATGATGATGATTTCATCGGCACGGATTTCCAGCGTGCCCTGTTTTACGACGACATTACCGCGATAGGTGGCGATGCCAGTTTTGCCGTCGGCGGTGGCGGTATTAGCATTGACTTGCACGGGCTGGTCGCGATCCGTGGGCAGTGCCTGTGCGCTCACAGCGAGAAACAGCAGGGAAAAAAACTTAACGGGGTGCAGGCGCATAATTTCCGGTCACATTGTCGTTCAGTACAAGATTGCCAGTCCGGATATTGGCTTCCAGTCCATGACTGGCAAGCTCGCCCTGCGGGCTGGCGATTTTTACCTGGCTTTTAGTGTAGAGGCGTTCTTCCTTGGGGAAGACATGCATGGTGTCGGTATCCAGGGTGACATGCACGGCGGCCGGGTCGCGGCGCTCGGCATGCACCTGTTTGGTGAGCAGCACCTCGCGATTGCCATTCACGATCTGGCCATGCTGTGAGGTGAGGCGCCAGTTTTCCTGGCCATTGTTGTAGAGCGTGAAAACCGGCGTGTCGATTTCTGCAGTTTCCACCGGCTTGTCGTAGTGACGTATTTCCGGTGCGGCAAGGCGACGCTCTATCTGGCCTTTTTCATTGGTTTCCAGAGCATTGATGTCGCGTATCACAAAATCCGGCCGGCTTTTTTCGTTATCGGTATTAATGGGGGTGCGGGTCTGGCCCATGCCCCAGTACCAGCCGGCCGCGCCCAGCACCAGCAGTACGCCGGCAAGACTGGCCAGATTGCGCGTATCCATGCTCAGTGCGTGCTCATGTAGTGGGTGAGAGCTGCGTCATAACGATCTTGCGCACGCAGCAGAAGATCACAGACTTCGCGCACTGCCGCACGTCCGCCTTCGCGGCGTGTCACATAATCAGCATGGCGTAGCAACTCTTCGTGGGCATTGGCCACGGCCACGCCGAGTCCGGCGGCACGTATGGCAGGCAGGTCGGGCCAGTCGTCACCGACATAGGCGACATCTTCCAGCGCAATGCCAAGCCCAGTAATCAATTCACGCAATGCCACCAGTTTGTCTTCACGGCCCTGTAGCAAATGCGCGATGCCGAGGTTTTTGGCACGCCGCTCAACCAGCTTGGTGGTGCGCCCGGTAATGATGGCGCAGACGATGCCGGCCTGTTGCAGCATCTTGATGCCGTGGCCGTCTTGCGTATCAAATGTTTTCAGTTCCTGACCGTCTTCTGCAAAATACAGGCGGCCGTCGGTGAGCACGCCATCCACATCCAGCGCCAGAAGGCGGATGCGGGCGGCTTTTTTCATTACGTCATCCATCACGGCTTCCTTTTTTCTTGCCCGCGGCGCTTATCGCGCCTATTTACATAACGCCAGCGCGCAGCAGGTCGTGCATATTGAGGGCGCCCACCGGGCGGTTGTCTTGATCCGTCACGATGACGCCGTTGATTTTTTTATCCTGCATCATGCCCAGCGCATCCACAGCCAGCAGATGGGCGCTGACGGTGGTGCATTTCGTGCTCATCACCTTTTCAATCGGCGTACTGTGCACATCGATTTTTTGATCCAGCGAGCGACGCAGATCGCCATCGGTATAGAGGCCGATGAGTTTGCCGTCATCACCGATAACGGCGGTCATGCCCAGGCCTTTATTGGTGATTTCCATGAGGGCATCTATCACCAGCGTGCCGGTTTTTACCACGGGCACTTCCGCGTCCTTATGCATCACGTCTTCCACGCGCATCAGCAGCTTGCGGCCCAGTGAGCCGCCCGGATGTGACATGGCAAAATCTTCCGGCGTGAAGCCGCGGGCTTCCAGCAAGGCGACTGCCAGGGCATCACCGAGAACAAGAGCGGCAGTGGTAGATGAAGTGGGAGCCAGTCCATGCGGGCATGCCTCGGGGGACTTGCCGATCTCCAGACTGACATCGGCGGCTTGCGCCAACGAGGACTCACCATTATTGGTGATGGAAATCAGTTTGGCCTTCATGCGTTTGATCAGCGGCACGATGGTGAGAATTTCGCCGGTCTCGCCGGAGTTGGAAATGGCAATCACCACATCTTGCGGGGTGATCATGCCGAGATCGCCATGGCTGGCTTCGCCCGGATGCACATAAAAAGCGGGGGTGCCGGTGGAGGCCAGGGTGGCGGCAATCTTGTTGCCGATATGGCCGGACTTGCCCATGCCGGTGACCACGATGCGGCCGCGGCAGGCCAGCATGATCTGGCAGGCGCGCATGAAGTCGGCATTGATATAGGGCTTCAGGTTATCGAGCGCGGTTTGCTCGACCTGGATGACGCGCTGGCCGGCGCGGATAAAATCGAAGTCGGCCATCGGTATCTCCTTGCGGGGTGCTGGCCGGCCGTGCAGAGCGCAGGGGCGGCGGGAAGGCGCGCATTATCTATCAGTCACTGTTCAAAAACCTACTGCCGGACCGTGCTTCATGGTGACGGGGCGTTACAGGCCCGCCACGAGGCCGGCACAAGAGCGGGCAGCGAGTCCGCCGGCAAGAATGGTATAGTGCGCGCACTTTTTCCTGACCCGGGCGCCCCGGGGTAGATGGACGCCAGACCTAGTGACGGAAAGAATGACGGAAAATTCGCCTGCTTCTGCCCCCCCCGTGGATACGGCCGCCAATCTGGTGGAGATCCGCAACCTCGCCTTTAGTCGCGGCAAGCGCGCCATCTTCAAGGGCGTGAGCCTGAGTATTGCCCGCGGCAAAGTCACCGCCATCATGGGGCCGTCCGGCTGCGGCAAGACCACGCTGCTGCGCTTCATTGGCGGTCAGCTGCGCCCGGATAACGGTGAGGTCTTTGTCGAAGGCCGGAATGTGCCTGATTTGAGGCGCGATGAGCTCTTTGCCACCCGCGCCCGTATGGGCATGCTGTTTCAGTCCGGCGCCCTCTTTACTGATCTGTCCGTTTTTGAAAACGTGGCCTTTCCGCTACGCGCCCACACCACTTTGGCCGAGCCGCTGATACGCGAGCTGGTACTCATGAAGCTGGAGGCCGTGGGCCTGCGCGGGGCGGAAGACCTGATGCCGGCCGAGCTCTCTGGCGGCATGAATCGGCGTGCAGCGCTGGCGCGCGCCATTGCCCTGGACCCGGCGCTCATCATGTATGACGAGCCCTTTGCCGGGCAGGACCCCATTGTTATGGGCGTGCTGGTGACGCTGATTCGTACTCTGCGCGAGGCGCTGGGCCTCACCTCCATCATCGTTTCCCACGATATTCACGAAACCTTGTCGATTGCCGATTACATCTATGTGCTGGCCGATGGCCAGATCATCGGCGAGGGCACGCCAGAGCAGTTGCGTAGCTCTGACTCACCTTTCGTGCAGCAATTCCTCAATGGCCATGCCGACGGCCCGGTGCGCTTCCGTTTTCCCGCGTCGTCTTTTGCCGATGACATCAAAAACAGAGGGGTGCGTTGATGGAAGCCATACGCCGTCTTGGCGAAGACGCTCTTGAAGCGCTGCGCACCTTGGGTGCCGCTGGTGTTTTCCTTTTCCAGTCGCTGGTGGCGGTACCCAATTTCCGTACCGGCTTTCCCCTGCTGGTGCAGCAGCTTTACTCCGTGGGCGTGCTCTCGCTTGCCATCATCGTGGTCTCGGGCCTCTTCATCGGCATGGTGCTGGGCCTGCAGGGCTACAACATTCTGGTGACTTACGGCAGCGAACAGGCACTGGGCACCATGGTCGCGCTGACGCTGGTGCGCGAGCTTGGCCCGGTGGTGACAGCGCTGCTCTTTGCCGGCCGCGCCGGCTCGGCGCTCACCGCCGAAATCGGCCTCATGAAAGCCACCGAACAGCTCTCCAGCATGGAAATGATTGGCGTGGACCCGCTGCGCCGTATCGTCGCGCCGCGCTTCTGGGCCGGTTTCATTTCCATGCCGATACTGGCGCTGATTTTCTCGGCCGTCGGCATCCTCGGTGGCCGTCTCGTGGGCGTGGAGTGGTTAGGCGTCTTCGACGGTTCCTACTGGTCGAATATGCAAAATTCCGTGGAATTTGCTGATGACGTGGTTAACGGCATCATCAAGAGCGTGGTCTTCGGCGCTGCGGTCAGTTGGATTGCCGTCTTTCAGGGCTGGGACTGCGAGCCCACCTCAGAAGGTATTTCCCGTGCCACCACGCGCACTGTTGTTTATGGATCCCTGGCGGTGCTGGGGCTGGATTTCATCCTCACCGCCGTCATGTTTGGAGGCTTCTGATGCGTACTCGTACCCTGGAAATGGCGGTAGGCCTCTTCCTGGTCGCCGGTTTTGTGGCCCTGTTCTTTCTGGCCATCAAGGTCAGTGGTCTCTCTGATGAAACCAGCCGCCCGAGCTATCGCCTGTACACCAGCTTCCAGAATGCTGGCGGCCTCACGGTGCGCGCCAAGGTCACCATGGCCGGTGTGGCCATAGGTCGCGTCAGTAGCATCACGCTGGACCCGAAAACTTTGAAGGCCAAGGTCGCACTGGATATCTACAAGGACGTGAACAGCATCGATAACGATTCGGTCGCCTCCATCCTGACTGCCGGTTTGCTGGGCGAGAAATACATAGGCGTCGTGCCCGGCGCGGGTGACGAGATACTCAAGGACGGTGACGAAATCGAACAGACCCAGTCTGCGCTGGTGCTGGAAGATTTGATCGGCAAATTTCTCTCCAGCATGGCCAATAAGCCGGATGCGCCGGCCCAGTAAGGGCGCCGCGTCAACCCGCCATGGGTCTGGAACGTTAAAGCAGGAACACACAGGAGAAATACGATGAAGTTCTGGCAAAAGCTCACCACCGCTCTGCTGCTGGCCCTGCCTCTTGCCACGGCCACGACGGCGCAGGCGGCTGACAGCGGCAATCCTCAGCAGATGGTGCAGGACGCCACCAATGCCCTGCTGGCCCGCATCACCAAGGAAAAGGACACCCTGAAGAAAGACCCGCAGGCCCTCTACAGGCTGGTGGATGAGAACATCACGCCCTTTATGGACACCGACGGCATTGCCCGCCGCGTCATGGGTCAGTATTTCCGTCAGGCCACGCCTGAGCAGCAGACCGAGTTTGCCCGCGTCTTCAAGCAGAGCCTGATCCGCACCTATGCCAAGGGCCTGACTGCCTACGAAAACCAGAAGATCGTCTTCAAGCCCTACAAGCCGGGCGCTGATTCTAAGAAGGCGCAGGTGGATGTGGATGTCTACGGCAATGGCGGCCAGATTTATCCGGTCAACTTTCAGCTGCAGCAGGACAAGGCTGGTGCCTGGAAGGTGCAGAACCTCATTCTTAACGGCATCAATCTGGGCCTGACCTTCCGCAATCAGTTCGCCGCCGCCGTGGAAAGTAATCGCGGCAGCATCGACAAGGCCATTGCTGGCTGGAGTCCGGATGCCAGCGCCATCAAGGATGCCGATGACGGCAAGTCAGCGGGAGCGGCGAAAAAGTGAGTGCCAGCCTCACCCGTGACGGTGCAAAATTGCAGGTCAGCGGTCATATCGGTTTTGCCGGCGCCAATACCGCCTGCGATCAGGGCCTGGCCCTGATTGCTGCTGCGCCGGGTGATGTGGTGGTCGATCTTGCCGGCTTGGAGTCGCCCAGCAGTGTGAGCGTGGCGGTATTGCTGCGCTGGGCACGTGCAGTGGCGGCCCGGGGCAACTGTCTCAGTCTGGCGAATGTGCCCGAGAAGTGCCGCGCCATTCTCAGCGTGAGTGGATTGGCGGAGGCCCTACCCGAAGTGTCGGTGTGAGGCCTGTAGGAATAGCGAGATATCAGGACAGGGTCGTCACAGCGACCCTGGTCTTTTTTTGAAGTGAGCAAAGTCATGACGGTTGATGAAGTAAAAGCCCTGCTGGTAGCCGCGATTCCTGATGCGGAAATAGAAGTGCAGGGCGAGGGCAGCAAATACACGGTGACGGTGGTGACGGACCGCTTTGCCGGCATGCGTCCGGTGGCCAAGCAGCAGCTGATTTACGGTGCGCTGAATGCACATATCGCCACTGGCGAGATTCATGCCGTGAGCATGCGCACTTTCACACAGGAAGAGTGGCGCAAGGCAAAACTGTTCGGTTGAGCTGGCGGCCGGCAGGTCGCGATAGTGCCGTTTTATTCCAGTCCGACGTTAGTCGGACATTTCGTTTTTGACAGATGAGTTTTTGCAGGCGGCGTGATGGATAAATTACTGATTACCGGTGGCAAGCCCTTGGATGGCGAAGTGCAGATTTCTGGCGCCAAGAATGCAGCCCTGCCGCTGTTGGCGGGGGCTTTGCTCGGCAGTACGCCGGTCACGCTGACCAATGTGCCTCAGCTGAAAGACATCACCACCATGATACAAATCCTCGCCAATATGGGCGTGTCGGTGGTGATCGGCGACAAATGCGAAGTCGAGGTTAATGCCAATACGCTGACGACGGCGGTCGCGCCCTATGAGCTGGTGAAAACCATGCGCGCCTCCATTTTCGTGCTGGGCCCGCTGCTGGCGCGCTTCCACGAAGCCACGGTGTCCCTGCCCGGTGGTTGCGCCATCGGCTCGCGTCCGGTGGATCAGCATCTGAAAGCGCTGGAAGCGCTGGGTGCAGAAATCCAAGTGGAAAACGGTTATGTGCATGCCAAGACCAAGGGCCGCCTCAAGGGCGCGCGTTTTGTTTTTGACATGGTGACGGTGGGCGGTACAGAAAATCTGCTTATGGCCGCCACGCTGGCCGAAGGCACCACGGTGATTGAAAACGCCGCACGCGAGCCCGAGATCATTAATCTGGCCGAGCTGCTCACCGCCATGGGCGCAAAGATTCAGGGTGCCGGTACGGACACCATTACGGTCGAAGGTGTGGAAAAGCTGAATGGCTGTACCTTCCGTGTCATCGCCGATCGCATTGAAACCGGCTCTTATCTCGCGGCCGCCGCCGTGACACGTGGTCGCGTAAAAACACTGAATACCGATCCCAAGCTGATGGATGCCGTGCTGCAGAAATTCCGTGAAGCGGGTGCCGAGATCACCACGGGTGAAGACTGGATCGAGCTGGACATGAAGGGCCGTCGACCGAAGGCGGTGAATTTCCGTACCGCGCCGCATCCGGCCTTCCCCACGGATATGCAGGCACAGTTCATGACGGTAACGGCAGTGGCGGAAGGCACGAGCACCATCATCGAAACGATTTTTGAAAACCGTTATATGCATGTGCCCGAGCTGAATCGTCTGGGTGCAAAGATTGCGGTGGATGGCCACACCGCCATCGTCTCCGGTGTGGATACGCTGCAGGCCGCGCCGGTAATGGCCACTGATCTGCGTGCCTCCATGTCGCTAGTGATTGCGGCACTGGCCGCCAATGGCGACACCTTGGTGGATCGCATTTATCACATCGACCGCGGCTATGAGCGCGTCGAAGAAAAACTGCAGGGCCTGGGCGCGACGATACGTCGTGTCACCGGTAAGGAAAACGCATGAGCCAGCCTGTTCCCAATAGCATCATCATTGCTCTTTCCAAGGGCCGCATCCTGAACGACACCTTGCCGCTGCTGCGCGAGGCCGGTATCGATCTGCTGGATGATCCGGAAAAATCACGCAAGCTGATTTTTCCCACCACACATCCCGATGTGCGCATCGTCATCATTCGCGCCACCGATGTGCCCACCTATGTGGAAAATGGCGCCGCCGATATCGGCGTGGCCGGCAAGGATGTGCTCATGGAGCACGGCGGTGGCGGTGTTTACGAGCCGCTGGATCTCAAGATTGCGCGTTGCAAACTCATGGTGGCTGGCCCGGTGAATGCGCCGGCCATTACGGGCCGTCTGCGTATTGCCACCAAGTTCGTCAAACTCACGCAGCGTTATTACGCGGAGAAAGGCGAGCAGGTCGAGCTCATCAAGCTCTACGGCTCCATGGAGTTGGCGCCGCTCATGGGTCTGGCTGACCGTATTGTGGATGTGGTGGATACCGGCAAGACGCTGAAAGAAAACGGTCTCGAGCCTACCGAGCTGATTGCGCATGTCACCTCGCGCCTTATCGTCAACAAGGCCTCCATGAAAATGAAGCATGCTTTGATTCAGCCGATTATTGATCGACTGGAAGCGGCAGTAGCCAAGCGCGAACAAGCAGCTGCTTAAGCAATAGCTCGCTCAAGCCGCGCCGACTGCATTGGGCTTTGTGTTGGAGTGAGCCGGAAAAATGCTCATTTACTTTATGTAAAGTCCGCTTTTCCGGCTCCCCCCGCCGTGCCATCACAACTTGATCAAGCTTTTGGGCTGGATCAAGGGTGGCGATTGAAAGAAAGTGAGAACTGTCATGACTGAACTCATTCCCCGTCTCGATACCAGCGTTGCTGGCTTCGAGAAACGTCTGGAGTCGCTGCTGACCTGGGAGGCTGTGAGCGATGCCGGCGTACAGCAGACGGTGACGGATATCGTCACGCGCGTGCGCCGCGAAGGTGATATCGCCTTGCTGGAATACAGCAAGCGCTTTGATGGTCTTGAAGTCAGCGAAGCTAAATATCTGGAAGTGCCGCAGGCGCGTTTGCGCGCGGCGCTGGAAAAGATTCCGGCCGCTGAGCGCGAAGCGCTCACAACGGCCTGCGAGCGTGTACGCAGCTATCACGAAAAGCAGAAACAGGATTCCTGGCAGTACACGGAAGCCGACGGCACCGTGCTGGGCCAGAAAATCACGCCGCTGGATCGCGTGGGTATTTATGTACCGGGCGGCAAAGCTTCGTATCCGTCTTCCGTGCTCATGAATGCTATGCCGGCCAAAGTGGCCGGTGTGCGTGAAATCATCATGGTGGTGCCTACCCCAAAAGGTGAAGTCAACGAACTGGTGTTTGCGGCGGCAGCGCTTGCCGGCGTGGATCGTGTATTCACCCTGGGCGGCGCGCAGGCGGTGGCCGCTTTGGCTTATGGCACGCACACGGTGCCGCGCGTGGACAAGATAGTCGGCCCCGGCAATATCTATGTGGCCACGGCCAAGCGCATGGTCTTTGGCCAAGTCGGTATCGACATGATTGCCGGTCCTTCGGAAATTCTTGTGTACTGCGATGGCCTGACCGATCCGGACTGGATTGCCATGGATCTGTTCTCGCAGGCCGAGCATGACGAGCAGGCGCAGGCCATTCTGCTTTCGGAAGACGATGCGTTTTTGGACAAGGTTTACGCCAGCATAGAAAAATTGCTGCCCACACTGAACCGTCAGGACATCGTGCGCACGGCATTGGCCAATCGTGGTGCGCTAATCAAGGTGCGTGATCGTGCTGAAGCCCTGCGTTTGATCAATCACATTGCGCCCGAGCATCTCGAGCTTTCCGTGGCTGATCCGGAAGCATTGCTGCCGGAAATTCGCCATGCCGGTGCGATTTTCATGGGCCGCCACACGCCGGAAGCACTGGGCGATTACTGTGCCGGCCCCAACCATGTGCTGCCGACTTCCGGCACTGCACGTTTTTCCTCGCCGCTGGGCGTTTACGATTTCCAGAAGCGCTCCAGCCTGATTGGCTGCTCGCCGGCCGGTGCTTCCGAGCTGGGCAAGGTGGCGTCCACGCTGGCCCGTGGCGAAAGTCTGGAAGCACATGCGCGCTCGGCGGAATACCGGATCATCAAATAGTTCCTGTGGGAGGGGCTTTAGCCGCGATTGCCTTAGGATAAAAAGTCATCGCGGCTAAAGCCCCTCCCACA
>JBOICI010000006.1:0-26708 GCA_050739955.1 Moraxellaceae bacterium
GGCTCAGGGCGAACGGATTCATATCGAAGAAGTATTGATTCACCACCAACCACCAACCACCAACCACCAACCACCAACCACCAACCACCAACCACCAACCACCAACCACCAACCACCAACCACCAACCACCGCTTAGCGCTAACCGTTCGCCCTGAGCCTGTCGAAGGGTGAAGAAGTGCGAAAGGTGAACGCTCCGTCCTGTCTGACAGGCTTCCGAATTGAATCCGAACAAATAGTCGGAATAAGGTGACATTCATCAATGTAATGGTCAATGCGGCGGGCCGATGCCTGCCGCGGATGACGGCAGATGGGGATGTCATGTTGAGTAGCGTGTTTGGCAAGAAAGTCAGCAAGGGTGCAGCGGCTGTTGTCACAGGAGCCGGCAGCGGTATAGGCCGCGCCTTTGCGCTGGAGCTGGCGAAACGCGGCGGGCGCGTGGTCTGTGCGGATATCCGCCTGGCAACGGCTGAGGAAACCGTGGCCCTGATTGCGGCGGAGGGCGGTCAGGCGCTGGCGCTGGAATGTGATGTTTCTAGCTTCGAAGCGGTCGAAGAACTGGCTGCAAAAGCCGAACAGTGGCTGCAAGGGCCCGTGGATCTGGTGGTGAATAACGCCGGTGTGGGCATAGGCGGCAAGCCCATCGGCGAGATTTCTCTCGAAGACTGGCATTGGACCGTGGGTGTGAATATGTGGGGCGTGATTCACGGCTGCCATGTGTTCGCGCCAAAACTGCGGGCGCTGGGACGGGGCGGCATCATCAATGTCTGCTCCACGGCCAGCTTCGCGGCGGCGCCCATGATGGGGCCTTACAACGTCACCAAGGCGGCGGTGCTCGCCCTCTCTGAAACGCTCAAGGCGGAAATGGCCGGCAGCGGTGTGCACGTGACCGCGCTGTGCCCGACCTTTGTCAAAACCAATATCGTGCTTAACGGCCGCATTCCGCAGAACACCTCGAAGATGGGGCAGCGCCTCATGGAATGGACCGGCCACTCTGCCGACAGCGTGGCCAACACCACCTTGCATGCGCTCGATCGCAATCAGCTTTATGTCATGCCGCAGTTCGATGCCCGCATGGTCTGGCGCATGAAGCGTCTTGCTCCTGTCAGTTACAACCGTGGCTCGGGTCTGCTTGCCCGTTTCATGGCCTCGTGACGGCTGTGGTCTGAAATCTTCCTCACCTTCACCCGCGGAGAGTGCGCCATGAGTGCAGCAGGCAAAGGTTACGCAAGTGCAGTGGTCGGCCCGATGGCAGACGGTAATCCGGCGGTGCCTATCCGGCATATGGATTTCGGTTTCGACAAGGCGCCCTTGAATCCTCACTTTTATGACGATAACGCCTTTGCTTCGGCATTTTTCATGGCCTTCTCGGCGGTGATCCCGCAGGGCGAGCGTTTTTTCATTGAAGCCGTGCGCCATTATCGCAAGCGCATTCATGATCCGGAATTGCAGGCCCGCGTGACCGGTTTCATCGGTCAGGAAGCCATGCACGGCAAGGAGCATGATGCGGCCAACAATGCCTATTCACGCATGGGTTATCCGGTGATGCGGCTCGATCGTTTGACCCGCGATGGTTTGCGTCGCCTGTCGAAAGTATTGCCGAAGCCGGCCCGCCTTTCCGTCACCGTGGCGCTGGAGCATTACACCGCCATCATTTCCGAATACGTGTTGGGCCATGCCGATGTGCATGAAAAATTCGACCGGCAAACAGCGGATTTCGTGCTCTGGCACATGATGGAAGAAACCGAGCATAAGGCCGTGGCTTACGACGTTTATGAAAGGCACGTCGGCAGCTATGCCTTGCGTGCTGGCACCATGATTCCCACCACCGTCATCCTGATTGCTGCACTGGCCAGCATGCAGGTGATGCTGATGGCCTCTGACGGCTCGCTGCGCAATCCGCGCCTGTGGCGCCAACATCTTCACGGCTTTGCCATGATTTATGGTCCGCGTGGCCTGTTCGGAAAAGTGGCGCCAAAGCTGCTGGATTATTTCAAGCCGGGGTTTCATCCGAATCACCATGACACCACGGTGTTGCTGGATAAGTTCCAGGAGAAATTCTTTGGTGAGGCGGGCGAACTTCGGGAGCAGCTGCTGAAAACCGTGATTCCCCCGGTGCGCCGCGCCGCCTGATCTCCTTTTATCTGAAGTCTGTTTTCAACACATTGTTATTAACAAGAGGCAACGCATTATGGCGACGATTGATTTTGAAAAAATGCTCGACAAGGTCAAGGCCACACAGTGGGCATTGGCCGATGTTGACTGGGATGCGCCGGGTGCCGAGCTCGTTACGGGTAATCCCGAGCTGTATCAGAAGCTCAAGCCTTTCATGGCTGATCTGATGTGGATCGAGCATGTTGGCGCACGTGCTTTTGCGGCCATGGCCAAGACCGCGCCGACCGATACGCTGCGCGAGATGTACAGTTATTTCCATGCCGAAGAGCAGCGCCATGCCAATGCGGAAATGGCCTTGATGAAGCGCTGGGGCATGCTGGACGGAGATGACATTCCTGAGCCCAATATCAATCTGCGTCTGGTGATCGAGTGGCTGGATACCTACGCCGATCAGATGCCGTTCTATGTGCTGGGTGCGGTCATTCCCATGCTGGAGATTGCACTCGATGGTGCGCTCTGCCAGTTCCTGCTCGATACCGTGGACGATCCGGTGTGCCACCAGGCGTTTGAGCTGATCAATGGTGATGAAGCGCGCCATCTTGGCGTGGGCTTCTCCGTCATGGAAATGACGGGTTATGGCAAGCCGCTGATTAAGATCGTGCAGATGATGGGGCCGATGGTGGATCCGCGTTTGATCCTCGGCATCCTTTCCTACTTCCCGCTGCTCAACAAAATGCGCGACAACATTGTCGAGCTGGGTTTGCCGGAAGAGCAGCTCTACAAGGTGATGAAGAAGTTCGAAAAAATCGGTGGGCGTTCGGCTGAAGGCCGTCGCAATCCCTGGTTCCAGCTGATCAGCTGGCACAGCCGCCAGGTCGTGAACCGCAACAACAGGCTCTACCACATACCGGTGGATGCGCTGGTCAAGGTCACGAGCTTCATCCCGGCACGCGCATTGCCACCCGTGCCCACCTGGGTCAAGGAACTGACCTATCGCCCGGCCGCCTGAGACCCTTCGGAAACGCACATGACGCGCACTTCGCAAGCAGGGGGTGCGGGTCATGCCTGCGTCTTCTGGATGAGTCAAAGCGCCTGTTTTTCGACCGATTTTTGACAATATTAATGATGAGTCCCTCACGATGACCCGCTCCATGAATACCACTGGAAAAACGTCCGGCCGTAAAAAATCGGCAGTTGAAAACAAGACGGCTGAAAACAAGGCGGTGGCGCTGTCGCCGCTTGCCTCTGTCCTGATTATCGGTGCCGGCTTTGGCGGTCTGGGTGCCGCCATCCGTTTGCAGCAGCAGGGCATCAATGATGTGGTCATTCTGGAACGTGCGGCTGATGTCGGCGGGACCTGGCGTGACAATAGTTATCCCGGTGCGGCCTGCGACATTCCGTCCAACCTCTACTCCTATTCCTTTGCGCAGAATCCGGAATGGACACGCGCCTATTCCGGCAGCCGAGAAATCCTGGGGTATGTTCATCATCTCGTTGAAAAATTCAGCCTGCGTCCGCTGATCCGTTTTGGGAGCAATGTGACGGGGCTGGTCTTCCGTGAAGAAGAAGGCGTGTGGGAAGTGAGTACGGTCAATGGCGAGGTCTACCGTGCCCGTTCCGTGATTTCGGCATCGGGCGGTTTGTCCAATGCCAGTTTCCCGAAGATTGCCGGTATTGAAAGTTTTGAAGGCCACAAGATACATAGCGCGCGCTGGGATCATGATTATGATTTCAAGGGCAAACGCGTAGCGGTGATCGGTACGGGTGCCAGTGGCGTGCAGATCATTCCTGAGTTGGTGAAAGTGGCGAAGAGCGTGAAAGTGTTCCAGCGTACGCCGGGCTGGGTATTGCCGCGCCCGAACTACCGCGCCCCCGAATGGAACAAAACTCTTTTTCGTACGCTGCCGGCCGCACAGATGGCCGTGCGCAAGACATTGTTCTACGGGCATGAATCCATGGCTTTCAGCTTCATCTGGAACACGCCGATGACGGCTGTGGTGGAGCGTATTAGTCTGGCGCACCTTAAGCATCAGGTGAAAGATGCCTGGCTGCGGCGCCAGCTCACGCCGGATTTCCGTATCGGTTGCAAGCGCGTGCTGGCTTCAAGTGATTACTATCCGGCGCTGCAGAAAGAAAACTGCAAACTCATCACCTGGCCGATTGCCACGATTGCTCCCAAGGGCATTCGTACCGCAGAGGGCATTGAGCATCAGGTGGACTGCATCGTGTTTGCTACCGGTTTTGATGTGAGCAAGGCCGGCACACCATTCCCGATTACCGGCATCAAGGGGCGTGTGCTGAGCGAAGAGTGGGCACGCGGTGCGCAGGCCTATAAGAGCATGAATGTTTCCGGCTATCCCAACCTGTTTTTCATTCTGGGGCCCAACTCCGGCCCGGGCCACAATTCGGCACTGGTGTATATGGAGTCGCAGATCGGTTATGCGGTGCAGGGCATCAGCATGCTGCTGAACAACAAGCTGAAGGCACTGGACGTAAAGCCCGAGGTACAGAAGCAGCACAATGCCGACATGCAGAAGCGTCTCTCGAAAACCAACTGGAATTCGGGCTGCAAGAGCTGGTACCTCACGGAAGATGGTTATAACGCCACCATGTACCCGGGTTTTGCCACGCAGTATGCAAAACAGATGCAGCATTTCGATCTGAAGGACTATCGCGTTGTCGAAGCCTGAGGAGCGCATGGTGAATCAGGTTCTGGAAAATCTTGAGCGCGGCTTTATCAGTGAAGTGGGGCCGGTGTATCTGGCCTTGGCGCGGGCACCTAAGCCTGAGCGTATCGAGAAGTGGCGTTATCGCAGTGTGATGCCACTGCTGCATCGCCTGCATGGCACGGTAACGGGCTTGCGCAGCTGTCATCGTTTTGTGGATGGTCAGCGCATGGTCTGGCTGCAGGGAGGCAATCCTGCGGGCGAGCCTGTGGTGCTCTTGCATGGCTTTGGCGCCAGCAAGGAAAACTGGTTGCCGCTGCTGCCTTTTCTGGCGCGCCGTTATCATCTTTTCATTCCGGATTTGCCGGGCTGGGGCGAAAGCCGTTTCCATACCGAAGCGGTGTACGGCATGGATCAGCAGGTGGCGCGTGTGGCGGAATGGATGGGCATGATCCTGCCCTCGGCCGCGCATGTGGTGGGCAGTTCCATGGGTGGCGGCATTGCGGGCCTGCTGTCGGCGCGACACTCGCAAAAAGTGCGCAGTGTCACGCTGATGAATGCGGCCGGTGTGGCGGGCACGCAGACCACGGTTTTCGAGCAGCAACTCATGCAGGGGCGCAATGGTCTTATCGCGCACAATATGAAGGGCGTGCTGGATCTGCTGACCACGGTGATGGAAAGCCGTGCACTGGCTTTAATGATGGCGCCGGCCATGTACTGGGATCTGGTTTCGCGCCGGCATGTGAATGAGCATATGTTCCGGCATCTCTTGCAGAACGCACCGGATGAAGCCTTGCCCGCGTTTTCTGCCATCACGGTGCCGGCCTTCATACTTTGGGGCGAGCAGGATCAGGTGCTGCATGTCTCGTGTGCGCATACCTTCAAGACACTGATCCCGCAGGCCCGCCTTGAGCTGCTGCCCGGTGTCGGCCATCTGCCTATGGTGGAAACGCCGCATCACACGGCCAGTCTTCTGCGCCGTTTCTGGAAAGACATCCGGCAGGGCAGCACATAACGCTACTTGCCGTTGTATAGGGGCGGCGGCCACAATGCCGCCCATGTCTCACCATCCTTTCTTCCGCATCGTCCTCATGCTGGCCCTTCTGCTGAACGGGCTTAGCGTGGCGCATGCGGCAGTTGCTCATGGCCTGATGCAGATGCCAGTCGCGCAATCCCTTATGCATGAGAGCATGCCACTACATCAGAGCATGGAAAACGGTGCTGCCATGGCCATGGATGACTGCCATGAGATGGCAGAGCATGCGGCTTCTGATAATGCTTCTAATGACTCAGGTATGGCCGACAAGGCCCCGCATAAGGCTATGGCCTGTTGCCAGGGCGCAGTCTGCAATTGCGCCTGTGCCCTGCAGATGCCGATCAGCTTTTCCGCTATTGCCCTGCAAGTACACGCACAGTCGGTGCAAGCGGTTGCGCTGGCCAATAGCTATCGTTCGATTGATCTCTCCCGGATTCTCCGACCTCCCATTGCCTGAGCCGGTTCTTGTTTTCCGGTGACGAATGTTTCGTCTTTTTTTTCAGGTCTGTGCATAGTCGGAGTCTTCATGCGCAACACTCCCTTAAATGATTTTTCACCCGGCACGATAACGTCGCCGGATGCATCCCTCGTAGCGCTGCCACTTTCACGCCGCCGTTTTGTCGAAGGCTTTGCTCTAGGCACTGCGGCGCTAGCCATAGGCTGGCCACAGCAGCTGCTGGCACAGGCGGTGCGATCTGTTTCTGTTCCTGAGCGAGTTTCTCTCCCTGAGCTAAAAGGCCCCTTGCTGGATCTGGTCATCGGCGAGCAGCGGGTGAATTTCACCGGCCGCGAACGCACGGCCATTACCGTGAATGGTTCTCTGCCGGCACCGGTTTTGCGTTTTCGTGAGGGCGATACGCTCACACTGCGGGTGAAAAACACCCTGAGTGAAGATACGTCCATACATTGGCATGGCTTTATCCTGCCCGCGAATATGGATGGTGTGCCCGGGCTTTCTTTTCACGGCATACATCCTGGCGAAACCTTTACCTACGAGTTCCCGCTCAAGCAGAGTGGCACTTACTGGTATCACAGCCACTCTGCCATGCAGGAAGCCCGTGGACTGTATGGCGCCATCATCATCGAGCCGCGTGAGCCGGAGCCTTTTCAATACGATCGCGAGCATGTGGTCTTGCTTTCGGACTGGAGTGATACTGATCCGCACCGCATCCTGAATAATCTGCGCAAGCAATCCACCTACTACAACTATCACCAGCGCACCGTGGGCGATTTCTTCCGAGACGTGAAGGAAAAAGGATTTTCAGCCGCTTGGGCCGATCGCAAGATGTGGGGCCAGATGCGTATGACGCCCACTGATCTCGCCGATGTCTCCGCTGCGACGTATACCTACCTCGTCAATGGCTCAACACCTGCGGCCAACTGGACGGGCCTGTTCAAGCCCGGTGAAAAAATTCGTCTGCGCTTTATCAATGCCGCTGCCATGAGCTATTTCGATATCCGTATTCCGGGTTTGAAAATGACGGTGGTGGCAGCGGATGGCCAGAATGTGCGGCCGGTGGAAATAGATGAGTTTCGTTTGGGCGTGGCGGAAACGCTGGACGTGATCGTGGAGCCTGCTGCTGATGCTTACACGATCTTTGCGCAAAGCATGGATCGCACCGGCTATGCCCGCGCTACGCTGGCAACAGCCGCAGGATTATCGGCAGTAGTTCCTCCGCTTGATCCGCGCCCGCTACTGTCCATGGCCGATATGGGCCATGACATGAGCGGCATGGATCACGATATGCCGGGCATGGATATGTCTGATATGGCGCAAGCGCATCCGGCCAGCGAGAGTAAAAATCCCGGTGTGGATATGCAGGCGATGATGCCCATGGCGCGCTTGGATGATCCGGGCGTGGGCCTGCGTGATAACGGCCGCAAAGTGCTGACCTATGCCGATCTCAAAAGCGTGTTTCCTGATCCCGATAACCGTGAGCCTTCACGCGATATCGAGCTGCACCTCACCGGGCATATGGAGCGCTATGTCTGGTCTTTCGACGGTATTCCTTTCGCCAGTGCCGAACCCTTGAGGCTGAAATACGGCGAGCGGGTGCGACTCATCTTGGTGAACGACACCATGATGGAGCACCCGATCCATCTGCACGGCATGTGGAGTGATCTGGAAGACGAGGACGGAAATTTCATGGTGCGCAAGCACACCATTTCCATGCCGCCGGGAACACGACGCTCTTATCGCGTGACGGCCGATGCATTAGGGCGCTGGGCTTATCACTGCCATCTGCTCATGCATATGGATTCCGGCATGTTCCGCGAAGTGCGGGTGGAGGCGGGCGTATGAAAGTCTTTATCTTCTTAACATTCCGTCGCCCCCGCGCACCCCAGGGGGACTTCCTTCGGGGCGTAGGCGGGGGCCCAGTGCCTTTATCTGTCTTGAATAAAAAGCAAAGTCGCTGGGCCCCGGCCTTCGCCGGGGCGACAGTGGTTTTTTTAATGGGTTTGGTGTCTTCGGTTTTTACATCATCTGCATGGGCCGCCGAAGACCACTCACATCATGGCCACGATATGTCGACCATGCGCGAAGCTAGCAATTCAGATGCAACAACAAAGATCGCAGATACAAGCGTCTATCCCGCACCGACCGCAGAAGAAATGGCCGCCGCTTTTCCTGATCTCGGCGGCATGAGCATGCAGGACCATATGGGCGGCTCCCGTTTCAGCAAGCTCATGCTGGATAGATTGGAGTGGCAAGAAGCGGGTGATGCCGGCGCGCTGGCCTGGGAGGGCAATGCTTCTTGGGGCAGTGAGATGAACCGGCTCTGGTTCAGCAGTGAGGGCGAGCGTGAGGATGGCAAGGTTGAGCATCTTGATAATCGTTTTTACGGCAGCCATGCCTTTGCGCGCTGGTGGGAAGCCACGGCGGGCCTGCGTCAATTGGGCGGAGAAGGGCCGGACCGCACTTTCGCCGGTATCGGTGTGCAGGGGCTGGCCCCGTATTTCTTTGAGCTGAGTGCGAGTGCCTGGGTGGGCGAGGGTGGACGCAGCGCCTTGACCATGGACGCGGAGTACGAAGTTTTGCTGAGCAATCGCCTTATCTTGCAGCCGCGTCTGGAAATGAATGCCTGGGGTAAATCCGATGTGGAAAAAGGCACCGGAAAGGGACTGAGTGATGCGGCTTTAGGTTTGCGCCTGCGTTATGAAATCCGCCGTGAGTTCGCGCCCTATATCGGTCTGGAGTGGTCGGGAAAATTCGGCGAGACGGCTGATTTGTCTGGCGATGACAGGACGAGTGATTTTCGCGTGCTGGCCGGGATTCGCCTCTGGCTTTAGAAATAGGCGTTGAAATACATAATGATTGGCGACAAATAATGGCGAATGCGCGTCGATAGATATTTCGTCGTGTATTTCGTCACTCCTTGTCGCTGCTCATGTTTTCTTGCGGCGCTTGCTGTTTATCATTCGGCGTGACTTGGTAGTCGTATTTCGCGCAGAGGATGAGTGATGAAGTTAGCCGGCCCCACCGACCAGATGTTTCTCTTGCTGGAGAAGCGCCAGCAGCCCATGCATATCGGTACCTTGCAGCTGTTCAGCTATCCCGAAGATGCCAAGGCCGATTATGTGCGCAAGCTGGCGGACCACCTGCGCAGCTATACCGAGGTGCAGGCGCCGTTTAATCAGAAAATCGTCACACGTTTTGGTCAGTCCTTCTGGGATCAAGATCGTCAGTTCGATCTGGAACATCATTTCCGTCACGCCGCGCTGCCCAAGCCGGGTCGTATCCGCGAGCTACTGGCTTTTGTGTCGGCCGAGCACAGCAATCTGATGGACAGGGCGCGCCCACTCTGGGAAGTGCATCTGATTGAAGGCGTGCAAGGCCGCCGTTTTGCGGTCTACACCAAGATTCATCACTCCATGATGGATGGCATGGCCGGCATGAAACTCATGATGCGCACCTTCAGTACCAGTCCGGATGTACGTGATGCGCCGCCGCTGTGGGCGGTGCCGCCGCGCAAACGCAGGCCGGTGGAATCTGCGGAAAAGCCGGAGCGTGATATCAAGGCGGTGCTGGAAAAACTGAAGGCGGAAGCCCTGCGCAATGCCATGATTCTGCCCAATGTGGCGCGCGAAGTGGGCAAGTCCCTGACCACTGAGCGCAAGAAGGAAGATTTTGTTTCCGTCTTCGATGCGCCGGAATCCATGTTGAACAAAGCCATTACCGGTTCGCGCCGTTTTGCTGCGCAGTCTTATTCGCTGGAACGTATACGTGCCATTGGCCGTGCCTATAAGGCCACGGTCAATGATGTGGTGCTGGCGATTTGTGGTGCCGCCCTGCGCAATTACCTTATCAGCCAGGAGGCCCTGCCGGAAAAGCCTTTGATTGCTATGGTGCCGGTGTCCCTGCGTGATGAAGAGGACGATAGCGAAGGCGGTAACCAGATTGCCGTGGTGCTGGCCAATCTCGGCACCCATGTGGAAGACCCACGCGAGCGTATGCGCATCGTGAAAGCCTCGGTGCGCGATGCCAAGCAGCGTTGCAAACGCATGAGCTCCACGGAGTTGCTGCTGTATACGGCCGCGTCACTGGCGCCCAGCGGCGTTAACCTGCTCACGGGGCTGGCGCCATCCTGGCAGTCCTTTAATGTGGTGATTTCCAATGTGCCGGGCCCGAAAGAGACCATGTACTGGAATGGCGCGCGCATGGACGGGATTTATCCCGTGGCCTTTCTCATGGATAACGCGGCGCTCAATATCACTTTGCTGAGCTATGTGGACCAGATTGAATTCGGCATCACGGCCTGCCGCCGTACCCTGCCTTCCATGCAGCGCTTGCTGGATTATCTGGAGCAGGCGATTGACGATCTGGAAACAGCGGTGGGCATTACCGAACACGGCCATGCGCTACCGGTGATTGCCTGATTTTTAATGCTTGACGAGATTGACGATTTATCCGGTTTTGTACCGGCAGGCGGACAGGGAAATCCTGTCCGCCTTTTTTATGAGGAATTCTGATGCGGCCGTAGGGTGTGCAAAATCGCAGGTTTTGCGCACGCGTCACAGTGGCTTATCCAATCGCGCCGTCATCACGTCATTCCCGCGAAAGCGGGAATCTCTTGAATTTCCGTGCGCGTCAGAATGTGAAAATGACGATGCGAACCGCGTGCGCAAGCAGGGCTTGCACACCCTACGGTTTAACTTATGTGGTTTAACTCAGACTGGTCAGAAATTCACGCACCGCATCCGTGAAAACATCATTGCGGTCGCCCGCCACCATATGGCCGGCTCCGGTCACATCGGCAATACGGGCCTGTGGAATTCGGGTGCGGAATTCACGGGTGATTTCCTCATCGACCACATCACTTTGGGCGCCGCGTACCAGCAGCACGGGCTGGGTGAGTTTTTCGGCCGCGTGATAAAGGCGTTCGTCTGTGCGGGAATCGTTTTCGTCGCGGCCACGCTGGAAAGCGGCCAGCATGGCCGGGTCCCAGTGCCAGTACCAACGCCCATCTACTTTTTGTCGCAGGTTCTTCTTGAGGCCGTTGTTATCACTTTTCTGGATGCGCTGTGGTTGATAGGCCGCTACTGCTGCTGCGGCTTCATCCAGGGAAGCAAAGCCTTCGGTGTGCGCGGCCATAAAGCCGAGAATGCGATCCACCCCGGCGGCATTGAGGCGCGGCGCAATATCTACCAGCACCAGTGCGCGTGAGACTTCACCTTTTTCACTCGCATTGGCGAGCAGGGCAGACAACCCGCCCAAAGAGGCGCCCACCATCACGGCTTTGCTGGTCTGCGCCAGCGCAATCTCCTGCACATCCGCCGCGAAGTCCTCCACCTTGTAATGCTGGGTCCAGTCGCTATCGCCATGGCCGCGCATATCGATGGCAATGGCGCGCCAGCCTTCTGCGCCCAGCGCGGCGGCACTGCGGCCCCAGGCATGACGAGTCTGACCGCCGCCATGCATGAACAGGATGGGCGGGCCGTTTTCCGGGCCGTAGCAGGAGAGGGCCAGTTTATGGCCGAGGCGGGTCGTAAAGTATTCGAGCGACATGGGGCGCAGCCGTTGGGAAAAGATGGTCCGATTATGCGTACAGTTTTTTCCAACTTGCGATGACGTAAATGCTCAAGTGATTGACCAGGCGGGTCAGTTGTAGGGTGTGCAGGCCCGAAAGGCTTTGTGCATGCCCTAATGCAGCGGGGCTTGCACATCAGGGCTACTCTTGCCCTGTTTTGTGGGAGGGGCTTTAGCCGCGATGCTTTGTCTGCGCTAGCCATGATTCCCCAAAAGCATCGCGGCTAAAGCCCCTCCCACGGGTTCTTTTGCGTGCGACCAACTTCAGCCCGGTCCCAGCGGCCAGCCCAGTGCCAGCCACAGCGCGAGAAAAGCGCTCCAGGTCAGCAGCAGGGTGATGGAGTAAGGCAGCATCAGCGCCATCAGTGTGCCGACGCCAAAGGGCGAGCCGCTTTCTTTCTGCCAGCGTTGGGCGAAGGCCACCACCATGGCGAAGTAGGGCATGAGGGGCGTGATGATATTGGCCACGCTGTCGCCGACGCGATACGCCGCCTGCGTGCTTTCGCCGGGAATGCCGGCGAGCAGGAACATGGGTACGAAGACCGGTGCCATCAGCGCCCATTTGGCCGAGGCCGAGCCTATGAAAAGATCGATCAGCGCAGTGAGCAGCACGAAGAGGATGAGCAGGAGCACGGGCGAGAAGTCCAGGGCGCGCAAACCTTCAGCGCCGCTGATGGCAAGAAGCTCGCCCAACTGGCTCCATTTGAACCAGGCCACGAATTGCGCGGCGAAGAACATGAGCACGAGATAGGGCGCCAGTGCCTTCACGGTTTCTTCCAGCGCCGCCACATAGTCATCGGCCTTGGACCAGAGTCCGCTGAGGCGGCCGTAAAGCAGGCCGGCCACGCCAAAGTAGAGCGCCACGATAACGACGATGCCGCTGATCGCGGGGGATTTCAGGGCGGAGCCATCGGCGCCGCGCAGAAAACCGCCCTCGGGGACAAGACCAGCCAGCACTACGGCGAGCAGGAATATCGTCCAGGCCAGCACGGCGCGGCCGCCTGTTCTATGCAAATGACTGCCTTCATCAGCCACGGCTGAATTGGTCTGTCCATTTGCAATGAGACGGGGAATCACCAGCCACTGCGTGATGGCGGCGACCACGCTAGCCACCAGTAGCGAGGATGTGGCGTTGAACCAGTAGTTGGCGGTGATGGCGATTTCAACGCCGGGTGCCACCGTGCGGGCGGCCTCAGTGGTAATACCAGCGAGCATGGCATCGGCTGGGCTAATCAGCGGGCTGGCAGCAAAACCACCGGAGACACCGGCAAAGGCGCAGACGATGCCCGCTACCGGCGGCAGACCGGCGCGGTAGAAGAGGAGGCCAGCAAGAGGTATGACCACGACATAGCCGGCATCCATGGCCACATGCGAGAGCACGCCAGCAAAGGCCACGATAAAGGGCAGGCCACGGCCGCGAGTCAGGCGTACCAAGGCCGAGAGCAAGCCGCCCAAGAGACCGGAGCGCTCGGCCAGACCCAGGCCGAGCATGGCGACGATGACGGGGCCGACCGGGGCAAAGCCGGTGAAATTGCTCACGGTATCGGTGAGCATTTTGGTCAGACCAGCTTTGGAGAGCAGATTGACGGCTTCTACCGTCTTGCTGCCGTCGGGATAGGTGGCCTGCCAGCCGATGACGGCCGCCAGTGCGGACAGCAGCAGCACAAGGCCGCAGAGCCAGACAAACAGCCAGGTCGGCGAGGGCAAGCGGTTGCCGGCGGCTTCCAGCCGGTCCAGCAGACGTAGCAGAACGGAGTTGTTTGCAGTGGCGGGTTTCATCAAGGCTGACCGAAGCCGTAGGGTGGGTTAGCGCAGCGTAACCCACCGAGCTGCCTATGCCGACCCACTGCATGGAGTTTGCTGCCTGATGTCATCACTTCGTGCTCCTTAAGCTTCGGTTTTTGTCAGATCGGGTTCATATATCTGCTGCTTTTATGCAAAGACTGGCCTTGGGATGCCTCTGTGCTTCCCCCATAATCCGGGAACATCCGTTCACCCGAGTCTTCCCGTGTCCGTTCAGACCCTGCCTGCTGCACACCCCGCCTTCGAGCCTGTACGCCAGATTCCCATCGCCTCGCTCAAGCTCAATGTGGCCGAGTATCGCCACAAGGCTACCGGCGCCACGCATTACCATCTGGCCGCCGACAATCCGGAGAATGTGTTTCTGGTCGCGCTGCGCACCATGCCCATGGATTCCACTGGCGTGGCGCATATTCTGGAACACACGGCCTTGTGCGGCTCCAAAAAATACCCGGTACGTGATCCTTTCTTCCTCATGATCCGGCGTTCGCTGAATACCTTCATGAATGCGTTTACTTCCAGCGACTGGACGGCTTATCCCTTTGCCAGCCAGAACCGTAAGGATTTCGACAATCTGCTCTCGGTCTATCTGGATGCCGTGTTTTTCGCGCGCATCGATCCGCTGGATTTTGCCCAGGAAGGCATACGCATCGAATTTGAAAAGCCGGAAGAGAAAGACAGCAAGCTGGTTTACAAGGGCGTTGTCTTCAACGAGATGAAGGGCGCCATGAGCTCGGCCCAGGCCGAGCTGTGGGAAGCCCTGAATCACCAGCTTTTTCCCACCACGACCTATCACTACAACTCCGGGGGCGATCCCGAAGTCATTCCTGATTTGAAGTACGAAGAGCTGGTGGCTTTCTACAAAGAGCATTACCACCCCAGCAATGCCGTCTTCATGACCTTTGGCGATATTCCGGCGGTAGAGCTGCAAGCCAAATTTGAAGAACGTGCCCTGAATGAATTCAAGGCACTGCCCGAAAAGATTCGTGGCCGTGATGAAAAGCGCTACAGCGCGCCTGTTCGTGTCGAGGGCGCTTATGCCCTGGATGAAGATGAGGCCGAGGAAAAAACCCATATCGTGCTGGGCTGGCTCTTGGGTAAAACGGCCAATCTGAAAGACCGTTTTGAAGCCGAGCTGCTCTCGGGGGTGCTGCTGGAAAATTCGGCCTCACCGCTGCGCCACTTTCTGGAAACTACCGAGCTGGCACAGGCGCCGTCTTCGCTTTGCGGTGTAGATGATTCCGGCCGCGAGCTCAGCTTCATGTGCGGCATCGAAGGTTCGGAAGCCGAGCGCGCTCAGGCTTTTGAAGAAGGCGTGCTGGCCGTGCTGCGCGATGTCGCTGAAAACGGCGTGGAGCTGGACGATGTGGAAGCCGTGCTGCATCAGCTGGAGCTTTCGCAACGTGAAATTGGCGGTGACGGTTATCCCTATGGCCTGCAGATCATCCTCAATGGTCTGGGCGCCATCCTGCACGACGGTGATCCGGTCGCGCTCTGGGATATTGATGCCGTGCTGGCCGAGCTGCGTATCTCCATACAAGACCCGGCCTTCATTCCGGGCCTGGTGCAAAAGTGGCTACTGGATAATCCGCATATGGTGCGTTTGACCATGGTTCCGGATACCGGCCTTAGCCAGAAACGCCGTGATGCAGAAGCGGCCCGTCTGGAAAAAATCCGGGCGGCGCTGACCGATGAATCGGCTGAGAAGATTCGCCGTGATACCGCCGCCCTGAATGCCCGCCAGACTCAGAAAGATGATCCGGAAATTCTGCCGCGTGTAGGCCGCGAAGATATTCCGGCTGATTTGGTGGTGGCGGAAGGCGTGGAAAAAACACTGACGCTGGCGCAGCAGAAAGTGCCGCTGTCGGTCTATGCCCAAGGCACCAATGGCTTGGTGTATGAGCAGCTCATTATCGAGCTGCCGGCCTTCACGGAAGATGAACAGCAATTGCTGCCGCTCTATACCGCGCTGGTATCTGAGCTGGGTGCGGGTGAGCACGATTACCTCGCCATGCAGCAATGGCAGTCGCGTGTTTCTGGTGGCCTGCGCATGAGTCTTTCCCTGCGCGGTGATATGCATGATGTGCAAACTGGCCTCGGGCATCTGGTGCTCTCTGGCAAGGCGCTGTCGGTACGGGCGCCGGATTTCAATGAGCTGATGCGCACCACGCTGGAAACACTGCGTTTTGATGAAGGCTCGCGTGTGCGTGAGCTGGTGGCGCAGATGAAAGCGCGCTGGGAATCCAGCGTGACGGGGCAGGGCCATGGCTTGGCCATGCAGGCGGCTTCGGCTTCCTTCAGTGCGATTTCTGCTTTCAATCAACGGGTATCCGGCCTGCACGGCATACGCCGTATGAAAGCGCTGGATACGGCGATTGCCGCCGATGCCGAATTGGAAAATCTGCTGGCGCGTTTGCGCGTGGTGCATGAAAAAGTCTTGGCGGCGCCGCGCCGCTTCCTCTTGATTGGTGAAGATGAGCAGTTGCCGGCGCTGGAGCAGGCCATGAGCTCGGTCTGGCAGCCAGCCCACTTCACTCCGTCCAGTGAGCTTTTCCGTTTTCCGACGCCGGCAGCAGGCCGCAGCGTGGCGTGGTTGGCCAATACTCAGGTGCAGTTCTGTTCCAAGGCCTATGCCGCGGTCGCACTGGAGCATGCCGATGCTGCGCCGCTGATGCTGCTGGGTGGCTTCCTGCGCAATGGCTTCCTGCACGGCGCTATCCGTGAACGTGGCGGTGCTTATGGTGGCGGTGCGGGCTACGACAGCAATTCCGGCTCTTTCCGTTTCTATTCTTATCGTGATCCGCGTCTGGCTGAAACGCTGGCAGATTTTGATGCCAGCGTGCGTTGGCTGCTGGATGAAACGCATGAACAGCGTCAGCTGGAAGAAACCGTGCTGGGCGTGATTTCTGATATGGACAAGCCGCTCTCGCCCTCGGGCGAAGCACGTCAGGCTTTCCACAACAGTCTGTATGGCCGCACCTTGGCGCAGCGCCGGAATTTGCGTGAGCGTCTGCTGAGCGCTTCGCTGCAGGATTTGCAGCGTGTGGGCGAGCGTTATCTCACCGGTGCTGCGGTCACGGCCGTGGTGGCACCCGCTGCGCGCGCAGCCGATGTAGAAGCGCTGGGTCTGGCGATAGAACGGCTTTGATGTTCTGTTCGCGGCTGAAGCCCCTCCCACGAAGAGCAGGTTTTTGTGGGAGGGGCTTCAGCCGCGAACTTCATGACACTGGTTCGTACCATTCTCACGAGCCTTCGAGACTTTTCCGATGAGCAAACCCCAGATTCATTTCGCGCACGCCAATGGCGTGCCGTCGGCTTGCTACGGCAAGTTGTTCCGTGCGCTGGAAAGCGATTTCGAGATCAAGACCCTGCCGGTCATGGGTACAGACCCGCGTTATCCCATACGTGACAACTGGCATGAGCTTACCGATCAGGTAGCGGACTCCATACGTGAGAAATGTGATGGCCCGGTGATCGGCATGGGCCATTCCATGGGCGGGCTTTGCACCTTCTTTGCCGCTCACCGTTATCCCGAATTGTTTCGTGCCGTGGTCATCATGGACCCGCCTGTGATCAACGGCGTCGGCGCGGCCCCGTTTGCGCTGATGAAGTGGTTGGGTCAGGCCGATCGCATCACGCCAGCCGGTAAAAGTCTGGGGCGTCGCGATCATTGGCCCTCACGTGACGATGTACGTGCCAGCCTTGGTCGCAAGAAATTCTTTCAGGCTTTTGATCCGGAGTGTTTTGAGGATTACCTCAATTACGCGCTGACCGATGTGCCCGATGGCGTGCGTCTGACTGTGCCGGTGCAGGCTGAAGTGGATATTTTCCGTACTACACCCACGGATGCCTGGCGTTATCGCTCAGCCCTGAAAGTGCCCGGTGTTTTTCTGGCTGGTGCGCAAAGTGAATTTGTGAAAGCTGGTTTTGGTACGCGCATGGCGCGTCATCACCATCTGGATTACCGCTTGGTGGAGGGTGGCCATATGTTCCCGCTGGAAAATCCGGGGCAGACCGAAGCCGCTATACGGGCGGGTCTGGCGCCTTTACTGGCCGCACCGGCGGCCGGAAGAAAATCATGACCGTGACTGAGCGTGAATTTCTAATCAAGGGCCGGCGTATTGCCGCGCGCTGCTGGCACGATGCCAGCTTGCCGCCGCTTTTGGCTCTGCATGGCTGGCAGGACAATGCCGCCACCTTCGACCGGCTGGCGCCCTTGTTGTCCGGCTTTCATATTGTCGCCATGGATTTTGCCGGCCACGGTTTCAGCGATTGGCGTGCCGATGGCATGCGTTATCACACGCTGGATCATGTGGATGATGTGCTGGGCGTGGTGAATGCGCTGGGCTGGGAACAGTTTCGTCTGCTCGGGCACTCCATGGGGGCGGGGATAGGTGTGCTGCTGGCGGGCGCCATGCCCGAGCGTGTTACGCAACTGGCCTTGCTGGATGGTCTTGGGCCTTATCCCGGCGAGCCGGAAGAGGCGCCGTCCATACTGCGCGATGCCTTGCTGGAGTGGAGCGAGTATTTCCCGCGTGAAGAGCGTGTGTTTGACTCGGTGGAGGCTGCTGTCATTACGCGTCGCCGCGGGTTTACACCATTAAGCCATGAGGCGGCGGCCATACTCTGCACGCGCAGTCTGCGTGAAGTGGACGGTGGTTATAGCTGGACGACCGATCGCCGCGTGCGTCAGCATTCATCGCTGCGTATGTCGGAGACGCAGGTGCGAGCCTTCCTGCAGGCAATTGAAGCCGAGGTTTTGCTGGTGCGAGCTGAAAAAGCCTTTCCCGGCGCCGAGGACATGTTTGCCTCGCGCTGGACGGCTGTGCCGCAGGGCAGGGTGCAAGTGCTGCCCGGTGGACATCATCTGCATCTGGACGAATGTCCGGAACAGGTGGCTGAGCTTCTGACGGAATTTTTTGCCAAAAAATAATGGAAGCGGACTGGCCTGAGCCAGAGCAAGGAGCAGGGTTTGCGTCAGAGGGACAGTGAGATCAAGGCGTCGGCAGCACCTGCCGCCGAGCCCTGGCAGAACCAGGTGCGGCACATACGACATAGCCATCTGGCGCGACGTCTGCTCGGTGCCATTCTTCTGGTTAGCAGCCTGGGTGCGCTGCTGGCCACCTTCACCGAGCTCGCACTGGATTACCGCTACGAAGTTGAGCAGGTGCATCAGGATATGGATGCCCTGCAGAAAACTACGGCCGGCACACTGGCCTACAACCTCTGGATAGTGAACCCGCAGGCACTGCAGCGGCAGATTGCCGATCTGCTGCGCCTGCCCAGCGTGCGCTATGTCGAGATTGTTGAAAATGACGGCACCCGCTATCAGGGCGGACATCCTGTGCTGCCGCAACGCGACCGCGTCGAGCGTGTTTTCAAACTGGAATATGTACATCCGATATCCGGCAGCACCGTACTCATGGGCACGGTGCGCATTGAAGCATCTACCGCGGAAATCAAGAGCCGTTTGTTTGACCGCTTTCTGGTCATCTTCTGTACGCAGGGCCTCAAGACCTTTCTGGTCTCGTTTTTCATCCTCGCCTTTTTTCAGTGGCTAGTGACGCGCCATCTGCGCAGCATCACGCAGCAGGCCCGTCGCATCAATTACCTCAATTTACGCCAGCCACTGACGGTGGATCGCGTGCATGAGGACGATGAAATCAATGAGCTGGTGGATGCCTTCAATCAGATGCGGCGCAATCTGCTGCGCGATATCGAGCTCTGGGAGCACAATGAAAAAGCGCTGATGGCGGAAAACGCCCTGGCTCAGTCCACCTTGAATATGCTGCCGGAAATTACCTTGCGTACGGATAGCCGCAGCCAGGTCACCTGGATCAACCGCCTGGGTGAGCATCTGATACGCCACGGCGAAATGCCGCTGAATGGACGCCTGCTGGGTGAAGTGCTGCCAGCCGCCAAGGGCTTTGCCAATGTGTCTGCTGAAAGGCTTTTTCTGGATGCGCAAAACAGCGCCATCGTGATGCGCCGGCGCATCGTGTTCCGGCATGGTGCCGGGCGTATATTCGGCGCTGAGGCTTCTGCTGTTTTGCTGCGTGATGCTGATCAGCAATCGGTGGGCATGATCCTGATGTTGCGTGAGCTGTCCGAAATCGGACACGACATCACGGATTGAGTACGCGCCAGGATTGCAGCGCACTATTGTCAAAGCCGGATTCGCGATAAGCCCGTTGCAAGGTGCCATCCCGCTCCAGCGATTCAATGCCGTGATCCAGAGCCTTGCGCAATATTTCGGATTGCTTGCCCTGTTGCCAGAACACGAAGTGGCGTGAGCCCGCCAGGCTGACCTTGAGGCCTCTGACCGGCAGCAGGACCATATCACCGGCTTTCAGTCGCATATCAATCGTGGGCTGGAAGGGCGCCAGCAGAAAATCTCCCCGCTGCTTTTTCAGCATGCCCAGCATGGACTCCCAGTTTTCCGTTTTCAGCACGGTACTGCCCAGACTTTTCAGCGCTACCAGATCCGGTTCCCAGCTGTCCGCACAAATGGCGGTATAGCGGCTTATGTCCTGCGGTCGTGTGGGCAGGCTCTGCAATGCAGGATGGCCCTCCGGAAAATACAGGCCGGCCATGAAGCGGCCTTGCGCTATCACGGCGCGTGAGATTTGCAGATGTTCTGAATAGGGACTGATGCTGGATTTCCAGGAACTGGCGCCGCCGATATCAGCCTCGCCATGGGCCAGGGTCTTGAGCGTGCGGCTTTCTGAATCGGTCAGCACGAAACGCAGAGGTCGACTGGCGCCACCACGTTGCAGAGCCTGTTGCAGCAACACCAGCTCCACGACATCGCGACGCGAATAGGGGCCGGAAAAATGCTGCAGGGTGAGGGGGTCACGCTGGCCTATGAAGCGCTGGTAATCGGTGTAGACATCGCGGGCGATGACGATGCGCCATTCTGTTTCGGCATTTTTTTCGCTGGCACGTGCCGGCAGGAAAAAGCAGAGAGCGATGAGCAGTGCAGTCAGAAAGTGCGGCTGTATGCGGCTAAAGGCACGGCTCACGGTTTTTTCTGTCCAGCCTGTTTCAGGGCAAGAGCGCGCGACTCGGCCAGATATTTTTCCGGATCATGACGTTTCAGATCCCAAGCCTGGCGTGCGCGCTCATGCGGCAGATACAGGCTTTCACCTTTATCAACGGCGGCATGTATGCCCTCGGCAATATCGTCGGCCGTAATGTCGGAGCTGGCCAGCAACTTCTTGAGGGTGAGTTTCATGGCATCGTCATGCGTGCGCACGGACTCACTGAGATTGGTCTGGAAATAAGAGGGGCAAACCGCCAGCGTGCGGATATTCCACGGTGAGAGTTCGGCCGCCAGTGTTTCCGAAAGCGCGATTACGCCGGCCTTGGCCACGTTATAGCTGGCCATGGCGGGGGGATTGAGCAGGCCGGCCATGGAGGCGATATTCACGAACTGGCCGTGTTGCTGTTGCTTGAACAGCGGTGTGAATACGCTGCAGCCGCGCACCACGCCCATGAGATTGATATTCAGCATCCACTGCCAGTCGGCTTCAGAAATGCCATCAAAGCTGCCACCGCCGGCTACGCCGGCATTGTTCACCAGCACATCGAGACCGTCCCAGTGCTGCTGCACCCATTGCGCGGCATCAAGAAAATCGCCTTCACGGGTGATGTCCAGATGCAGGAAGTGTGCTTCGGCTGCTCCCGCCTCTTGGCAGAGCTGTACAGATTCGGCGCCGCGTTCGGTATTGAGATCAGCAATCGCAACTTTAGCGCCACGGCGCGACCAGGCTAGCGCGAGGGCTCGGCCCAAGCCACTGGCAGCACCGGTGACGAGTACGCGTTGTGTCATGTTCATCTCCGGCTTGGTAGGCAAGTCAGCACTGCTGTTGGGCTGCGTTCCGTCCCGCAAGAAATGTGCACTAAAGCGCCTGCGGCGGAGCGCAGCCCGGATTAACGAAGGGCGTAGCGTGTTGCCGATGCGAGCAGCAGCGGCAACGTCATAAATTAACGCAGCAGCGAAAGGAATTCGTTGCGTGTCTGCGGATTGTTGCGGAACTGGCCGAGCATGATGGAGGTCTTCATGGAGGAATTCTGCTTTTCCACGCCGCGCATCATCATGCACATATGTTTGGCTTCAACGATGACGCCCACGCCCTTGGCGCCAGTGACCTGCATGACAGCATCGGCGATTTCCTTGGTGAGGTTTTCCTGAATTTGCAGGCGACGGGCATACATATCGACAATGCGCGCCACTTTAGAGAGGCCCAGCACCTTGCCCGAGGGCAAGTAACCCACATGCGCCTTACCGATAAAGGGCAGCATGTGATGTTCGCAGAGGGAGTAGAGCTCGATGTCCTTCACGATGACCATTTCATCGTTGTCGGAGGGGAAGATGGCATTGTTGACGATGGTGTCGAGGTCTTCCTGATAGCCCTTGCAGAGATACTTGAAAGCCTTGGCGGCGCGATGCGGCGTGTCGAGCAGGCCGGGGCGCGTAAGATCTTCACCGACAGCGGTGATGAGGCTGGCGTAGGCTTTTTCCATGACAGGGCTCCAGTGTCCTGAGCAGGGTAAGGGTCGGCCACCCTATCGAAATCAGGCAGCCAGGTAAAGATTGTGGGCTGGGTGCGAGCGCCTTGTATCACCCTCAAATAGCGTGGCCGTGGCGCCAGCGTTGCAGCATGGCCGCGAGGTCTTTCAGCATCACCGGCTTGGCGAGATGGTCATCCATGCCGGCCTGAAAGCAGCGTTCACGATGTTCGGCCATGGCATGGGCCGTGAGGGCGATCACCGTGGTGCGCGGCCGGTGCTGTTCCGCTTCCAGCCGGCGCAATTGCCGGGTGGCTTCATAGCCATCCATGATCGGCATTTCACAATCCATGAGCACGATGTCGATTTCCGGATGCTCTTGCAGCAGGGCCAATGCCAGCTGACCGTTTTCCGCATGCAGCGGGGTGATGCCAAGACGTTGCAGCAGGCCGCTGACTACCAGCCGGTTCACCGGCTGATCTTCCACCACCAGTACATGCAGGCCATGGTGGTTGTCGGCCGCCTGCAGGCTGTCTGTTGCTATGGCGACAGGCGCCGTGCACAGACGTAGCGGCAGGCTGACGCGGAAGGTGGAGCCCTGTCCGGCCTTGCTGTCCACGCGGATATGTCCGCCCATTATTTCCACCAGCTGACGGCTGATGGCCAGACCCAGGCCCGAGCCGCCGTATTTGCGGCTGGTAGTGGCGTCGGCCTGCTGGAAAGGCTGGAAGAGCTGAGCTTGTACCGCGGCCGGCATGCCTATGCCGGAATCGCTGACAGTGAGGGTAAGCAGTATTTGTCCGCTGCCGTGCTCACCCAGCTGTACATGCAGTTTGATATTGCCGCTCTCGGTGAACTTCACGGCATTGCCGAGCAGATTATTCAGCACCTGACGCAGGCGCATGGCATCGCCCTCGACCCAGTCCGGCAGCCGACCAGCTACGTCATAGTGGAAGCTCAGACCTTTCTGCTCAGCGCTGATCGTGAAAATGGATACGCACTCGCCCAGCAGTTCATCCAGACGCAGCGGCAGGCGCTCCAGCTCCAGGCGCCCGGCATGGATCTTGGAGTAGTCCAGCACATCATTGATGAGATTGAGCAGGGACTGTCCGGCCTGTTGCAGCATGCCCACATAATGCGACTGGCGTTGGTCCAGCGACGTGTCGTGCAGCAGCTGGCTGATACCGATGACGGCATTCATGGGGGTGCGGATTTCATGGCTCATCTTGGCGAGGAAATCGCCCTTGGCGGCATTTTCAGCGTGGGCCAGGCGCGATTCGTTTTCCTGCACCAGCTTGTCTGCCTTGAGCTGGTTGATGCGGGTAGCCAGCGCCAGTGAGAGCAGCACCTGCTGCGCAATCAGGCCTATCTGCATGCCATAGAGCGAAAGAATGAGTGTGGACATGACGCCGTAGGTATTGAGTGAGACCAGCAGCAGCATGAAGAGGAACAGGCCCCAGGCCAGCACGAAGATGCGTGCTTCGCTCTGGCCGGCCCGCCAGCAGGCCATACCGGTGCCGAAGAGCAGAAACAGACTGATGATGCCGAAGCCGGCGAGGGCGCCGTTGATTTTTTCCGGCGGTAGCAGGAGTTGAAGGACGGTGGCCAGGAGCACCAATACACAAAATGCGCCGAGCAATTTGTAGGTGCGTGGCCACAGCTTTTTCAGCGATAGGAATTCGCGTGTGAAGAGGGTGCCGAAGAACATGGAGGCATAGGCGAAAACATAGGGTGAGCGGTTATTCCAGTCACTCCATTGCGGCCACCAGTGATAGGCGGAGCCGTTCAGACAGGCAAAGAAAAGCAAGGCCGAAGAAAGATGCAGCACATACCAGGCATAGGCCCGCTCGCGTATGGCCAGCCATAGCAGCAGGTTGTAGAGCACCAGGCCCACGCCTATGCCGTAGAAAATCCCCAGCGTAACTTCTTTGGAAAACTGCTCTTCGATAAAGGTATTACGCCCCATCACGGCCAGTGGCAGATTCATGCTGCTGGTGGTGTGCACCTGCAGGTAGTAATCACCGGTTTCACCGGCGGCCAATATCAGGGGATAGCTGAAAAGACGTATGCGCAGCGGCCGCAGTGCCCAAGGAACAACATCACCGATGCTTTGTTCGCTTACCCCCAGCGGGCCGGGCTGATAGAGCCGGGTCTGGTCGAGCATGGCGAAATCCAGCGTGAGCATGAATTCCTGGCTGTGCGGGCCGGTATTACTGAGGCGGAAATGCAGCCAGCAATGCTGGTGGCGGTAGCCAAAGGCCACGCGCGCTCCCGGCACCGGTTGATAATCCAGTTGCATGGCTGCTTGCAGGGTGAGCAATTTGTCCGGGCAGTTGTAACGCAGCCAGGGTGCCAGTTCGATCTTGCTGGTGTTGGCGGCAAGTGGGGCAGGAACGGGCTCGGCGGCGCGTGCCGGCAGGCTCAGCAATCCCAGCGAAAACAGAATGAAAAGCAGTGCGCGTACGCCATGCATGAAGCCTGTCCCTGAGCCTGTTCTTGATTATGTGGCAGCCTGTGGCCAAGCGACTGGCCGGTTTTTTATTCTGGGTTCTTTTGCGGGCTCGGTTTCTTCAATAACACATAAGCGGCGCCGGTGCCGCCATCGCGGGGCAGGGCGCTGACGAAGGCCAGCACTTGCGGGATTTGCCGCAGCCAGCCGTTAACGCAGGTCTTGATCAGGGGCTGGCCATGTTGCAGGCCTTTGCCGTGCACGATCTTGATGACGGACAGGCCTTCCTGATGACTTTGCGCAATCAGGGTGAGTACGGCCTCGCGGGCCTGATCCACGGTACAGCCATGCAGATCCACGGCCGCCTGCCAGGGCTGCTGGGCCTGTTTCAGTTTTTGCAGGACGCGGGGCTGCACACCATTGCGGGCAAAGCTCAAAGCCTCTTCCGGTGCCACTGCATGCATCAGGGCCGCCGCATCAGAAATGGGGCCGCTGACGGCTTCTTCTTCCACGGCGGCTGCGCGCCGGCGCAGGGTATTGGCATCCGGGCGCGGGTGAACTATTGCAGGCGGTGGTGCTTCTGCCTCGATACGCTTCACGCCACGCGTGGCACGCGCGAAGAGGGTGGCATCGTCCACTTTTTCTTCGGGCGCTGTGGGTTTGACGGCGGGCTTGGGCGCGGCGGGTACTGGGGCGCTTGCACGCAGCTGTTTACGCATTTCAGTGAGGGCGGGGTCTTTCATGGGCGCTATTGTGGCCATTAGGGCCGGGCGCCAGCAAGACGGCAGGGCGCGGCGCCAGCAAAAGGTGGGAGGTTCAGCTTGTCGTGTGCCGGCGCCTGCAGGAGGGTTTAGCCGCGATTGCTGCATTTATTCAGTTTCGCATCGCGGCTAAAGCCGCTCCCAGCGCCACGCAAACTCGGTGACAGCTCCCATGCATGGGCTGCGGCTGCTAGAATCCGCGCCTTTCCTGCTGCCCCGGTGTTTTCCGTGTCTGAATTCGAGCACTCCCAGATTGATGAGGCCCTGCTGGCCGAAGCTGAGGCTGGCCTTGTCACCATCCGTGATTTCATACGTTTCGGGGTGAGCTGCCTGCGTCTTAATGATGTGCATCTGGGCCATGGCAGCAATGATCCCTTTGCCGAGGCCACCGCGCTGGTCATGCAGACGCTGGGTCTGGAGTGGTCGGCCGATGCCGAGATTCTGGATGCCAAGCTGCTGCCCAGTGAGCGCCGTGCCGTGATCGAGCTTATCCGCCGTCGCGTCAACGAGCGCACACCGCTGGGCTATCTGCTCAATCTCGCCTATTTCTGCGAGCTGCCTTTCTATGTGGATGAACGCGTGCTGATTCCGCGCTCACCTATTGCCGAGCTGATTACGCAGCGTTTCCTGCCTTGGCTGGAGCATGAGCCGCAGCGCGTGCTGGATCTCTGCACCGGTTCTGGCTGCATCGCCATCGCCATCGCCAAGCAGTTTCCGGACGCCATTGTGGATGGCACGGATATCTCGCTGGATGCGCTCTCGGTGGCCGCGCTCAATGTTGAGCACCATGAGCTGCAAGATAATGTGAACCTCATTGAATCTGATCTTTTCGCCAAGCTGCCGGGCCAGCGCTACGATCTCATCGTCAGCAATCCGCCTTATGTAGATGCTGAAGACATGGCCGATTTGCCGCCGGAATTCCTGCAAGAGCCGGAACTGGCGCTGGCTTCTGGCCGTGATGGTCTGGATTTCACACGCCGGCTTTTGGCTGAGGCGGCAGATCAGCTCAGCGAAGACGGCGTACTGGTGGTGGAAGTGGGTAACTCCTGGTGGGCGCTGGAACAGGACTTCCCGGAGGTGCCTTTTCTCTGGGTGGAATTCGAGAGCGATGCGCATGGCGTATTTGTTCTGACCGCGGCACAGTGCCGCGAATTTCAGGCGGTGTTCAAAGCCGGCCTGATGGCGTGAAACGTGAGCTTGCCGCCTTGCGGCGTTGAGTGAATCGTGACTGCGCCTGCGGCTCGTGAAGGGCAAAGGTGTTCGCGGCTAAAGCCGCTCCTACGGAATTCCCCCCTCTCCTTTGGGAGAGGGTTGGGGTGAGGGCTCGTAGGAGGGGCTTTAGCC
>JBOICI010000007.1:0-7979 GCA_050739955.1 Moraxellaceae bacterium
CATGAAATGCGGGCGCGGTTCCGCCGTGTTGCGCTGACTGCCGAAGGACAGGAAGCCATGCGGCGATAGCGTGTGGCACTTTGGCGCCGAACGGTGGTCAGCAGGCTGCCGAAGGGCAGACAGCCAGTTGGAGACTCGCTGTGCCACCTGGTTGCGAACCGCCGTGCTTGTTAGCGCTGGACATGGCCAGAATGCGCAGTGCATGAGTACCAAAGAAAGCCGCGCTGGACGATGCGCATTTGGTTGAAGCGCATGGTCTGAAACCTTGCCAGGAACCGAAGGCAAGAAAGCCGAAAGCCTAACGCCCGCGGTAAGCCGCACCGGAGCGCGCAGCGCGCAGGGAACCCACAAGTGAAACTTGTGGGTGTCGGCTTGACCGACACGTTAGGCTGCGGCGAGAAGGAACAGCTGCTGAGGACACGCCGACCTTGTTTTGCTGATAGATGTTTGACCTTGCCACGCCCGCACTCCCTGGCTTGAACTACAGAGATCCTGCCTGATGCCCGTGTGCTTGGCCAACCGGCGAATACTCGCAGACCGCCGATAGGCGGTCCGGTTCACTAAAACTTGTGGCCTGCTGCCTGCCAAGCCCGCCGCAAAACTTGAAAAGCGCCAGGCAGTGATGGCTGAAAGCCATGACTGCGGGATGCCAAGCGCGGTGGCCTGCCACGGCGCCATGGTGCACTGGCCGCCGCAGGACGGGCAGCCACAAGGCGATGGCGTATGGCACTTTGGCGCCGCATTGCGGTGAGCAGGCTGCCGAAGGGCAGACAGCCAGACTGAAACTTGCCAAGCCACCAAGCGTAATCTGCGAAGCCTGTTGATTCGAGCCTAGCAATGCGCGCAACGCTTGGATAAAAAAGGAAAGCAGCGCTGACCACGACTAAACGGTGAAAGCATCAATGGCCAGATTCGCCACACTGCTGATCTAAGGCAACCAAAAGCCTAACGCCCGAGTTAACAGGCGGTTGCCAGCGAAGCTGGTAAACGTCCTGTTGAACGACCAGTTAGGCCGGGGCGCGAAGTGGAAAAGGGGTTGAGCCCGCTTGCCCGTGCCGCAAATTTGATTGCGAACCGCATAGCCGCCCCCTGGATTCGGTGGTGACCATTGTGCCGCGACTTTGTTGCCATGCAACGACCCGCGATGGCTTGAAGCTTCAACGTCACTTTGGAAAACGCCAGGCAGTGATGGCCTGGGGCCATGACTGCGGGATGTAAGCGCGAGGTGGCTTGCCACTTCGTTGAAGGTGCAATGGCCGCCGCAGGACGGCCAGCCATAAGGCGATGGCGTGTGGCACTTTGGCGCCGCACGGTGGTAAGCAGGCTGCCGAAGGACAGACAGCCAGATTGAACTGGCCATGCCACCAAGTTGTGGTCCGCGAAGCCTGACAAATATGTGCCTTGCAAAACCGGCAACGCCCGACCAACAAAGAAAGCAGCGCCGACAGACGCGCAAAAGGTTGAGGCATCAATGGCAAGATTTCGCCACATTGCTGACTTCACGCCACCAAAAGCCTAACGCCCGCGGTAAGCCGCACCGGAGTGCGCAGCACGGAGGGAACCAACAAGCGAAGCTTGTTGGTGTCGGCTTGACCAACCAGTTAGGCCGCTGCGCGAAGGCACCAAAGAATGGGCCCGGTGGAAGATTTTCATTCTTGAGCTACTGCGGGAAGAAGTGGCGATGAGCAGAGTACAGCGCTCCGCCACATAAGAAAAGAAAAACGAAGAGCTTGAGTGTTGCTCATTGATCTTCGGTCCATTCTCCTCGAAGAATAGAGATGATGTCCGGGACGAGTAGAAAACGTAGCGACTCAAAGAATCCGTGCCAAGAGCCGAAGAGAATTTTGCCTAAGGCCAGGATGGCTGGAAGGCCGCAAACGAACAGGATTAAGTATTCGCGAAATATCGGTTCGTTAAGCATGATCTTTGTAAGTCGCGCCCTTCAAGAGGCCTAACGCCAAGTTAATGGGCGCCCGCGTGGCGATGCAAAGCGATGCCCAGTGTCGGCGTCCCTGTTGAACGCCAAGTTAGGCTGGTGCGAGAAGCATTGGCGGATGAGTTAAAACGGGCGATGCCTTGATGGCAAACATTTGACCTGTGCACGCCAAACTCCCTTTGTGTGACTGGATGGAATTGTGCCTGACGAGCGCAGCGCTGTGGACCAGCTGCGCGGACCTGTGCTCGTGGAGCATCAATGGCCTTTCTATGCGCATGAAGAGCCGAGGCACGCCACCGTGATGCGCCGACTGCCGAAGGACAGGAAGCCATGTGGCGATAGCGTGTGGCACTTTGGCGTAGAACGGTGATGAGCAGGCTGCCGAAGGGCAGACAGCCAGCTGGAGACTTGCTGCGCCACCAGGTTGCGAACTGCTGTGCTTGTTAGCGCCGGGCTTGGCCAGAATGCGCAGTGCAAGGATGTCAAAGAAGCAACGAAATAAGTTGGACCAGCGGTCGAAGCGCCACGGTCCAAAACCTAGCCAGGAATGGGAAGAAGGAGAACCGAAAGCCTAACGCCCAAGTTAATAGGCGGCTGCCAGCGAAGCTGGTAGACGTCCTGTTGAACGACCAGTTAGGCCGGTGCGCGAAGGCACTGTACAGCCTTTGAAATTTGAATTCAAACCTCGCTCACCTGATGTGGTGGCCGAGGAGAGATCACAAGTATTCGATCCCATTGCTGCCTTTCAAGTGTGACTGATTGGAAGGCTGCGCTACGAGATTCTCCGAAGTGAAAGCCGATGTGGTCCACGAGCGCAAGCCACCATTCGGGATACATGTGATGAACTCCCGAAATTTTTTCAGCTTTTTCGTTGACACAGTACTGGATGTTTTTCTCAAGCTGCTCGACAACAAAGCCGCCGGATTGAATGTCGTTGTAGCCACCAAAGACGAATTTCTGATCTCTTCCAGGCCCCGCCTTATAGAGGTCAAGCGCGAAGGTCTGCGTCTGATGAATTCGGCCAGAATTCTGCTCGCCTTCGATAATGAAGCGGTCTAGCGCCATTCTTGTTTGTATGGCAATTTGTTTGTGACCCGGCGTAGGTCGACTGAAACGAACGAAGACATACCAGCTTTTGCCTCCTGCAGGTTCGCCGTACGTTGCAAGCGTTGATTGAACCTTTTGGATTAATGGATGAGCGTCGACTTCTAGCCCTCGAGCACGGGCTTGCGCAAAGTGATGCTGGTTCAGTCGTCGAACTTCGATAGCGATCCGCCCGTTCACAGAAAAATCCGGTGCCTTGGAACGTCCCAGCGGTTCATATTCAATGTCGCGATACCCTTGGTGCGACAAGAAGTCATTAACGATCTGCTCGGTTGCATCCATGGGAAGCCTAACGCCAAGTTAACGGGCGCCCGCGTGGCGATGGCGAAGCGATGCCCAGTATCAGCGTTCCTGTTGAACGCCAAGTTAGGCTGGTGCGAGAAGCACTGGCGGATGAGCCAAAACCGGCCGTGCCTTGCTGACTAGCATTTGACCTATGCACGCCAGAACTCCCTTTGTGTGACTGGATGGAATTGTGCCTGACGAGACCAGGGCTGTGAACCAGCGGCACGGACTTGTGCTGGTGGAATCATCACTGGCCTTGAGATGCGCATGAAAAGCTGGCGCGTGTCGCCCTGTTGCGCTGACTGCCGAAGGACAGGAGGCCATGCGGCGTTCGCGTTCGGCACTTTGGCGCCCAACGGTGGCGAGCAGGCTGCCGAAGGGCAGACAGCAGATAGAGACTTGCTGTGCCGCCCGGTTGCGAACCGCCGTGCTTGTTAGCGCCGGACCTGGCCAGAATGCGCAGTGCATGAGTGCAGAGAAAGCCGCTGGGCGATGCGCATTTGGTTAAAGCGCCATGGCCCGAAACCTTGCCAGGAATTGAAGGCAAGAAAACGAAAGCCTAACGCCCAAGTTAACGGGCGGCGCGCGCGAAGCGCGAGACGTCCCTGTTGAACGACAAGTTAGGCTGGTGGCAGATGCCTGAGTGGCCGTGGCGCCGCACAACCATGGTGTTCATTTGCCTTTAGCTGGCGATATGCCAGGGCCATTGACCAGTTCATAGTGCAGAACGGTGGGGAACGGATCGTAAAAGTGATGCAGTAGTTTGCGCCACTCTTGGTACTGAGCAGACCTGCGGAAGCCAATTTCGTGGTGCTCGACCGACTCCCAGCGAACCAACAGAGTATATTGGTTGGTTTGCTCAATGCACTTTTGAAGTTCATGGCCCTTGTATCCGGGCATCGATGAAATGATGGCTTGGGCGCTATTGAACGCAGCTTCGAACTCCGAAGTTCGCTCTGGCTTGACTTGAAGTTGTGCGATTTCGAGAATCACGTGCGGCTCCTAAAAAAGCCTAACGCAAAAGTTAACGGGCGGCACGCGCGAAGCGCGAGACGTCCCAGTTGAACGACCAGTTAGGCTGGGGAGCGGAGTGGCAGTAGGGAGTCTTCATTGCACTGTTCTGATACTCATGAGTGCAAGAAACGACTGGTGACTTCCATCGGAGGATGGTGCTCGGTAGCAGCCCCGGGCTTGAAGATGCTTTACGGCTATAGCCGTCAGTTCCCATGCCATCGGTTCATCCGCCTCGAAGGTGTTGAATTCGCCAAACAACTGATAGCCAGTAATTGCTTCTAGCGCTCTCAAAGGTTCTCCTTTTTCGCGAAGCTTCGGCAGTATGGAGACATTTGCCCAAGACCAAAGCCAAGTGTTGGATTTCGATGAGTGGCTACCGATATGTACTACGTCTGCCTCCAGTCGCAGTTTATCTTCGCTATCGAAGAACTGAAGCGTTTCTTGGTCTTGCTCGAACCACCACCGTGCGTAGGTGCTTAGGCCATATGTCGTTTGGAGTACCTCTTGCTTTGCCCTAAGTTCGCTGTTGGCCTCATTGAGAAGGACTTCGAATTCTTCTTCATTCATGAGCGTAGTTCTTTCCATCCAAGAAATGGTTGGTGAGTAGGCAAAAAGCCTAACGCTACAGGTAAGCCGCACCGGAGTGCGCAGCACGAAGGGAACCTACAAGCGAAGCTTGTAGGTGTCGGCTTGACCGAAAAGTTAGGCTGTGGCGCGCAGTGGAAGAGAATTTGAGCCCGCTTGCCCGTACCGTAAATTTGATTGCGAAGCGCATAGCAACCCCCCCCTGGATTAACAAGAATTGTTTGCAGCACGATCTAGGCCTTCGTTCTACGAAAGCGCATCAACGCCGCAGTGACGTAGTGTGCGCATAAAAGCCCTATGGCAAGAGGGAGGCAGCATACAACGCCAAGAATGAGGCCCCCATACCAAGGCGTGACGACGGCGCCGACTGTCGGCGCAACGCAGGCGACAAGCCCTGCACACGAAATTCGGAGTGCTCTCATGGCTTGGACATTCTGTCGGGCGCTTGCAATACCAACCCATAGACCGACAAGAAGGCTGCAGATGCCAATTGCTGCTGGAATGAGTTCGGCGCCTCCGCCACTTGCAAGAGCGGGTGTGCTCGCGATCAACGCGCCCAAGCCGATTGCAATGGTCCTGCTAGATACTTTGTGCTGCATGAGGGAAAGCCTAACGCCCGAGTTAAAAGGCGACTGCCAGCGAAGCTGGTAGACGTCCTGTTGAACGACCAGTTAGGCCATGGCGCGAAGTGGAAGGGGGTTGGAGTGCATTCATTGGGCAGATGCGCCATGGAGGACAAGGCCGCCTTTTCTTAGCAAGCAAAGCACTGACGAAAAACCACCATTTTTGAGAGCCAAAGCTTGCTCTGTGATGCTCATATAGAGATCAGTGTTTTTCATACCATCCGCGCCGGCGAAGTGATCACAAACGAGATACTTGCCTGATGGCTTCAAAATCTGAGCAACTTGCGAATGCAAGGACGTTGCATGCCTTTTGTGCCGGAGCTCATGCACAGCTTGATGGGTGACAACGAAGTCAAACGCACCTAGATCGATGTGCCAGGTCGGTTGCAAGAAGCTACGTTCAACAAATTCAACGCGGGATGCTTGCTCACCAAGACGTTGATTGGCAAGTTGATGCATGGCGGGAGAAAAATCCAGAGCAACATACCGAGTGATGTTGGGTATGTGATCAAGCAGGTGCTTTGCAAGAAATCCGGGGCCAGAGCCAAGCTCAAGAACGTGAACATCATGAAGTTCTGTGGCGCTCTGTACCTCCTGGGTGATTGCTTCGAAAAACTCCGTTCTCCACGGACGCTTTTGCATTGCCGTTGACTCCCACTCCTGTGCATCAGGCATGGTTCTGAGGTCGATCGGGCTGGGAACGTCATTAGTCATATCGATAGGCCTAACGCCCGCGGTAAGCCGCACCGGAGTGCGCAGCACGGAGGGAACCAATAAGCGGAGCTTGTTGGTGTCGGCTTGACCAACCAGTTAGGCTGGTGACAGAAGCGCCTTCGATGTGGGAGCTCATTTACGCAACCTTTGCTTCTTATCAGCAGGAAGACCGAGCATGGGCTCTAACCAAGCTTTGTTAGCTGGGGTGGAGAAAAGTACCAGTTCATTGAGATTGCCCAGATACCGGCGATATAGAGCAACAAACTCCAAGATGGAATCACGGTTCAAGCGCGTGGATCGAGTTTGGATGTGAAGCTCTCGTCCGATACCTTTTACAGAAAGAACACCGGGAATGGATTGCAACCAGTTGAAGAATGCTGCTTCATCCCCTGGTGCGTAATAGCTCATTGGAGCTCGCCAAATCAGTGTTGCCATATGAAAAGCCTAACGCCCGCGGTAAGCCGCACCGGAGTGCGTAGCACGAAGGGAACCCACAAGCGAAGCTTGTGGGTGTCGGCTTGACCAACCAGTTAGGCCGCAGCGCGGAGGCACGATGTTGCATTTGGTGTTTGCATTCATGCTGGTTGCCGATAATTTAGACGGTACGCTCATATGCCTCCATCATGAACTGCAGCTTTGCTCGCTCTTCACTAGAAATAGATGCAGTGAGGTCACAGACGATGCCCGATGCAAGATAGAACTCGGTGTCGTTTCGAATGGCGCCTCTTTTGATAAGCCGCTTGTATTGGTTGGAGTAACGGCGATGAAGTTCGGAGAAAAGAACTAAGCCTTTGGCGGAAAGTGTTTGATCAAGCAAGGCGATGACTTCGCTGTTGGCATCTGACAGTTCTTCAAAAATATCATTGATGGCTTGGCGAAGGCCAACTAACGCTTTGCTCCGCCCAAATTTTTCTGCAATGTCTATTGTTCCTTGGTCGTATTCAGCACCGCTAACGCCCTTTAACTCAACAAGATAAAACCGAAGAAATCCGTGGAGTTCTTCGTACTCGGCTTCCTTTTCTGGTGAAAGTAATCTAGCCATATTTGAGGCCTAACGCAGAGGTAAGGGGCGCCCCTAAGGCGATGGCAAAGCGCTGGGATGAATCGGCGTCCCACTTGACCGCCAAGTTAGGCTGTGGCGAGAAGGAACGGCCAATGAGAACAAGCTGGACTTGCCCTGGTGATGTTTGCTTGGCCTATGCATGCCACTTCTCCCTTCGTGTGACTGGAGGAATTGTGCCTGACCAGGCTAGCCCTGTGAATCAGCAGCACGAACTTTGGTTCTTGGAATCATCGCTGGCCTTTGCCATGCGCATTGAAGAGCCGAGGCATGCCGCCGTGATGCGCTGACTGCCGAAGGACAGGAAGCCCGGTGGCGATAGCGCATGGCACTTTGGTGAGCAGGCTGCCGAAGGGCAGACGGCTAGATGGAGACTTGCCGCGCATCCAGGTTGCGAACCGCTGTGTTTGTTAGCGCCGGACTTGACCAGATTGCACAGTGCATGTGCCAAGGAAACGGCGCCGACATTTGCGCATGCGCTGGAAGCAGCAGAACCCGAAACCTTGCCAGGAAAGAAGGCAAGAGAACCGAAAAGCCTAACGCCAAGTTAACGGGCGCCCGCATGGCGATGGCAAAGCGATGCCCAGTGTCAGCGTCCCTGTTGAACGCCAAGTTAGGCTGGTGCGAGAAGCATTGGCGGATGAGCTAAAACGGGCGA
>JBOICI010000008.1:0-22167 GCA_050739955.1 Moraxellaceae bacterium
CTCTGGGAGAGGGTCGGGGTGAGGGTCGGTGGTGAAAATAAGCACGGCGGCTTGGGCGGCCCTCACCCTAACCCTCTCCCAGGGGGAGAGGGGATAATTAATAAATCAGGGATTCCAGTGCAGGAAATTCTTCAGCAGTTGCAGGCCGGCGGTAGAGCTTTTTTCCGGATGGAACTGCACGGCAAAGACATTGTCGCGCGCCAGCGCGCAGCAAAAATCCAGACCGAAATGCGCGCGGCCGGCCGACAGGGACTCATCTTCCGGGGCGCAGTAATAGCTGTGCACGAAGTAATAGCGTGAGCCGTCGGCGATATTGGCCCAGAGTGGATGCGCTTGCGTTTGCCAGACTTCATTCCAGCCCATATGCGGCACTTTCAGCTTTTCGCCGTTTTCCACGCGGTCATGGCCGAAAAATTTTACGGCGCCGGGATAAATACCAAGGCCATTCACGCCACCGTTTTCTTCGGAGTGGCCGAGCAGGGCTTGCATGCCCACGCAAATACCCAGCAGCGGTTTGTTTTTGAGGGCTTCGCGTACTTCGGCATCCACGCCGTGTTTTTTCATTTCTGCCATGCAATCACGCATGGCGCCTTGGCCAGGCAGCACCACGCGATCAGCCGCGCGTACACGCGCCGGATCATTGGTGACATCCACGCGGCTGGCACCCACATGCTCGATGGCTTTCGCCACCGAATGCAGATTGCCCATGCCGTAATCCAGAACTGCAACAGTCGTCATGCGAAGGCTACCGGTGTGCTCAGAGCGAGCCCTTGGTGGAGGGCATCACGCCCTGCATGCGCGGGTCGAGTTCAACGGCAGCACGCAGCGCACGTGCAAAGGCCTTGAACACGGTTTCAATCTGGTGATGGGCATTCTTGCCGCGCAGATTATCCACATGCAGGGTGACACCAGCGTGATTCACGAAGCCCTGGAAGAATTCGTAGAACAGATCCACGTCGAAAGAACCGACACGGGCACGGGTGTAGTCGACATGAAATTCGAGGCCGGGGCGACCGGAAATATCCAGCACCACGCGTGACAGTGCTTCGTCCAGTGGCACATAGGCGTGGCCGTAGCGGCGTATGCCTTTCTTGTCGCCCAGCGCCTTGGCGAAGGCCATGCCTAAGGTAATGCCGGTATCTTCAGCGCTGTGGTGGTCGTCAATATGCAGATCGCCCTTGCACTCGATGTCGAGGTCGATCAGGCCATGGCGCACGATCTGGTCCAGCATGTGGTCCAGGAAGGGCATGCCGGTATTGAGTGTGCCTTTGCCGGTGCCGTCGAGATTGATGGCCACGCGGATTTGCGTTTCGTTGGTATTGCGGACGACTTCGGCCTGGCGTGCGGTCATGACAGTGCTCAGCGGGGAAAGGCGGCGATTATAGCGGTTTGCGGGGCCTGCCGGCCACGAGCAAGCAGGCCGGCTTTGTGATTCAAAGCGAAAGGGCTTTATGACGCGAAGCCGGGGGGCTTTATGATAAATTCCGCCTCGTTCTTGCTTGCCGTCACAAGGAATTGCCATGCCTGTTGCTGTTGCCGCCGTATCCGCCCCGCTTGCTGCCGATCTGCTGCAGGACTTGCAGCGTGTGTATGCGGATTATCCGGTCTTTGTCTCTCCTGAGGATGCCCTGCAGGCCTTGCAACAGGGCCTGGCGGCTGGCGGTACGCTCTATACCGGGCTGTTCAATGCCCGCCATATTGCTGCGGTGCTGGTGGTGGGTGAAGGCGAGGTGCGCGGTATGCGCTATCTCAGCGTGCATCTGGCCACGCGTGGCCGCGGGGTGGCCGAGCGTCTGGTGGCTGAAGTGCGGCGGCTCGAGGCTGAGCGTGGTGCGCAATGGCTGGAGGCGGATTTTGATCTCAGCCAGGACGGTATTCCCGAGATGCTGCTAGCGCTGGGCTTTATCCCCCATGGCGAGGATAACTACCGCTGCCGCCTGCAAAACTGAGCGAGGCCCTCAGGCGGTTTCCAGATTTCAGTGTCCGATAGCGGGCATGACCAGCGGCAGGCGTAGCAGGAGACTGAGGCCGGGCTGGCTGGTCTGGCCGCTGCGGGCCTGTATATCGCCCCCCAGAGCAATGGCTAGTGCCCGCGCCGTGGCCAGACTGAGGCCAAAGCCCTCTGCGCCGTGGGCCGAGCCGCAGAAGAAGAAGGGCTGGAACAGGCGGCTCAAGGCTTCTTCATCAAGACTCTCGCCGCTATTGCTGACCTCCACGCTGAAAGCATGATCATGCCGGGTGACCGTGACCCGCACTTCGGGTGTGGGACTGCCTGGCTGCGGACCGACATGGGCCAGGGCGTTTTCCAGTAGATGATCCAGCAGCTCCAGCAATAGAGCGGCATCACTTTCCAGCGTCAGCGTGACGGGTTGCTCCAGGCGCAGCATCACGGCCTGACCATGTATGCGCTGCAGATTGGTGATCTGGCGCGACAGCAGCACGGACAGGTCCACTTGCTCACGATGCGGGCGCAGTTCCAGGCCGGCGGCCTGAAAATAGCGCAGTACGGCGCTGATGAGGCCGCGCAGACGGTTTTGTCCCTGATCCACGAAATCCAGCATTTCGTTGGTTTCCGAGCTTAGCGTGCTGCGGTCTATCACCTGTGCTGCCGACAGCCAGTTCAGCGGTGTATTCATTTCATGGGCGAGATAGCGCAGAAAAGCCATCTTGTCCGAATCCAGCAGATTGAGTCGGGCAAAGGCCTGTTTCAGCTCGGCCAGCAGGCCGATGTTTTCCTGCTCCAGCTGCCAGGTCTCGCAGGCGCGCGCCAGCGTCAGCTTGAGCTCCTGGCTGTCTATGGGTTTGCGCAGGTATTTCCAGATAGCCGCTTCGTTGATGGCGCCGACAATGGCGTCGATATCGGTATAGCCGGTGAGCAGGATGCGCTTGGCACCGGGGCAGAGATGCCGGGTGTGTCCGAGCAGCTCGACGCCGGTCATGCCCGGCATGCGCTGGTCGGAGACGATGACATGGATGCCGGCGGCAAAGGCCGGATCAGTCAGTTGCCGCAAGGCATCATTGGCATCGGAGGCCAGATGCACGTGATAGTCGTCTTCCAGCAGGCTGGCCAGGGAGGTGAGATTGAGGATTTCGTCATCCACCAGCAGTATGCCGTAGCGCGGCGTGCGCGCGGTGCTGCTGCTAGTCGGGCGCTCGCGCTGATCAAACAGTCCCATGTTCCTCTCCTCGTTGTGTTGCGTCCTGCTGCTTGTCAGCGTTTTTCGGGCCGGCGGCTTGTTGTTTCAGAGGCAGGCAGACACGGAAGCAGCTGCCTTGGCCGGGTGCGGATTCCACAATGATCTCGCCATCGTGTTTGCGCACGATGCCATAGGATACGGACAGGCCAAGGCCGGTGCCGGAACCTACATCTTTGGTGGTGAAGAAGGGCTCAAAGATGCGTTGCTGCGTTTGTGCATCCATGCCGTTGCCGTCATCACGAAACTCGGCCAGCCAGCAATCCTGCGCCTCTCCTTGCAAGCGGGTCTGTACATGGAGTGTGCCTAGCGGCACCGTCTGGCGCCCTTCCTGGCGGGCGCGCTCCGTAATGGCCTGGCAGGCATTGACGGCCAGATTCATGAAGACCTGATTCAGTGCGGCGGGATGACAAAAGCCTGTGGCCTGCATGTTTTCCTGCTGCAATTCGATGGTGATGCTGTTGCCGTATTGGGCACGTACGAGATTCAGGGTGGCGGCGAGCCCGTCATCAGGGCGGGCAATTTGCGTTTCTGATTCATCCAGACGTGAAAAGCTGCGCAGGTCACTGACGATAAGGCTGAGTCGCTGCGTGCCGTCATGAATCAGGCTCAGTTGCTGATCCAGACGGCCAAAGCGTTTGTCGAGATCGGCCAGTAGCTGCGGATCGCTGTTTTCATCGGTCAGACCGTGCAGGAAATCCTGCAGACGCAGAATATCGCGCTCCAGATTCTCGGCGGCGAGACGGGTGAAGTTAGCCGGGTTATTGATTTCGTGCGCTACACCCGCGACGAGTCCACCCAGGCTGGACATTTTTTCCGATTGCACCAGCTGTTGCTGGGCGGCCATCAGTGCCTCGTGTTTTTCATTTACCGCACGCAAGCTTTTCAGCAGATCCTGGGTGCGTTCATGCACTTTGGATTCCAGCGTCTGGTTGTGCTCAAGCAGTTGCTGGCGGGCAGCGGCTTCCAGTGCTGATTTTTCGTCCTTCATATGATTGATGCGATCAGCCAGTGCGAAGGAAAAGAGGATCAGCTCAAGAGAGGAGCCTATTTGCACCGAGTAATTGCTCAGTACGGACGTAGGTAGTACGCCAAAGTTTTGCATCACGTAAACCAGCATGCCGCTGACATAAAAGCCGGAGGCTGCGGTGAAATAACGGGCGGGTTTGTAGCCACGCCACCATAGGCCGGCGCCTGCCACCATGCAGAGGATGGCAATCACCGCAGCCAAACGTTGGCTGGCGGGATAGAGAAAACGGTCTGGAGCGAAAAATACCGCTATCAGCGTTAGCGCATTAAGCACGATAAAGGTCAGGAAAAAGCGATCCAGCAGCCGCCATTCCTGTTTGAGATTCAGGAACTTTCGCGTGAACTGTGCCTGGGCATGCATGCTGATAAAGACAAACACCAGGAAAGAGGTATTCATCCAGACGGTTTCCGGCCAGAAATAGCGGAAGGCGAGGCCGGTTACGTCAAAAAAAGCCAAACCCAAGCCAACGCCGTAAAGCGTGTAGTAGAGATAAATGCTTTCGCGCAGCGTGAAAAAAAGAATGAGATTGAAGAGCAGCAGGGCGACCAGGCCACCGTAATAAAGGCCCATGAGCAGGTGCCGTGTTTCAGTGTCGGCGATGCCTTGCCGAAGGCTGGTCAGCTGCAGGTCTACATTAATGGTGCCGGCGCCGTGCAGCTCCATGTAATAAGTATCGGTTTCCCCCGGTCTGGCTTGCAGGAAAAAGCCGAAGGCGCGGGTGGGGAGCTCGCGTTGTGCAAAGGGATACTGATCTCCAGTCAGGCTGGACTGATAGCCGCCCTGATTATCCGGGCGATAGAAGGTGAAGTGGTCGGTCAGCGGGTATTGCTGCCAGACGATATAAGCGCGCCGGTCTGGAGCTTGCCATTGCACCTTGAAGCGCAGCCAGACGTGAGCGGGAGTGAAGCTGAAATTGGGGATGTCGTAGTGGCTGGGTTTGAAGGCGCTATCGGGCAGACGACGTACATCGTCCAGTGTCATGGTGCCGCTCGGGTCGAAGTAGTACTCCAGATGTCGGCCCAGATTCTGGCGTATCTCTCCGGCACCAATTGTCACGTTGTCGGCATGCGCTGAACCTGCCACAAGGACAGTCATTAGCCAGAGCGACGCAAGCAGGCGCAGAAGGAGGGAGTGCGGGAGCATGAAAAGGTTTCGCCACTATTGAAGTCGGAAGCAGACACAAGACGCTGCTCGAGAGCAATTGTGGGTACTACCGCTGCGATATGCCAGCTGCTGGCCGGTAGCGGCTGGAGGATCAATGGAAAACGGGCCGGCAGCAAAAGCTGACGGCCCGTTTTTTTGTGCAGCTTGCGGCCTACTGTTTGATGGGGCTGGAGAGCCCCTGCATTTTCAGGGTGCCGGCGGGTATGACCAGGGTAATAGTGCCGCCCAAGCCTCCCAGCAGGGAGACATTGATGGTGGTGTCGCTGTCATTCTGCAGGGTGGCCAGCATGCGGCCATCCGGCAGGAACTGCACGGGGCCGGAAACTGCTGCACTGAGCGGATAGCTGTGCAGATTGTGCGTAACGGGGAAGATGAAGAGCTGTGCATCCAGATTGGGTTCATCCAGATAGAGGTCCAGTGTGGCACTGAGACGCAGGCCGCTGCCGTCATTGGTGATGTAGCCGGTGATAGGCAGCTCGCGCTTGTTGCCGTTTGCAGGATTGGCGGCGTAGCGCACGCGCATGATTTGCGGGCCGGTCGGGGCATTAAGCGTCTGACCCAGAGCAACAGCAACAACATCCACGCTGGAGGCAATGATCTGTGTGGGTTGTATGAGCACACGCACAGCACCACCTGTGGGCAGGTCTACGAACTCTGCAACATCCGCATCAAGCGCTGTACTCAGGAAGAGAAACTGTTTTTGTGGGCAAGAAGTGCCAGGGTTGCAGCCGATATTCGCACCGGTCACCAGACCGGAATAGGCCGTTACCTTGATGCGGGCCGCATTAACGGCAGAATAATCATCGCCACTGCCCGTGGCATCCGCTTCACCGGCATCATGCAAAAAATTGGCATTCACATCAGAGGCCGGCAGCCCGCGCAGGCGTTGCAGCGTGCTGGACGTAGCGGCAACGGTCTTGAACAGGATGACCATATTGGGGCCGCCCCCGGTGGCCGAAGGAGCAGTGGATGGTCCGGCTGCCAAAATCTGCGTTTGCAAGGGTAGTCCGTTGCTGCCGCAAATTTGTGTGCCGGCATTACAGCTGCTGGAGCTGCCACTGTTATTCGAGCTCAAGGTATAGCGATAGAGTTTGTCGACAGCCCATGGCGTATCCGGATAGAAGCGTAAGGACTGCTCGCTGACTTCAGTCCGGCCCGGCACCGCTGACCAAGTGCCGCTGCTGGCGCTGCTTGCATTGCTGCTGGTTTCTACCTTGAACGAAGCGGCATTGATGCTGCTGGCATTCATGCTTTGCGAAAACTGCACCGAGATGCTGCGATCCACCGGCAGTTCGGGAATGGGCAGTTCATCATCAAGCGTGCCCAGTCCGGATGTTTTTCCTCCGGCGCAGCGGCCTTGCGTGCCGGTGATGGTGCTGCCGGAAATGTTTACGCTGCTGCCCGTAGTGACGCAGGGATAGCCCGGATAAGCCGCCAGTACCACAGGCGAGCGCGAGCCCGGTGTCGGCTGCGTGCTCATGGTGAATTGCTTGTTGTAATTGGTCACCAGAGCATTGCCGGCAATATCCGTAATGCCGGTGCTCAGCTGCACGCTGTAATTGGCACCATGAGTAAGGGGCGTGACAGGCTGTATCACAATGCTGGAGCCATCTACGCGCCAGTTGAAGGGCTCGGCCACCCCGCCTTTGAGAAATTGCAGCGAACTGCCGCTGATGCTGGCGGGGTCTAGCGGTTCCGTAAAGGTGAGGATGACAGGATCGCCAGGGCGAGCACGTGCCGGTGCATTGGCATCATCGGCCACATCTCCCGGCACCCAGCTTTGCAGTGCGGGTGCGCTCGTGTCGGGCACCGGTGCAGGCGCAACATGTTCGTTCTCAAAGCCTTCCAAATGGAAAGACAACACGCCGGCTGCCTGATCCAGTCCCAGCACATCAAGCTCGGCTACACCTACGCCATCCATGACGAGCTTGCCCTCTTTCACGATGGCCGTGCCCACCACTTCGATATGCATGATGTTCTGGTTGAAGGCGCCATTGGCGGAAGAATTTTCCGAAGACATGGCGGCGTCCATGATGAGATAGACCTGACGTGGAACATTGGGCAAGTTGCTATAAGGGTTGGCCGTCATATAGCCGTTGGCATCGGAAATGATGTTGACCTTCACCGCGCCGGTATTCAGATTGGCCGGCACCTTGCCCACAATTTTCACATCCACCGAGCTGCCGGTCAGGATATTTCCACGCGGCACGCGCAGCGGTGTGGCATCCGGATAATTCGGCACAAAAGCCAGCTCGGCAAAAAGATTGCCGATTTGCTGCGAGGCACTGTCATTGCCCAGCAGTGTCGAGGAGATGGGCACGTTGTTGATGGCGCGGCCGGTGAGGCTGGAAACAATGATGCCGCCGTTGGAGTCGCCAGCCTGCAAGGCTGTAGTGGCGCGCGGCTTGGAGTTCTTCGGGGTAAATTCAAATGCACTGTAGCTGCCGGGAGTCAGGCTGTCGCCCAAGCTGCTTTTCAGGGCACTGGAGAGTTTGAGCGTGTATTTCACTCCCGGCACGAGGTCATTGACCGGATCCAGCGTGAGCAAGTTCTTGCTGGCCAACAAACGCGCCGGGACCAGATCACCACTGGCATTTTCCAGGCTGATGCTTTTGCCCAGACCATACTCCAGCGTTTTCTGGTCTATGGGTTGCGTGAATTGCAGGCGCAGTGATGAAAAATCCATGAAGGGAAAATTGCCCTGCACGGGCAGACTACGGGCTACGGAAAAATTGCCACTGCCACTGCCACTGACAAGCAGCGTGCGCGGCCCTTTACTGGCCGGACGGGTATGAAAGCTCAAGGGTACGGGTTTGATATTGCCGTCGGCACTGGCCAAATTTTCCCAGACCACGCTGTAGGCCGCATTTTCTGCAAGCTTGGTGGTGGGCTGCAGCACAACGCCGCGACCTGCATCGACGATGGTCACGGTAAAATCGGGATTACCGGGGCCAGTGATATCGAAGTGGCTTTTCAAAGCGGCGGCTGAGGTTTCGCTCAGCGTATCGGCAAAATGCAGAACGATGGGTGCAGTCGGTGCTATCTGTGTCTGTCCGTTGTAAGGATAGGCATAGGTGATGGTGTTGTTCTCAGACCAGCTCTGCGGAATAGATGCGGTTTGGTTACTGCCACCACAGGCTGCCAGCAGCACGGTGATGCTGCCAGCAATAAGGAACGCAAGGGGATTTTTCATGATGCTCCCTCTTCTCAGAATTTCAGGGTCATGGAGCCGACGAACACATTCACCATGCCTCCGGTTTCTACGGTTTCATACGGCGCACCGTTATTGAACTGCGTGGAGGTAAGCTGGAATTGGCGCTCTTTCAGAAGATGCAACTGGTAACCGAAATCGAAACGTACCGGATAGGCGAAAATCCACGGATCTTTGAATTCTGCACTGCCACCGAGGCCAACGACGTAACGGTCGTTATCGAGATAATTCACATCCAGAGAGCGGTCGGACTCCAGTGCTGATGGCTGGTAGGCGACGCCCGCCGTCAGGCCCAAGGTCTCGTTGAGACGAAATTCGGCGCCGATGCGTGGGATGATGATGTCATTGAATTTCAGATTGGCTTGATCGCGGATGGTGTCGTCGACAAATTCACCTTCGAGTTTTGACCACTGTTGCATTTCCGCCGTGACGCCAGCACGAAAGCGCTCGCCTTTGTATTGCATGCCCAAGGTGTAGATATTGGGTTGATAGGCATCCAGTGTGTTAATGGCCAGTGCCAAGCCGGGGGCCGGCACTGTTTGCGGAATCACTGCATTGGCCACCACTTTGGTTTGCGTATTCGAGTAGGCACGGTAGGAAAAAGCAGTTTCCCAATTTTTAAGCGCGCAATCACTGTCCGGGCAAAGCGTGCGGCCCCAGTCGATATTCATGCCGAAAATCGGTTTCAGCACGGGCTTGGCACTCACGCTGAGATTTTCATATTCAGTCACGCCCGCCAGATTGCTATTGGACGTGAGCGTGGCATTGGCGTGCAGAGTCACACGCAGACTGAGACCGGCATCAATGCCGCGCCACAGATTGGTGGCACCGCCAGCGGCGAGAAACAGGGGTTGGCGGCCGTACTGAAAATACTGTCCCTGTGTGCTGGTGCCGGAATCAAAGGCCAGCATCTGTTGCCCGAATTTTTCCACGCCCAGCATTAGGCCGAAATACAGCGGATGCTCGCTCTTGGTGATGGAGCTGAGATTGGTTTTGAGGCCGAGCAAAACTTGTTTGCTGGGATCAATCGGCACGTTGTCACCACTGCGCTGCAGCGGTGCGCTGCCGCCCAGGCTATCCAGCGTCACATCATGATCGGCATACAGCAGGCCGGCGGTGAGCTCGCCGCGTGGATCGGCCGTGAGGTAGGCCGGGTTGTAATACACCGCAGAAACTTCCGGATTGAACAGCGACAGGGCCTGAGCGGAGGCAATGTCGCTGGGAAGAATGCCGTAGGTGGTCGCGATATTGCCCTGTGCGGCAAAGGCCGAGGCCGAGGTGAGTGCAAACGCTCCGGCAAGCAGCCGGACAGATGGGGTGGTGGACATGGGGAGATTCCCTCTCGTTCTGGTTCGTTGTTCAGATTCGTTCTTGTTATGGGTCGTCGCTGCAGGGGCTGCCCGGACTACGGGGAAGGCTGACAGGCAGCGTGCAGCGCGACCTGCCCGAACCCTAGGAGAGGAATGCAGAGGCTGCTGTGAGCGCTCGTGAGGGAATTTGTTGGGGACGCGTAGCGAAGTGTTGGGATCAGATAGGCTTTGGCCTTGTCGATGCTGCTTTTACCGTCCGAGTCGGCAGCATCAGTGACTTATTGGTTCTTGTTTTGGCTGGAATGAGGGCTGAGCCAAGATATGAGCCCGCCACTCAAGATGCTGCCTGAGGCTATCGACGCCGGCGGTCGGAGTTCGTACCATGCCCGCGGCCTGCAAGGGCCGGAAAGCGGGCGTCGTATAATGGTAATACCCTAGCTTCCCAAGCTAGAGCCGTGGGTTCGATTCCCATCGCCCGCTCCATATTCAAAACCCCGGCCTGTCAGCAGGCCGGGGTTTTTCATGTGTGGCCCTGCCTGTTTGAGTTTCCGAGCGGCACAGGCATGGCGCCGATGCTGAAATAGGGTTTGACTCCATACAGATGAGTCCTGAGAATCGTTCTCATCCTGATTTCGGTGTCCGCCCGTGCTGCTCTCCGATCTTCCCCGCTATGCCACCGCCGTGGTGCGTGCCGTTGAGGCCGCCCATGCTGCCGATCCTATTGCCCGCCGTCTCGCCGAGCTTGGCTTTGTGCCGGGTGAAACCGTACGCGTTACCGCCTTCGGGCCTTTCGGTGCTGATCCTTTGCTGGTGCAGGTGGGTTTTACCCGCTTTGCCCTGCGCCGCAGTGAAGCAGCTCGCGTGACGGTGGATGAGGTGGCGGTATGAGTACGGCCCATGTCGCTGCCTTGCGTATTGCGCTGGTTGGGAGTCCCAACTGCGGCAAAACATCGCTTTTCAACCAGCTCACCGGGGCGCGCCAGAAGGTGGCTAATTACGCCGGCGTGACGGTGGAAAGAAAGGAAGGACGTTTGACGCTGCCTTCCGGCCGCCATGTGCAGGTGCTGGATCTGCCCGGCGCCTACAGCTTGCAGGCCACCAGTCCGGATGAAGCCATCACCCGCGCCGTTTGCCTGGGTGAATTGCCCGGCGAAGCGCTGCCGGATTTGCTGGTGTGCGTGGCTGACGCCACCAATCTGCGTCTGCATCTGCGTTTTGTGCTGGAAATGCGTCGTCTCGGCCGACCCATGCTGCTGGTGCTGAACATGATGGATGACGCGCGCCGTCGCGGCATCGTCATCAATACGCAAATGCTGTCGCAGCGACTGGGTCTGCCCGTGGTGGAGACCGTCGCCGTGAAAAAGAACGGTGTGGCGGCCCTGCTCACTCGGCTGGATGACGAGCTGCCGGTGACCGCGGCGCGTGATGAAGACGACGGTGATTTGCATGTGCAGGTGCGCGCGCTGCTCGCCGATACCGTCACCATGCCGCGCAATACCGATGCCCGCGATGATGCGCTGGATCGGGTGCTGCTCAATCCGGCGCTGGGTCTGGTGATACTCGCCGTGCTCATGTTCTTTGTTTTTCAGGCTGTGTTTTCCTGGGCAGAGCCTTTCATGGGCGGCATCGAGGGCGGCGTGGCCTGGCTGGGTGAAATGGCCACCACGGCCTTGCCGGATGGCGTGCTGAAAAGCCTGCTGGTGGATGGCATTTTTGCCGGTGTCGGTGGCGTGCTGGTGTTCCTCCCGCAGATTCTCATCCTCTTCCTCTTCATTCTGGTGCTGGAGGAGTCGGGCTATCTGCCGCGTGCGGCCTTCCTGCTGGATCGGCTCATGTTCAAGGCCGGTCTTTCCGGTCGTGCTTTCATTCCGCTGCTCTCCAGCTTTGCCTGCGCCATCCCCGGCATTATGGCCGCGCGCAGCATCAATGATCCGCGTGATCGCCTCACCACCATCATGGTGGCGCCGCTCATGACCTGCTCGGCACGCCTGCCGGTCTATACCCTGCTCATTGCGGCCTTTATTCCGGCACAGCAGGTGTGGGGGCTGTTCAATCTGCAGGGCATCATCCTGTTTGCGCTCTATGCGGCCGGCATTGTCAGTGCCCTGGTGGTGGCCTGGGTGATGAAGCGGTTGCAGAAGGACAAGAGCGAACATGCCCTGCTCATGGAGTTGCCCAGCTACCGTCTGCCGGACTGGAAGAGCGTGGGCATGGGGCTTTACGAGCGCGGCATGATTTTCGTGAAGCGTGTGGGCGGCGTGATACTTGCGCTCACCGTCATCCTCTGGTTCCTCGCCACTTTTCCGGCGCCGCCGGAAGGCGCCACCATGCCGCCAATTGACTACAGCCTGGCCGGACGTATCGGGCACTGGATGGCGCCGCTGTTTGCGCCCATCGGTTTCACCTGGCAGATGTGTATTGCACTGGTGCCCGGAATGGCCGCTCGTGAAGTGGTGGTGGCGGCACTGGGTACGGTCTATGCGCTCTCCGGCAATGAAGACATGGTGGCCAATCAGCTGGGTGGCTTGATTGCCGCGCAATGGTCCTTGCCCACGGCGCTGTCGCTGCTGGTGTGGTTCATCTTCGCGCCGCAATGTTTGTCTACGCTGGCGACCGTGAAGCGTGAAACCGGTTCGTGGAAGCAGGTCGGCATCATGACGGGCTATCTGTTCGCCCTGGCCTACTTTTTCGCCTTTATCACCTACAAAGTGGCCGGAGCCTTGTTGTGAGCAATCTGATCCAGTGGTTGGTTGTGGTTTTGCTGATGGCCTGGAGTCTGAGTTTTACGCTGCGCCGCTTCCTGCCAGCCGTGCTGCAGCAGGCGCTGGCCACGGCCGCCGAAGCGCGCGGCTGGTCGCGCTTGGCCGTGCGACTGCAGCCGGTTGCCAAGGCTGGCTGTGACAGTGGCTGCTCCAGTTGCAGCCCGTCTTGCTCCTCACAAGCGACGCCCGCTGTCGCTGCGCAAGTAGTGCAATGGCGCGCGCCACCCTCCTCCGGTTCCTGTCATTGAAAAACGCCCGCTGCTGCGGGCGTTTTCTTTTGCGGCACGTTTGCCGGAAATTCAGGGCTTCCCACAAAAAGCGCCTTGTTCTCAACCGGGCTTAACAGTACAAAACCAGCCTGTTTCCCGCGCTTCTCTCCGGCCTTTCGGCCAAGGATGACGTCATGGCACGTGCACTCAAGATTGCTGGCATTACGGTCGGCTCCCTCATCGCTCTCGTGGTCCTGCTGATAGCAGCCTTGCTGCTCTTCATCGATCCCAATGACTACAAGGCTGAGATCGCCACGTTGGTGAAAGACAAGACCGATATGGATTTGGTCATAGACGACAAGCTGGAGTGGTCGCTCTGGCCCAGTTTGGGCGTAACGCTGGGCAAAGTGGCGTTGACGGATGCACAGGCCAAGGAAACATTGGTGGCCGTGAACAAGGCAGCGGTGAGCGTGCAGGTGATTCCGCTATTCTCCAAAAAAATTGCCATTGATGCCGTGCTGCTGGATGGCGCCAAAGTGCGTTTCATCCAGCATGCCGACGGTAGCAGCAGCTGGGATCGCATGCTGTCCAAGCTCACCAGCGATGAAGAAGAAAAGAAATCCGATACCGTGGATTTTAATGTGAAAAAGCTGGACATAAAAAACACCGCGATTCTACTCAAGGATGAAAAAGCCGGCGTCGAGCGCAATATTGAAGAAGTCACGGTAGCCGCCAGCGATATCGGTATGAAAAAGCCATTTCCGCTCAAGCTGGCTTTCACCTTCCGTCAGCAGGATGCCGCCGGTAAAACCCTGATTGCGAAAAACACACTGGACAGCACCATCACGCTGGATCAGGACAGTGAGCTTTATTTGCTCGACAAGCTGGCCATCACCAGTGCGCTGTCGGGCACGCTATTGCCAGCACCGGCCACGGTGGAATTGAAAAGCGATATTCGCGCTGACATGAAAGCGCAGCAGATTGCGCTCAAGGGCTTGGCATTGAAGGCGGATTATCAGGACAAGGCACTGAAGTCGCCGGCCACTGTAGATATCACGGGCAATGTACTGGCGGATCTGGCCAAAACACAGCTCACGGTAGATGCCTTTAAATTGAAAGCCGGCTGGCCGGATGCGGCGCGCCCAGCACCGTTGACGGCTGAGCTGAATACGGCGGTAGTCACCAATTGGACAGATGGTGCGTTGACTGTTTCGCAGCTGGTATTGAATGCCAGTGTGCCGGACAAGGCTTGGCCAAAGCCGATGACGGTTTCTTATAACGGCCCGGTTAGCGGTAACTGGAAGCAGGGTGATTTTGCCATTCCTGCTTTTGCACTGGAGGCCTTGGGTGTGAGCACCAAGGGCGAACTGATCGCCAAGCTGCCCGCCTTGCAGGGCACGGAGCCAGAGGCGCCGATTACAAAAGGCATGGCGATTAGCGGCAAGCTGGCCACAGCGGCATTTAATCCGCGCAATGTCATGAGCGCACTGGCGATTGCGGCACCAAAAACCGCCGATGCCAATGTACTGAAAAGCGCCAGCTTCAGCGCCGATATTGCCGGCGATGAAAAGCAGGTGCTGCTGAAAAATATACGCGTGAAACTGGACGACTCCACGCTCACCGGCGAAGCCGGTATCAGTGATCTCGCGACCATGCGCCAGTATGCTCGCCTCGCGCTCGACAAGATGGATGCCGATCGCTATCTGCCGCCTGCTTCGACAGTCGCCGCCGCTCCTGCGCAGAAGTCAGCGCCGGCGGCTGAAGTACTGCCGGTCAAATTGCTCAAGGAGCAAAATCTGGATGTAGTTTTCAGTGCCGGCGCGCTGAAAGCCATGGAGTATCCGGTGACGGGTTTCCGCGTGGCAGCAACGGCGAGCAATGGCGTCGTTAATGTCAGCGATCTCAAAGGCACGATTTATAACGGCGGCTTCAGTGTGCCGGTGAATATCAATGTGCAGGGCGCCCAGCCTGTGCTCAAGCTGCAGCCTTCCTTGCAGCATATGGAAATCGGGCCTCTGGCCAAGAAATTCCTCAAGAAGGATTTGCTGGAAGGTAAGGCCAGCTTTACCGGCAACCTCACCGTGCGGGGCAATACCGTGGATGTCTGGATGAAATCCGTTACCGGCACCAGTGATCTCAAGTTCGATAATGGCGTATTGCACGGTGTGAATGCCATGCAGGAAGCCATGAATGCCTTGGGCAAATACCAAGGCCTGCTCGCGCTCGCCGGCAAAGATGCGCAGACCGTAGTCGATAAACAAAAGGACACGGAAATCGCCAGTTTCGCGGCCAATAACACGCTGGATAACGGCGTGCTGAACAGTAAATCCCTGAATGCTGATCTGAAGAAAGGCAAGGTGAATGGTGCCGGCTCCTTTAATCTGGTCACGCAGGAGTTGGATTATAAATTTCAGATGAATCTGGATAAGTCTGTGGTGGGTGAGAAGAATGCGGCCTATGCCTTGCCGGTGCAGTGCAAAGGTAGTCTGGCCGGCAATCTCGCCTCGCTCTGCAAGCTCGACAGCAAGGCCATCAGTGATATTGCGCTGAAAGCTGCTACGGCCAAGGGGCTGGAAAAGCTGGGCCTGAAAGGCGGAGCCGCCACGCCGAATGAGGCAGTGAAGCAGCAGGTGGATGAAGGCAAGGCCAAGGCCACGGAAAAGATGAACGAGAAGCTCAATGAAGGCCTGAATAAACTCTTCAAGCGTTAAGAGGTTGTTGTGGGAGGGGCTTTAGCCGCGATTAATGCCTTTGATGAAAAGGTCATCGCGGCTAAAGCCCCTCCCACATTTTAATATGGAAAATAGAAAGCCCTTTGATTTTGCAGCGGCCGTTCTCGCCTGGTATGACGAGCATGGCCGCAAGCATTTACCTTGGCAGCAAGACACCACGCCCTATCGCGTCTGGATTTCCGAAATCATGCTGCAGCAAACGCAGGTGAGTACGGTTATTCCCTATTACGAACGCTTTATGAGCAGCTTTCCCACTGTGCAAGCTTTGGCGGATGCGCCTTCGGATGAGGTGCTGCATCACTGGACGGGGCTGGGGTATTACGCGCGCGCGCGTAATCTGCACAAGGCGGCGCAGATGCTGGTGGAGAAATTCGGTGGTGAATTTCCGGCCACGGTAGAGGAAGTGGCGGAATTGCCCGGCATAGGGCTTTCCACCGCGGGTGCCATTCTTTCTCTGAGTCGGCAAACACGTGCGGTGATTCTGGATGGCAATGTAAAGCGCGTGCTGTCGCGCTTTCATGCCGTGAAAGAGTCGGGCAGTGCGGGCGAGAAAAAGCTCTGGGCCTTTGCTGATGAGCACACGCCGAAAAAGCGCGTGGATAATTACAATCAGGTCATGATGGATCTGGGCGCCACCCTCTGCACGCGTAGCAAGCCGGCCTGTCTTTTATGTCCGCTGCAATCTCATTGTGAGGGGCTTGCTGAAGGCGAGCCGACGGCGTATCCGCTGAAAAAAGCCAGCAAAACCATTCCGGAGAAATCCACGACCTTGCTGGTGTTTCTCAATGCGGAGGGTGAAGTATTGCTGGAGCAGCGGCCGCCGGCCGGCATCTGGGGCGGGCTCTGGAGTTTTCCGGAATCGGCAGCCGATGATGAGGCCACGCTGAAGCAGATATTGAAAACGGATTGGGGCATATCGCGGGTGAAGCCGGAGTGGTTGGCCGTGCGCGACCATACTTTCAGCCATTACCATCTCACCATGCGTCCGGCACTTTTGCGTAAAGCGCAGATGACACAGGTTTCCGGCCGACCTACGCGCTGGTGTAAACTCGGCGACCTGCCCTCGCTTGGACTGCCAGCGCCTATCAAGCTGATGCTGGCCGAGTTGGCATCCGAATATGCTGTAGAAAACTCCTGAGGTATGAAGACATGACGCGCATGGTGAACTGCCGCAAGCTGGGCAAAGAAGCTGAAGGCTTGGCCTTCCCGCCCTTCCCCGGCCCTGTCGGTCAGACGCTTTTCGAAACGGTCTCCAAGGAAGCTTGGCAGCTCTGGCTGAAAGAGCAGACCATGATTATTAACGAAAACCGTCTTAGTGTGATGGACCCGCAGGCCCAGAAATTCTTGGCCGAGCAGCGCGAGAAATTTCTCTCCAACGAGGAATACGAGCGCGCTAAAGGTTGGGTGCCGGAAAAGTCTTAGATTTTGTGTAGGAGGGGCTTTAGCCGCGATGTCCTCTCTTTTCCTACAAGAAGTGGCGCTTAAAGCTCTCCTCAATGCCCGGCTTCGCCAGATTATTCTGCTTTCTTTTGATCAGGAACGATTATGGAAAGCAGGTCTGCGAGCGCAAGACTGCGTTTGGGTCGCCATTCCGGCGCGCATCATATTTATCTGGTGACAACGGTAACGCGAGAACGGAATCCAGCTTTCTCCCGCTTCGAGTGTTCCCGTCTTCTGATTCAGAATATGCATATATTGGAGTGCAGCGGCCATGTGCCGTCGCTGGCTTTTGTCGTCATGCCCGATCATTTGCATTGGCTGTTCCGGCTTTATCCCGGTTATAGGCTGGAGTCTGTATTGCAGCGATTAAAGGGCCGCTCTGCCGTGGCCATTAACAGATTGCAGGGGAGTCGCGGAGCTTTTTGGCAAGATGGGTATCACGACCATGCCTTGCGAAAGGATGCCGATATGCTGGCTATCGCGCGATATATCGTGATGAACCCGGTGCGTGCTGGTCTGGTGAGGTCAGTGCGCGAATATCCGCACTGGGATGCAGTCTGGCTTTAGGTTCCTCTACTTTGTGGGAGGGGCTTTAGCCGCGAAGAGCTTCTGGAAAAACATCGCGGCTAAAGCCCCTCCTACAAAGTCGGCATCAAACTGTCAACTGCAGCGCCTTCAGCTCAATGAAATCATGCAGGGCATGAGCGCCCAGTTCGCGGCCATTACCGGATTGCTTGTAGCCACCGAAAGGCGCGAGCGGATTGAAGGCGCCGCCGTTGAGGCTGAGCTGTCCGGTGCGTATGCGCCGTGCCACGGCTTTTGCCTTGGCGGTATCGGCAGCCCAGACGGCACCGGCCAGGCCATAGGGCGAGTCGTTAGCGATGGCGATGGCCTCGGCTTCGGTCTCGTAAGGAATGATGCAAAGCACGGGTCCGAAAATCTCTTCCTGCGCGATACGCATGCTGTTTTTCACATCAGCAAAAATAGTGGGACGCACATAAGCTCCCTTTTCGAGCCCTGCCGGTTTCTCTTCACCGCCTGCAACAAGACGAGCGCCCTCCTCGATGCCGATGCGTATGTATCTCACCACGGTCTCGCGCTGGCCTTCAGAGACCAGCGGACCCATGGCCACATCGGAGCGTGAAGGATCGCCCTGCGGTATGGTCGCCAGTACCGCTTGTGAAATCGCGATGGCGGCTTCTTGTTGTGCGGCCGGCACAATCAAGCGGGTGAGTGCGGAGCAGGTCTGGCCGCTGTTGAAAACGATATTACCGACGCCTTCGGTGACGGCTGCTTCAAGATTGGCGCCTTCGAGCACGATGCTGGCTGATTTTCCGCCCAGTTCCTGACAGACACGTTTCACCGATTTCGCGGCGAGTTCGGCAACGCGGATGCCGGCGCGGGTGGAGCCGGTGATCGAGACCATGTCGATGGCGGGATGCGCGGCAATTGCTTCGCCGACAATTTTCCCCGGGCCACTCACCAAATTGAAAACGCCGGCCGGCAAGCCAGCCTCGTGAATGATTTTGGCAAACAGGAAGGCATTGAGCGGTGTTTCCTGCGAAGGCTTGAGCACTACAGTGCAGCCGGCGGCCAGTGCTGGCGCTACCTTGGCGACGATCTGATGCAGGGGATAATTCCACGGTGTAATGAAGCCGCAGACGCCGACCGGCTCACGCAGAACCAGTGAATTTCCCACCTGCTCTTCTTTTTCCATTTCGACGGTGAGCTCAATATAGGAACGGCACACCACCACCGGCAGGCCAGCCTGCACTTGCAGTGACAACTCCATGGGGCTGCCTAGTTCCGAGGAAATCAGTGCCGCCATTTCTGGCAGATTCTTTTCCAGGCCGTCCGCAATTTTCGCCAGATATTGCGAGCGTTCGGCGGCACTGGTTTGTGACCAGCTGGCAAAGGCGCGCTTGGCGGCTTGGGCCGCGGCGTCTACATCGTCGGCATTGCCAAGGGGTACGCGGCCGGCGACTTCGCCATTGGCAGGATTGATGACATCGGCCAAGCCTTGGCCTTGCGGCTTGATCCACTGACCATCGATATAGAGTTGGGAAAAATCTGTCATGGCGACCTCGCTGTCTGTGTTTTTATTCCGGGCGGATGGGCAGGTTAGGCCTGTGCGGCGGCGCTGCCATCGGCGGGAAATGACAGCGCAAGTGGCCGAAAGCGGGAAATAAAAAAAGCCCGCAGAAGCGGGCTTTTTTTATGACGCAGCTTTTTATGACTTAGCCACGGCTGGAGCGCTTGCGATCACTTTCCGTGAGGCCGCGCTTACGCAGACGAATGGACTGCGGGGTGACTTCAACCAGTTCGTCGTCTTCGATGAATTCCAGAGCCTGTTCCAGCGTCATCTTGATATGCGGGATCAGGGTCAGGGCTTCGTCGGTGCCGGAGGCGCGCACGTTGGTGAGCTGTTTGGCCTTGGTGGGGTTAACCACCATGTCATCGCCGCGCGAGTTCTGGCCAACGATCATGCCTTCATACACTTCAGTCTGCGGGCCAACAAAAAGACGACCACGATCCTGCAGATAGAAGAGGCCGTAGCCCAGTGTCACGCCCTGCGTCATGGAGACCAGCACGCCATTGCTGCGCTTGCCCATGCTGGTGGATTTCACCGGACCGTAGTGCGAGAAGCTGGCGGTCATGATGCCGGTGCCGGAAGTCAGCGTGAGGAAGAGCGAGCGGAAACCGATAAGGCCGCGCGAAGGTACGGTGGCCTCGATACGGGTACGACCGCGGCCGTCCAGAATCATATTGGTCATTTCGCCTTTGCGATTACCCATCTGCTCCATTACCGAGCCCTGATGCTGGTCTTCGATATCGAAGATTACATCTTCAAACGGTTCCATCTTCACGCCATCGATTTCTTTCATGATGACTTCAGGGCGCGACACGCCCATTTCGAAGCCTTCACGACGCATGCTTTCGATGAGCACGGACAGATGCAGTTCGCCACGACCAGACACCTTGAACTTGTCTGGCGAATCAGTGGGCTCAACGCGCAGGGCGACGTTGTGGATCAATTCTTTTTCCAGACGATCCTTGATATTACGCGTGGTCACATACTTGCCTTCGCGACCGGCGAAAGGCGAGTTGTTGACCTGGAAGGTCATGCTCACGGTGGGCTCATCAACCGAGAGCGGCTTCATGGCTTCGACATTCTGCGGATCGCAAAGCGTGTCGGAAATCTGCAGGCCTTCCATGCCGGTGACGCACACGATGTCGCCAGCTTCAGCTTCCGGCACTTCGATACGGGTCAGGCCGTGATAGCCCATGATCTGCAGGATACGACCGTTACGCTTCTTGCCTTCGCGATCAATGATGGTGACGTTGGTATTGGTTTTAACGCGACCACGAGCAATACGGCCGATACCGATAACGCCGACATAGCTGTTGTAGTCCAGCGAGGAAATTTGCATCTGGAAAGGCGCATCTTTATCGACGACGGGCTCGGCCACGCGATCAACAATGGTTTCAAACAGCGGGGTCATGTCGGGAGCGAGCTTGCCCAGTTCCAGGCCAGCAATACCGTTCAGGCCGGAGCCGTAAACGATGGGGAAATCGAGCTGCTCGTCGGTGGCGCCGAGTTTGTCGAAAAGATCAAAAACCTGATCCACCACCCAATCCGGACGCGCGCTGGGGCGATCCACTTTATTAATGACGACGATGGGCTTCAGGCCCTGAGCAAACGCCTTCATGGTCACGAAGCGTGTCTGTGGCATGGGGCCGTCAACGGCATCCACCAGCAGCAGCACGGAATCGACCATGGACAGCACGCGCTCCACTTCGCCACCGAAGTCGGCGTGGCCCGGGGTGTCGACGATATTGATGCGGAAATCGTTGCCGGTACGCTTGTCGTGCCAGGTGATGGCGGTGTTCTTCGCCAGAATCGTGATGCCACGCTCCTTTTCCTGGTCGTTCGAATCCATCACGCGTTCGATTTCGCCGGAGCGCTCGCCGAGGGTGCCCGACTGCTGCAGGAGCTTGTCGACGAGAGTGGTTTTGCCATGGTCAACGTGGGCAATGATGGCGATGTTGCGGATGTTCTGGATAGACACGGTATTCACCAGGGGGGCTTGGCACCTGCCCAAAGCGGGCAGGCTGCGCGAAAAGTGCGCGATTATACAGATATAGGCTGAAACGGCGAGCGCCTTGCTGTAGGGCAAGACCGGGTGGTTTTGTGCTTGGCAGCGGTTGTCGACGAAGGGCTGCCCTGCCAGCATCTGCGCACTAGCGCCATGCCGGTGCTCTGTTTGCCAAGGAGGAAAAACATGTCGTCTCCCCTGAACCCCTACCGCGCACCCGAGGCCACGGTGATGGATATTCGTGAGCCCGGCGGCGATATCCAGTTTCAGACCCCGGCGGCCCTTGTGGATGCGGGCCGTGGTGTGAGCTGGATAGGCGAAGGTTGGGCTCTGTTCAAGATGGCGCCGGCGCTGTGGATAGTGGCCATGGTCATCCTGCTGGCCATACAAATGGTGCTGAGCTTCCTGCCTCTGATCGGCAATATCGTCAGTCTGCTCATCGGCCCTCTCTTTATGGCGGGCTTGCTGGCCTTCGCCCACGGTCTGGCCAGCGGTGAAGAGGCAGATGTGGGTAAGCTTTTCGTGGGCTTTCGCGCGAAGACGGGTGCTCTGATGAGCGTGGCCCTGCTCTATCTCGTCTTGATTGTGCTGGTCTTTGTGGTGGCGGCGGTGGCGGTTTTCGTTCTGCTGGGCAGTGCCAGCATCTTCAATGCAGCTGATCCGGAAGCCTTCATGATGAACCTGATGGCGGGGACTAGCGGTCTTCTGGTGTTGGCGGTGGTGCTGGTAGCACTGACGGCCATCTTCCTGATTGCCGCGGCCTACTGGTTTGCCCCGGGCCTCGTTTATTACACCGATATCGGGCCAGTGGCGGCCATGAAGGCCAGCTTTGCTGCCTGTTTGCGCAACTGGCTGCCTTTTCTGCTCTACAGCATCGTTGGCACTTTTGTCCTCTTGGGTGGCGTGCTGGCCTTGGGTATCGGTTTGCTGGTGGCGGTACCGGTGCTGATGGCCTCTTACTACGCCTGCTTCCGGGATCTGTTCGGCGCCCGGACTTAAAGCCTGCATCCCTAAAACG
>JBOICI010000009.1:0-23580 GCA_050739955.1 Moraxellaceae bacterium
GATTAGGGACGTTCAGTGACAGGTCGGCGTTAACGGTGATTTTGTCACCATCCGCCGGAACCGTGATCTTCTGGTAACCCATTATGCAGGTACTCCCGGGGTGCAGTTTGTGACTTGAGCCTATTCCCAAAGGGCGTCCAACCATGCTGATACAGCAATGGGAAGGAGTGCTCGGGATGCGAGCAAGGCGATGTCACACAGCACCAGTCGGAAAGCACCATGGGGTGACCATGATGTCGGCTGAGCCGCTGACGTTCGACTTGCAGAAACCCGGATCTTGCGGGTACACGCATTACGCCGGTTCGGCGTTGATGTCGGCGTCGTTGCACGACTTCCCAAGCACACTGCCTTCTTGGCAGACGGCCTGTGGGGATAGGCTCTTCCGGCGCCGAGTATATCCCCATCCACCCCCTCTCCATAAGTCATGTAACCGGGAAAAATGCTGTTCCGGCAGCAGTTTGCGCAATTTTCAGGCAAGCTTGCTCCCGTATTTCGCCCAAACAGTCACGCTATGTCCCGTCTCATCCTTCTTAACAAGCCGTTCCAGACCCTTTGCCAATTTCGTGACAAGGATGGCCGCCCCACGCTGGCCGATCATATCGCCATTCCCGGGGTCTATCCGGCCGGCCGCCTTGATCATGACTCTGAAGGCCTGCTCCTTTTGACCGATGACGGCGCCTTGCAAGCCCGCATTGCCGACCCGCGCTGGAAGCAGCCAAAAACCTATTGGGCACAGCTAGAAGGCGAGGTCACAGAGGCGGCGCTTGATCAGTTGCGGCAAGGAGTTGCACTAAATGACGGCCGCACCCTGCCTGCCGACGCAGAAAAGCTGGAGGCCCCCATCCTATGGGAGCGGGAGCCGCCCATACGCTACCGCGCCAATATTCCTACGAGCTGGGTGGCGCTAACCCTGCGAGAAGGTCGTAACCGACAAGTGCGACGCATGACAGCCGCCGTGGGCTTCCCTACCTTACGCTTGGTCCGCCGGGCCATCGGCCCATGGTCAGTGGACGACTTGGCGCCGGGAGAATGGAAAGAGCTGCTCGTGGATGCTGAAACCTGGCGTCAGCTGTTTGGTGAGGCTGCACCGCGACCCGAAAGGAAAAGCGGGACGTTAAAAAAGGAATACTCGCCCGGCAGGACAGCCGATACGCGCCCGGTCAGGAAGACCAATGAGACTGTCAAGAAGACCAACGAGCCGATCAAGAAGACCAACGATCTGCGGCCGCGACGTCAGCCGTCTTCGCCTCAACCCAATGCGCCTGCTCGCCCACCCACTCCTTCTTCCAGAAAGGAGCGCGGGTCTTGAGAAAATCCATCAAGAAAGACGCCGCCTGAAAGGCCGCTTCTCTGTGCGCCGAGGCCACGGCCACCATCACGATGGGCTCACCGGTCACCAGATAACCAATGCGATGAATGAGAGTGGCGCCTAGCAAGGGCCAGCGCTGAGCAGCCTCGGCCACGATGGCTTGCAGGCTTTTGGTCGTCATGGCCGGATAATGCTCAAGCTCTATGGCCGTCACCTCGCCCAGTGCTGAGTTGTTTCGCACCAGACCGGTAAAGGTCACCACCGCGCCTACGCCCGCCCCCTCCAAAGCCAGCACTTCGGCAGCGAGATCAAAGGGCTCGGGCTGTACACGGATGCGGGCCTGCACGCTCAGCCTCCCGTCACCGGTGGAAACAGGGCCAGCTCGTCCTCGTCATAAACTAGGGTCTCGCGAGACACCATTTCCTGATTGATGGCCGCCAGCACCCCCTTCTCGCAATCAAACAGCTCCTGCCAGATGCCCCCACGCGCCGCCAACGCATCCAGTACGGTCTGCACGCTGCTATCGCGATCGACCGGCAGCTCGAAGGCTTCCGTATCACGCCCCAGCTTTTCGCGAAAACGGGCGAAGTAAAGAATCTGAATCTGCATCGAAAGGCATCCCAATAATATGTTCATGATCTCGCGAGCTAGCGCCATGCAAGGCAAAAACAGGCGAGAAAGCGGAGTTTACAAAGAGTAAATGAGCATTTTGAGCCTGCTTTTTCGCGATACCCCCTTGAGGGGTAAACGCCGCAGGGCCGACGCGCAGCAGATCATGGCCCTGCCTGAAAATCGCCGGACTTACCGCCGGTCTTCTCCAGCAAGCGCACTGTTTCTATCACCATGCCTTTATCCACTGCCTTGCACATATCGTAGAGCGTCAATGCGGCCACGCTGGCCGCCGTCAGCGCCTCCATTTCCACGCCGGTCTGGCCGGCGAGTTTGCAGGTGGCGGTGATGCGCACAGCATCAGGAGCCTCAGCCACCAACTCCACTTTTACGGAGGACAGCATCAGGGGATGACAAAGCGGAATGAGGTCGCTGGTTTTCTTGGCGGCCTGTATGCCCGCAATACGAGCCACGGCAAAGACATCGCCCTTGGGCATTTTGCCGTCCACAATCAGCGCCAGCGTTTCAGGACGCATACGCACCAAGGCCTCGGCACTAGCAGAGCGCTGGGTGACGGCTTTCTCGCCCACATCCACCATACGGGCCGCGCCGTGTTCATCGAGATGAGTCAAAGACGGCTTTCGGGTACTCATAAGTGCTTGCCTGCGCTAGCATTGCCGGCTTTCCGGATACTGGCGGGATGAAAAGAATGATTGAAAGCAAGGTGTGGGAACCGCATATCACCGTTGCCGTAGTTGTGGAGCGGGATGGCCGTTTTCTCTGTGTCGAGGAAAAGGCTGAGCTCGGCCGGGTAGTCTACAACCAGCCCGCCGGGCATGTCGAAAAGGGCGAGACGCTGGAGCAAGCCGCCGTGCGTGAAACGCTGGAAGAAACCGCTTGGGATGTGACGCTGACAGCCTTTCTTGGCCTTTATGTCTACACCCCACCTTTCAATCAGGATCTCACCTACTATCGCGCCTGCTTTCTGGCCGAGGCCGTCACACATCATGCCGAGCGCACACTGGACGATGGCATTTTGCGTGCGGTTTGGCTGAGCCGTGATGAACTGGCCGACACTGGCCGCCTGCGCAGCCCGCTAGTGCTCAAATGCGTGGAAGACGCCCTCGCCGGCCAAAGCTTCCCCTTGGCCTTGGTGCATGAGCACCACTCATAAGCGGAGATTCCCGCCTTCGCGGGAATGACGAATGAATAAATGAAAAGTCCCAAGGAAACCCGAGTGATAGTCGGCATGTCCGGCGGCGTGGATTCTTCCGTGTCGGCATGGCTGCTGCTTGAGCAGGGTTATCAGGTCGAAGGGCTCTTCATGAAGAACTGGGAAGAGGACGACGGCACCGACTACTGCACCGCCCGTGAAGATCTGGCCGATGCGCAGGCCGTTTCCGATCGTCTCGGCATCAAGCTGCACACCGCCAACTTCGCTGCAGAATACTGGGATCGCGTGTTCGAGCATTTTCTCGCCGAATACAAAGCCGGCCGCACGCCTAATCCGGACATCCTCTGCAACAAGGAAATCAAGTTCAAGGCCTTTCTGGATTACGCCGTGGTGCTGGGCGCTGATTTCATTGCCACCGGCCACTACGTTCGTAAAGGCGCTGATGCCGATTGCGCACAACTGCTCAAGGGCCTCGATCCGAACAAGGATCAGAGCTACTTCCTACATGCCGTGAATGGCCGCCAGATTGCCCGCACCCTCTTCCCTGTTGGCGCTATCGAAAAGCCCGAAGTGCGCCGCATTGCCGCTGCACAGGGCTTTGTAAATCACGCTAAAAAAGACTCCACCGGCATCTGCTTTATTGGCGAGCGCCGCTTCAGCGATTTCCTGAAACAGTATCTGCCGGCCCAGCCCGGCAATATCGAAACCGACGATGGTCGCGTGATCGGCCAGCATCAGGGCCTCATGTACTACACCCTGGGCCAGCGCGAAGGCATAGGTATAGGCGGCCAGAAAAATGCCGCCGAAGCGCCCTGGTATGTGGTGCAGAAAGATCTTGTGCGCAATGTGCTGGTGATCGGCCAAGGCCATGAGCACCCACTCATGATGAGCCGCTATCTGCGCACGCGGAATGTGGACTGGGTTTGCGGCGAGCCCGAGCTGCCAGCGAGCTGCCACGCCAAAACCCGTTACCGCCAGCCCGATCAGGCCTGCTCCATCAACCGCGATGGAGATACTTATGTCGTGCACTTCGAGCAGCCACAGCGTGCCGTAACCCCCGGCCAGTCCGTGGTGTTTTATCAAGGCGATGTTTGCCTGGGCGGCGGCGTTATCGAAGAGACCTGGAATTGAAATCAGACAGCAAGAAACGCGAAAAGATCCTGGCTCTGGCCGCCATCCTGCAGGCCGCCAGCCTGGCTGACAGCATGGCCTGGCGTGGTCATTGTGACCCCATCTCGCTGGAGTGCTCGCTAGAAAGCCTGCTGGTCTTTGATACCGACGACACCACCGCCATTTACGGCAAGCACAAGTTGCGCGGCCTGCGCGTCGGCATCACAGCGCTGGAGCAGGCCCTGATGCCACCCATGCGCCATCCGCATCCGCGCGGGCCCGACATCCTGCGCTACGCCCTCGCCATCATTCATCTCGAGCGTAAGCTGGCCCGCAACCCCGACATGCTCAAGCTCGCACGCAGCCGGCTCGAGCGCGCCACTCAACAGCGCCAGCATTTTGAAGGCCTGAAAGAACTCGGCATGCTGCGCAACTTTGCCGGCATTTATGTCGACACGCTGGGCACCCTGAAATTCCGCATTCAGGTCAAAGGCGACAAGAAGCTGCTGCAGACCAGCACCACGCAGGAGCAGGTGCGCGCCATCCTGCTCGCCGGCATACGCGCCGCCTGGCTATGGCATCGCTTGGGCGGACGCCGCTGGCATCTGATGCTTACGCGCGGATCGACCGCAAGAGAAGTCAGGGAAATAATAAAAGAATCAATATGATGAAGAGTTAAGTTAAAGCTAACTTAAAGTAATTTCTCGCCCGCTTTTGCGCTGATTTTCAGGGCTTTTTCCGTGTAAACTGCGCGCCTTCGTTTTGTCTACCACCGCCATCGCTTTGTATACATAGCCCGGAATATTGCAACCATGTCGCTAACCGCCCTCACCGCCCTTTCTCCTGTCGACGGCCGCTATGGCAGCAAGGTCGATACCCTGCGCCCCATTTTCAGTGAATACGGCCTGATCCGTGCCCGTGTCGAAGTGGAAGTGCGCTGGCTGCAGAAGCTGGCCGCGCATGCAGGCATCCCGGAAGTGCCGGCCTTCTCGAATGAGGCCAATGCCTTTCTGGACAAGCTGGTCGCCGAGTTCTCCGAGACCGATGCCGAATGGATCAAGACCACCGAGCGCACCACCAATCACGACGTGAAGGCCGTTGAGTACTTCCTGAAAGATCGTGTGGAAGCGCTGCCGGAGCTGAACAAGGTCAGCGAGTTCATCCACTTCGCCTGCACCTCGGAAGACATCAACAACACCTCGCACGGCCTCATGCTGAAAGCCGGCCGCGAAGTGCTGCTCACTGAAATGAATAAAGTGCTGGAGGCCATCAAGACGCTGGCCCGCACCAATGCCGACCTGCCCATGCTGTCCCGCACCCACGGCCAGACCGCCTCCCCCACCACACTGGGCAAGGAAATGGCCAATACGGCCTATCGTCTGGAGCGCCAGATCAAGCAACTGGAAAAAGTGGAAATCCTCGGCAAGATTAACGGCGCCGTGGGCAACTACAACGCCCATCTTTCGGCCTACCCGCAAGTCGATTGGGAAGCCCATGCCAAGGCCTTTGTGGAATCGCTAGGCCTCGGTTTCAATCCCTACACCACGCAGATCGAGCCGCATGACTACATCGCGGAACTCTTTGATGCCGTGAAGCGCTTCAACACCATCCTGCTCGATTTCGATCGTGATGTCTGGGGCTATATCTCCCTCGGCTATTTCAAGCAGCGCCTCAAGGATGGCGAAGTCGGCTCCTCCACCATGCCGCACAAGGTCAACCCGATTGATTTCGAAAACTCGGAAGGCAATCTGGGCCTGGCCAATGCCATCCTCGGTCATCTGGCCGAAAAGCTGCCGGTCTCGCGCTGGCAGCGCGACCTCACTGATTCCACCGTACTGCGCAATCTCGGCGTCGGCCTCGCTCATAGCCTCATTGCCTACGAAGCCTCGCTCAAGGGCATAGGCAAGCTGGAAGTGAATGCAGCACGCTTGGCCGACGATCTGGATAACGCCTGGGAAGTATTGGCTGAACCCATCCAGACCGTGATGCGCCGCTACGGCATCGAAAAGCCCTATGAAAAGCTGAAAGCCCTCACCCGTGGCAAAGGCATAGACAAGGCCGCCCTGCAGACCTTTATCGAGACCCTGGAAATCCCGGAGTCCGCCAAAGTTGAATTGCGCGCCATGACGCCCGGCAGCTATATCGGCAATGCCGCTGAACAAGCCAAAAAGATCTGACCGCGTCTGCAAAGACTGAAATGAAAACGGCGGCCGTGGCCGCCGTTTTTCTTGGTGAACCCGCACAGGATACAAATCATGGATGCCAATACCCCTCTTCCCCATCTCGGCGGCCTCACCGCTACTGAGTTCCTGCGTGACTACTGGCAGAAGAAACCGCTGCTGGTGCGCAATGCCTTTCCCGAACTGGCCTATCGCCTCTCGCCGGAAGACCTGATCGAGCTGGCGCAGGAAGAAAGCGCCGAATCGCGCCTGATTCTGGAAAATGGCAAAACGCCTTGGGAATTACGTAAAGGCCCATTCACGGAAAGGCAGCTCAAGAAACTGCCGCCAACGCACTGGACGTTGCTGGTGCAGGCGGTAGATCACTACCTGCCCGAGTTGGCCGACTATCTCGATCATTTTTCTTTCATTCCGAACTGGCGCATCGATGACATCATGCTGTCCTTCGCTCCTGAAGGCGGTTCCGTCGGCCCGCATTACGACCAGTACGATGTCTTTCTCATTCAGGGCATAGGCAATCGCCACTGGAAGCTGGGCCAGCAATGCGACGAGAACACGCCGCGCGTGGAGGGCACACCGCTGCGCATTCTTGAAAACATCGACGTCAATTTTGATGAAGTGCTGAATCCCGGCGACCTGCTGTATGTGCCGCCCGGCCTGTCGCATTACGGCGTTGCACAGAATGACTGCACCACCTATTCCATCGGCTTTCGCGCTCCCGCGCTTGCGCACCTGCTGGAGCGCGTCGTGGATGAAACGCTGGAGCGCGTTGGCAGCACAAAGCTCTTTGCCGATGCTGGCCGCAGTAGCAGCACGGCCTCAGCCGCACTGGATGATCAGGATCTGGATGCCCTGCAAAGCCAGCTCATGGGCCTGCTCAATGATCGTGAAGCCTTGCGCGCCGCTATCGCCCCGCTGCTCTCCGAACCCAAATACGATGATTACGAGCCGCAAGGTGCCGAGCTTTCGCTGGCCGAGATTCGTGATGCCTTGAACGACGGCGCCCTGCTGCGCCGCGATCCGGCCTCACGCCATCTCTACACGCAAAGAGACGGCCGCGCCGATGTGCTCTACATCAATGGCGAGGAAGTGGATTTTCCGGAAGCGCTCACAGACTTCGTGCAGCTGCTGGCCGATCATCGCCATCTGAATGCTGCTGCCCTGTCCGCATGGCTGGGCAATGATGACGCCCTGATCTGGCTGGCCGATCAGCTCGCCATGGGCTATTGGTTTCTGGACGACGCGCAATAAACGCCGCACGGAGAATGTAAGGCATGGGGACACCGTTTGACGATGTAATGGCCGGCTTCCAACTGGGCGAATCCGAAACCCTGCTGCGCCTGGATGGCCCGGAGCAGTTTTCCCGTGCCGAGCTCACCCTGATTCGGCAAGCCCGGCACAAGCTTTACATTCTCACGCCTGATTTCGAGCCGGAACGCTACAACTCGGTCCTGTTTGCAGATGTATTGTCGTCCTTCATACGCCGCAGCCGCTTTGTGGATGCCCGTATCCTGATTGGCGACCCCACCATTGCCGTACGCTGGGGTCACAAAGTTGTGCATCTGGCACGACGTCTGCCTAGCAAGCTGTCGATACGGCAATTGAACCGGGAAGATTTTGACACCGAGAAAGAAAAAGGCGAAGCCTGGATAGTGGCTGATGATATTGCCCTGCTGCGTCGCGATCCCGGCGACGGCATGAAAGGCATGCTGGCGGCGAAATCCATTCCGCACGCCCAACGTGCCAGCGATAAATTTATAGAAATGTGGGAGCGCGCTCGCGCGGTAAAAGATTTCCGCAGTCTGGATATCTGAAGCGAGCCCGCAGGCAAACAGTAAGGGCAGGAGGCCTGATATGCGTACGGCAAAGCGGAAACTTCTCCTCAGCTTGATACTCACCATCCCCGGCCTGATGGTAAGCAGTGCCCACGCTCAAGACCTGCAAACCGAGATCATCTACAGCACACGTGCCAATGAGCTGGCTCCGCTTATCTCGGGCATGGCCGGCCCGGAAGGCGGCGCCACAGCGTATCGCGACCAGCTCATCATTCGTGCCACTCCAGAAAAAATGCCACTGCTTCTAGAGCACTTGAAGCAGCTGGACCGGCCTTTGAAAAGTCTTCGCATCACTGTGCGCCGCCAACATGCGTACAGCAGCCAGCAGAGCACGCTGGGCGCCAAGGGCAATGTGCGTATTGATAATGGCGATATCAGCGGCCGCGTGGCGATAAAAGCCGAAGACCGTCAGCGCCAAAATCAGAACAGCAGCCAATACAGCATTACCGCCACCGAAGGCAGCGCGGTGATGATCCATACCGGCAGCGATGTGCCCTATCTCACCACCATCAATAGCAATACGAATATCACGGCATTCGGTCAGCAATATGTGCCCGTGCAAAGCGGTATGCAGGTCACTCCACGCCTGCAGCCCGATGGGCGAGTGCTGCTGGATATCAGCTTTCAGCAAGCCTCCCTTGGCAAGGGCAGCCACAACGGCAACATCCGTCGTGAAGGCACACAAAGTCAGGTGCAAGCGCGCTTGGGCGAGTGGATGCCGCTTTCCAATATCGAACAGAGCGTGAGTATTCAGGGCAGTGGTCTGGCCAGCCAATACCGGCATGACGCCAAAGACAGTCGACCGCTGGAGATACTCGTGGAAGTGCTGCCCTAAGAACGCATGCTATAAACCAAGCGACTTACACAAGGAAAAGCATCATGACGGTCAAACTGCTCGCCTTCTGCGCCAGCACGCGCAAGGAATCTCTGAACCGCAAACTCTTTCCCATCGTGGTGGCTGGTGCACGCGAAGCCGGTGCAGAAGTCACTGCCATCGATCTCAAGCAATATCCCATGCCTATCTATAACGGCGATGACGAAGCCGAGAGTGGTATGCCGAACTCTGCCGTGAAATTGCTGGACCTCATGGCCACGCATCACGGCCTGCTCATCGTCACCCCGGAATACAACGGCTTCTTTCCGCCGCTGCTGAAAAACACCTTGGACTGGATGAGCCGTCCCGATCCTTCCGGCAAATCCGGTCTGCGTCATTTTGAGGGCAAGACGGCCGCCATTTCCTCAGCCTCACCCGGTGGCTTTGGCGGTGTGCGCTCGCTCATGGCCACGCGGCAATACCTCACCATCCTTGGCCTGACCGTCATTCCGGATCAGGTCACGGTGTCGCGTGCCAATACTGCCTTCACTGAGCGCGGCGAACTGGCTGATGAAAAACTGCAAGCCGCGGCCCGTGCCGTAGGCGCCAAACTGGTCCGGGTCACCGAGAAGCTCATCGTGTAGAATCCGCCGCCATGGCTCAGCCCGCCTCGGCGGGCTTTTTCTTGCCTCTCCCTTTATGCCCAGCCCTGCGGTATCAGTCTTGAACCCTTTTGACGTCATCATCATCGGCGGCGGAGCCTCCGGCCTTATGTGTGCCCTCACCGCAGGACAACGTGGCCGGCGTGTGCTGGTGCTGGATAGCAGCAACAAAGTCGGCAAGAAAATCCTCATGTCGGGCGGCGGCCGCTGCAACTTCATGAATCTCTTTGTCGAACCCGATAACTTTCTTTCTGAAAATCCACACTTCAGTATTTCCGCCCTCTCCCGCTATACCCAGTGGGATTTCATGGCGCTGGTGGAGAAACATCGCATCGCCTGGCATGAACGTAAGCACGGCCAGCTTTTCTGCAATGATTCCGCCAAAGACATCCTGAATATGCTGCTGACGGAATGCGAGCAGGCCGGCGTGCAAATAAAAACACAGTGTGAAATCACTGCCATACAGGCCACAGGCCCGATACAAAAACGCTTTCAGCTCAAAAGCAGCAAGGGCGATTTCAGCGCCGAATCCCTAGTGGTAGCCACCGGCGGTCTTTCCATTCCCACGCTAGGCGCCAGCAGTTTCGGTTACGAGATTGCGCGCCAGTTCGGCCATGCCGTACTGCCAACGCGTGCCGGCCTCGTGCCCTTCATGTTCAGCGATAGCTTCAAGGATGTATCCGAGCGTCTTTCCGGTCTCGCGCATGAGGCCAGCATCAGTAACGAACGCAACAGCTTCACGGAAAACATCCTGTTCACGCATCGTGGCCTTTCCGGGCCGGCCGTGCTGCAGCAGTCCAATTACTGGTTCCCCGGTGAAAGCGTGAATGTGGATCTTTTCCCCGGCGAAGATTTATACGAGTGGTTGCTGGCGCAGAAAAAGCAGCATCCCAAATCCCTGCTGCGCACCCCGCTCACCGAGCGCATGGCAAAAAGTCTGGTGCAGGAACTGCAAACGCTGTTCTGGGCCGAGCAGGCAGAAACAGCCTTGGCTGAAATCCCTGATGCCGTACTGGCGACTATTGCCGGCAATCTTCAGAGCTGGCGCTTGAAGCCCTCAGGCACAGAAGGCTATCGCACGGCCGAGGTCACACTGGGCGGCGTGGCCACGGACGAGATTTCCTCCAAAACCATGGAGAGCCGTCTGCAAGACGGGCTGTATTTCATTGGCGAAGTATTGGATGTCACCGGCCATCTGGGTGGCTTCAATTTCCAGTGGGCGTGGTCGTCGGGCCACGCCGCCGGCGAAGTCGTCTAAGCCCGGTACATGCCCGGGCTTCGCTCCGCCGCAGGCGCTTTATGTTCTTTTCTGTAGAACATGCTTCATGTCCTTTCTGTAGGAGGGGCTTTAGCCGCGAATCGCTGCTCGTCAAAACCCAATTCGCGGCTAAAGCCCCTCCTACAAACCGACAAAAAATACCGTAAAATGCGCCATCACTCTGGCGGGGCAATCCCCGCCCCACAGGAAGACCGCCATGCTGCGCATCACCGATCTCAAGCTGCCCCTGACTCATACTGACGAAGCCCTGACTGCCGCCATACTCACCCGGCTCGGCATTACTGCCAGCAGTCTGAAACAGTTCAGCGTTTTCAAACGCAGCTACGATGCGCGCAAGCGCGGCAATATCCAGCTCATTTACGCGCTGGATGTAGAAACCGATAACGATGCCGCCCTGCTGAAAAAATTCGAGCAGGATGTGCATATCGGGGCCAGCCCAGACACTTCCTACAAATTCGTGGGCCAGGCCCCGGCCGATATAAAAGAACGCCCCGTCGTCATCGGCTTTGGCCCCTGCGGGCTATTTGCCGCCCTGCTGCTGGCGCAGATGGGATTCCGTCCCATTGTGCTGGAGCGCGGCAAGGCCGTGCGTGAGCGCACTCAAGACACCTGGGGCCTGTGGCGCAATAACGTACTCAATCCGGAATCCAATGTGCAGTTTGGGGAAGGCGGTGCAGGCACGTTTTCCGATGGCAAACTCTATAGCCAGATCAAAGATCCGCAGCACCATGGTCGCAAAGTGCTCACTGAGTTCGTGAAAGCGGGTGCGCCGGAAGAAATTCTTTATGTGAGCAAACCGCATATCGGCACCTTCAAGCTGGTGACCATGATTGAAAACATGCGTGCCAGCATTGAAGCACTGGGCGGTGAAATCCGTTTCAGCCAGCGCGTAGACGATATTGAAATTGAAAACGGAAAAATTCGGGCACTGCATCTCTCTACCGGCGAAGTACTGCCTGCTTCGCATGTGGTGCTGGCCGTGGGCCATAGCGCACGCGACACCTTTGAAATGCTGCATGAGCGCGGTGTGTATGTAGAAGCCAAGCCTTTCTCCATCGGCTTTCGCGCCGAGCATCCGCAATCCTTGATTGATAGCTGCCGTTTTGGCCCGCAAGCCGGCCACCCGATTCTGGGCGCTGCCGATTACAAGCTGGTGCATCACTGCAAGAATGGCCGCTCCGTGTACAGCTTCTGCATGTGCCCGGGCGGCACGGTGGTCGCCGCGGCATCAGAACCGGAGCGCGTCGTCACCAATGGTATGAGCCAATATTCGCGCAATGAACGTAATGCCAATGCCGCTATCGTGGTTGGCATCACGCCAGACGATTTTCCAGGCGGCCCGCTCGCCGGCATCGCCTTCCAGCGTGAACTGGAATCGCGCGCCTATGTACTGGGCGGCAGCAATTACGAAGCACCGGGCCAGTTGGTCGGTGATTTCATTGCCGGCAAAGCTTCCACGGCATTCGGCTCGGTGCAGCCCTCTTACAAACCCGGCGTAAAATTGGGCGATCTCTCCACCGCCCTGCCGGACTACGCCATCAATGCCATACGTGAAGCCCTGCCCGCTTTCGACAAACAGATACGTGGCTTCTCGCTGCCCGATGCGGTACTCACTGGCGTGGAAACACGCACTTCTTCACCGATCCGCATCAAGCGCCATGACGACACGCTACAAAGCCTGAACACGCAGGGTCTGTTCCCGGCGGGTGAAGGCGCCGGTTATGCCGGCGGCATTCTGTCTGCCGGTGTCGATGGCATCCGCGTGGCCGAGGCCGTGGCCAGAAGCCTGTTGCAAGCATAAGCAGCGGACTGGTTTGCACGAGGCGAACACTTCACGATGGCCGATGTGCTCATAGGCTGCATGTTTGCTTGGTCACGCGTCTGAGGAAAAACCACCGGGCGCAAAAACCTGAAGGCCGATACCCGCCGCATTGAAACGCGACAGGCAAGCACCCAGTTCGGCAAGTGATACTCGCGACCGCGTCATAGAAAATAACAGACGCCTGGGATGGGGCAGTCCCTTACGGAACACCACGCCTTTTCGTTCTGTGCTGTTTCCTCGTCCGCCCTGCATTTTGCGCGGCTGCTCCTGCTCTGGAGTAACAGCGGCTGGGCGGCCTGGCCTCATCACCGGTGTTGCGCACTGAGCCTCTTCATCCCCATGTCTGTTCACGGCAAACAACAGAGTACACAGCCTATGTGATCGATAGCACGGGAACGATACACGACAAGAGCGCCATCAGCAGTATTCCTTCACCGAAAAAAATATCTGCTCAGCGCATCAGCCTCAAATAAAAAGGCCCGCATCATGCGGGCCTTTTTATGGCATTAGAAAATATCAACCAAGCATCACACCACGCCCTGCGCCAACATGGCATCGGCCACCTTTACGAAGCCGGCAATATTAGCGCCCTTCACATAATTAATGTGGCCATTGCTCTCTTCGCCATAGCGCACACAGCAGGTATGAATGCTTTGCATGATGTGGTGCAGCTTTTCGTCCACCTCGGGTGCCGTCCAGTGCAGGCGCATGGCGTTTTGTGACATCTCTAGTCCCGACACAGTAACGCCGCCGGCATTAGCGGCCTTGCCTGGCGCATACAGAACGCCAGCCTCCAGAAAAACCTGTACCGCCTCCAGATCAGACGGCATATTGGCGCCCTCGGCCACACAGCGACAGCCATTTTTCAGCAAGGTCCTTGCATCATCGCCATTGAGTTCATTTTGCGTGGCGCATGGCAGGGCAATATCACAGGGAATAGCCCAAGGGCGCTGCCCTTCCAGAAAAGGCAGGCTGAATCTTTCTGCCAAATCGCGTATACGCCCGCGCTGCACACTCTTGAGATATTGCAGAGCCTCGAACTGCTCCGGCGTAATGCCTTCCGGAAAGTGCACCGTGCCTTCCGAATCGGAAAGAGAAATGACGATGCCCTCCAGTTGCATAACTTTCTCAGCGGCATATTGCGCCACATTGCCAGAACCAGAAATCGCCACGCGCTTGCCTCGCAGACCATCATGCTTGCGCTTGAGCATTTCCTGAGCGAAATACACCGTGCCATAACCCGTGGCTTGGGGGCGTATCAAAGAACCGCCAAAGCTGTTGCCCTTGCCGGTAAAAACTGAGCTGAACTCATTGGCCAAACGTTTGTACTGACCAAATAGATAGCCGACTTCGCGCGCACCCACGCCAATATCACCGGCAGGGATATCCAGATTGGAGCCAATATGACGATAAAGCTCGTTCATGAAGCTCTGGCAAAAGCGCATCACCTCATTATCAGAACGGCCCTTGGGATCGAAATCGGCACCACCCTTGCCTCCCCCCATCGGCAAGGTGGTCAGTGCATTCTTGAAAACCTGCTCAAAAGCCAGAAATTTGAGCACGCTAAGATTCACTGAAGGATGAAAGCGCAGGCCTCCTTTATACGGGCCTATGGCGGAATTCATCTGCACGCGATAACCGCGATTCACCTGCAAGGTCCCGCTGTCGTCCAGCCAAGGTACACGAAACATGATGACGCGCTCGGGCTCGACCAGCCGTTCCATAATGCCGGCCTCCAGATAATGCGGATGCGCCGCCAGAAAGGGCCATAAGGTCAGCAGCACCTCTTCTACGGCCTGCAGAAATTCCGGCTGATGCGGATCACGCTGGCGAACACGCTCCAGAAACGCAGCGATCTCCGGTTTTTTGTTCATTTCATGCCCCTGTGCTTGTGGCTATAGCTCGTGCCTGAATTTTATGACAATCCCCTCACAATGCATCAGGCTATATGTAAGTCGGAGGCACTGATAGAGCACGGCAAAGCAATGAAAAAGCCCGCACATGGCGGGCTTTTTCTTAAAGGCTTCTAGCTCAGGGCCTCAGGGCATAGGACGAGAATGCTTATCCAGTGCCCACACATTGCAGAAGAAATCGGAATGCCACGGCGCCGGATCACGGGTACGTGAGAATTCGCCGCCGGCCTTGGCCGTGAAGGTGCTCACCACCGAGCCATTGGCGCGCTTGATCTTGCCCGTCACGGTGGGGAACTGTTCCTGAATGAAGAAAATGCTCACACCCACGGTCTGATTGGAAAGAATAGGGGTCTGACGATTGCCGATAGCCGCATCCAGCTCCACCGTGTACTGGCTGTTCTTGGCAACAATGCGGGTATTGGTGGGCACACAGGAATTGGCTTCCCCATCCCACTTCCAGTTGGGATGTCTCCAGCCCATTTCATTCTTGTACGAAAAGAAGCGCTGCATTTTGAGCACGCCGTTGTCGTAGAAGCTGATGTCCAGATAATCCATCTTGTTGGACTTGTGATAGGTCTGCCAGGTACCCGTCACACCGGTATTGCCGTTTTCACCGAAAACCAGAAAATCCCAGCCATCCACCGACAGCAGATATTTGCCGAAGGAATCTTCGCGATAGCCTTTGCCGTTCACAGGAATGATCTGACCGGTTTTCAGATACTTCACCGTGCCCACCACATTAGTGCGCGGCCAAGTCACATCCACATTCCATTCTTCTTCCGGCAACAGGCCCACATCGGTGCCGTAATCCGTGCGGAAAGCGCCGCTGCTCTGGCGCAATACATCACGCTCAACCTGATCTTGAGTGACGAGGAAATCCCACTCCCAATCCGTGGTACGACCCTTGAGCTGGAAAGCCGGCTCGCCATTGGGGCCACCTGCCGGCAGCGCCTTGTAGTCGGTGTAGGTGCCGTTAGGGCCGGTGGCGACCATGGCGCGCTGCGTGGCGTTGATGGAGGTATTGTCGATGCCGAAGTTCACATAGTTGGCCACGGGCTTCTGGCCCGGAATCTCGCCCACCACGCCGGCGTTATTGCCGTTGGGCAGCAAGGCCCAATTGAGATACGGCGCGCGGCCACGCGGATTGGCCAGCACATAGCCGACGATGCCGTTCCAAGTATCGGAGTGGATCATGAAGTAATCCCACTCGAAGGAAATGGCGTCCAGATAGCTGTTCTTGTTGTAGTCCGGCTGCATGATCTTCCAGCCCTGCATGGGCTGCTGATAGCCATCCACATAGTCAGCCTGAGCCGTGGCAGTCGCCATGGTCAGCGCTGCTGGCAAGGCCATGGCGCAGAGTGATCTCCACAGTGTTTTCATGTGTTTGTCCCTGTTTCACGTGCGGTCAGAATCCCTACACTGGCACCGAAGTGGCCAGAATTACCCCTGCAGAGTGGCCGGAAATGCCCGGTCATGACCAACAAGTCGCGAAAATAGAGTAAAAGTGACTTAATAGTCAAACTTTATTGGCTCAAAAGAACAAACTGGAAACGTCTTAGTGATGAGGCTCACAAGCCCCGGCGGAGAGCCATCAGCCTACCCAGCCCTTATAAAGTGCCAGCCTCGATCTGATCCAGATAGATGAATTCAGGGGCTTTGACCCCAGCCTCCTGCCTGATCTGAACCAGCCGGGGCGACTCAAAAAAGGCCTTGGCATTAGCCAGTGAAACCCACTGGGAGAAGTGCACGATCTTGTTGGGCTCATGTTCGTATTTGAGGACTTGCCAGCTGATCTCACCGGCCTCTTTGCGAATACCGGCAGCGGCATCAAATACCTTTTTCCAAGCCGGGTAATCCTCCACCTCATGAATGATCAAGACATACTGCATACCGCATCCTTCCTTTTAAAAGCGGGTTGAAAAAGAGCGTGCCTCAGTCTGATAGTGCCCGGTAAGAGCTGCGCTCGATCACGGACAGGAATTTTCCGCTCAGCCAGGGGTCAAATTTGGCAGAGCTTCTCTCGAACATGATGCTGATAATATCTTCGTGGCTACGGCCTTGGTGATAGGGCCGGTCGCTGGCCATGGCATCGTAGCAATCGGCTAGCGCCACAATGCGGGAGGCATGGGGAATGTCCTCGCCTTTGAGGCCATGCGGATAGCCCAAGCCATCAAAAGTTTCGTGATGATGCAGCACACCTTTGGCAATACCGAGATCAGAATCTTCAATCGCCAGCAGAATTTTATAGCCGCGTTCAGGATGCGTTTTCATCTCCTGCATTTCGCTTGCATCCAGCCGTCCCGGCTTGAGCAAAACATTATCGGGAATGCCTATCTTGCCAATGTCATGCAAGCGGGCCACATAGGCCAGCTGATGCAACTCCAGACTAGAAAGCCCCACGGCCTTCCCCAGCTCTAACGCCAGCGCCTCTACCCTGTCGCTATGCTCGGCCGTGCAAAGATCACGCTCGCCCAGCGCGCAGACCACGGCGGCCGTTTCCCTGTCCAGCTCCTGCTGTGTCTTCATATCCCTATCTCCCTGCCACCTATCTCCCTGCTCCCCCAGCGCCCCTAATCCGGCTCATGCGCTGCATCCGTTTTTAGCACGAACCAGCGGCGTATAGTCCAGAAAAATGTCCTTCATCGGTGCCATCCAATCAAGCCGTAGGGCGCAATAAGAGCAGCGCATTGCGCCGCATTTACCCTCCGAATTCAGCCGCCGCATTCACTCCACATGCGCATCCACCAAACCCTCCATGCCACCCGCCCAATCCGGGGCATATACACCCTCGGCAACCAGACGATGAAATGTGGAATACGGCCACGCCGCCACACAGGGAGCCAAGCCATGTTTGACGGGATTGATATGCACATAATCCATATGCGCCCGGTAATCTGCCTCATCACAGATCAAATGTTCCCAGAAGCGGCGCTGCCAAATTCCACGCTCACCGCGTCGCTGTCGCACAAGGCTGCGTCGCTCCTGCACGGGCAAGCCCTTGGAGAAGCCCGATTTGATGAGTCGCCAACGCAGGGCGTAGTCCGCATCGTCGGCCGGAAATTCCAGCACGCAATGCAGGTGCTCAGGCAGAACCACCCAGCCGTGAATGATGAAGGGATGACGGGCACGAACATCACGAACCACCCGGCGCAGGAGATCAATCTCTCTCACCAGAAGATCGTTGCCGTGCCGCTTTAACAGGTTGACGGTGAAAAAATAGATGCCGCCCTTGATATGAGCGCGTCGATAATTCGGCATGAGGAAATCCTTTTCCTTTGCTTTTTTCGAGTTCAAATACGGCGCAATGCGCTTTGCTTATTGCGCCCTACCTTCAACAATTAAGTCGTACGGCGCAGTCACGTAGGGCGCAATAAGCGTAGCGCATTGCGCCGCACACAAGTCTGGAAATCAGGCCACCACACCCGCTTTACGCAGCTCGGCAATACGTTCGGCGGACAGGCCCTGCTCCTTCAAAACCTCTTCCGTGTGCGAGCCGATATCTGTGCCTATGTATTTGAACTCCGCTTGAGTTTTGGAGAACTTGATGGCGGAGCCTAGCTGCTTTTGTGTGCTGCCATCCGGGCGCTTCACATCCACGATCAAACCGCGTGCCTGAATATGCGGATGCTCGCAGGCTTCGGCAAAGCTCAGTACCGGCTCCACGCAGCAATCGAGCCCCAAGAAAATCTCGCGCCATTCGGCAAAGCTTTTCTTCTTTAGTTCAGCGGCAATGGCGCTTTTAAGTTCGGCCACCACTTCCGGCACCATCACCATGCCCTGCGGCGCCAGCTCGGGGCGGCCTATCGTGGCGCAGAACTGCATGAAGAATTGCGGCTCCAGACCGCCCACCGAAAGATAACGGCCATCCGAGGTTTCATAGCAATCGTAGAAAGTGCCGCCGTTAAGTTGGGTGTCTTCCAGGCCGGGCTGAATACCGGCCACCAATGCGGGCGGTGCGGTGAGTGCATTCAGGGTGAAGGCGGCATCGGTCATGGAAATATCCACGAACTGGCCTTCGCCACTTTGTGCGCGATGAATCACCGCGGCCAAGATGCCCATCACGGCATGACAGGAACCGCCAGCCACATCAGCCACCTGTACGGAAATTGGCGCAGGGCCGGAGGCTTTGCGGCCGTTGTAGCCCAGCACTCCGGCAATGGAGAGGTAATTCATATCGTGGCCGGCGCGGTCTTTATAGGGGCCGGTCTGGCCATAGCCGGTGATAGCGCAGTAAATCAGTTTCGGATTGACGGCTTTCAGCGCTTCATAACCCACACCGAGCCTGTCCATCACGCCGGGACGGAACTGGTCCACCACAATGTCGTAATCCTTCACCATCTCTTTCACGAGGGCCACGCCCTCCGGCTTCTTGAGGTCCACGGCAATGGCGCGCTTGCTGCGATTCAGAAAAGCGTGGGCCACAGAAACACCGGCATCAAACGGCGGCACGATGCGCAGCAGGTCCGGACGCGAGGCCGATTCCACACGCAACACATCCGCGCCCATATCAGCCAGCAGCATGGTGCCGAAAGGCCCGGGCAGGAGCGTGGAGAAATCGAGAACCTTGAGGGAAGACAGCGGACCGGCCATGGTGATGCTCCTGACAATGCAGACAAATGAGTGCAGATAAACGAATACGGACAAGTGCCTGCAGCATAGACAGCTGTACCCTTTCAGCTAATGACACAAGCCGTCAAAACGATTGACGCTTTAGCTCAGGGGAATTGGCAGGGAACTGTGGCGTCAGGGTAAGTGGTCGAAAAGGAATTGTTGCGCGTAGCTTGGGGTACGCTGCGCTTACCGTCACGCACACCATCCACTTGAGTAATCCCACTGAAGATTAGTTTGACCAGACTTACTATGCGCCATCGACTTGCTCACGATAGAGGCCCTATGAGCAGCACCAACAAGAAACACTGCCCTTTCAAAGCTATTTTGCCGGCAATAAAGCTCTATATTTGAGAGCATTTCTATTTCACGCCGCTCATCATCACAAAGCCATGAGCTATAGGCCTTATCCAATGACGGGCACTTCCTGAGACCCAATATCCTTTGGATCTCACCATCCATCTGCTGCTTAATCTCTTGATAAGGCTCGCTATTTAAGTATGCGAAGCCGCCATCAATCATGTTGATTTTGTCTTGATCAAATAGCTGGCAGTATTTTCCACTAACTTTTTCTACATAACCAATAACTTCGCGCGGATTCCGCAGATAAGAATCCTCATTAATTAACAAATCAACTGGAACTATTTTTGCCGCATGATGATCGAGATACTTTGAAATTGCTAAAGACTCAGTTGGCTTGGCCTTCGAAAGCCAAGAAGACACGTCTTTTATTGAGGCAGGAGCCTCAATAAATATAACCTCCGGAAGGATTTTTCTTAAAATATCATCAAGCTCGAAAGAGTTAACTCTTCCTCGCTCCTGATGAAGTGTTCCAACTAAAGAAATAACTCCCATTGAGTTCCACCTCCTCCACACAACACTCAGATAAGGACATGACCCTCTTATAAGCCCGAACAGAGAGATCAGAAGATGTTGGGGTGCGGCTTTGCCTTACCCCAACCTACGCATTGCTATACAGGCTGTTATTCTCGCGAAAGCGGCTTTGCTTTTTCTGTGAAGTTTCACGAAAAAAGAGAATAACACTGCTGCTTTGCTCTTGAGGCCCCATTGAGCCTGCCGAACGGAACAAAGACGGCCAAGGGGAAGCCACACAGGGATGTATGGCTTAGGCGAGGTGAGGCAGGGACGCCGAATCTCGCCGACCCTTCGACGCCGGCTTTGTGGAGAGAGGGAACCCGTCGCAGCCGGGCAGGCGACTTGGGGTGCGCCGGGAGTCCAGAGGGGCCGCCGCATCGCGGCCCTTCTGGGCCCGTCCGGCGAGGACGCGACCTTGCAAATAAACAAGGGGGATTAAAATAGAGACGTGCGAATTAAAGATTCCATACGGCGGAAACGCTTCGCGGTTCCGCCCTACGTGAGCTACAGATGCTACTTACATAGCCGCCTGTCCACATACGTCTTATTGCCATTTCTATTGATGTAATAACAACCGCCCCTCTTGCCTGTTATGTAAACATGCTCAGACTTCGGAACGTATGTATTTTTAGCGAGAGAAAAAGCGGGATAGCTTGATATGAAAAATACTGACCCCAAAAATGCGACCATGTATTTCTTATTCATAGCTATCTCTTGCTAATCATCCAGACAAAAAGGGCTCTGAATAATTGTTAATAAGTCCAAAGAGACATCAAGACTTGATATATCTCCAAGGCTTAGTGCCTTGCTGATATCGCCAACGCTATCCGTAAGCAATTGATAAGCCTCGCCTCTTAGGTCCGCAATGAACTCCAAATCATCAGTCGCCTTAATGCGCTTCTTAGGATTTCCTGCGTGCTTAAGTGAGTTGTAAACAAGCCTAGAGAAAGCAATGGATTCGGACTCTTTTACAACTGCGAGGCCGGACATTTTATTATATGAATTAAGAAGATTGGTAAACTCTGATTGCGAGGGGATGCACCCTTTCTCCACCAGATACGGATGTAGAATTCCAATTGCTGCGCCGCTTAGCAAAATACTTTTAATATAGTTCATGTCGCATTTTGCATTGCAATACTCAGTATGCGACGCAACAATCATATCCGCAGCAACTTTAAGCTTACTCAATTTTTCTCGCATATTTACACCTAGAGCTAGCGCCAGAAAAGCTGGCCCACTCCATGGCTCCGCTCTATAACCGCAGAAAAAAACAAGCAATATCGCCAATGCTGCTCACAGTAGCCTCAGCCCTTAAAAACCACATTCTCCCCCAGCGGAGCACGCCCAACGCGAGTGCGATTAGCCGCAATGCTGTCATCTTCATAGCCGAAGGAAATGCCGAACAGAATCGCCGTCTCCGGACCGGCGCCGAAAATCTCGCGCACATCATCCGGGTAGTAACGCATGGAGCCTTGGGCACAGGAGCCGACACCAAAAGCCGTCATCAGCAGCATGAGGCTTTGGGCATACATGCCGACATCAAGCGCGACAGTTACGCCGAAGCTGCGATCCATGCCGATAAAGCAAACGTGGGGGGCATCGAAGAGTTCAAAATTACGCAGGGTGGCGCGCATGCGGCCCATCTTGTCGTCGCGGCCTATGCCCATATTGTTGTAGAGCTCAACGGCGCAATCGACCTGACGCTGGCGGTACACGCCTTCAAAGCTGGGCAGGTGTTCGAAATCAGGATTTACCGGGGCACCGGACATGGCGCGTTCCACCATGCGTTTTTTCAGCTCATCGCGGGTGGCGCCGGAGGCCACATACACCTTCCATGGCTGGATATTGCAGTTCGACGGCGCGAGCTGGGCCAGCTCGAAAATCTCGGTGAGCGTGGCTTCGGGCACGGGCGTGGGCTGGAAACCACGTACGGAGCGGCGCTGACGCAGGGCTTCTTCCAGGCTCATGGTGGCGGGATTCAGGCGGGCGGCGGGGCTGGTCATTCTTTGATCTCCAGGGACTGATAACAGCAGGCGCTGATGGATGCAGCATGCGGCGGCCATCCTATTACATGCTGACCACGAGGTCACTTCATGCCAGAATGGCCGCCTTTTATGACCACCCATTCAAATCACTCAATCTAAGAACGATATGGAGACACACATGGCAGGTCCGCTTTCCGGCTTCCGCATCATTGAACTCGCGGGCATCGGTCCCGGCCCCTACTGCGGCATGATGCTGGCGGATCAGGGCGCTGAGGTCATACGTATAGACCGCCCCGGCGTGAACCCCATCATTGCCCAGGCCTCCGGCCACGGCATCCTGTTCCGTAACCGCCGCACGCTGGCGGTGGACCTGAAGAAGCCCGAAGGCGTGGAAACCGTGCTGCGCCTGATTGAAGGCGCCGACGCCATTTTTGAAGGCTTCCGTCCCGGTGTGACCGAGCGTTTAGGCTTAGGCCCTGATACCGCCCTCGCCCGCAATCCGAAACTGGTTTACGGCCGCATGACTGGCTGGGGCCAGACCGGCCCCATGGCCCAACTGGCCGGCCACGACATTAATTACATCGCCCTCACCGGCGCCCTGCATGCCATGGGCCGCTCGGCCGATGTGCCCACGCCTCCGCTGAATCTGGTGGGCGATTTTGGTGGCGGCGGCATGATGATGGCTTACGGCATCGTCTGCGCCCTGCTGGAAGCGCAGAAGAGCGGTAAAGGTCAGGTGGTGGATGCCGCCATGGTGGACGGCGCGGCCTCGCTCATGGCCATGTTCTATGGCCTGAAGAATGTCGGCATGTTCAGCGACCGTCGCGGTACACATCTGCTGGATACCGGCGCACCTTTCTACGATGTGTATGAAACCTCAGACGGCAAATTCGTTTCCGTTGGCGCTATCGAGCCGCAGTTCTACGCCATTCTCAAAGCCAAGGCCGGTCTCTCGGATGAAGATTTCGGCGTGCAGATGAATATTGCCGACTGGCCCGAGCAGAAGAAGAAAATCGCCGCCGTGTTCAAGCAGAAAACCCGCTCCGAATGGTGCGAGCTGCTGGACGGTACCGATGCCTGCTTCGCTCCTGTGCTGAATCTGGAAGAAGCCCCGCAGCATCCGCATATGAAGGCACGTAATACCTTTATTGATGTGGGTGGCCAGCAGCAGCCCGCGCCGGCTCCGCGCTTCTCGCGCACCACCGCCGCCGCTCCCGTGCCCATGACTCCCATGGGCCAGGATAGCGAAGCTGTGCTGCGTGATTTCGGTTTCAGTGCTGCTGATATTGAAAAGCTGTTTACAGCCGGCGCTGTGGCGAACAAGTAAGAACGTGAAAAAGTAACGTCACTCCGGCCCGCCGGAGTGACGGGTTTTGTAGGAGGGGCTTTAGCCGCGATGTTTTT
>JBOICI010000010.1:0-7122 GCA_050739955.1 Moraxellaceae bacterium
CCACACTCAAGCTTGAAAATGAAATCGCCTCGGGAGTTCAGGCAATATCAACGGCGCGCAAACCAGCCCGATGGGGCCGCGCTACATTGCGCATAGACCGTGTCCGGGGATAGGGGGGCAAGATCATTGGCAAAGCTGATTTGTACTGCCATTTGGGTGGAACCAGCATACGTGCGAATCCATCCATGATCCATGACAACTTCGAGGCCAAGAATGCCTTGGTAAAAATTGTCCACATCAGACGGCTGGGACGCAAAGATGTTGGCGATGATTCGTTTGACCTTCATGCGATTCCTTGAGGATTCAACCTTGCCTCAGTGGGCCTAACGCCACAGGTAAGCCGCACCGGAGTGCGTAGCACGGATGAAACCAACAAACGAAGCTTGTTGGCGTTGGCTTGACCAACCAGCTGGGCCGCTGCGCGGAGGCACCATGTTGCGTTTGCCTGGTGACCTTGCGCTTGCTTCAATGCCAGAAGCTTATTTTTGCCGCGAGCGGTTTGCCGCATATAAGCCGAGGGCTCCTATGGCAAAAAATAAAGTACATGCGGGCTCTGGCACTGGTGATGTGCTAATCGACAACTGCAAGACTGAGATGCCTGGGACGGAAAGTCCCCCGAAGTAAAGGCTAATAAAGTTATCGGAGAATGAAATTCGACTTTGATCGAATAGGTAACCTTGACTGCCATTTAGATACATTTGCCCGCCAGGATCTAAGACGGACACCGCTGTAATGGCGGGCGAACCAGTGAACCTGAAGGCAATGCTTCCAACATCGTAGATTGTCCTGCCAACTCTTGTATGGGCAATAGCACCTTGTCTTCTGTGAAGTCAATCTGCACATTCTTTGCAAAGCCGAAGTTTACGAATTCTTGACCAGTACCTATTTCAGCGGTCTGGGCATAGAACTCACCGGACTGAAATATTGTGCCGGGCGGAACAACATAGGACGTTGTCACAGAAGCGCCTGTAAGCGATGCGTGTGCTGGGATTGCAAGAGCAATGGTTGCAAGGAGTGTTAGGTAAGTTTTCATGATTCCCTGAAAGTAAGTTGGATAGGCTTGTCTTTGTTGGCAGGCTTAGGTGACATTGTCGACGGCATGGCGCAATCTGAACCCCCCCTTTTGCGGGAGAAGTCGTACGCGGCCTAACGCCAAAGTTAATGGGCGACTGCCAGTGAAGCTGGTAGACGTCCTTTTGACGACCAGTTAGGCTGGGGCGCGAAGTGGAAGAGGCTTGGGCCCGCTTGCCCTCGTAGTGAACTTGATTGCAAACCGCATAGCCGTCCCCTGAATTGACTGGCGACCATTGTGCCGCCACTTCTTTGATATGCAACGGACCGCGATGGCTTGAAGCTTCAACGTTATGTTGGAAAACGCCAGGCAGTTATGGCCTTTGGCCATGACTGCAGGATGCCATGTGCTGTGGCTTACCACGGCACGACAATGCACTGGTCGCCGCAGGACGGACAGCCACAAGGGGAGGGCGTATGGCACTTTGGCGCCGCACCTTCGTGAGCAGGCTGCCGAAGGCAGACAGATTGAACTGGCCATGCAACTAAGTTTGAATCTGCGAAGCCTAGTTATTTGCATTGCTTCTGCTCAATTCTGGTGCAAGGGTCAAGGGCATACAACGCTATGCATGCGACAAAGAAGAAAACAATAGGGCCGATGACGATGGCTGAGAAAAGTGCAAATGCCTTTGAGTAGCCACCTCTAGAAAAGACCCGAAAGACGAAAATGCATAGAATCAGGAGGCAAAGAATGACGCCAACGATGATTGCAAGTCCAATGGTCATTAGTGTGTAAGCCTAACGCTCGAGGTAAGGGCCCCCCGCGTGGCCTTGCCGAAGCGAGCGATTGTGCAAGCGTCACATTGACCGACCGGTTAGGCCGCGGCACGAAGGCACAGTGTTACACCTAAACTTTTCATTGACGGCAAGGTGAAATGGTGCTGGTACCCAATGTCATGCTCCCTGAATTTAATCTAACTCTAGATCTATAAGTGGTGCTTGGCGCTTGTTGCCCGCCATTTCTATTGCTCAAGTTGATAAAGCAGCTTTTGCAGGCTATCTCTTAACGCAAGTGGAAGCGCATTTGCAACCTCCCTGCATGCAATATTCGAGTGGGCATGCGACAGCATAAAATCATAGTTTGACTTCAATTCGAACGATTTATCTGGAAGCCGGATCGACATTGAAACCACCCAACGTGCCCTTTGGCTAAAACTCAACTCCATTTCTGTCGAACGGAAATCTAGCTCATTAAGAACGATGGAGAGTGCGCTAGGGGAGCCCGCGGCATACATGTTCCGATTCGACAGTTCTTGCCGAAGGGCGCCCTCAACGTATTGTGCAAAGCTCATTTTTCTTGGAACTTCGACCCCGCCTGCTAGGCGGCAAAGAATTGAACTAGAAACGTTTGAAGCCTGTTGAACATCGGCAATCGAATAGGTCAACGTGGGCGATAGGGCAGAGCTTGTGGATGATAAAACGGTAGATCGGGCGGGGCGATATTCCGGGACAAAGAACTGGTTTGCACATCCTACCAAGCAAGCCTGTACCGCGATGATGAAAAGAAGAATTTTGATTTTCATGTGACTTCGTGAGCTAACGCCCAAGATTAGTGGCGTCGATAGAAAACATAAGCGGTGGAAGCATCAATGGCAAAAAACTCGCCACATTGCTGACTTCATGCAACTAAAAAGCCTAACGCCCGCGTTAATAGGCGGCTGCCAGCAAAGCTGGTAGACTTCCTATTCAACAACTAGTTAGGCTGGGGCGCGAAGTGGAAGCAGCTGTGAGCCTGCTTGGCCTAGCCATGAATTGACTTGCGAATTGCACAACACTCCCTTGAAGATATCGCTGGCCATTGTGGTGCGACTTTCGCCTCACGCTGCTTTGTTGCAACCTTCTGGTTTGAAGATTCGTTCAGTTGAAGCGGGGTTTGTAGCGAGCTTTGCTGCATGACGTCTAGGGCGGGCAATTAATTCGCCGCCGCAATTGGGGCATTGGCCCTGCAGTGTGCTGTCGAAACAAGTGACGCAGAACGTGCATTCAAAGGAACAGATACGAGCCTCCGTTGATTCCGGCGGAAGATCCTTGTTGCAGCATTCGCAGTTGGGGCGAAGTTGAAGAATTGCAGTACTCCAGTGGTTTTTAAAGAAAATCCTAACGCCCAGGTTAAGCGGCAAAAATGCGGAGCATTGTTGTCCGCGTTGAACCCGCAGTTAGGCTGGTGAAAAATGCGCCGATGGTTGAGTTACTCATAGTCTTGCCCTTGCCTTTTGGACTCGAGCGCTACGTGGAGGCATTTTGGTGTTACGCGAGCCAAAGGACAACTGCTTTTTCTTGTGCTGCTGCATCTGCGTAGAAAGCGACCAAGCTTGGGAAAAAATGCTTCAAGTAATCTAATGCTTCGGCACCGTCGCGCTCCCAAAACTGTGGGTAAATTTCTTGAGCCTCCATGGCTGCTGGATTGAATTGCGATGCGAAGACTTCATCGGTGATGGCGCTCAACGCTATGGCTATAGCTTGAACTTCCGATGGAGTGAGTACTCTGGGCGGGCCGTAGCCAAAATCTTCACCTAGCGGCTCGCCTCCAAGAATGGCTGATTCGAGAGCTGAGCTTCCGCCCTTAGCAAGCTCGCAAAGAATGAAATGAAGGCCATGCCAAGACTTGTCAACGTCGATCGTGTTTTCTGGTTCGTCTTCGCCATCGTTGGGAAAGAGAAGCTCCGCCGTTTGCTCCGGATCAGCGCGTAGATCGCTTAGTACTTCGGAATCAATAGCCGTGAAATAGCCAACTATGCCCATTTTCAGTCTCCTATACCGTGTTCAATGCTCGTGTTTTAAAGAAGCCTAACGCCCGCGGTAAGCCGCACCGGAGTGCGAAGCTTGTTGGTGTCGGCTTGACCGCAAAGTTAGGCTGGTGGCAGATGCTTGGACGAATGTGTCACGCATATATTTCATTGAGAGCCATGCAGTACTCATATTGAACGTGTCATCCATGTTCTCACAAAGACAAGCGCAGTCTCCAGTCCCCGTTCAAGCTCGCCAACAGGAACAACCCAGTCTTGCCTCATTTCCTCGTCGTCTCGTGACTCGACACTTGCTGCATGCAAACCAGCCACACCGTTTTGTGGTGGGTCGATCCAGATTTGACAGCATTCCGCCTCATTGTTTGAGGTGTAGAAATTGCGGAAGGGCAACTCAACGCCTTGTTCATCGTGCGTGGGCAACTTCAGGTGGTTACGCTCAGCCCATGCGCCGATGATTGGGTCAATGGAGGAGTAACTCGCTGGCAGATTCATAGGCCTAACGCCCGAGGTAAGCCGCACCGGAGTGCGAAGCACGGAGGGAACCAACAAGCGAAGCTTGTTGGTGTCGGCTTGACCAACCAGTTAGGCCGCTGCACGGAGGCACGTTGCGATGTGGATTACCCATGATGATTTCAAAAGCGCTTACCTTTTAGTGGCTTAGCGATTACTTGCCAGTCGTCTTCATAGACCAAGGTTCCAGGTTCATCCGTTGCTAAAATTTTGATGCTCAATCCATGCAACTCAAGCAAGCTTTTGAGTTGCCACATACGGCCTATTGGCTCTTTTGCTGCCGGCTTGAACCAAGAGATGGCGCGTCTATGTTCGCTTTCTTGGAGGACCTCGGGAATATGCAAGTTCTCGTTGAACCAAGCTAGCATAAGCCGCAAATCCTCATGTTCTTGCCGCGTTAAGTCGCCCTCGTCGCGAAGTGTATGAGCCGCAACAAATACCCCGCAACTGTGCGTCGAATCAGGGTCAGGCTCCAACGTTGCAAAGCGAATCAACATCTCCACAAGAGGCCTAACGCCACAGGTAAGCAGCACCGGAGCGCGAAGCGCGCAGGGAACCTACAAGCGGAGCTTGTAGGTGTCGGCTTGACCGCAAAGTTAGGCTGGTGGCAGATGCTCGGGTGTGTGACTGCATACAAGCCTAATTTGAGAAAGAGTCGGTGCACCATTGCTGTTCACAGGGTACTCCGTCATTGTTGCCATCCATCTTTGTATCTGGACAGTTTTTGAGAAACCAGGTGGCTTCTTTGCAGGAAGTCATCTGTGAACAATGAGTGCGACCGTCGCAACGAAAACTGGTTGATGGCTCAACGCTAAATACCGGCTTAGCTTCTAGCGATGGGGAAGCTTGAAGTTGGCTGCGGTGTACATGAGCTTGATACTGCTTGAAGCCATATGCTCCAAGTGCCAGGGCGATGACCACGGCAATAATTGAACCGATACGGCTATCGCGGGGCGTGCGAGACAGGGCAGGCTGCCTAGGCTTTGAATGAGGCGCGCCGATAGCTTTGCGAACAACCCGGATAGCCTGTGGTTTGCCACCTTGACCTTGACCCAGTTCATATAGAAGCGCCTCGCCAATGGTCGGGTGTGAGCCGTCCTTTGGGAATGCAGTGATGTGAACGAATAACTCACGGCCGCCTTGAGTGGGTGCGATAAAGCCGAAGCCTTTGTTCTCGTTCCATGAGCGAAGAGTACCTGCGTACTGCATCAAAAGCCTAACGCCCGCGTTAACAGGCGGCTGCCAGCGAAGCTGGTAGACGTCCTGTTGAACAACCAGTTAGGCCGCCGCGCGAAGGCAGGATGTTGCCTCTGCCATTTGAAGACTGGCTCTGACATTGCTGGTAGTTCATTTTATGGATACCTTAATCAATGCGGCGCAACCAAGGCCACCGTTGCTGATATGAGGACGCCTTTTTTTCGTAGAGGGTTTGATGTGGCGTGAGCGGGTTCATGGAGAGCACGCCTTCATAGATGGAGCTAACGCCGTTGGGTGCATAAACCTCGTGAGGATTGATGCCTACGCAAGTAGATGTAATTAAGAAGCGGTCAATGCCATCCTTGGCATCACGCAGCTTTGGGTATGGGTGGCCAAAGTGCTTTTCATACCATTGATGGACTCTTGCTTGATTGCACAGTTCGAGTGTGACGTCTAAATCAGCAAATAAATCTTCGGCTTTTCGCTGGACAGCCTGCTCGGCCTCTGCTGAAAGATCAGCTTGGTTGTAATAGAAGATGTCGTAGTCTTTGATCTGGCTATCGGGTGCACGGCCTGTTATGTGATTCCAAACAGTTTGGAATAAGCACCCTGCAACAAGCCAGCCATCGGGCAGGCATAGCGCATCCCAGCGTTCAAGGATGAGCGCATTATTTCGATTCCGAAGCAAGTCAGATATGAACCGATCGTTCATGGAGGCCTAACGCCCGAGGTAAGCCGAGCCGGAGCGCGAAGCGCGCAGGGAACCCACAAGTGAAACTTGTGGGCGTCGGCTTGACCGACCAGTTAGGCCGCAGAACGAAGGCACATTGTTGTATTTGTTAGCTGAACCCATACACTACTGGCGAGTGGCGCTTGCTACCTGTGCTGTCATCTCCAAGCCTAAGTACCGCATCTGCTCGGGCTTGGAGGGATTAATAATGACCGTGATGCTCGTCCAACTGCCGGCGCGTACAGAGTCGGTTACCGATACCTCTACTTGACGCTCAACTGCGTCAGCCCAATCCTTGCCGTATGAGAGGCTACCTTTTACGCTGCTGAAGTTGAATGAGTGAGGATTTCCAATGCTGAGCGTAACTCGATGGCCCTCAAGGTATGGCTCAATCTTGGTGCACGATGCGAGGAAAACCAAAGTTCCCCCTGAGAAGAGGAATTCGTCATATTTGCCCGTGTTGCAGTCTAGCGAAGCGAATTTATAAGCTGTTCGACTTTGGAGGCCACGCACCTGTGTTTCGAGCACTTTGAGCCGACGTTCGAGCTCCTCGGTTCCAGGCGATTGTTGTGAATCTGGCCTTGGGCGCGATTGCTGTGCAACAACTTGCGAAGCAGACACAAGGACGGTGAATCCTGTCGCTAGGAGTAGAAGATTTTTTAGCATGGCTGATGGTAGAAGATATTTTTCCAAGAGGCCTAACGCCCGAGTTAACAGGCGGTTGCCAGCGAAGCTGGTAAACGTCCTGTTGAACGACCAGTTAGGCCGGGGCGCGAAGTGGAAAAGGGGTTGAGCCCGCTTGCCCGTGCCGTAAATTTGATTGCGAACCGCATAGCCGCCCCCTGGATTCGGTGGTGACCATTGTGC
>JBOICI010000011.1:0-28462 GCA_050739955.1 Moraxellaceae bacterium
TCGTGAATCGTGAATCGTGAATCGTGAATCGTGAATCGTGAATCGGCATTAGTCCTAAGCATCGGCATCTGTAAATGGCTTCGCGGCTAAAGCCGCTCCTACAAGCCCTCACCCCAACCCTCTCCCAAGGGGAGAGGGGGAATTCCGTAGGAGCGGCTTTAGCCGCGAAGCCATTTACAGATGCCGATGCTTAGGACTAATGCCGATTCACGATTCACGATTCACGATTCACGATTCACGATTCACGATTCACGATTATTCGCCCTACGGGCTCACCCCTGCGGGGCCCGCCTGCGGCGGTTCAAATGCCTACGGCACTTGTCACGATTCACGGTCCCTATGTCCCTTCCCATCGACATCATCCTTCCCGATCTGCTGCGCACACTGGCGCAGCAATCAACGCTGGTGCTGCAGGCGCCGCCCGGCTCCGGCAAAACCACGCGGGTGCCGCTGGAGTTGCTGAAGGCGGAATTTCTGGCGGGCAAGAAAATCGTGATGCTGGAGCCACGTCGCCTCGCAGCACGTTCGGCGGCACGCTTCATGGCGTCTTTATTGGGTGAAGAGGCCGGTGCCACGGTGGGCTATCGCACGCGCCTCGATACCAAGGTGAGTGCGGCGACCCGTATTGAAGTCGTCACCGAAGGCATACTCACTCGCCTCTTGCAGGACGATGCCACGCTCAGCGATTACGGCGTGGTGATCTTCGATGAATTCCACGAACGCTCCTTGCAGGCTGATCTCGGGCTAGCGCTCACGCGTGAATGTCAGCAGGTGCTGCGCGAAGACCTGCGTCTGGTGGTGATGTCCGCCACCTTGGATGCCGCTGCTATGGCGCGTGTGCTGGGCGATGCTCCCGTGCTGCGCGGCGAAGGTCGTATGTTTCCGGTGGAAACGCGTTATCGACCGCTCTTACGTGGAGTGTGGCTGCAAGATCAGGTAGTCGCGGTCATTCGCGAAGCACTGCAGGCTGAAACCGGTTCCTTACTGGTCTTTCTGCCGGGCGAAGGTGAAATCCGTCGCGTTTTCGATGCCTTGGAAAACACACTGCCGGCGGATGTTTTATTGGCGCCGCTTTACGGCCAGCTTTCAGCAGAGGCGCAGGATTTAGCCATCAGCCCTGCTGCGAAAGGTGTGCGCAAGATCGTGCTGGCTACTTCCATTGCTGAAACCAGTCTCACCATTGAAGGCATACGCGTGGTGATTGATGCCGGTCAGCTGCGTGTGCCGCAATACGATCCTAATTCCGCCATGACGCGGCTGGTCACGCAGAGAGTGTCGGCAGCAAATGCCGAGCAGCGCCGTGGCCGTGCCGGCCGCCTTGAGCCGGGTGTGTGCTTTCGTTTGTGGAGTGAAGAAGAACAGCAGCGGCTTTTACCGTTTGCGCCGCCGGAAATCCTGCAAGCGGATCTCACCGGCACTGTGCTGGAGCTGGCGCAGTGGGGCGTGAATGATCCTGCCGGTCTTACCTGGCTGGATATGCCGCCGCCTGCCAACTGGGCACAGGCGCGTGATCTTTTGCAGCAGCTGCGTGCGCTGGATGAAAAAGGCCATATCACCGCGCACGGCAAAAATATGCTCAAGCTGGGCCTGCCGCCACGCCTTGGTCATATGGTGTTGCGTGGCCGGGAGCGCGGTCTGGGCAAGCTGGCCGGTGAAATTGCGGCGCTGCTGTCTGAGCGTGATCTGCTGCCGCCTGCTCATGGCAGTGATATTCATGACCGTATTGCGCTGTTACGCGGTGAGTTGGATTTTCGCGGCGTGGATAAAGGCCGCCTGCGTCTGGTGCGTGAAGGTGCGCGCCGTCTTTCTTCCCCCTCACCCCAGCCCTCTCCCGCGAGGGGAGAGGGAGCGGATGCAGCTGGCCTGCTACTGGCGCTGGCCTATCCCGATCATATTGCCCAGCGCCGCAGTGGCAGCGAAGCGCGCTTCCTGCTCAGCAATGGCAGCGGGGCTTTTTTACCAGCGGAAGACCGGCTGGCAAGAGAGGGCTGGATAGTCGCCGCCGATATGGATGGCAAGGCGCGTGAGGCCCGCGTGTTTCTGGCGGCGCCGGTTTCTATTGCGGCGCTGGAAGAAATCGCCGGTGATGTGATTCAGGAAATGGAGTTTGTTTCCTGGGATACGAACTCACAGGCTGTACTGGCGCGGCGTCAGCGTCGTCTCGGCGCATTGGTGCTTGAAGACAAACCCTTAGGCTCCGCGCAGCCTGAAAAAATGAAAGCGGTGCTGTGTGAGGCGCTAGCTGAGGCGGGTCTGACTGTTCTGCCGTGGACGGATGATTTGCGGCAGTGGCAGGCGCGCGTGCAACTCATGCACGGCTTGGCGCCGGAGAGCTGGCCGGATGTGAGCGAAGAGGCGTTGCAGAAAGCGCTGCTGGACTGGGCCGGCCCTTTTCTCGATGGCATGACGCGTTTTTCGCATCTGGCGAAATTCGCTCTGCACGATGCCCTGCATTCCTTGCTGGATTGGAATGCGCAGCAGCAGTTGGATAGAGAGTTACCAACACGCCTTACCGTGCCCACGGGCTCGGACATTCGTATCGACTACACCACGGAGCATCACCCGGTGCTTGCCGTGAAATTGCAGGAAATGTTCGGTCAGCTGGAAACGCCGCGCTTGGCCGGTGGCCGTGTGCCACTGACGATACATCTGCTTTCGCCGGCGCAGCGCCCGGTAGCCGTCACACAGGATTTGGCCAGCTTCTGGAAAAATGCTTATGCCGATGTGCGTCGGGATTTGCGTGGCCGTTATCCGCGCCATCCTTGGCCGGAAGATCCTTTTACTGCCGTGGCGCAGCGTGGCGTGAAGCATCCCAAACCGCGCTCTTGATGCCGGCCTGATGTCAGTCAATAAAAAGGGATTTATATACATCACTCCCTGTTTGGACTGTCATCCCGGCGTCCCACGGGATTTCCTTCGGTCACAGCCGGGGTCCAGTGGCTTTATTTATTGATCTGTCAAAGTCACTGGGCCCCGGCCTGCGCCGGGGCGACAGTGATGAAAAATAAGATGAGGGTCTTCTCTGTATTAAGCCCAATAAAAAGCCCGGCATGACCGGGCTTTTTATTGGGCTTAAGCGTGTGGCTTATTTCCGGGCTTTTTATTTACGAGCTTCGCGGAATTCGCGCAGACGCTCGCCATGGCGGTGGGCATCGTGATGTGTCAGCGGATCATCGTGCTCTTCAGAAAGCAGTGAGCCCACGACCATGCCGATGATGGCCATGACCAAGCCGGCCAGCTGTGGCGGGCATAGCCCTTCGCCTTCCGGCGCCACGATTTCCAGAATGACCCAGGTGCTGACGCCAAGCACGATGGAGGCGATGGCGCCGATATTGGTGGCGCGCTTCCAGTACAGGCCGGCGGTGAGCGGAACGAAGCAGGCGACCAGCGTTACCTTGTAAGCGTTTTCCACCATCTCGTAGATGCTGGAATTGGAGTTGAGCGCAAAGAGGGTGACGAAGATGGCAAAGCCCAGCACCACGGCACGCATCATCAGCAGATTTTCCTTGTCCGTGAGCTTGCGCGGAATCAGATCGCGCAGAATGTTTTCGGAGAAGGTGAGCGAGGGCGCGAGCAGGGTGGCGCTGGCCGTGCTCATGATGGCGGAAAGCAGGGCGCCAAAGAACATGATCTGCGCCACGATGCCGGCATTGCTGAGAATGAGCTGGGGCAGAATCATCTGCGAATCTTCGCTCTTCCACTTGGTCACGAGCTCGGGATTGATGAGCGTGGCGGAATAGGCCAGGAAAATCGGGATCAGGGCGAAGCAGAAGTAAAGAATGCCGCCGAGAATGGCGCCGGTGCGGGCGACATTTTCATTCTTGGCGGAGGCCACACGGGCAAACACGTCCTGCTGTGGAATGGAGCCAAACATCAGGGTGATGCCGGCGCCGATAAAGGCGAGCAGAGCGGTCGGCGTCATCTCTGGCCAGAAGTTGCTGAACTTGCCCTGAGCAGCGGCGTGGCTGATGACGGCGGTCGCGCCACCATCAACATCACCGGCGAGCACGAAAGCGATATAAATCATACCGACGACGATCACGATCATCTGCACAAAATCTGTGACGGCCACCGACCACATGCCCCCGGTGAGGGTGTAGATGAGGATGGCGGCGGCGCCCATGAACATGCCGGTCTGTGCACTGATGGCGCCATCGGAAACCACATTGAAGACGAGGCCGAGTGCCATGAGCTGGGCGGCGACCCAACCCAGATAAGACAGCACCACGCCGATGGAGGTCATCACTTCCACGGCGCGGCCGTAGCGCAGGCGGTAGTAGTCGCCGATGGTGATGAGCCTCATGCGGTAGAGTGGAACGGCGAAAAACAGGCCGACCAGAATGAGGCATAGCGCGGCGCCGAAAGGATCGGCCACGATGCCGCCTATGCCTTCATCCAGAAAGGTGGCCGGAATGCCGAGTACGGCTTCGGAACCGAACCAGGTGGCAAACACCATGGTGGTGATCACGGCCAGAGGCAGGCTGCGGCCGGCCACGGCGAAATCGGCGGTGTTCTTCACACGTGTGGCAGCCCACAGGCCTATGCCGATCGTGAGCAACCAATAGAGAGCGACAAACCAGATCAGCATCAGCAGTCTCCTGATGGGGATAGGTGAGCCTTGCGGCTCGTGTTGGTCTTCGTGAGACCCGTGCCGCGGGGCCGGGTTCCACCATGGGTTCTTGTATTCAATCCGGCGCGAATGCTGCTAGAAGCGGCCGGTCTTGTCCATGCTTGCAGGCCGCCATTGGGTATGCCGGCCTGCAAGCGGAGGAGCAAAAAGCGGGCCGTTTCACTTGGGCCTGTGAGCGGCGCTTTATCCTGATCGGCTTGACCCGTGGCGGCCGGCCGTTTTTACTGCGGCACAATGCTGTGCCGGGATGCTGCCATCAGAATGGCGACCGGCATCAGGTATAAAAACAAGAAAAACCCCGACCACCCGAAAAGAAGTATGCGCACGTGAAATTCAATCTTGCTCAGGATTTTCCCGTCGGCCTTGATGTGCTCTGGCCGGTTTATGGCAGCCCGCCCTATCTTGAAGCCAAATACCGCGCCCTCGGTGCGCACCGCATAGACATCAAGGAGGCAGTGACGGACGAGCAGGCCATCTTCGTGCTGCTGGAACGCACTATCGCTCCTGATCTCAAGGGGGTGCCGGACTGGGCGCGCAAACTGGTGGGGCGTGATTATGTGATGCGCCATGAAAATCGTTGCCGCCGCCTGACACCGCAGACGGCCGCGGTGAATCTGGCCATTACGCCGATGGGCTCGCCGGTGAGCATTAATGCGCGCGGCAGTCTTAATGAAGTGTCGCCGGGACAGTGCCGCTTGGCGCTGGAGTTTGAGGTGGAGTGCTCACTGCCTCTGGTGGGCAAGAAAGTGGCCGAGCTTTTTGCCGGCAAGATTCGCGAAGCCCTGCGCGAAGATCACGATTTTACGCTGGGCTATATCCGTGACCATGCGGCCCAGTGATTGGTTTTTGTAGGTCGGGCTTTAGCCCGACATTGTCTTCAGATTTCTGCCGCGCTGTCGGGCTAAAGCCCGACCTACCAATAGAGTCAGTCGCTTTGGGATAGGTGAGTATTGGATGCGCAATAAAAAGCCCGGCAATGCCGGGCTTTTTATTGCGCATGATTTTCGTAGAGAAACTTACTTCTCGACGAAGGCGCGCTCGATCACATAGCTGCCGGGGGCGTGGCTGGTACCTTCGGTGAAGCCGGCCTCATCCAGAATTTCCACCAGCTCCTTGAGCATGGCGGGGCTGCCGCAAATCATGATGCGGTCAGTTTCCGGATTCAGCGGGGGCAGGCCGATATCCTGATACAGCTTGCCGCTGCGCATGAGATCGGTGAGGCGGCCCTGGTTGTGGAAATCTTCACGCGTGACCGTGGGGTAGTAGATCAGCTGGTTTTTCACCAGCTCGCCAAAGAACTCGTTGTCTGGCATGTCTTCGCGAATGTGCTCCATATAGCCGAGCTCGCTTTTCCAGCGCACGCCGTGCGTGAGCACGATTTTTTCGAAGGCTTCATAGAATTCGGGATCACGAATCACGCTCATGAAGGGCGCCAGACCGGTGCCGGTGGAGAGCAGGTACAGATTCTTGCCCGGCAGCAGATTGTCCATGATGAGCGAGCCGGTGGGCTTGCGACCGACGAGCAGGGTGTCGCCTACTTGCAGATGTTGCAGGCGCGAGGTCAGGGGGCCGTTTTGCACCTTGATGGAATAGAACTCGAGGTGATCTTCGTAGTGCGCCGAGACCACGGAATACGCACGCATCAGCGGCTTGCCGTCCACCATGAGACCAATCATCACGAACTGCCCGGTCTTGAAGCGCAGGGCGGGATCGCGCGTGGTGGTGAAGCTGAACAGCGTGTCGTTCCAGTGGTGGACACTCAGGACTTTTTCTTCGGCAAAGGCGGCCATGCGGGTCTCGCTAGGGATCGGTTGAGTCGGATTGTGTCTGACAGGATGCGCTTTTTACCAAGGCTGACTTATCAGTACAAATACATATTGCTTATGAATTGATGTGGATCAGCTTATAAGCAGCCGGAGCAACAGGCCTAGGGCCCGGCAGGTTTTACCTCGGTCGTAGGGGGGCTGCCCAGTGTCATATAGGCCGTAATCATGTCGGCCAGGCCATCTATCACGGCCTCGGTATTGATACGGTTGTTCTGCTGGCTGACGGCGCGGATCAGGGTGAAGAGGGCGCTGTTATAGGTGATGTAGAGGCGCACGGGCAGGTCGCGCACCGGGTATTCCAGCTGATGCTGCAGGAAATACATACGGCCGGTTTCGAAGAAGTAGCGCTCCAGCACATCGGCAATACGGTTCACCGGCAGGCGGTGCCAGTTGCGCGCCAGCTCCAGATACAGGCCTTCATTGCTGTGCATGAAGTTGGCGGTGAGGGTGAGGGCGATCTTGGTGGTTTCGCGCAGGCTGAGGCTGGGCGCCAGCGCGGCTTGCTGATCCAGGATGTGGGTGAGATCGCCGATCAGCTTTTCCAGCAGCGCGCCGATGAGCGCGTCCTTGTCGTCGAAGTATTGATAAAGTGAGCCCACACTTACTCCGGCGGCCTCGGCAATAGCTGGCGTGGTGGTGCCGTCCAGTCCGCGCTGGGCAATGACCTTGGCGGTGGCTTCGACCAGGGCTTCCACCATCTGGCGGGAGCGTTCTTGTTGGGGCTTTTTGCGCATGGGGCGTTCCGGGCACAGCAGTTGTGGCTTTGGGCTTCCTTTCGAGTGATGACGCTGTCGCGAAGACGGTTTTTGTCAGCCGTATTGTTGAAGCGCAGACCGTGCGTCTACCGCGTTCCCTACGCGCTAGACGGCCCCCTCATCCATGAGGGGGCAAATGCGAATTGAATACGAATACATATTCGCATTAAGGTGTGGTCTGTCACAAGTACCGGCGTACTTACGCCCCACGCTATCGCGCGGCCGCTCTGCGGCCCGGAGAAAAAGAAAATGGCAGTGCTTTCCTCCCTGGCTCCTGCACACGTTCGCCATATCAAACAATCCATGCCCGGCAGTGCCGGTCTGCCCGTGGTCGGCCACACCTTCGATATGCTGGGCGATCCCATCGCCAACGGCATGCGCATGGTGAATGAAATGGGACCGGTGTATTGGGTGGATGCCTTCGGCCGTACTTTTGTGAATCTGGTGGGCCCGGAAGCCAATCAACTGGTGCTGCGTAATCAGGGTGATATTTTTTCCAACCACAAGGGCTGGGATTTCTATATCGGCAAATTCTTCAATCGCGGCATCATGCTGCTGGATTTTGAAGAGCACCGTCATCACCGCGGCATCATGCAGGCAGCCTTCAAGCGGCAGGTGCTGGTGCAGTATCTGGAGCGTATGAACCCGGCCATAGAAAACGGCATCAAGAAATGGAAGACGGGCCGTAATTTTGAAGTGCTCACCTCCATCAAGCAGCTCACGCTGGATATCGCCACCGATATTTTCATGGGTGAAAAGCTGGGCCCCGAGGCCGACAAGATCAATCAGGCGTTTGTGGACTGCGTGCGTGCCGGTACCTCCATTGTCCGTTTCCCCCTGCCGGGCGGACGCTGGAAAAAAGGTCTGGATGGCCGCAAGGTGCTGGAAGCTTTCTTTCATGCCCGCATTGCTGAAAAGCGTCGCAATCCCGGCGAGGATTTGTTTTCCCGTCTGTGTCAGGCCGAAGACGAGCTGGGCCGCAAGTTCACCGATGATGATGTGGTCAACCACATGATCTTTCTTATGATGGCGGCGCATGACACCTCCACCATCACCTTGACCAGCATGTTCTTCCAGTTGGCCAAGCATCCGGAATGGCAGACTCGCCTGCGCGAGGAGGCACTGCGCCTCGGCAAGCTGGATGTTACCCATGAAGATCTGGACAAGCTGGCGGATGCGGGCCTTGTGATGAAGGAGTGCCTGCGCCTGCTGCCGCCGGTGCCGGGTATCCCGCGCAAAACCGTGAAGGATGTGGACTTCAAGGGCTATCACATTCCGGCGGGCACCATGCTCACGGTTTCTCCCATGCTGACGCATCGCTTGAAAGAGTGGTGGAAGGAGCCGGAGAAATTTGATCCGGAGCGTTTCAGCGAAGGCCGTATGGAACATAAAAAACATATGTATCAATACCTGCCCTTCGGAGGCGGCGCGCATATGTGCATAGGCCTGCACTTTGCGGAAATGCAGGTGAAGGCCGTGCTGCATCATGTGCTGCTGCAGTATCGCTGGAGTGTGGCGGAAGCTTATGAAATGCCGGTGGACTTCACCTCGCTGCCAGTGCCCAAGGATAAATTGCCGGTGAAGCTGGAACGTTTGTAATTGACGCAGTAATGAACAATAAAAAAGCCCGCTTGATGCGGGCTTTTTTATGGGGCGCGCTTTATTTCTGGCGCAACGCTTTCTTGTCTATCTTGCCGACCGAGGTCAGTGGGATGGCGGGAATGAAGAAGATTTCCTTGGGCACTTTATAGGGAGCCGTATTGGCGCGGCAGAAGGCGGTGATCTGTTCGCGCAGGGCGTCTTCGCTTTCTGTGAGGCCGGGTTTGAGCTGTACATAAAGCTGGGCGACTTCATTGCCGGGGCGGTCGGCATCGGGACGGCCGACCATGGCGCTCATGGCTACAAAAGGCAGGCTGGCGATTTTGCCTTCCACTTCCACGGAGAAGACTTTGTAGCCGCCGACAATAATCATGTCCTTGCTGCGGTCACAGATACGCAGATAGCCGTCTTCATCCATCACGGCGATATCGCCCGTCATCATCCAGCGCAGGCCATCGATTTCGCGTAAGGCGTCAACGCCGACATCACCGAAATAGCCCTTCATCACCTGCGGGCCGGAGACCATGATTTCACCCGGTTCGCCCAGTGGCACTTGCACCAGCGGATTTTCTGGATCGACCAAGCGCAGTTCCGTGCCGGGAATCGGGAAACCGACATAGCCAAGGCGATATTTCTGCGGAGGATTGCAGGTTTGCACAGGGCCGGTTTCGGTCATGCCGTAAACTTCGCTCATCTTGCCGGCGCCAATGATGGCTTCCACTTTTTTCAGCTCTTCCACCGCAAAGGGAGCGGCGGCGGTGATGGCCATTTTCAGCTTGCTGAAATCCAGCGCGCGGAAATCGGGATTGGCCAGCATCATTTGATACAGGGCAGGAACCGCCATCAGCGCGGTGGGATTGAAGCGTTTCATCTCCGCCACGAAATGATCCACATTGCGTGGATCAGGAATCACGATATAGGTGGCTGCACAACGTAGGGCATTAAAGGTGATGGCGGTGCCACCGACATGAAACATGGGGAAGGCCGAGGCGAACACTTCCTTGCCGATTTCATAGCGGTTGAAAATATCCACCTGCAAATTATTGCCGATGATATTGCGCAGGGTGAGCTGGGCGCCCTTGGGCTTGCCGGTGGTGCCGCCAGTGTATTGCAGGAAGATCACATCATCCGGCTCAACCGTTGTATGCACGCGCTCTGCTGAGGCGGCGGCCAGTGTGGCGGCCAGTCCCAGTATCTTCACGCCGCTTTCTTCGGCGTTAGCGATTTGTGCTGCCGGCATATTGGGCAGCAATTCGGTGGCACTGGAAACCAGCACAGTTTTCAGCGAGGGAATCTGGCCCAGCACCGGTTTCACGGCGGCATTGAAAAGCAGATCCAGCGAGAGCAGGGCGCGCACCTTGGCATCATTGGCCTGATAGGCGATTTCCGGCGGCGTGAGCAGAGCGGAAATGCTGGTGATCACCATGCCCAGTTTGGCGGCGGCCACGAAGCCCAGAATGTATTGCGGCGTGTTCGGCAGGTGGATGGCGAGCACATCACCCTTGCCACAGCCGGCGGCTTGCAGCGCATTGGCGAGGCGGTTGGCCTGTTCGTCCAGCGTGCGATAGCTGATGGTCTGGCCGAGAAAGACCAGAGCCGTGTGCTCAGGAATAGCGGCGACATGCTCTTCGATATAGTCGGCCAAGCTCTTTTTCGGCAGGGCCGGGATGTGATCCCAAGAGAGGCCGAGCTCCTGATAGGTCTTGAGCCAGGGGCGGTCGGCAGTCGTTCTTGTGGTCATGGCGGCTCTCCTTGAGCTGAGACTTGTTTTTGTATTGAGGGCGCTTTTTAGCGTGTGGGGTCAGCTCCGGGCAATGGTCGCAACTGACGCTTTTGCAGGCCGGATGCGGCGCAATCGGCCAATTTATGGCCAGTTTTGCGTCGCTGACAGGCCCGGTACAGGCTGACATAATCCGCGCTCTTGTGACTATGGAGTTTTGTCGTGTCCGTTCGTGAAGCCGTCATCATCGATGCAGTTCGTTCCCCCATTGGCCGCGGTCATGCCGAAAAGGGCGCCCTGCGTGCCTGGGAGCCCACCGAGCTTTATGCCCATGTCATTAACTCCCTGTTGAGCCGCACCGGCATTGCCCCGGAAAAAATCAGCGAGCTGGTCACCGGTTGCGTCACTGTGCGTGGCGAGCAGGGCAATAATGTTTCCCGTTTGGCCGGCCTGCTCTCTGGTCTCAGCATCAACACCAATGCCTTCACTGTGCAGCGCGCCTGCGGTTCTTCGCAGGAAGCCGTGCATCTGGCCGCCCTGAAAGTGTTGGCGGGCGATGCCGATTACGCGCTGGCCGGCGGCATTGAATCCATGGGCCGCGTGCCCATGTTTTCCGACATTGGCCACTTCTCCAATGTGAATGCCAAGCTCAAAGAAAAATACGAAATCATTCACCAAGGCGAATCTGCTGAGCGTCTGGCTGATATGCACGGTCTTACGCAAACGCAGCTGAATGAGTTCTCCATTGAATCGCATCGCCGTGGCTGGGCGGCGCAGAGCGAAGGCTGGTTCAAGAGTCAGATCGCCGCACTGGATGCGCTGGATGCCGAAGGCAAATCCCTGCGTATGGATTACGACGAAACCATTCGTGAAAAGCTGGACCTCGCCAAGATGGCCACGCTGCCCAAACCTTTCCGTCCCGACACCGGCAAGATTTCTGCCGCTAATGCATCCACGATTGCCGATGGTGCAGGCGTGCTGTTGATTGCAGACCGTGCCACCGCTGAGCGTGACGGTTTCCGTCCGCGTGCCCGCATTCTTTCGCGCGTATGCGTGGCCGGTGATCCGACGCTGGCGCTGATGGAAGTGATTCCTGCCACGGTGCAGGCTGTGGCGCGTGCCGGTCTCAAGCTGGACGACATTGATATCTTTGAAGTGAACGAAGCCTTTGCGCCGGTGCCCCTGATCTGGATGAAGGAGCTGGGCATTGAGCATGAGCGCCTGAACGTGAATGGCGGCGCTATTGCCCACGGCCACCCGCTGGGCGCCACCGGTTCCATTCTCATGACCAAGATGGTCAATGAGCTGGAGCGCCGCGGTGCACGCTATGGCCTGCAGACCATGTGTATTGCGCAGGGTATGGCCACGGCCACGGTGATTGAGCGTCTGTAATCAGTCGCTGCTTTCTGCAAATAAAAAAGCCCGCGTGATGCGGGCTTTTTTATGGGATTTATATACATAACTCTCTGTTTGGACTGTCATTCCGGCGTCCCACGGGATTTCCTTCGGTCAAAGCGGGGATCCAGGGACTTTCTTTGTTAATTGATCTGTAAAAGTCGCTGGGCCCCGGCCTTCGCCGGGGCGACAGTGCTGGAAAGTAATATCAGGGAATTATTTATATAAATCACTTTTTTATGGGCTCTATTTTCTGGGCTTCTATGTAGGTCGGGCTTTAGCCCGACAGCAGGGTAAAAATCAGGCGCTATTGTCGGGCTAAAGCCCGACCTACGAAAAGAACAGTTCTTAGGTGTGCAAGCAACGCTTGCGCACGCGGGGTTTGTTACGGGATAGGCAGCGTGCGCAAGCGTTGCTTGCACACCCTACGTATTTTTACGGGCGAGATTTATTCAGGCTTTTTCAGCATCGGCAGAATGAGCGCCTGTGCCATTTTCTCCAGCTTCTTTTCATCACCGGCATCCACCAGCTGACTGGGCGTGAGCACGATGGAAATGAAGAGGCGAGCCAGTGCTTCCAGCAGATAGTCGATATCGGCCTGCGGGAAATGCCCGGCCGCCTGCAGCTTTTTTATGCCCGGGCCGACGAGCATATGGCCGACATCAATAAAGGGGCCGGCCTTCAGGGTCATATGCGGCAGGATGAATTCTGCTTCGGTTTGTAGCAGGCGTTGCGTGAGCGGATGCGTGGCCACGGTGCGAGTAGCCACCACAAAAGAACGCGCCAGCATTTGTGCTGGGTCATGAATATCTTGCACCTGTGACCACACGGCGGCAGTCAGTCGCCGTGATTCGCGCATGATGACGGCCTGCATCACCGCATCTTTGTCACCAAAGCGACGATACAGCGTAGGCCGGCCTATGCCGGCGCGCTTGGCGATATCTTCTATCGTGGTGCGGCGCAGACCGAAGGTGAGAAATAGCGCGTAGGCCGCATCGAGGATGCGGGCGTGCGTGTCGTCGCCAGCGTCCTCGGTGGAGGCGTTGGTCAGCTCATGCAGCCAGATTGTTTCTTTCATGTCCGGCTCGTTCATTTTGTGCTCGCTCATAATGCGGCGGAATTCCCTTCAGGGCCTCATAGGCTGGCAGCATATAACGGATCTTGTCCGGCAGCAGTGGCAGACTGGCTCTTACCACGCGCTGCATACGGCGGAAGCGTTTCTGCGCTTTTTCATCCCAGACCACGCCGTATTTTTCGCGCAGTGCTTCGGGCATGGTGGCGTAGCAGGCGAGTTTGGCAAAATTGCCACCGGCGGCGTAGGCCGCATCCCAGATCACGGTGGGCAACAGCTTCAGTTGTGGCGGCTTCTTCACTTTGCTGAGACTGATATCCAGCAGATAGCGCGCGGTGTCGGTGTCTTCCAGACGATTGCGCACCATATTGTCGAAATATTCCCAGAAGGCGCCGACATCGGCCGGCATGTCGGCATCACGTATGCCGAGGATGCGGCCCTGCTGCAGCCACTCTTCATAAAGCTGGATTTCTTCCATGGCGGTGAAGGGGCGTGCGGCAAAGTATTTTTGAGTGATGACCATGGCGTAGTAGCTGGTCATATGCACCCAGGTATAGGCCTCGGGGTCCAGCGCGAAATAACGGCGACCCTTGTCGTCCTGACCTTTGATATTGCGGTGCATATCGCGCAGCGCTTGGCCGGCGATGGGGGCTTTGACCGGGCCGCCGTAAAGCAGGCGCAGGCCCCATTCCGTAGTGCGCTTGAGCCGGCCCCAAGGATCTTTCTTGAAGACGGAGTGATCACCCACACCGGCGCCGACTACAGGATGCGCCACCTGCAGGACCAGGGTGGTGCCGGCCATGAGCAGTTGCAGATTGTCGCCGGCGTGCTGCCAGGCCAGAGAATCCGGGCCTAAGGCTTTGGGTAGGGGCTTGGCGGCTGCCGGGGCGGGAGCTGAAGGGGCTGGGCTAAGGGCGGATTCCATGGCAAGCTCCGGATGCATCGTTACAAAGTTGGTTAACTTGTAACGGCTTGGGCAGAGTAGTGTCAAGCCGGAATGCACGCTAGCTCCAAGAGCGCCAAGGGCATTCAACCGTCAGACACGGTTACTGCTTTCCGGGCAGGTGGCGGCTACAGTCCGTGGCAGTCGACTAATGGGTCAGCGGGCTTAGACCCATGGCCCGCGCATCCCGTACACAGACGGAGACAGGCATGACATACCGCGTAAATGATGAAGCTGCATTCAAAGAGCTGCGCCAAGTGCCCTTTATTGCTTGGCCCACTTTTCTTTTGCTGGTGTTCAGTTTCACCACGGTGGCCGTGGTCTGGTATCTCTGCCTGACAAAGCAAATGCCCTTGTGGCAGGGCATGATTTTCAATGGCATCGCCATGTATCTCATGTTCAGCCCGGCGCATGACAGCATGCATCGCGCACTGTCCAGCAATGAGCGCCTGAATAATTTCCTGCTGTTTCTGGCGGCGCAGCCCGGGGCGCCCGGCACGGCCGGTCGCGCCTTCCGCATTCTGCATATGCAGCATCACCGTTTTGCCAATGATCACGATCAGGACCCGGACCATTTCATTGCCGCCAACTGGAAGCACGCTTTTACACTGTGGTTTGTGTGGGACTGGTGGTATCTGGTGCATTTCATCCGGCATCGCGAAGAGTTACCGCCTGCCGCACGCCGTCAGTTTTATCTCGACATTGCCTGCCATTACGCTGCCCTAGGCGTGCTGTTCTGGTTCCTGCCGTGGGAAGCCGTTTTCCTCTGGCTGATTCCCACACGTTTTTCGGCCTGGATGATCTGCTTCACCTTCATGTTCCTGCCGCATGTGCCGCACGACACGCCGACCACGCAAGACCCGTACAAGGCCACCGCCATACGCAAGGGTTGGGAGTGGCTGCTGTCACCGCTGCTGGTCGGCCAGAACTATCATCTGGTGCATCATCTTTATCCCACCGTGCCTTTCTATCGCTATCGCGCGGTATGGCTGGCCAGAAAAGATATGCATGAATCAAAAAATCCTTCGGTGATTCCGGCTTTCAGCCTGCGTCCGGAAGGGCGAGAAAAAAACTCGGGCGAAGCGGCTCAGGCCTGAATTTGAAAGGCATAAAAAAGCCCGGCATTGCCGGGCTTTTTTATGAGAGCTAGATATTTGCTGTCGCCCCGACCTGCGCCAGGGCGACAACAGCTTCCAGAGTCAGGGCTTGAGCCACTCCATCAGCGCCGTATAAACACGCGCATCTTTCAGCAGCGCCATATGGCCCAACGCCGGAAATTCACGACGAGTGATATCAGCGGCCTGCAGGGCTTTTTCCGGCTCCAGATGCTGGCCCAGCGCGCTGCGTACCGGCACCAGACCGTCGCCCAGCAAATCCATTTTTCGCTCATTGCCGAGATGGCCGGCAATCAGCAGATGCCGTGCGCCACTCGCGAGCTGCACCGGTTTGCCGATGGCGGCAATACGGCCATGGCGCAAATCCTGAATGCCATTGCTGCGCAGGCCGCCAATCTGCATAAAAGGTTTGGTATAGGGCGTGAGGCCGAGCAAGCGATTGGCGCCTTCGCCCAGTCTTTCCAATGGCGAGCCTTGATGCGGCGTGCCGAGATAGGCGGCATGACGCAGCTGTGCACTCCACTGCATACCGTAATTTTCAGCATGATGGCTGGCGGCGCGCACAACGAGGCCGCCCATGCTGTGCCCGATCAGCGTGAGCGGCAATTTTTCCGGATTGGCTTCTTCCAGCAAGAGGCTGAGATCAGCGCCGTTTTCATGAATGGCGCGGCCGGTGTTGTAGCGCAGCCACGCCACGCCATAACCGAATTCGCGCAACTCGCGCACAAAGTTGGCGTGCTCAATGTTTTGCCACTCGCGCTCGGAAAGACAGAGGCCATGCACAAATATCACGAGGCCGCGGCGCGCTTCCTGCTGCCATTCGCCGGCCACCATTTCTGTGCCGAATTCGTCGCGCAGGCTCATGCCCTGATGCAGGGGGTTGCCATGAGCGGCGAGCGTGTCGCCCAGCACGCCATTCATGGCACTGCGAAAAAGTCCGCCCTGATGATCGACCGGCAGTTGGCCGTGCAGGCGCGCAGAAAGCGCCGCCAGCCAGAGAAAGCTGCGTGTGATGATCTGATAGGGCAGCGGTGCCTGTTCGGCCTGCGCGCTATTGCCCGCTAAGGGATGCGGGCGGCTGGCGATAGTGGCGTGGGTGCTGGCCACCAGCCGGGTAATGCCGCTGGCGCCGAGCAGGGCGAGATGGGCAACGGCGGTGCCGTAGCGTCCGGTGGTGACGAGGGCGCTGCGGTTGTCCAAGCGAAGAGGGCTAGAGGGCTGGGTCATGGCAAGGCTTCTGTGAACAAGTGTTCACATGCTGGCGATGCCGGGCGTCAGCGTCAATGCCATTGGTCGATGTGATTGTCGGACAGAGGCGGGCTGTGCTTCGACAGGCTCAGCACGAACGGAGGTTTGGTTGCAGGCTTGAGGCCTCACAAACGCTCGTCCTGAGCCTGCATACCCGTTCGCCCTGAGCCTGTCGAAGGGCTGTTTAGTCGCCAGCTTTTTCCACCAAGCGGTCGCGTTTGGCCAGCTGCGGAAACCACCACATCCACAGGCCCACTACGGCCAGTGTGCCAACGCCGCCCAGGATGATGGAGGGCACGAGGCCCATCAGGGCGGCCGTGGCGCCGGAGCGGAATTCGCCAAGCTGGTTGGAGGCGCCGATGAAGACGAAGTTCACGGCACTCACGCGTCCGCGCATGGCATCTGGCGTTTCCAACTGGATCAGCGAGGAGCGTATGACTACGGACAACATATCGGCCCCACCCAGAATGACGAGGCTGGTCATGGACAGCCAGAACGAAGTGGATAGCCCCAGCACGATGGTGGCGAGCCCGAATACGGCCACGCCAGCAAACATCACATGACCGGCACGGCGTTCGATGGGATTGCGGGCCAGCCAGAACGAGACCAGCAGGGCGCCGGCGGCGGGGGCGGAGCGCAAAAAGCCCAGTGCGGTCGGGCCGGCTTGCAGCAAGTCTTTGGCGATGATGGGCAGCATGGCGGTGGCTCCGCCCAGCAGCACGGCAAACAGATCCAGCGAGATGGCGCCGAGTACTACAGGCTGGCTGCGGATATAGCGGAAGCCGGCAAATACGGATTTGTCTTCCGGATTGCTGATGGCGGGCTTTTCCGGCGCAGCCGGCCTTCGTATCAGGCCGAGCAAAATGATGCAGAGCAGGAAGAGCGCGGTGCCGGTGCCGTAAAGCACCGCCGGCCCGGCCACATAGATAAAACCGCCGAGAGCGGGGCCGATGATGATGGCAGTCTGCATGGCGGCGCTGGAGGCACTGATGGCGCGCGGCAATTCGTTCGTCGTCACCAGCGAAGGAAGCAGCGCAGAGAGTGAAGGCGAGGAAAAGGATTTGCCCACGCCCAGCAAAAACACGGCGATGAAAATGCCTTCCACGCTGAGCCAGCCCTGCCAGCTGCCCACGGCCAGCACGGCGGCCACGATGCCTTCCAGCAAATGCCCGGCCTGCACCACGCGGCGGCGATCAAAGCGATCGGCCACCTGGCCCGTCACCAACACCAGCAGCACGGCCGGAATAAAACCGGCCAAGCCCACATAGCCCAGTGCCATGGCGCTGCCGGTCATGTCGTAAACCTGCCAGCCCACCGCCACCGCCAGCATCTGGAAGGCCATCATGGCGGCAACGCGTATGCACCAGTAAAAGGAAAAATCGCGATTGATGAAAAAGCCGCTGGGGGCGGTGTCAGCAGTCATGAAGCATTACTCATGAAACATCTGGGGCAGGAAAAATCTGGCGCGCAGCATACGCCGCGTTTTGTTTGAGGAAAATGTACAGATTTGTGCAGCGGCCAAGCTTACTCGCGGGGGGAAACTTTGGCGGCCATCCACATGCCTGTGCTCATGGCGAGCACGAAAACCAGTGCGCCCGCACTGCCGCTGACGGCAATCACCAGGCCCGGCCCGGGGCAGATGCCGGAGAGGCCCCAGCCCACACCGAAAATGGCGCTACCAATAAGCAGGCGGCGATCCAGCGGACGCCGCTTGCTGATAGTGGCGGCCTCACCCAGCAGCGTGCGCTGGCGACGACGCATGATGAAGAAAGCCGGCGCCGCTACTGCAATGGCGCTGGCCATAACCACGGCAAGGGCAGGGTCCCAGTCGCCAGCAATATCCAGAAAGGCGGTGATGTTGGCGGGCGTGGTCATGCCCGAGAGCACGAGGCCACAGCCGAACAAGAGGCCGGCGGCAAAAGCGATGATGGTGATGCGATCCATTTTTTTCACAGCACATGCCTCATGACAAAAACGGTGAGCATGGCCGTGCCCATGAACAACAGCGTGGCGGTGAAAGAGCGTGGCGACAGATTGGCGATACCGCACACGCCATGGCCACTGGTGCAGCCGCCGCCGATGCGCGTACCGAAGCCCACGAGCAGGCCAGCGAGGGCCAAGAGCGGCCAGGCCGCGGTGGCGGGCGTGGCGTCTTTTAAGGCGAGATAAAGACCGGGCAGAACAAGGCCGGCGAGAAAAGCGGCGCGCCAGTAACTACGGCCAGAATCACCGCGCAAGAGGCCGGCGTGTATGCCGCTGATGCCGGCAATCTCACCCGTGAAAAGCAGCAGCATGGCCACGGCCGCGCCGATAGCGGCGCCGCCGGACGCCAAGGGCCAGAGATCGACAAGGTTCATGGCAGGCTCCTTTTCAAACGCCATTGCAGGCTGCCGAACATGCTACACCCGGCCGGTTTAGGAAAGATTTAGGATTTCCTTAAGGCCAATTTCGCAACGCCCCTTGAGGCTTCTCCCTAGCATGCCTGCATTGCCGAACACTTCAGGGACGGCTTTCAGGAGGATGCCATGCAGGCGCAACGTTTCGATATTTACGCTCCCATCCACAAAGGCATGCGCGCTTTCTTCGCGCATATGCTGGTGGCTGTCGGCCGCCTTGATGGCGAAGACAATGAGGAGGTGGCGGCGGTGATGGCCGAGATGGAAGAGTTGCTGGATTTTTGCCGCCGACATCTGGCCAAGGAAAACAGCTATGTGCATCCGGCGCTGGAGGCGCGCCGCCCCGGCGTGACGGCTGGCATCGTGGCCGATCACGAGCACCATGATCGTGATATCGCCAGTCTGGCTGCGCTGGCCTTCACCATCCGTCATGTGCCGGCATTGCGCCGTGAGGCGGTGATACAGGATCTCTATCGCCATCTCGCGAGTTTCATAGCGGAAAATCTGGCACATATGGCGCAGGAAGAAAGTGAGAATAATCGTGCGCTGTGGGAGACCCATTCCGATGCAGAAATCATGGCCATAGAAGGCGCCATTGTGGCCTCGCAGACTCAGGAGGAGGCCAGTAAAACCCTGCGCTGGATGGTGCCGGCCATGAGTGCGCAGGAACGTTTGCGCTTTATGGGGAAAATGCGGGAAGTAGCGCCGGCCGGCACCGTAGAAACGGTTATTACTGCCTTGCGGCCGCATCTGCGCAGTAATGATGTACGTAAACTGGAAGCCGGGCTTTGCATTACGCGCCGCCCTATCGATTTCGTCGGCATCATTTGATGCGTTGCCAATAAACTATTCAAAAAAGATAAGGAGTTGTCTCATGCAAGCTAATGCTAGCCGCTGGATTTTTGTCGCCATTGTTTATTTTGTGATGGCGGTGGGTTTGGGTGTTTTCATGGGCGCCAGCCATGATCACAGTCTGATGTCGGTGCATGTGCACCTGAATCTTTTAGGCTGGGTATCGCTGGCCTTGATCGGTGTGATTTATCACTTCTTTCCCCGGGCGGGAGAGAGCCGTGTGGCTACAGTGCAGTTCTGGCTGCATAACGTGGCGCTGCCGCCCATGATGCTGGCGCTGGCTTTTCTGCTGAAGGGCAATGCCGGTGTAGAGCCTGTTGTCGCCATCACATCCCTTGCGATACTGGTCTCGGCGCTGCTGTTTGCGGTGAATGTGCTGGGCAAGCGCGCTTAATCAATGCGCGATTAGCGCTGCGGCATTTCCTGGAGCAGAACCGGGCGCGAAAGGAGTAGGCGGAAACGCCCGCGCCCGGTCTTTTCCAGCGCCATGATATTGCCGCGCTCGTTCAGGCGGCGCTGCAGCAGGATAAGGCGGGCTTCAAGATTGTCGTCTATGTCGGGTAGCTTGAGCGCCGGATCAAGACGCAGCTCGCGATTACTGAATTCGCTGCGGCCTTCGCTGTGATGCAATTGCAAGAGCCGCCAGAAAATTGCGCCGGCCACGCCCTTGATCAGATAGTCATCACCCAGAAAAATACTGTCATTGGCCGGGTAGTAGCGCACGGTCAGCGCCGTGCCGGCGGGTACGGGAGCCGTCTCCGGCGTGCCGGTTTCATCGGAGCACTCGGCGGCCTGTTGCATGGCCATGGTATTGGCCGCCAGCAATGAGGCCACGGCGACCAGCGCATCTTCATCCTCGTGGCTGAAGCGGCGTGACTCCGGGCTTTCCACATGCAGTACGCCTAACAAGCGGCCACCGGCCAGCAGCGGCACCGCCAGCTGGCTGTGTGGCTCTGCCAGTCCGGGAAAAGGAATTTCCGTTTCAAACAGATTGCTCATGCCGGCTTCGGCGGCGTGCTCGCGTATGGCACGGCTGTAAATATATTCCGCCGACATATGCGTGATGCGTATGGGTGTCCGCACTTCAGCGGCCATGCCGATGATGCCGCGCCCCACCGGAAATTCGGAGCCTATGCCGGACTCGGCATAGCCGCGGCTGGCCACCGTATAGAGCTTGCGGCCGCCGGCATCCAAAAAAAGAATCATGGCGTGGCGGATGCGGAAGAAAGTCTCCAGTCCTGCCAGGGTTTTTTCCAGCAGGCCGGCGAGTTCGCTGGCTGCGGATATTTCTGCGCTCAGCCGGCGCTGCGCGGCCAGCCGGTTCAGCGCGCCCGTGGGCGGCGGCGCTTCATCGCCCGGCACATGTTCTATATCCAGTACCTGATAAATATCGGCGCCGCGTAAATGAAAAATTCCGCTCATGCCGGTTTGCGAGGCGATGCCGGCCAGTTTGGCTTTCATGCTTTCAAACACAGCGCCTTCCGTTTCTGTGCGCCGGTAGAGCAGGGCAAGGCGGAAGCGGGCACTGGTTTCCGGATGCAGCACAATGACGGTGACTTGCGGATTGGCGAGGATGTTTTCACGCGTCTTGTTGAAGAACTGGAATGACAGCGCGACATGCATCTCATCCACAAAATGCACTTGCGAGACATAGGTGACATTGGGTGTGCCATCGGCGCTGCAGCTGGCCACAGCAGCAGGGATTTCCCCTTCCAGACAGGGGCGTATGTCTTCAAGGCTGACGCTGCTCATGTGCCCAGCCTCGTGCCGGCTTTGGGGCCCGGAGTTTGTTCGAAAATGTCGGTGGGCGAAAAAACTACGGCCATCATGCCCGTCGTATTCTGGCAGTGCACAGCAAAGGCCAGATCATGCGCATAGCCCAGCGGGATGAGGATTTTGGCAAATGCTTCGCGATGCTGTTGTGCCAGTCCCGCATCAGAGGGAGTGGCCTCTTGCAAGGAAAGGAGCCGGCCTTTCACTTGCAGGGTGCGGTTGGTGTTGGGTGAGGAATACACCACGGCAATCACGCCGCTGGCCGCAATATCCGCGAGCAACTGGCGTGCTTGCGTGGGCAGCAGCAAAAGCGTGACCTGCTGATGATCGGCGGAAACATGGCAGCCGGCCGCACGCGCCAGCGAAGGCACGCGCCGCACATCGCGCGAAGCAACGCTGATGGAAATGCCGCTTTGCATGAAGCGGGCAATGTCATCGGTGAGCAGGCTGGGGGTCATGGCGCAGGCCGGTAAAAGATTGTGTCTATCCTGCCGCATGCTTGTCCGGGCGTGAAGCGCTTACTTAATCTGAGCGCTCTGCCAGCCAGTCCGCTGTCATCTTCCATACAGTGCCGGAGGCTTTGCTGCCGGAGAGAATGCCCATATGGCCACCGGGAACAACGTGAAAACTGCGGTCGGGTGAGCGCACCAGATCCATAAGGGTGACCACGGCATCCTGCGTCACCATGGTGTCGCCTTGGCCGGCAAAGGCGAGCAGATTGGAGGTGATGCGCTCCAGTCGCGCCTCTTCCTTGCCGATGGGCATGCGGCCATCGGCCATCTCGTTGTCTATCCAGATGCGCACCATCATGTCCTGAATGATGCCGCCGGTGTAGGCCACCATATGATCGAGAAAGGAAGCATTGGTGGCGTGATCCACCACAAACTCGCGGTCGCCCAATTTCTTCAGCAGATCCCAGTAGCCCATTACGCTGCCTACCGGATTAGTGAGTTTGAAGCCGACGGTGTTGACCCAGCCCGGGGTATGCAGCAGGCGCGGGCTGACATTGTGTATGCGAAAGCCGGTGTTATCGCGCACCCATTCCGCACGGGCGCTGATGAACTGGTAAACCTTGCCGAGCTGACCGGAAGCGTGGGAGTTGATAGGCGAGCCCAGCACCACCTGATTGCGGATGTTTTGGTCATGACCCAGGCCGCCATAGCAGAGGGAAATGATGCCGCCCATGCTCCAGCCATGCAGGGAAAGTTCTTTCTCGCCGCTGTGCGCGCGCACTTTTTCCAGATATTCCGGCAGCAATTCGGCGGCATAGGTGTGCAGGTTGTAATGCGTTTGCCTGAAGCCGGGAATGCCCCAGTCGATCAGGTACACATCAAAGCCGCGTGCCAGCAGATACTTCACCAGACTGCGTTCTGGGAAAAGATCATAGATCAGCATATTCACCGCCAGCGGCGGCACGATCACCAGCGGCAGGCGATGACGTTTCCGATTTACGCGCAGCGTTGCGCCGTCCACCACGATTACGTCTTCATGCAGCGGTCGATAATGGCGCAGCGCGACCAGACCGTTGTCGTGGATAACGTCATAAGGCGTAAGGCCGGCCTGCGAGATTTCCTTGGCATGCAGCAGACGATCACGGGCATTGCCCAGCACATGACGCGCACGCTGACCAAGCGTGGGGCGGCTGCGAGGCTGTGGCGAGGTGGCGTGCACGAGTTTCTGGTAACTGCTCATCAGAATAATCCGGCCTGTGGACTTAAGGGTGTGGAGCTCAAGCCGCGGAATCTACGCCCGCTGCGCCGGGGCGTCCTTGACCGCAACGCCGGTTTTTTAGTCTTCACAGGCCAAAGTGATGCGAGTGCGGGCATTAGTGGCGGCGGTCGGGCGGGGCGCCTTCATCACATTTGCGGCAGTCCAGGCGGGCGTCCAGGCGCGACTGCCGGCCGGCCTCGGTCATCACCCAGGGGCGATTGGTCCAAGGCGGATTGTGGCGTACATGCTGCTTATGGCCGCAGGCCAGCTCGGCAACCCAGTGCTGCTCTTCGTCCTGATGAAAGCCGGTGATGGCTTGCTGCATGGCAGTCTTCTTTACTCGGTGTGCAGTGTTCAGGGCTTCCAGTCCACGGCGAATTCGGCGAGGTAGGCATCGACTGCTGCGCCTATGGTGGGGTGGAAAGTGCCGAAGCGCTCAATCAAGCCGAAGCGTTTCAGTTTGTCTTTGACCGGATCTTTCATTTCCGCAAACTGCAGCTCTATGCCTTCTTGCCGCAAGTGCTCTTCGAGCTCGGCCAGCATGTCGGCCGAAGTGATGTCGATGCTGGTCACGGGCTCAGCCGTGATGACGATGCGTTTCACCGGAGCAGGTGCCTGCGCCAGTGCAGCGTTCACGCACTGGTTGAATTGCTCGGCATTGGCAAAGAACAGTGGGGCATCCCAGCGGAACAGCAGCATGCCGGGAATCAGTCGCGCTTCGGGGTAGCGTTTGATGTCGTGATAGCCGCGTAAGCCGGGAACGCGACCGAGCACGGCGTAATGCGGCCGCCAGCCATCCCACAGGAATTCAATAATGGCGAGCCCGATGGCAAGGCCTATGCCGGGAATTACGCCCAGTGTTGCCACACCCGCAAAGCAGGTAATGGACAGCCAGAATTCCCATTGCTGCATGCGAAAAATGCGGCCGAGATCGGCAAACTCAAACAAACCTATGGCGGCAGCAATCACCACTGCGGCCAGCGCGCTATTGGGCAGACTCTGTAAAAGATGGGGTGCGAAAATCAGCAGTGCAGCTACTCCGGCAGCGCCGACAACGCCGGTGAGCTGTGTTTTTGCGCCGGCTGCTTCAGCCACCGGAGTGCGCGATGAGCTGCTACTGACTGGAAATCCCTGCAGCAATCCAGCAGCCAGATTGGCCGCGCCCAGGCCGATCATTTCCTGATTGGGATCGACACGGCTACGCGTTTTGGCGGCATAGGTGCGTGAGAGCACGCTGGTATCGGCAAAGGACACCATGGCAACGGCGCAACCACCGATGATGATTTTGCCGAGATCATCAAGACTGACCCAAGGAAATACAAAAGACGGCAGTCCCTGTGGCAGCGCACCCAGTACTTTCACGCCGGCGCTCTGATCAAGATTGAACAGGCCAACAATTAGCGTCGCACTCGCCACTGCAATCAGCAGGCCCGGAATCCGCTTGAACGGCTTGAGCAATAAAATCATGACGAGAGTGCCGGCACCGACGGCAAACGCGGTCACGTTGAGGGCGCCGCCCAGCAGGGCCTCAATGATCTGCCGCAAATCACGTAGGGGCCCGCTACTGTCTATCGAAAAACCAAAAAGCTTGGGTAATTGGCTGATCAAAACAGTGAAGGCAATGCCGTTCATATAGCCATAGCGTATGGGCTTGGACAGCAGTTCGGTGATAAAGCCCAAGCGCAGGGCGCCTATCAATATGCACACCAGGCCCGAGACCACGGCCATCAGGCTGGCAATCATCACAGCGCGTTGCGGATCGCCGACGGACAGGGGCAGAACCACTGCGAGAATGACGGGCGCCAGAGAGGAGTCAGGCCCGAGCACGAGAATGCGGCTGGGGCCGAACACGGCATAGGCGAGCAAGGGAATAATGGTCGCGTAAAGACCGTAGATGCCGGGCACTCCCGATGCAACGGCGTAGGCTATGCCGACCGGCACCAGCATGGTGATGAGTACAAGGCCAGCCATGAGATCGCGTGGCAACCAGGCAGGCTCGTAGCGCAGAAGAATTTGCAGTCCGGGCAGCCAGCGCATGAAGTTGCTCATGTCAGGGTTTCACTCGATGTCGTGGTGTGATGGCCGTTTATTGCGTGCATATTAGGCCGCGATGCGCATCGTCTCCAATCTCGCACGGCAATAGCGGCCAGAGTCTGCGCTTATTGCCGCTCGCATAGCCGCACTCATTTCTGATCTGCAAGCAGGCGGATGTACAACACCAGCCTCCACATCTCAACTTCCGAATACTCAGGGTGTGGCGGCATGCCTGTGTCAGGAGATCCATTTCTGATAATCCAGAACAGTTGGCCGTCAGGTATGGCTCTTACTGTTTGTGGACACGCGAAGTTGCGGGGGCGCGGATCGTATTGACTTGCCAACGGCCCATTACCCTCACCCTTCTTGCCATGGCAATTCTCGCAGCCAAAATGGCCGTCCTTGCCCAAGTACATCTTTTTTGCAGCTGAAAGATTTTCTTTGCTCGCGCTCAGCGGATTGCTATAGCCATAGTCCGGGTCTGGCGCCCTGCCAGTAAATCGTGGCTGAGGACACTGCTCGGATGGTGGTGCGGCTAACGCCGGCGCGGACAGCGCCAACAGCGTTCCGGCTAGTGATGCAATAATCCAGACTCTCATGATCCTTGCTCCGATGCGACCAAGAATAGGCGCCAAACCCTTGGAGTTAAGGCGGCTGCGAAGGCGTCGGCTGTGATTGACTTGTTAGCTGGCGCCGCGAGCAAGCCATAGAGCTAGCAGCGGAGCAAGATTGAAAAAGAAGATTGCAATTTTGTATGCGGCCATGCCGCTATAGTGAACGGTATCAAACGCACTATCCGAAAGTTTGAACCAGCGGCCATGAAGCTCACGCATCATGTTGCGAGCGAAAACAAATGCGAGCAGCCACAAAAGGAGAATCCCGTAGTTGACGGCCAGTGACCAGAGCAGAAAGCGGCATAGGAAGTCAGGATTCATAATGATCTCCAGAGGGGGGGCTGCTAATGTTGGAAATAAGGCCGCGCCGCTACGGCATCGGCATTGATTGATTTGTTAGAGTTTTATTGCAGGGAATCAGCCACTAACCAAAATGTTTCAGGAAAAACAAAGGCCACAAAGAATGCTGCTGTTAAAAGTAGCCCCTTGGGCCCATGAGTCTTGATTAGATATGAAGGAATCATCACTGGCCAGAAGAAGTACATGATGAAGCCTCTTGTATAAGGTCCGTGTATTTGACGGAGATTTGCATCTAAGGTGACCCAGTAGGCTGTGAGGAATGCAAAGCTGAGAGCCCAAATAGTCATGACCTTCCCGCTGGTTGGTGCGCCTTTGAGTCCAAGATATCCCTCAATACAACTGGCAATGACGCCAAGAGCAATAAGCGCTATCAAGGCTGTCTTTTTCTTCTCTTCTGTCTGACTCATAAAGTAAACCGTAATACCCTAGCGTTTGACATGAGAGGACTCGACCCGGCTTGCCGGGGCGAGTCCTCTCGATGGAAGGGTTAGCGCTCATTTGACTTGCAGAACGTATTCGATGTCCTGGAGCATGCGCCCGTAGTCGCCGGAGTTGCGGTTGTATTTGCCGCCGAACTTCAGGACATGGCGTCCTTGTGGGAGTGGCTTTATATACAACCAATAGCCATCCGTAGCGGAAGGAAAGGCCTTGTAGGGGCCCAGTGAAGCAGGTACTCGAGCGAACACGTCAAAGCACTTTGTCGATGCGAGGCGATACTGCTTCAGGCTGCCAATTGCTTCCCCGTTGATCTCGGCAAACAAATCGATCGCGGTGTCGTTGTTTAGGGCTGCTAAGGTTTTGGCTTGTTCACAAGTAAACGTCGTTGCATATCGAGTGGGCCAATAGACCATGTTGATTATTGGGAAGAAGAGCGACTTTCCTTTTGGGACAACGCAGGTTCTGCGAATCTTTGACGAACCAAAACCTCCTGCTAAGAACCATGTCTCGCCACGTTGCCCGACATGACAACTTGCTCCTGTTAGATCGGCCACAGGACTATCGGACCGCGACGCAGACATTGCCCACTGCCACCATTCTTCCGTGAGTTTCGGGGTTCCGCTCCCGACTTTCGTCAACGTTGAGGTTTGCTGTGTTTCGCCGGCGGAGGCCGGGGTGACGAAGAGGCAGGTGACGATGAGGCAACACAGAGTTCGATAGAGCATGGCATTCCTAATGAGCGCTAACGTTGGAGTTAAGGGCGCCGCTGTGCGGCGTCGCCCCTTGAACGAATTGTATGACACTTCCTTTGCCTGACTGAGATATAGAGTGAGGCCCGTGGTCTGCGCAAACAGATCACTGGGGAGCCAGCCCGATTGAATGAAGGTTCCGGCAAGCCGAGACCGTTAACAAGCATGTGGCGGCTCTCCAACCCGATAAGCACTCGAACAGTCGAATGGGCCTCGAGCCCGAATCTAGCAAGTGGGAGTTCGTATGACAATTTCCGCCATGAGTGAGCAGGGTTTTAATGTCGGCATTGATGCCGGCAAAGCGCAACTGGATGTGGTGTGGCATGAAAGCGGTGAGCATGTCGTGGTGGAAAATACGGTCGCCGGCATTAAGTCCTTGGTAAAGCGATTGCAGAAAGAGGCCATCGTCCGTGTCGTGATCGAAGCCACCGGGCGTTATGAGCGCGCCTTTGTACTGGCGGCGATGGCGGCGGGCTTGCCCGTGATTGTGGCCAATCCTTTGACGGTACGGCGTTACGCAGGCGCCATCGGCCTGCTGGCCAAGACCGACAAGCTGGATGCAGGGCTGATTGCCCAATATGCGGCGGTGCTGAAGCCGGAGGTGCGAGCCCTGGCGAGTGCCAAAACGCTGCAAATCAAGGATCTTTTGTCGCGCCGCCGTCAGTTGATGGAGATGCGTACCATGGAGATGAATCGTGCCCAGCAGTTCGATGGCAAGGTATCGGCTTCGTGCAAACGCCTCATCAAGAGTCTTGAGAAAGAGGTCGATACGGTTGAGCAGGCGCTGGAAGCCGCCATTCAGGAGGTCGAAGAATGGCGGGAGCGCAAAGAGCTGCTACTGAGCGTGCCGGGAGTCGGCAACACACTCGCGTATACCTTGCTGGGCGACATGCCCGAGTTAGGCGAGTTGAATCAAAAGCAGATTGCCGCGCTGACAGGTGTGGCGCCCTTTAATCGCGACAGCGGCAGCCTACGAGGGAAGCGGCGCATTCGCGGCGGCCGTGCGGGCGTGCGCACGGTGCTGTTCATGGCCACGTTGTCGGCCGTGCAGCACAATCCGGTGATCAGGGCGTTTTATCAGCGGTTGGTTGCGGCAGGAAAGCACAAGAAAGTAGCGCTGGTGGCCTGCATGCGGAAGATGATGGGCCTGCTGAATGCAATGCTGCGTGATGGTCAAAGCTGGAATGAAAAATACGCTCAAAAACCAGCTTGACGATCACAGTCGCTTGTTAG
>JBOICI010000012.1:0-79089 GCA_050739955.1 Moraxellaceae bacterium
TCAATCCGGCCTAACCCGTTGCCCTGTATAGCCTTCTGATGCGGCCTGCATTCATTAAAAACGCTTGACACAGGCCATTTTTTATGGCTCAGCTTCAGCGACCGAAATGCGCTAACAAAGCCCCGTCAAACGGAGTCCACCACACCGTGCGTATGCCGGCCGCAGCCACCGCCTGCCGCACCCACTCATTGCAGGTATTGAAAAGACTGTATCTGTCTTGCGCCCGATAAAAGCGGTCATCTTCACCCGTAATGGAGGCCATCACCGCCACGGGGCTTTCGCCCATACTGGCTCGAATATGCGAGAGCAGATGGCGATATTGCTCCGGCGTCAGCGTGAGGCGGGCGACATCCTCACCCATACCAGGCTCGTAATGAGTGCTCAAACGCAGAACACTGCCACCCACACCACTGGCGGCACGCAAGGCCACCCCGGGCGTCAGCTCACTCCAGGTGGGCACATGCAACATGAAGTCTTCATTGCCCCAACCCGCCGCCACCCACTGCCATTGTGAGGCCGGCACAGTCGCGTCAAATGCCTGCTCCAGCACAGCGAATCGTGGCGCACGCTGACGTGAGCAGTCGCAGCTGTCGCTGACCGGAAACACAATGTCTATATGGGCGCCATTGCTCTGCAGATACACCGGAATGCCCTGCAACACCGGACGATAATCACGATTTACCGGCACCACACCGCCCAGAAGAGCAGCCAGACCATAAAGCGCAATCAGGGAGGTAACGAACAGAAGAAGGCGACCGCCAAATCTCATCAGCACATTCAATGCCGCCTCCTTGCTCAAGCGCAATTATGAAGGAAAGAACAGCTCAGCCAGTTTCTCGCCGGGCTCAGGCGCGCGCATAAAGGCCTCACCAACCAGAAAGGCATGCACCTCGTGATCACGCATCAGGGCAACATCGGCCGGCTTGTGAATACCGCTCTCGGTCACCACGCGGCGCCCCGCCGGAATACGTGGTAGCAGATCCAGTGTATTGCGCAGACTGACCTCGAAGGTCTTGAGATTACGATTATTGATGCCCAACAAAGCCCCAGACAGTGGCAGCGCCCGCTCCAGCTCATCACCATCATGAACCTCCACCAGCACATCCAGACCAAACTCACGCGCGCAGGCATTGAGCTCGTTGAGCTGGGCATCAGACAGCGCCGAAACAATGAGCAAGATGCAATCGGCACCAATGGCTCGCGCTTCTACCACCTGATACGGATCAATGAGGAAGTCCTTGCGTATCACGGGCAGTCCACAGGCAGCGCGAGCCTGTTGCAGATATTCATTACTGCCCTGAAAGAAATCCGCATCGGTCAGCACGGAAAGGCAGGCAGCTCCTGCTTTTTCATAGGAGCGGGCAATATCTGCCGGACGAAAATCGGGACGTATCACTCCCTGACTCGGAGAAGCCTTCTTGATCTCAGCAATGACCGCCGCCCGACCTGCTGCAACCTTCTTTTCTATCGCTTGTTGGAAGCCACGTACTGGATCGGCATGACGCGCCGCCTCCTCCTGATCACGCAGGCCTTTATATTTCCGCGCCGCCGCCACTTCCTCGACCTTACGATCCAGGATCTTCTGCAAAATAGTGGGAGCCGCCATTACTTCACCTCGCCCAAGGCGCGCGTGAAATCACGCAAGTTGTCGAATTTCTCCAGCGCCTGACCGGTGCTGATCAGATCATGCGCCAACGCCACACCCTGCTTGATATCACGAGCCAGGCCCGCCACATAAATGCCGGCACCGGCATTGAGCGCAATCACTTCTGCAGCCTTGTCTGCATATTCACCCTGACGCTTGCCCAAGGCATCACGGATAAGCGCCAGCGACTCGGCTGAACTATTAACCGTGAGCCCAATCAAACTCTGGCTTTTCAGACCCACATCTTCCGGCGTCAGTGTGTATTCGGTGATTTGGCCATTCTTCAGTTCTGCCACTTGTGTACTGGTGGCCAGACTGAATTCATCCAACCCATCTTTGGCATGCACAATCAGCGCGTGCTCGCTACCCAAACGCTGCAACACTTCCGCCAGCGGCCGACAGAGCTGGCCATTGAATACGCCAATCACATGACGCTTCACACCAGCCGGATTGGTCAGCGGCCCCAAAATATTGAAGAGGGTGCGCAGACCCACATCCTTACGTGCCGTGATGGCATGTTTCATGGCCGCGTGATGATTCACGGCGAACATGAAGCCCACACCTACTTCGCGAATGCAGCGTGAGGTCTGTTCTGGCGTTAATGAGAGATTGAGACCGGCCTCGGTAAGCAGATCGGCGCTGCCACTACTGGAAGACACGGCACGACCACCATGTTTAGCCACATGCGCACCGGCGGCAGCAATCACCATGGCCGAAGCGGTGGAGACATTGAACATATTGGCGCCATCACCGCCGGTACCGACGATATCCACCACATGCGGCAAATCGCCCAGCGCAACCGGTGTCATGAGTTCGCGCATGATGCGCACGGCACCTTCAATCTCATCCAGCGACTCACCTTTCATGCGCAAGCCCATTACAAAGGCAGCAATCTGCGCATCGGTAGCCGCTCCGGTCATGATGCTGCGCATCACATCCTGCATTTCAGCCAGGGAAAGATCGATACGATCGACGATGCGCGCCAACGCGGCCTTGATATCCATACTTTTTTCCTGGCTCATTATTTTCCCTCCAGAAAATTCTTCAGTAACTCATGGCCCTGCTCGGTGAGTATGGACTCGGGGTGAAACTGCACGCCTTCCACCTGCAAGGTTTTGTGGCGCACGCCCATGATCTCGTCCACGGAGCCATCCGGCAGCTGTGTCCAAGCCGTAATCTCCAGACAATCTGGCAGCGACTCTTTCTCGATAATGAGGGAGTGGTAGCGCGTCGCTGTCAGCGGGTTATTCAACTCCGAAAATACACCGACGCTCTTGTGATGAATCGGCGAGGTCTTGCCATGCATGACCTGGCGCGCGCGCACTACCTTGCCGCCAAATACCTGACCTATGGACTGATGCCCCAGACACACACCCAGCACCGGAATTTTGCCGGCGAAATATTCGATAGCCGCCATGGAAATGCCGGCTTCGTTGGGCGAGCAAGGGCCGGGTGAGATCACGATCTTTTCAGGCGCGAGCTTTTCGATATCGGCAATAGTGATTTCATCATTGCGCACTACCTTCACGTCCTGCCCGAGTTCGCCCAGGTATTGCACGATGTTGTAGGTAAAGCTGTCGTAGTTATCGATCATCAGGATCATGTCAGTGACTCCCCGGATTTGATGGCAGTAGCAACCTCGGCAGCGCGCATAAGAGCGCGCGATTTGCTCAGGGTTTCCTGCCATTCCGATTCAGGCACCGAGTCGGCGACGATGCCGGCACCCGCCTGCACATGCATCACGCCATCCTTGATCACCGCCGTGCGTATAGCGATGGCCGTATCCATATTGCCGTTCCAGCCAAGATAACCGACGGCGCCGCCATAAATGCCGCGCTTCACCGGCTCCAGCTCATCAATGATCTGCATGGCACGCACCTTGGGCGCACCGGAGAGCGTGCCGGCCGGCAGCGTGGCACGCAGCACATCCATAGCCGAGACCTCAGGCTTCAGGTTGGCTTCCACATTGGAGACGATGTGCATTACATGCGAATACCGCTCTACCGCCATTTTTTCCGTTACACGCACCTGACCGATTTTGGCAACACGACCCACATCATTGCGTCCCAGATCAATCAGCATGAGGTGCTCGGCAATTTCCTTAGGGTCCGCCAAGAGCTCGACTTCCAGCGCCGCATCCGCCTCGGGCGTAACACCCCGCTTGCGTGTACCAGCAATAGGACGCACGGTGACCAAACCATCTTCCATACGCGCCAGAATTTCCGGCGATGAGCCCACAATGGTGAGCTCGTCGGTACGCATGTAATACATATACGGCGAAGGATTGAGATGACGCAGGGCGCGATACAACAACATCGGTGATGCCGTGAACGGAGCGCTCATGCGCTGCGAAGGCACCACCTGCATGATGTCGCCGGACAAGACGTATTCCTTGATGTGATCCACACCACGCTTGAATGCATCCTGCCCAAAGCTGGAACTGAAATCGCTTTCCTGCACCGGGGCCGTCACGCTGGCATGCATGGCCGAGGTATCCAGCGATTCACGCAGACGCAGCACCAGCGCATCCAGACGCATCTCAGCCTGCTCACGCGCACCAGCCTCAGCCGGATCAATATGTGTGATGAGGAAAAGCTCGCCCTTGAGGTTGTCGAAGACCACCACATCCTCGGACACCATAAGCTGTATATCCGGTGCTCCAATGGGATCGGGCTTCACGCAGGCAGCGAGCTTCTTTTCCACATAGCGCACACAGTCATAGCCGAAGAAGCCGACCAGGCCGCCGGTGAACTTGGGCAGATCAGGATGCGAGGCCACCTGGAAGCGGCGCTGGAACTCCTCGACAAAAGCCAAGGGGTCCACCGCCTCATGGCGCTCGATTTCCACGCCGTCACGCGTGAGCACCACACTATGGCCGCGCACGGTCAACACGGTACGCGCCGGCAGGCCGATCATGGAATAACGGCCCCAGCGCTCACCGCCCTGCACGGACTCGAAGAGATAGCTGAAGGCGGAGTCGGCCAGCTTGAGATAGACGGATAGGGGGGTGTCGAGATCAGCAAGGACAACGCGCGCCACCGGCACGCGGTTATAGCCCTGGGAAGCCAGGACAGCGATTTGCTCGGGAGACATGATAGCTACTCAGAAGCTCAAGAAACGGGCATGGAAAACGACTTGGGGTGGTGCAATCACCATCGCCAGTCGCGCCAACGCTTGTCCTGAGTCAGTAGCATCACGTTGAGAAGCCCGTCATAAATAAGAGGAAAAGAGAGAGCTTGCAGGTTAAAGCAGCTCGATTAGTGAATCAACCAGCCAATCCGGCTGCGTCATCTCTATGGGCTCGCCATGGTTATAGCCCCAGGGCAGGGCTACCACTTTGACCCCGGCCGCCTTCGCAGCCTCCACGTCATTGCGCGAATCGCCCACCATCAGGGCCTCAGCGGCCTTGATACCGAAGTGCTGAAGACAATGCTGCAAAGGCAGGGGATGCGGCTTCTTGTGGGGAAGGGAATCACCGCCCAATAAGAGATCAAACGGCTCCAGCAGGTTCAGCGCCTCCAGCAGCGCCTTGGCCGGTGCATAGGGCTTGTTGGTGACGCAGGCGAGGCTTATTCCAGCCGCTTTACAGGCCAGCAGCAACTCGCTGCCACCCGGATAGACCGTGCTCACCTCGCAGACCGACTCCTGATAGCGCGCCATGAAGCGGGCCAGGACTTCATCGTGCAGGGATGCGGCCTGACGTTGATGCTCCAGCACGCAATAGACAAGACGGGAAGCCCCCCGCCCCACCCAAAGACGCACCTGCTGCTCGCTGACGGCGGGAAGACCAACATCCGCCAAGCCCCGATTAAGAGAAAGCGCGATATCGGCCACCGAATCCACCAGTGTGCCGTCGAGGTCGAACATCACGAGCTTGGGCGTAACTCCCAGTGCGGCGAACAGGGCCATCAGCGTTTCACCTGCGCCAGTTCAGCACGCATCTGCGTAATGACTTCCGCGTAATCCGGCGCATTGAAAATCGCGGAGCCCGCCACAAAAGTATCCGCACCTGCCTCAGCAATCTCGCGAATATTCTTCACGCCCACGCCACCGTCAATTTCCAGGCGAATCGGCAGACCGGAGGCCTCAATTTTTGCGCGCGCTTCGCGCAGCTTTTCCAAGGTGTGCGGAATAAAGGATTGGCCACCAAAACCGGGATTCACACTCATGAGCAGCACCATGTCCAGCTTATCCATGACGTGATCAATATGATGCAGCGGCGTGGCCGGATTAAAGACCAGCCCCGCTTTGCAGCCGGCCGACTTGATCAGCGCCAGCGAACGGTCGATATGATCGGAGGCTTCCGGGTGAAAAGTAATATAGGTGGCACCCGCCTCGATAAAGTCACCAATGATGCGATCCACCGGCTTCACCATGAGATGCACATCAATCGGCGCCGTCACACCGTATTTGCGCAGGGCCTTGCAGACCATGGGGCCGATGGTGAGATTGGGCACATAGTGATTGTCCATCACATCGAAATGCACGATGTCGGCCCCGGCGGCCAGCACCTTGTCCACGTCCGCACCCAAGCGCGCGAAATCAGCCGAGAGAATGGAAGGAGCAATCAGGTAATCAGTCATTGTTTTCATATCCTGTCAGAAATTCTTTAAAGAGTGCCGCTGCGAATCTGCGCATCCAGTTCGGCCAGACGCTGTGGCGTACCCACATCCACCCAGGGACCTGCAAAATACTCACCCGTCACTTTCTCTCCGGTAATGGCCGCCCTCAACAAAGGCGCCAGTGCACGCTTGCCATTTTCCAGACCAAAAAAGAGCTGTGGGTGTAGCACGGAAAGGCCGGAGAAGGTAAAACGCGGCTCACCTTCATTGCGCACCGAACACTCCACTCCAGCAAAAATTCGCCCGTCCAGACTGAAATCACCTTTCTGATTGTGCTCGGGATTGCTCACCAGCACGAGATGCGCGAGTTTCTGTGTATGTGCAAATGTCGTGCGCAGCATGGTGAAGTCATAACGCAGCCAGATATCACCATTCACCACCAGAAAAGGATCATCACCCAGCAGTGGCAGCGCCTTGACAAGACCACCGGCAGTTTCCAGCGGCTCGCCTTCATGTGACCAGTGAATACGCACACCAAACTGATGACCATCAGCCAAGACTGCTTCCAGCCTTTCACCCAACCACGCCGTATTGATAACGATCTCGGTAAAACCAGCGCGCGCCAGATTTTCGATATGCCAGACAATAAGCGGCTTGCCACCGACTTCCAGCAAGGGCTTGGGAGTGTGATCGGTCAGCGGTCGCATGCGAGTACCCAAGCCCGCCGCCAAAATCATCGCTCTCATCGGTCGGGAACTCCAAAAGACGCGGATACTGCGTTGCGGGGCGTGCTGCGCTCCTCACTTACGCGACATGTAAGCTCCGGTGCTCGCACGCCCCGCGCCTTGTCTGCACGCCTTTTGGCGCTCCCTTCTACGCAGCAAGCATCATGTATTAGCGCCGGAAAAATAAAAGCCATCTCAAGCCACCCACTGCCCAAGCACTACGCGCGCCGCCGGTTGCTTCTCAAGATAAGCCGGCAAGATCACACCACGCAGTAATTCAAACAGGGCCTGCAGCTCGGCATAGGGCTGAATTTCTGCCAGCAGATAGTTGAAGACCAGTGGAATATCGTTGAGATATCCGTGCTTGCCGTCACGTATGGAAAGGCGCGCAAAAATCCCTACCACCTTGAGATGACGTTGTGCGCCCATCCAGTCAAACCAGCGCAGGAAAGTGGCGTCGTCCACACCGGGCAGTCGCTTCTCTTCCCGTAACATGGCGGCAAATTCCTTGACCCATTTTTCCACTTCCACCTGCGGCCAGACCACATAGGCATCGCGCAGCAGAGAAACCAAGTCATAGGTGATAGGGCCAGTAACAGCATCCTGAAAATCGATGACACCGATTTCGCCGTTGGCTAGCAGCATGAGATTGCGCGAGTGATAGTCGCGATGCACAAATACCCGAGGTTGCTGCGCCACTGCAGCAGCGATAGACGCAAAGGCATTTTCCAGCACTGCGAGCTGCGCCTCATTCAGGCTCATGCCGAGATAGCGGGGAATAAACCAGTCACGCAGCAAGCCCATTTCATCGGTGAGGCGTTTGCGGTCATACAAGGGCAGTTCATAACCGGGTACCTGATCGCAGGCCAGCACATGTATGAGCGTCTGCATGGCGCGGGCGTAGAGAGCATCTACCGTTGCCTCTGTCAGTGCTGGACGCAGCAAGGTGTCGCCGAAGTCTTGCAGCAACATGAAGCCCAGCTCGAAATCGGCCGCGACCACCTCTGGCACGTGTACGCCATGGGCATGCAGGGCACGCGCAATGGCCACAAAAGGGCGGGAATTTTCCTTCTCGGCGGGTGCATCTACCGCAATGAGGGTGCCGGTGGCCAGCGGCAGGCGAAAATAGCGACGAAAGCTGGCGTCGCCGGAAACTGTCAGCAAATCGCCAGACGGACGGAGGTCCGGCCGCTCACGGCCTAACCAGTCTTTTGCCCAGGCCTGCAACGCTGTCGCACGCTCATCCACACCACTCATCAGTAACTCCCTTGGGGTCATAGGCCAGCTCACGAACAGGCTCTTACAAAATCCTGTGGCCCGGCCAAAACAAGTTGCCTATTATCCGGCAACTTCGCGTCTCTACCAGCCTGCTTTTGGCCACTTTCTGTTCATTGCCCATGCCCCGTCATCCGCACGCCCTGCTCTGCTTGGCTCTTTTTGCGCCAGCCTGCCTCGTTGCCGCAGAGGTTGCCGACACTGACAAGCCCGTATTGGGTTGGGCCAGCCGTGCCAAAATTGAACAGCTGCCGGAAGCTGAACGCCCCCGACTGGACCCCGCCTGCCCCGGCGCCTGGATTACTCCCATCCCGCCCAAGGCCCGCATCGGTCGGCCGGAAGAAAGCAATGTGGAAGCCGAGGCCGATGATGTGCACTACGACGCCAACGGGGTTTCCACCTTGCGTGGGCGCGTCAGCATACGCCAGCCGGGCCGCCGTATTGATGCCGACCAAGCCGAGATCAGCCAGAACCAAGGTCAGGGCCGCTTCAGCGGCAACATCCTGATTGCCGAACCTGGCCTGGTCATGACTGGGGATCAGGCCGAATATGAGTTCGATACCCAGAAAGCGCGCGTGCAGCGCACAGAGTTTGTGTCCAGCGCCATCAACGCCCATGGCCGAGCCGAGCAGATTGAAAAAACTGAAACTGGCGTCATCCGGATTGCCCGTGGCGAGATTTCCACCTGCCCGCCGGACAACCGCACCTGGAGCTTCGAAGCCAAGGACATCAAGCTGGATCAGAACACCGGACGCGGCACGGTCCGCAATGCCGTGCTCAGCGTGAAAGAAACACCGGTTCTGTATGTGCCTTATTTCAATTTCCCGATTGATGACCGACGCCAGAGCGGCATCCTGATTCCGCGCTTCGGCAATACCAATGATGGCGGCTTTGATTTCGCCCTGCCCATCTACTGGAATATTGCACCCAATTACGATGCCACCATCACGCCACGTGTGATGACGCGACGCGGCACCATGTTCGAAGGCGAGTTCCGCTATCTACTGCCAGCGCTGGGTGAAGGCTCGATAGAAGGCGGTTATCTGCCGGCTGACAAACTCTACGACAACCGCGACCGCAAAAGCCTGTCCTGGAAGCAGACCGGCGATGTGATGCCGGACCTCAAGCTCAACACCAACGTCAACTACGTTTCCGACAATGCCTATTTCATCGACCTCGGCACGGATCTCAGCATCACCAACACAGCCTTTCAGGAGCGCACTGGCGAACTCATCTACACGCCGGGAAACTTCTGGAGCCTGACCACGCGCGTGCAGGGTTATCAGACCATAGACCCCGCCATTCTCGACGCTGACAAGCCCTATGCGCGCCTCCCACAACTTTTGCTGATCGGCAACCATCCCGTGGCACGTGGCTGGCAGCCCGCAGTACTCACCGAGCTCACCTATTTCGAACGTCATGTCGACGACGGCTCCGGCCCCGAAGTCAACGGCGCACGCTATCGCCTGGATCCGTCGATCAGCTATGTCATGGAAACCCCCGGCAGCCATCTGGTGCCCACGCTGAAAGTGCGCAGCCTGATCTATCAACTGGATGGCAGCGGCGTAACGCTAGGCAACGAAAGCACGCAACTGGCCGTGCCCAGCTTCAGTCTGGATGGCGGCCTGATGTTCGAGCGCGAGCAGGGCGAATATGTGCAAACACTCGAACCCCGCGCCTTCTATCTCTATGCGCCGTATCAAGATCAGACCGCCCTGCCCAATTTCGATACCGCCAATAGCACTTTTTCCTACCAGCAATTATTCCGCGACAGCCGCTTTTCCGGCGGCGACCGTATCGACGACGCGAACCAGCTCTCATTGGGTCTGACCTCGCGCATCATCAATCACGCATCCGGTGAAGAAGTGATACGTGCCTCCGCCGGCCAGATCACTTATCTGCGTGACCGCAAAGTGAGACTGGACCCGAACGCGCCCATCGCCACCGACGCCAGCTCCGGCCTTGCCGCCCAGCTGGCCGCCCCTATCGGCCGCGGCTGGAGTGGTGCCGCTGACGCACAGTGGACATCCAGACTCGAACACTCCACGCAATACAGCGTGAATCTTAATTATCTGCCTGAGAGCCGCGATCGCCTGGCCAATATCGGCTACAACTTCCGCCGCGAAGACCCGACCATAGGCCAAGAGGCATTGCGCCAGGTCAGCGGCTCTCTCCTGCAACCCGTAGGCATCAACTGGCAGCTGATCGGCTTGGCCCAGTACGATCTGCGCAATAAGGAAAGCCAGGACCTGCTGTTCGGCATGCAATACGAAGCCTGCTGCTGGAAGCTGCGCCTTTATGAGCGCAAATTCCTCGCCGACCCTGACGACATCAGCCCCGGCGCACAGCGCCAGCGCCGTGCCTTTTTCATCGAAGTCGAACTCAAAGGCCTTGCCGGCATTTCCAGCGGCGTGAAAAGCCTGCTCAGCAATAATGTTTTCGGCTACAACCAGATACTGGAGCACCAAAGCTCCAGCAAGAAGGAGCTCTACTGATGCGCGCCCTTTTTTCCCTGCTCTTCCTCCTACTGCTGGCTCCAACGGCATTTGCAGCCGTCACGCCACTGGACAAGATCGCCGTCGTCGTAGACGACGCGGCCATCATGCAGAGCGAAATCGACAAGCGCATAACGGATGTGCAGTTCCAGTTCTCGCAACGCAAAAGCCCTCTGCCGCCGGAAGACATTCTGCAGAAGCAGGTAACAGAACAACTCATTCTGGAAACCCTGCAGGCCAATATGGCCACCCGCGCCGGCATCCGCATTGACGACACCGAGCTCAATGCCGCACTCACGGAAATTGCCAAGCAAAGCAACCTCAACCTGCCCGATTTCCAGCAAAAACTGGATGCCACTCCCGGCGCCAGCTATGCGGAAGTGCGCGAACAGGTGAAGCGGGAGCTAATGATCAACAAACTGCGCCAGCGTCGCTTGCAGGACCGCATTCGCATTACCGAGCAGGATGTACAGAACTTTCTCAAATCACCCAGCGGCCAAGCTGAGCTGGCCAGTGAATTCCGTCTCGGTCATATCCTGATTGCCCTGCCGGATGAAGCTTCGCCGCAGGACATTGCTGTCGGCGAAGAAAAAGCAAAAAAAGCCTTGGCTGAACTTGCTGCCGGCAAGGATTTTTCGCAGGTAGCCGCCACTTACTCCAGTTCAGAAACCGCACTTAAAGGCGGGGATCTTGGCTGGCGCAAAGCGGCACAGCTGCCCACGCTATTTTCCGGACAAGCCGAAAAAATGCAGACTGGCGAAGTGGCCGGCCCCATACGCACACCGGGCGGCTTTCACATCATCAAACTGCTGGCCAAACGCGGCGGTGACGTCATGCACGTCAAGCAGTGGCAGGTGGAGCACATCCTCGTCAAATCCACGGAAATTCTTTCCAGCGAAGATGCCAAACAAAAGCTCGAAGACATACGCAGCAAGATTATGGCCGGCACCGTAAAATTCGCCGATGCCGCGCGCATCAACTCAGACGACCCAGGCTCGGCTCGTCAGGGCGGCTCGCTGGGCTGGGTTGCGGCCGGCGAGATGGTGCCGGAGTTCGATAAGCGCATGCAGAGCATTGCACTCAATACCGTGTCGGAAGCCTTTCAGTCTTCCTTCGGCTGGCACATTCTGGAAGTTACAGGCGTGCGCGATCAGGATGTTACCGAGCAATACCGTGCCGGCATGGCCCGTCAGGCCCTTTACTCCCGCGCCTATGATGAAGAGTTGGCGAGCTGGATGCGCGAACTGCGCAATGATGCTTTCGTGGAAATTCGCGATGGCAGCAGCAAATAGATATCCAGCCACTCATGAAATATGAGACATAAAAAAGCCGGCATGATTGCCGGCTTTTTTATGTGCATTACAACTCACCTTCTATGGGCAGAAGACGCAGCCACCAGACTGAGGCCCGCCGCCAGAAACTTGTTTCAGGCTCTTTATCGAAAATAACGGGGGGATGCCCCGATCGGTCTTCCCAACGCAGCTCTCCAGCATCATTCATTCCAACATGGTAGGCCGCGTCAGGAAGAGCAGAGACCGCGCCTGTGCGCAATTTGCTTGCCACCTCAGGGCAATCAAATACCAGTCCCATTTCTGTATTCAGGACTGCCGAACGCGGATCCAGATTGAAAGAGCCAACAAAGAAATAACGTCCATCAAAAACATAAGCCTTGGTGTGCAGGCTGGCACGCGAAGACCCTTTCAAAGAAAAACGCTTGGTTTTATGCGGCAGCTGCACGGGCTTCATTTCCCACAGACTGGCTCCTGCCTCCAGTAAAGGCTCACGATAACGTGAATAACCAGCATGTACGGCACTAACATCTGTGGAGGCCAGCGAATTGGTGAGTACAGCCACATTCACGCCACGGCTTTGCAGATCCACCAAGGCCTGCGTGCCGGCTTTCCCCGGCACAAAATACGCAGACATCAGTAGCACATCACTCCTCGCTCCCTGCAGATAAGCCATGAGGCTTTCGCCCACAGGGTTCTTGGCCTTTTCTGGATCAGAATTATTTTCATCCTTCTGCTCTGGGCTGTCCGCCAGCACCGCCGTCGGGCACTCCGCAAAAACATGCTGACCATCAAGCCGTGCCTTTACATAGGGAGCCTCGGCCAATAGCGGCAGCAATATTTCTTCATCATCGTGTAATTGCCGTGCCAACTGCCGGCGTAACTCTTCAAGCTCAGGCCCGTACTTGCTCTCGGCATTCTTGCTCATGAGCTTGGTGCGCGGGCTGATCCAGTACTCCTCAAAAACTCTTTCCAGTTCGGCCACCACGGGCCCGGAAACCAGCACATCCAGATCAGCAAAATCAGACTCTTCCCCGGTCCCGAAATATTCATCCCCGATATTGCGTCCGCCAACAATACTGAAGCGGCCATCCACAGTGAGCTGCTTGTTATGCATGCGCCGGTCGACGCGACTGAAGGCCAGCATGGTTTCCAGCAAGCGGAGTTTGCGCATGCGAAACGGATTGAAATGGCGCAGCTCGATATTGGGGTGGGCGTTAAGAGCATCCCCCAGCTTCTGATCATCGCTATGGATATCGTCGATCAGCGCCCTCACCTTTACACCGCGATCCGCCGCACGCAGCAAGGCATGCGCCAGCAGTCGGCCAGCCCTGTCGTTGTGATAGATGTAGTACTGCAGGTCTATGGTCTTCTCGGCGTGCTCAACCATATCGAGACGAGCCACCAAAGCATCATTGCCCACAATCAAGGGCAGCATGCGATTCATGGTGAAGGTCAGCCCTGCCGGCTGCACTCCAGACTCATCAGCACCGGCAACACTCGCACTGCATATAGCTGCTGCCAGCAGCAGATTTATGGCCAGACGCATCCCCACTCCCCGTTTTTCTTGTCATTCTGCCCGGTAAGCCTGCAGCCGGGGTAGCACATCGAGCCTGCCCGGCCCTTGTGTGGTCGGTATAGTGATCATGCAGCTTGACCCCACCCGCCCGCTGGCGACAATGCCACTTTGTACGCAAGCCCGTCACCCATGTCCTCGTCACAGTTCCTGCCCCGCATCGCCCTGACTCCCGGAGAGCCCGCCGGCATAGGCCCTGATCTTGTTATCAGCTTGGCCCAGCGCACGCATGCCGCAGAACTGGTGGTCATTGGCGATCCCCAATTGCTGCGCGAGCGCGCTGCGCACCTACAACTGCCCTTGCGACTGCGACTGCACGATGCCAACGCGCCGGCCTCGGCAAGCCGCGCCGGCGAACTCTGTGTCCTGCCCGTGTCGCTGGCAACGGCTGTCACTGCCGGGCAACTGGATGTACGCAATGCCCCCTATGTATTGCAAACACTGACAAGGGCCGCACAAGGCGCACTGAGCGGCGAATTCTCGGCCATAGTCACGGCGCCGGTGCAAAAATCCATCATTAACGATGCCGGTATAGCATTTAGCGGCCACACTGAATTTTTCCAGGAAAAAGCCGGCGTAGCGCGCGTGGTCATGATGCTGGCCTGCCCCGGCCTGCGCGTGGCACTGGCCACCACACACCTGCCCTTGCGCGAGGTGCCGGCGGCCATCACGCAAAAGCGCTTGCATGAAGTGCTGACCATTCTGGTGGATGATCTGCGCAGAAAATTTGGCATTCAGCACCCGCGCATTCTCGTGGCCGGACTCAATCCGCACGCCGGAGAATCCGGCCATCTCGGCCACGAAGAAATTGATGTCATCATCCCCGCGCTTCTGTCTTTTCCCGATGACAACTGTACGCTGACCGGCCCCTTGCCGGCCGATACACTTTTCACCCCGAAATATCTGGATCAAGCCGACGCCGTGCTCGCCATGTATCACGATCAAGGCCTGCCGGTACTGAAATACAAGGGTTTTGGCAATGCGGTTAACATCACGCTAGGCCTGCCCTTCATACGCACTTCTGTCGACCACGGCACGGCGCTTGATCTCGCCGGCAGTGGCCGCGCCGATGCCGGCAGTCTTAATGCCGCGCTCAGCAGCGCCCTCGAAATGATTGCCAGCCGGAAACTCTTATGACTACACAACGTCCCGCCAAAAAAAGCCGGCAGGTCGATGGCCATACTGCACGCAAGCGCTTTGGCCAGAACTTTCTCACCGATGAGCGCATCATCAGCCGCATCGTCAGCGCCTTTGCGCCCGAACGTGGCCAAAATGTCGTGGAAATCGGTCCCGGCCTTGGCGCCATCACGCGCGAATTGATCGCCGCTCTGGGCCGCGTGCAGGTAGTAGAAGTTGATCGCGATCTGGCTGCTGCGCTACCCATACGCCTCATGAATGAAGGCGAGCTTATCGTGCATCAGGGCGATGCCCTGAAATTCGATTTCGCCGCACTCGCGCAAAGACCGCACGAACTGCGCATCATCGGCAATCTGCCTTACAACATTTCCACACCCATACTGTTTCATCTACTCACGCAGATTGATGCCATTGCCGACATGACCTTCATGCTGCAAAAGGAAGTGGTGGAGCGTATGGTGGCCGAACCGGGCAATGGCGATTACGGCCGCCTCTCGGTCATGCTGCAATATCGCTGCGAAGTGGAGTGGCTGCTGGAAGTGCCGCCAGAATCTTTCAGTCCGCCGCCCAAGGTGGACTCGGCCGTGGTGCGTTTGCGCCCCTATCAGACCCCGCGCTATAACTGTACGGACGAAAAACGCCTGCAAACCCTGCTGACGGCGGCATTCAATATGCGCCGCAAGACCTTGCGCAATGCCCTGCGCGGCCAAGGTAGTCCGGAACAGTTCGAAGCGGCGGGCGTAGATTTGAGCCTGCGCCCGGAAGAGGTGGATGTAGGCACATGGGTCACCCTCAGCAATCTGCTGGCAAAGGACGAAAAGAGCCCGGAATGAATAACGACACACAAAACACACAGGCAGCCGAAAACCACGACATCCTTGTGCACGTGAAAAGCGAATATCTGGCCGAGCAAAGCAACCCGGCCGAGTCCCGCTATGTCTTTGCCTATCACGTGAAAATCACCAATACCGGCGCGCATACGGCACGCCTGCTGACCCGGCACTGGGTCATCATGGACGGCGAAGCCCGTGTGCAAGAAGTACGTGGTGACGGTGTCGTCGGTGAGCAGCCGCGACTGGAGCCGGGTGAATCCTACGAATACACCAGCGGCACCGTGCTGGAGACACCGGTCGGCAGCATGCATGGCTCCTACGGCATGATTGACGAAGGCGGCCAGCGCTTCGAAGCGCCTATCCCGGCCTTTACGCTCGCCATCCCCCGCGTCCTTCACTGAGTAGCTTGTCTCTTGGCCCTCTACGCCATTGGTGACGTGCAAGGCTGCCGGGAGGCACTGGAAGACCTGCTCACCCTCATACGCTTTGACCCCGCCCGCGACCGCCTCTGGTTCGCGGGTGATCTCGTGGCCCGCGGCCCGGACTCACTGGGCGTGCTGCGCTTGGTCAAAAGCTTGGGCCCCGCTGCCGAAAGCGTACTCGGCAATCACGATCTGCATTTGCTGGCTGCTCATTACGGCCTGAGCAAACCCAAAGCCCGTGATCTGACCCAAGCCATATTCAACGCCCCGGACCGGGCCGAGCTCATGGCGTGGATACGCCAGCGTCCGCTCTGCCTGGAAGACGAAGCACTGGACTGCATACTCACCCACGCCGGCATCCCCCCCGGCTGGTCGTGCAAGCAAACCCGCAAGCGCGCTCGTGAAGTGGAAGCCGCATTGCAAAGTCCTGATATAGAAAGCTTTCTGGGTGATATGTACGGCAACGAGCCCGCCGTATGGAACAGCAATCTGGAAGGCACCACGCGGCTGCGCGTCATCACCAACTTCCTCACTCGCATGCGCCTTGTCGATCTGGATGGCCGCATGGACTTTGCCTACAAGGAAGACCTCACCGCCATTCCGCCCGGCCTGCACCCTTGGTTCAGCCTGCCTAATCCTGCCACCGGCAGCACACGCATACTTTTCGGACATTGGGCTGCCATTGCCGGCGCCACCGAACATCCGCGCATCATTGGCCTGGATACCGGCTGCGTCTGGGGCGGCTGTCTCACCGCCTATCGCGTAGACGATGGCAAATCTTTCAGCAGCAGCCGCGGCTGTGTAGCCGCCGCCGGCTTTTCCGACTAAGACTTCTGATACACAGCCTCGACCAGCGGCCTCTCAAAAAGGACCAGCGGCAGTCATCGCGACAACATATTTGCGCCATCCGTGAACCTCACAAAAAAACGCAAATTTTGCTTGCCCGTAATGGTGGGTTTAGGGCTAATCTCAAGACGCACGGCCTGCAGAAATTTCGTCGATGTTTTTGATCAAACAGAGGTGGAGTCATGAGCATATTCCGTCATTATCAGGAGCGCTTCGATCAGGCTCGCGAGGAAGAATACTCCCTCGAAGAATATCTCGAGCTCTGTAAAAAAGACCCTGCCGCTTACGCCTCTGCTGCTGAACGATTATTACTCGCCATCGGCGAGCCCGAATTGATCGACACCTCGCGCGATGCGCGACTCTCACGAATTTTCTCCAACAAGATCATCAAACGCTATCCTGCCTTCAATGAATTCTATGGCATGGAAGAAGTCATTGAAAAAGTAGTTTCTTATTTCAAGCACTCCGCTCAAGGCTTGGAAGAAAAGAAACAGATACTGTATTTGCTGGGCCCGGTTGGCGGCGGTAAATCTTCTCTGGCCGAGCGCCTGAAGTCCTTGATGGAAGAAATGCCCTTCTATGCCATCAAGGGTTCTCCGGTAAATGAATCGCCACTCAATCTCTTCAATGTTGAAGAAGACGGCGACATCCTTGAGCAGGAATACAAAATCCCCAAACGCTATGTGCGCGGCATCATGTCGCCATGGGCGGTCAAGCGTCTCAAGGAATTTGGCGGCGACATCCAGCGCTTCCGTGTGGTGAAGCTCAAGCCCAGCATTCTCGACCAGATTGCCCTCTCAAAAACCGAGCCCGGCGACGAGAACAATCAGGATATTTCTGCACTGGTGGGCAAGGTCGATATCCGTAAGCTGGAAGATTTCGCCCAGAGTGATGCCGATGCTTATGCCTACTCCGGCGGCCTCGCCAAATCCAACCGCGGACTCATGGAGTTCGTGGAAATGTTCAAAGCCCCCATCAAGGTCTTGCATCCCTTGCTGACGGCAACGCAGGAAGGAAATTACAACGGCACCGAAGCCATAGGCCCAATCCCCTTTGATGGCGTGGTACTGGCTCACTCCAACGAAGCCGAATGGCAGACTTTCCGTAATAACAAAAACAATGAAGCCTTCATTGATCGCGTTTACATCGTGAAAGTGCCTTACTGCCTGCGTGTTACCGAAGAAATCGACATCTACCAGAAGCTGCTGGACAACTCCTCACTCCGCAGCGACCCCTGCGCACCAGATACCTTGCGCATGCTGGCCCAATTCACCGTGCTGTCGCGTCTGAAAGACCCGGAAAACTCCAGTCTCTACTCCAAGATGCGTATTTATGATGGCGAGAATCTGAAAGATACGGACCCCAAAGCCAAGTCTTATCAGGAGTATCAGGATAGCGCCGGCGTCGACGAGGGCATGAACGGCCTTTCTACGCGCTTCGCCTTCAAGATTCTCTCGCGCGTCTTCAACTACGATACCTCCGAAATAGCCGCCAACCCCGTTCATCTTCTGCATGTACTGGAAACTCAGATTGAACAGGAACAGTTCCCGCAGGATCAGCAGGATCGCTATCTGCGCTTCCTCAAAGAATTTCTGGCACCGCGCTATATCGAGTTCATCGGCAAGGAAATCCAGACTGCCTACCTCGAGTCCTACTCCGAATACGGTCAGAATATCTTTGACCGCTATGTGCAGTACGCCGACTTCTGGATACAGGACCAGGAGTTCCGTGACCCGGATACGGGCGAGAGCTTCAATCGTGCCGCCCTCAACGAAGAACTGGAGAAAATAGAGAAGCCCGCCGGCATCTCCAATCCCAAGGACTTCCGTAACGAGGTGGTCAACTTCGTGCTACGTGCCCGCGCCAATAATAATGGCGTGAACCCGAGCTGGCTCTCCTACGAAAAATTGCGCACCGTGATCGAGAAGAAGATGTTCTCCAACACGGAAGACCTGCTGCCTGTGATTTCCTTCAACCCCAAAGCTTCCAAAGGCGATCAGCAGAAGCATCAGGACTTCGTCAAACGCATGGTGGAGCGTGGCTATACTGAGAAACAGGTTCGTCTGCTCTCGGAATGGTATCTGCGCGTACGCAAGGCCCAGTAAGCTCTTTTCCTCACGCCTTCTTCTGGGGCGTGAGGAAAGCCAGAAATCCCCCACCAGCCATCGCCTGACCCATTCCCGATTGCGGCAGAGGCAGGCGAAGGCCGGTGGCGATAAAAGTGAGGACATATGTCCTACATCATTGATCGCCGCCTCAATGGCCGCAATAAAAGCACGGTCAATCGTCAGCGCTTTCTCGAACGCTATCGCGGCCAGATAAAAGAAGCCGTGGCAGATGCCATCACGCGCCGCTCCATTACGGACATAGACCACGGCGAAAGCGTTTCCATTCCCACCCGAGATATCTCCGAGCCAGTTTTCCATCACGGCAGTGGTGGTGAGCGCGAAATGGTTCATCCGGGCAATAAGGAATTTTCCACGGGCGACCGCATCAAACGCCCCGAAGGGGGTGGTAGTGGCAGTGGTGATGGCCAGGCTTCAGACTCCGGCGAAGGCGAGGATGAATTCAACTTCACTATCTCGCAGGAAGAGTTCCTCAACTTTCTTTTCGACGATCTAGAGCTGCCTAATCTGGTCAAGCGTCGCCTGGCCGGATTGGAAACCTTTCAGTGGCAAAATGCCGGCATCGTCTACGATGGCAATCCCGCCAAGATCAATATTGTGCGCAGCCTACGCGCCGCAACTTCCCGCCGCATTGCGCTAGGTGCTGGCGCACGCCGCCATCTCAAGCAGACGGAGGCCGAGCTTACCGAGCTTCTGAAACTGGACAGCTCCCCCGAGCGCGTTGCTAAAGCCCGGGAATTACGTGATGAGATAGAAAAACTGAAACGGCGCATAGAGCGCATTCCCTTCATCGACACATTTGATCTTCGCTACAACCACCACATCAAGGTGCCCAAGCCCAGCTCACAGGCCGTGATGTTCTGTCTGATGGATGTCTCCGGCTCCATGAACCAGAGCATGAAGGATATGGCCAAGCGCTTCTTCCTCCTGCTCTATCTCTTTCTCAAGAGAAACTACAAGAAAATCGACGTGGTCTTTATTCGCCACCACACCAGCGCCAAGGAAGTGGATGAACAGGAATTCTTCTATTCGCGTGAAACCGGCGGCACCATAGTTTCCAGCGCTCTCAAGTTAATGAAGGAAATCATGGCCGAGCGCTATCCGGCAGACGAGTGGAATATCTACGGAGCGCAGGCCTCTGATGGCGACAACTGGAATGACGACTCTCCAACTTGTCAGAAGTTGTTGGCGACCAGCATCATGCCGCTAGTGCAGTATTTCGCCTATATCGAAATCACCCCACGCGAGCATCAGGCGCTGTGGGAGGCCTACGAAGGCGTGCAGTCTGACTGGCCCGGTGTTTTTTCCATGCAACAGATCATTGAAGCGGGCGACATTTACCCGGTTTTCCGTGAGCTCTTCTCCCGGAAAAAGGCATAAGGCGAGAAGTCATGAGGAAAGCAGAATGAGCCAGAGCCCGGAAAAAAATAAAACACGTCGTGGCGAACCGATTTCCACGGGCTCGGAATGGACCTTTGACCTGATTCGTCGCTATGACCAAGAGATAGGCCGTATTGCCAAAGAAATTTATGGGCTGGATACCTATCCCAATCAGATAGAAATCATCTCGTCTGAGCAGATGATGGATGCCTATTCTTCCGTCGGCATGCCCATCGGCTACAACCACTGGTCTTTCGGCAAGCAGTTTGTCTCGACTGAAAGTTCCTACAACCGCGGGCAGATGGGCCTGGCTTACGAGATCGTCATCAACTCCGACCCCTGCATTGCCTATCTCATGGAAGAAAACACCATGACCATGCAGGCACTGGTCATTGCCCATGCCAGTTATGGTCACAACTCCTTCTTCAAGGGAAATTATCTTTTTCGCACATGGACCGATGCCAGCAGCATTATTGACTATCTGCTTTTCGCCAAAAACTATCTGCGCCAGTGCGAAGAGCGCCATGGTGTGCGTGAGGTCGAGGCCATTCTGGACTCCTGCCATGCCCTGATGAATTACGGTGTCGATCGCTACAAACGTCCCTACCCCATATCAGCCGCCGAGGAAACCTTGCGTCAAGAGGAGCGTGAGGCCGCTTTGCAGCAGCAGGTAAATGATCTATGGCGCACCATTCCCTTTCGCAACAAAAAGGAAGAGGAGGAAGCGCGGCGAAAACGCTGGCCGGAGGAGCCCCAGGAAAACATTCTTTATTTCGTCGAAAAGAATGCCCCCTTGCTGGAGCCTTGGCAGCGTGAGGTCGTTCGCATCGTGCGCAAGATTGCGCAGTACTTCTACCCGCAGCGCCAGACTCAGGTGATGAACGAAGGCTGGGCTACCTTCTGGCACTACACATTGCTCAATCATCTCTATGACGACGGCCTCGTCACCGACGGCTTCATGATGGAATTCCTGCAATCACATACGGCTGTGGTTTATCAGCCCGGCTTCGACAGCCCGTATTACCGCGGCATCAATCCCTATGCCTTGGGCTACACCATGTTTCAGGACATCAAGCGCATCTGTGAAAAGCCCACGGAAGAAGACCGGCGCTGGTTTCCGGATATTGCCGGTACGCCTTGGCTGCCCACACTGAAATTCGCTATGCAGAGCTTCAAGGATGAAAGCTTTATCCAGCAATTCCTCTCGCCCAAAGTGATGCGTGAATTCAAGATGTTTGCAATCCTGGATAACGATCAACGCCGCGAACTGGAAGTCGCTGCCATTCACGACGACTCCGGCTTCCGCCGCGTTCGGCAAGCCCTTTCCAATCAGTACAACCTGAGTATGAACGAGCCCAATATCCAGGTCTGGAATGTGAACCGCCATGGCGATCGCTCACTGACGCTCCGCCATGTTCGCCATAACCGTCGCCCGCTGGGTGAGGCCACACAGGATGTCCTCAAGCATTTGCATCGCTTGTGGAAATTCGATGTTCACCTCGAGTCCTACGATGCAGACACCATGATAGAGCGCACCAGCTGCAGTGCGCAGAGCGGCATTCTGCAAATGCCGGGAGCTTCCTACTGATGAGCAGCAATCCCGCCTTGATGAAAACTGAACTGCATCTTTTCATCAGTGGGCAGGTGCAAGGGGTCTCGTATCGCGTCAATGCCGTGCGCATGGCCAGCATGCTGTCCCTTACAGGCTGGGTGCGTAATCTTGCTGATGGTCGCGTGGAAGCCTTGGCGCAAGGGGAAGAAAAAGCCCTGCGCACTTTTCTGGCTTGGGCACACCACGGCCCGTCCCAGGCACGTGTCGATCATGTCGAAACGCACTGGAACGAAGGCCTGGAAAAGCTGCAAGACTTTCAAATCCGCTAAGCCTGACCTCTCAGATTCGCTCTGCTCAAGCCAAGGCGGGCCGCAAGAGCACGCGGCGCAACTCATGCTCGTAATAGCCCGCCAGTCCCACCATGATCAATCCCATGCCCCACAAGGTACTGACATGAAAGCGCTCATGATTGAACAACATGCCTAAGAGCAGAGCGAATACAGGCGTAATTAGTGTGGTCAGGGCCATCGTTGCTACCGCCATATGCTGTAACAGGAAGAAATAGCAGACCATGGCCACGATGGAGCCCAAGCTGGCTGAAAACAGCAGAGCCGAGAGTGAAACTACGCCCGGCATATGACTGGGAGCCGCGCCACCCAATACAGGTAGCACCAGCACACAGCCCAGTGCCGATAGCCACAAGGCGCCACAGGTTTGCACCAGCGGCGGCAGACTATGTGGCATACGCTTCATCCACATCGCCGAAACGGCATAGCAGAGCACGCCACCCAAGACCATGAGCACACTGGGCGTGTGCATGGCCGCCATGCTGTCGCCCTCCAGAAATATCGTGGCCAGCCCCATCACACCCAGCACCATGCCCAGCCACTGCAAGGCTGAAAGGCGTGCGTCACGATGAAAAAGTTGCGACAACAGCCCCACCATGAGCGGTGAAAGACCGAAGAGCACCGAGATCATGCCAGACGGCAAATGACGAGCCCCCAGATAGGTCAGCATCATGGCGCCAAACATACTGAGCGAACCAACGGCATAGAGCTTGAGTGCCGTACGCTCGCGCGGCAGACGCAAACCCAAAACCTTAAGCAGCGCACTGGCCAGAATAGCCGCCAGCAACATACGCAGGGTCAGCGCCCATACGGCATCAAAGTCGCGCAGACTCAATACCACTGAAAGCGGGGTCGCCGACCAGATCAGCACCAGCCCTAGATACGCCGGCACGATGCCAGTGGATTGCGGAGGCTCTCCTGCATTTGCTGCCATCATCATCTCCTTTGTGCGCGGGCTTTTAAGCCCTTTTATGAATGCCAAAAAACAAAAAGGCCGCAGAATCTGCGGCCTTTTTTGCTGGGAAGCTTGATGCACTCAGTCCGGCCGCCGGAACACACGTGCGCGCTTGCTGCCGACTACCCAGCGGGCAGCGACAGAGACGACGGGTCGGGATACAGAAATGAGCGTTAACATGAGCCAGATAATCAGTGAGAATCCCAAGCATCGTCAAGGATGTTTGTCATGCAGGTCTATCTCGTCGGTGGCGCGGTTCGCGACAGGTTGCTCGGTCGTCCGGTAACGGAAAAAGACTGGGTGGTGGTTGGCGCTCGTCCGGAGGATCTGCTGTCACAGGGCTACCGTGCCGTTGGCCGCGATTTTCCTGTCTTTCTGCATCCGCAATCGCAAGAAGAATACGCTCTTGCTCGCACCGAGCGGAAAAGTGGCAGCGGCCATACCGGCTTCATCTGCGATTTCTCGCCCGACATCTCACTGGAAGAAGACCTGCTGCGTCGCGATCTCACCGTAAACGCCATGGCAGAGACCGCTGATGGCCACGTCATAGACCCTTATCACGGCCTGCGTGATCTTGAAGCTCGGCTACTGCGTCATGTGTCACCTGCTTTCCGTGAAGATCCACTACGTGTATTCCGCGTTGCACGCTTTGCTGCACGCTATGCGCCGCTAGGCTTCACCGTAGCCGATGAAACCATGGTGCTGATGCGCCATATGGCCGAGTCTGGCGAACTGGCCGATCTCACCGCCGAGCGCGTGTGGAAAGAAACCGAAAAAGCGCTCAACGAGGCGGCCCCTGATATCTACATCTCGGTGCTGCGCGACTGTGGCGCCCTCGCCATATGGTTCCCGGAAATCGAACATCTTTTCGGCGTACCACAACGTCCTGAGTACCACCCGGAAATCGATACGGGCATCCACACGCTGATGAGCCTGAAAGTTGCCACCGCACTCTCCGGACAAGCAACTGTGCGCTTCGCTGCGCTTGTGCACGATCTTGGCAAAGGCGATACCCCCATACAGGAATGGCCGCGTCATATTGGCCATGAGTCGCGCGGCGTGAAGCGGGTACGCGAGCTATCAAAACGCCTCAGAGTGCCACGTGCCTTTTCTGATCTGGGCGAACTGGTCTCGCGCTTCCATCTGGATATTCATCGGGCTCAGGATTTACGCCCGCTCACCTTGCTGAAAAAACTGATGGAAATGGATGTACTGCGCCGCCCCGAGCGCTTCGAGGAGATTCTTCTCGCCTGCGAGGCTGATGCCCGTGGACGCTTAGGGTTGGAAAACCGTAGCTATCCACAGCGCCTTTTCTGGCAAGGTGCGCTGGCGGCACTCCGGCAGGTTTCTCCCAAGGAAATACAGGCACGAGGGCTCGAGGGTGATGCCTTCCTGCAAGCCCTGAATGCTGCACGTGAAGCCGCGCTGCAGACCTATCGTGATGACTGGAAAGAAAAGCATGTCCCTCCCTCACACTGAAGACGGCCACACGACCAGCGCCAGAGTGGAAGAAAAAGTTGTCCTCATTACCGGTGCTGCCCAACGTTTGGGCGCCAGCACTGCACGCTTGCTGCACAGCCGAGGCTGGCGCGTGCTTGTGCATTGCCGCCAATCCCGCGAAAGCGCAGCAGAGCTGGCCGCTGAACTCAATATGAAGCGCCCAAACTCTTGTGCCGTTTTACAGGCCGATTTATCACAAGCCAAAGAAGTAGAAGCGCTGGCCGGCGCGGCACTAGCACAATGGCAACGCGTGGATGCCCTCGTGAACAATGCCTCATCGTTTTATCCCACTCCTGTGGGTGAAGCTACGCAGGCCCACTGGGACGAACTTTTCTCCAGCAATGCCCGGGCACCTTTTTTCCTTGCCCAAGCACTAGCGCCTGAGCTGACGCAGCGCCAAGGCGCTATCGTCAATATGCTGGATATCCATGCCGAAAAGCCGTTACGCGAACATACGCTCTACTGCATGGCCAAAGCGGCTGCCGTCATGATGACGCAGTCACTCGCTCGCGAATTAGCCCCTGCTGTGCGCGTTAACGGCATTGCCCCCGGCGCCATACTCTGGCCCAGCACCGGGAGTAATAGCGCCATGCAGGAAAAAGTACTGGCCGGCATTCCATTGCAACGCTTGGGCGAGCCTGCCGACATCGCCAATACCATCGCCTTCCTGCTGGAGGATGCACCGTATATCACGGGACAAATTATTGCCGTGGATGGCGGACGCAGCCTCTAATCACAGATCAATAAAAAAGCCACCTGATGGTGGCTTTTTTATTGATCGCAATCCCTATCGTCCGGTTGAGGCCATCAGATGCGCCTCAAGACGGGTGCGCATACTGGCCGGCAAAGGTTCACTTTTTTGCGTCTGATAATTAAAGAAAACCTGCACCGCACTGCCTTTAGCCACACAGAGACTCTTTTGCCAAGCCTCCTGATGCACGATGAATGAAGAGTTACCGACCTTCTCTATCCCGGTGATCAGGGTAACTTCATGACCGTAGTGAATCTGTGCAATGTAGTCTACGGCGACACGCGCCAAAATCAGATTCCACTCATTGAGCTTCAATTCGGGATTGAAAAGACGGAAGACGGGCTCACGAGCGGATTCGAACCAACCCACCACTACTGTGTTGTTAATATGCCCCAGCGCATCAGTTTCATAAAAGCGCGGCATGACAGTCATTGAAAACATAACGTGGATCTCCTCTTATTCGTTATCCAGTGGAAAATCGACCTGCCAGAGTTTTTGCCGGCTCTGGTCATAGGCCTCCCAATGCTCCAGAAATGGCCGCACCGTTTCCGGATGGCGGTCTCCGGGTGCAATATCCGCTAGCGGACGTAAGACAAAAGCATTTTTCAGAATTTCGGAACGTGGCAGTTTTACACCATCTACTTCGCCGCAGGCATTGCCATAGGTGAGGATATCGATGTCCAGCGTACGTGGTGAAAACTTCGGTCCCTGCCGATCGCGGCCATAAGCCTCTTCGATAGCACGCAGCTCAGCGGCCAGCATACCCACGGACTTGTCCGTATCCATGCCCACTACCAGATTGTAGAAGGGGTCGCCGACAAAGCCGACCGCCTCACTTTCATACACGGATGAAATCAGCAGATCACCATAGTGCTGCTCCAGCTCATGAAGCGCCCCGCGTATATTACGATCGCGATCGATATTACTGCCCAGACTTAAGTAAACACGCGGCATCAGGCTTTCTCGCCCCGCTCAATGATGACACCCACATCTTGCGAGCCCCGCACTGCACCCGGCTTGGAAAGACGTAAACGTAGCCAAGGCACCTGAAATTCCTCACGCACGATGGCAGCTATTTTCTCCGCCATGGTTTCCACCAGCAGAAATTCGGACTCACCTATAAACGTGATGAGGCGCTTGGAAACTGCTTTGTAGTCCAGTGCATCTTTGATGTCGTCACTGGCCGCCGCCTTGCGTATATCGGTCGCCATTTCCAGATCCAGGCTGACGGTCTGGCGTATGCGCCGCTCCCAGTCAAAGATGCCGATGACGGTTTCTATCTTGAGATCGCGGATGTAAACGATATCCATGCTGTCCTCGTGAAGCAGCCATCATTCCAGGCTGGAAAATGCGCAAGACTTGAATCGGGTGAGACTCTAGAATCGAGCCCTTCCCATGATCAGCGCGCAAGGAACGAACGCATGTCACCCGATCTGATAGCCACCCTGATTGCGGTGGGGGCCCTGATTTTCGCCTATCTGCTGGGCTCTGTCTCCACAGCCATCATCGTCTGCCAACTTCTGGGCTTGCCCGACCCGCGCAGCGAAGGCTCGCGCAACCCGGGCACCACCAATGTCTTGCGCATAGGCGGCAAAGGCCCCGCCATCCTCACCTTGGTTGGCGACATGCTCAAGGGCGTGGTGGCCGTGCTGATCGCGAAGTACGGCCTGCACCTGGGCGCGCCCTGGCTGGCGGCCGTCGGCTTTGCCGCCTTTCTCGGCCACCTCTATCCCGTGTTCTTCGGCTTTGAAGGTGGCAAGGGCGTGGCCACCGCACTGGGTGTGCTGGTGGTGCTGCACTGGCCACTGGGTCTTTCCGTGATCGCTCTCTGGATTATCGCTTTTGGCGCCAGCCGTATTTCCTCGCTGGGCGCCATCTGCGGCTTCGTCGCCGCCCCCCTCCTGTGCTTCTACATGGCACCGGGGTTCGTCATCGGCGTCACATTGATGAGCGTGGTTTTACTGCTGCGCCATCACAGCAATATCCGCGCACTGCTCAAAGGAGAAGAAAGAAAGTTCGGCAGTAAAAAGGAATGATGCGAGCCCTGCACCAGTAGGGCTTTAGGCGGCGAACCAGCCCGGATGCCGAAGCAACCATGTCCTGACCTGCTCAAGACGGTGGCCGCAATCACTTTCTTCCAACAATGACTGACGGACATCCGCATCCAGCGGTAAGCCGTCGGCCAAACGCCAGGCCAGCATGCCGGCATCCGGCACGGCATGGCCCTGCTCTTCCAGCGCATTCGCCAAGGAGATCAGATCGTCTGGCACCGGCATATAAGCCTCATCCGCCAAGAGCCGAACACGCGCAAACATCAAGCCGTCGCTCTCTACCCGCCAATCCGAAAGATGCACTCGCTGCTCTGCCAGCACCAGCGCTCCCAAACTGCCATCGCGCTGGCTAATCAATTGCTCGAAATACACTCGCGTACCGGTTTCATAGGTAAAGGCAGGCTCACCGACTTCTCGCCCTTCACGTATGCGCACCACCACGAAAGGCTGTGTCTTCCCGCATATATCCACCAAGCGGCGATAACGCATTTCAAAGATGCGCAAGGGCAGCTCGCCACCGGGAAACAACACCGTATGCAAGGGAAAAACCGGAAGCTCTTCAGGCTGGCTCATGGAATCAGTAACAACAGAATGCGCAGCTTACTTGGCCGCTGAGTGCAACAGCTTACGAAGACTGCCATCGGCTTGCATCTCTTTAAGTGCCGCATTGAAGTGAGCCATGGTCTTGTCCGTCTCTGGCGAACTGCGATTCAAGGCTATATACAAAGCACGCTCGCCCAAGGCATCCGGCAGTATTTTCACCTGCTTGGCTGATTTTGGATTGCGACGCATCCAGTACTCTATAGCGACCTCGCTATCAACCACCACCTCAACTTTGCCCGCAGCCAGTTTAACCATACTGCCCGACAGGGAGGCCGACTCCACGCGCGGAAAGTTTTCTGCGGCATCGAATTCCGGATGATAGGAATAGCCTTTCACCACACCGACCTTGCGACCCGCAAGATCCGACAGGCTCTTGATGACATCCACATCCTTGTTACGCACCACCATCACCAGACGATTCAGCATATAAGGCTCGGAAAATTGCAGAGCCCTTGCTCGGTCCGCATCAAACCAAACTGCCAATACCCCGTCATAACGACCGGCCACACTGCCTTCCCAGGCCTTATCCCAGGGCACATCTACCGTTTTCAGGGTAGTGCCACCACGCTTCAAAGCAGCGCGCACCACCTCTGTCGCAACGCCTTTGCCATTTTTATCGGTAAACGGTGGCCAAGGATCAACAGCCAGTGTGAGCGTTTGAGCCAGCACCAGCGAGGGCAAAATCAGAAAAAATGTAAGCAGTACACGCATGAGGGTCTCCTTCCCTTTTTTCAGAAGCTGATGCCGAGCGCCATATAGATAGCTGATTGATCATCATCACCCAAGGCGCCTAGCAGATAAAAAGGCCCGAGTACGGTATCTGCCGCCAGATAGGCTGAAACCGACACAGCCGTGCCATTTTCAGTAAAGCCATCAGGCACATGACCAATACGAGCGCCTTCCAGTTGTACGCCACCATATATGCCTCGCCCCAAACCACGCGGCAAATCACTGAAGCGGCGATAAGAAAGCAGGCTGGCATAGCCCAGCTTGCCTCCCATGAGAGAGCCGGGGGGATAGGCGCTGAGGTTGAAAATACCACCCAAGGTGAAGGCTTCGTAATACGGCAATTCCGTATTCATGTCTGAACCCACGCGCACCGTAGCCATCACTGTATTGCGCGAACGGGTGAATGCCTTCAGTGCTCGGAAATCCAGACGTTCATAGTCCTCATCTGCTCCCATACCAGAGCTAGAGCTGAAAACATTGAGGCGCACACTGCTGCCATCATGAGGGAAGTGGGTGTTATCAAGCTGATCGTAAATGGTACGTAGCGTGAACCCGCCTTGCTGGTAGGTTTCATCTGGAACAACAAATAGTGTTTCCGACTGAGCTCTTGCCTGTGCTCGTACCGCTCCTACGCGCACCTCACCCCAACGCCCGAATACTGAACCCAATTCAACGCCTCCTCCGAAGCGGGTGAACTGATAACGCAGCTTGGCAAATGACTCCAGATAAACATCTCTATGCTGATCCGTATAAATCGCATAAGGCGCAACGAAAAATGCAGAGCTCAATGTCGCCGGCTGATACCACTCGGAGTAGACGCCCGTGTCCTCTCCCACCTGCACATCGGTGCGCCATTCCGCCCCAAGACGATTCAGCCAGCCACGACGTAAAGTCGCCAAAGCATTAAATGAGGACTCTCCCTGAAAATCAGAATAGAGACTGAGACCGAAGCGCACAGCATCACGTCCATCCTTCTCTTGCGGATGCACCAATAGCTCCGCATTCCCCTTGTCATCGTTGATCAGGTCATAGCTGATGCTGGAGAAGTCACCTCGCGCATATACCTTATCGATATTCGCATGCAGAGCTTTCATATCGAAGGGCTGACCGGTTTTCACATTGAGAAGATCCTGCATGACCTCAGGATTCACCCAGTGCATATCCGTCATCTTCACCGACGTAATAATGGGATCAGGCTTCTTTCGGGCCTCAATGGCTGCCCGCCATACTGCATAATCCGCTTCACTCACCTGAAAGCTGGCCAGCGCATCAGCATGTTCCAGAACAATATCTTCGCCAACTTTTATCAGGTCTTTGACCTTTTCAAAGTCTGCCGAGGTATAGCCCTCCAACTTGGGCGTGAGCAAAATATCTTGCTTGCCCAGATTGGCCACCTCTTCATTCATATTGCGCTGCATACTGATATTGATGGTCTGCTCACCAATGGAGAGAAAAGAGGTGAGGTCCGCCTGCTTGAGACCAGGTGTAGAAACATTAACGGCAATCACGCGCGAACCGGGGCCACATAGCTCGCGGCCCACCGAAACCGGCATATTCTTGGAAAGCCCGCCATCAACCAGCATATGCCCCTTATAGGAAATAGGCGGAAAAATACCGGGCACTGTCATACTGGCACGCATTGCTTCGGCTACCGTGCCATCACTCATGACGATAGCTTCGCCATCAATGATATCGGTTCCTATCGCCCGATAAGGCGTAGGCAGATCGTCAAAATTTTTGGCTGACTCAGCGCCTGTAAGCTCACGAAAGAAAAGACCGATATTCTGTACACCCACAAAATTACGCGGCGTTTTCAGCCGATAATCCTCTAAGGTAAGGGTGAAATCGAAATAGGGTTTGTAGTCTTCATATTTGCGGAAATAGGGAATATCGGAGCGCGTAGGCTTGTCTGAAAAAACGGCTCGCCAATCCGCCTCCACCACTTTCTTTTCGGCCTCTGCCGTAGAAATTCCCGTAGCAAAGCTGCCACCGGCAATAGCCCCCATGCTGGTCCCGACAATACAGTCATAGGGCACGCGCATTTTCTCCAGCGCCTTGAACACCCCCACATGCGCAAGACCACGGGCCCCGCCGCCAGACAAGACTATTGCCGTCTTCTGGCGTTTAGCGCCTGTGCCTTCTGCCGTTTGCGTATCTGATACCGCTGTCTCAGCCCCTGTAGCCGCACCGATCATGCTCATCATGAGCAAAGGGAATTGCAGGAAGTTTTTTTTCTGACGCATCAGCAGCCCTGTCATCTTGCTCAACATGAATCCCTTTCCCTTGTCATCAATGCCACGCTCTAAACCGCCTCCAGCGCCTCCGCCAAACGTCCGACGGCCACCACTTCCAAGCCCTCTATGGCCTGTTTAGGCGCATTTCCTTTGGGCACGATGGCACGCTTAAAACCATGCTTGGCAGCCTCTTTAAGACGCTCCTGACCATTGGGCACCGGGCGAATTTCACCCGAAAGTCCAACTTCACCGAAGGCCACCAGATCCGAAGACAGGGACTGGCCACGCAAACTGGAGGTGACTGCCAGCAGCAGTGCAAGATCGGAGCCGGTTTCCAGCACCTTCACGCCCCCCACCACATTCACAAAAACATCCTGCCCCACGGTGGCGATATTGCCGTGCCTGTGCAGCACCGCCAGCAGCATGGCCAAGCGATTCTGATCCAGGCCCACCGCCACGCGGCGCGGATTGCCATAGGACTCATCCACCAAGGCTTGTACTTCTACCAGTAGTGGCCGACTGCCGTCACGGGTGACCATCACAATTGAGCCCGGAATAGGTTCGCTATGACGGGAAAGAAAAATGGCAGAAGGATTATTGACCTCACGCAAGCCACGATCCGTCATGGCAAACACGCCCAATTCATTGATCGCACCAAAACGGTTTTTCACGGCGCGGATGACACGATAACGTGAGTCAGCCTCGCCTTCGAAATACAGCACGCAATCCACCATATGCTCGAGAACGCGTGGCCCCGCCAGCGCTCCCTCCTTAGTGACATGCCCTACCAGAAACAGGGCACAGCCAGACTGCTTGGCATAGCGCGTGAGCAAAGCCGCCGATTCACGAATTTGCGATACGCCACCCGGTGCCGACTGCAGCGCCTCGGTGTAAATGGTTTGAATGGAGTCCACCACAAGAATGCGCGGCTTCTGCTCACGCGCCGTGGCAATAATGGTTTCCACTGAGGTTTCTGCCATGAGCTGGAGCTTGTCCATAGGCAGCTCCAAGCGGCGCGCACGCATGGCTACCTGCCCCAGAGATTCCTCACCCGTGACATAAAGTGCTGGCAGGGTTTGGGCCAGATGCGTGAGGGTCTGTAGCAGAATGGTGGACTTGCCTATACCGGGATCACCTCCGATCAGAACCACAGAGCCCGCGACCAGCCCGCCCCCCAGCACACGATCCAACTCGGAAAGGCCGCTGGCAACACGCTCCTCCACTTGGGTGGAGACCTCGGACAGCAGCGTCACCGCCCCTGCCGCACCGGCATAGCCGGTGACTCGCCCTGGCTTGGCCGCCTCGCGCACGATTTCCGTCAACGTATTCCAGGCTTGGCACTCGCCACACTGCCCACCCCATTTGGAAAACTCTGCTCCGCATGCCGTACAGGCATAAACACTTTTGATTTTGCTCATGAAGAACAGACATCCAGCAGGAAACGAAGCGGCAGTGGCCAGCATCAAGACTGAGCGGATTGTAGGCGGGCGGGATACAAAAACAAAAACCCCGCCGGGTGGCGGGGTCGGGTCTGTGGGTATTCGCAGACCATTACGCGGCTTTCACCGCTCCATCACTCGCTTCAACTCCTTTCTCAGAGCGCTTGCGGGCGAATTCAAAGATGTCGCGGGCGAAACTCGGCTTTGCCGGCCAGCACATCAATCCCGATAGAGTCCTCAGCCTCGAAGAGAGCCTCCGGGTGACGCTTGTACATGGCCTGTTTGACCTCACGCGCCTTGGCAGGTTCACGCACACTGATCACCATCAGGTATTTGCCCTGAGCAATCGCATCGTGAAAAGGCGTAAGTTTGTAGTTTTCGTGGCTGATGCCAACCATGCCGCCAACCCAGGCACCGAAGCACCCGATAAGAGTCGACACAAAAAGAAAAGTAACCAGATCCATGCTGAGCCCCATAGGCTTCATTACGGCAATCCAGAGCGCAAACAACAGCCCGCAAAGCCCCCCGATAAGAGCGCCACGCTCACCGGAGTGAATAAGATCGGTGCTGTCGAGGGGAGAAGCATCATGCAGATGATGCCGGCGTACGCCGTCATGATCCCGACTGACCACATAGTAGCCATCATCATCGATATTCATGCTGCGCAAGGTGGACGCCATGCCATCGGCGGTTTCCACTTTGTCCATGAGATAGTACAGAGTACGCATGATCAGCTCCTTGCCAGATTCATGAGTTAAAGCCTAACTGATGCCACACGGAGCCGTTATACGGATTGGCTGTATGGGATTAAGGCCTTAGCGCGAGCTGATCAGAGCCCGCAACATACCCTGACAGTCGCTGGCGCAGTCCTTGCTGCCAGCCTCACACATGCTTTGTTCCACCTACCAGACCTCACGTCTGACACGAGCCGTCAGTCTGCAGAACAACTCATAACTGATCGTGCCTGCATGCGCCGCCACTACATCGGCCGACAATCCCTCACCCCACAGCACGCAGTGCTCGCCGATAGACACCGGGGTATCACCGAGATCCACCGTAATCATGTCCATGGAGACACGGCCCACTAGATGCACACAATGCCCGCCCACCAATACCGGCGTGCCGTTACGGGCATGTCGCGGATAGCCGTCACCATATCCAATGGCAACAACACCGATGCGCGTATCTCGCTCTGCCGTCCATGCGCCGCCATAACCCACGTGCTCACCTTTTTTCAGATGCCGAACGGCGATCAAGCGAGAACTCAAAGTCATGACAGGGCGCAGTCCCAGTTCTTCGGCGGTGCGATCGGGAAACGGAGAACAACCGTACAGCATGATACCGGGACGCACCCAAGCACCGTGTGATGCCGGCCAAGCCAGAATGGCGGCCGAGTTGGCCAAGCTATCCTGCAGCGGTCTCTCACCATGCTTGCTGAGCACTTGCTGCAGACCACGGAAACGGCCTATCTGTTTTTCCGTTTGCGCGGAATCCAGTTCATCCGCGGCGGAGAAATGCGTGAGCAAACCGATATCGCCCACAATGCGTGCTGCGCGAATACGCTTGAAGGCCGTCACCGCTGCTTCCGGCGAGAACCCGAGGCGATGCATGCCGGTATCTATTTTCAACCAGACATCTATCGGGCCAGTGAGTTTGCAATTTTCGAGGAAGGCAATCTGCTCTTCCTGATGCACCACAACAGCAAGACGCTGCCGCACGGCCTCGAACATTTCCATGTCGGAGAAAACGCCTTCCAGAATTACGATAGGCCGCTGTATACCGGCGGCACGCAAGGCCAGCGCCTCATCCAGAAAGGCAACACCAAAACCATCCGTTTCGGCCAGCGTCTCAGCCACCAGACGCGCGCCATGGCCGTAGGCATCCGCCTTTACCATGGCCAGCACCCGCGCATAGGGCGCCGCATCTCTCACCACTTGCAGATTGTGATGCAGCGCCTGACGGCTGATACCCAGCTGTACGTTACGCATGCGACTCATCCCTGTCTGCAAGCATCAATATTGATCCTGATCCCGATCGCGATAGAACTCAGGCGCCAAATCTTCAAAGCGCGTGTATTTACCGAGGAAGGCCAGACGCAACATACCGATAGGGCCGTTACGCTGCTTGCCGATAATGATTTCAGCCGTGCCCTTATCCGGCGACTCCGGGTTATAAACTTCGTCACGATAAATGAACATGATGACGTCGGCGTCCTGCTCGATAGCGCCAGACTCACGCAAGTCGGACATTACCGGGCGCTTGTTGGGCCGTTGCTCCAGCGAGCGATTGAGCTGCGAGAGCGCAATCACCGGGCAATTCAGCTCTTTCGCCAAGCCCTTCAATGAACGCGAAATTTCCGAGATTTCGTTGACGCGATTATTTTCCAGACCAGGCACTCGCATCAGCTGTAGGTAGTCGACCATGATGAGGCCAAGTGCACCACCGTTCTCACGCGCCACACGACGCGCACGCGCACGCACTTCTGTGGGTGAGAGCGATGGCGTGTCATCAATAAAAAGCTTCTGCTCATTGAGCATGGCCATAGTGGAAGTGAGGCGTGGCCAATCTTCCTCTTCTAGCTTGCCACTGCGCACACGCGTCTGATCAATGCGCCCCAGCGAAGACAGCATACGCATCACGAGGGAGTCGGCTGGCATTTCCATGGAAAATACCAACACCGGAGCTCCGCCCAGCAAGACGTTTTCGACCAGGTTCATCGCAAAGGTGGTCTTACCCATGGAGGGGCGCGCCGCCACGATGACGAGATCGGCTTTCTGCAGGCCCGCTGTCTTTTCATCCAGATCAGTGAAACCGGACGAGAGTCCGGTGAGAGCCTCGTTAGAACTGAAAAGCTGCTCTATGCGATTGACCGCTTTTGCCAGCAAGGGGCGTATGGCCTGCGGACCATCACCCTTAGTTTGTTGTTCAGCAATCGCAAAGATTTTGCGCTCGGCGGCATCCAGGATGTCATCCGAGGTCGCGCCCTGCGGCTGGTAGGCCGCATCAGAAATCTCATAAGAGGCCCGAATAAGCTGACGCAGCACCGAACGCTCACGCACGATTTCCGCATAGGCCGCCACATTGCTGGCCGAGGCTGTGCTTTTCACAATCTCACCCAGGTAGGCCATCCCCCCCGCCTCTGCCAGCTCCCCCATACGATTCAGGGTTTCGGACACGGTCAGGGCATCGCGCGGCTTGGATTCGTCCGCCAACTGGGCAATAGCCTTGAAGATCAGGCGATGATCGCGCCGGTAAAAGTCGGCCTCGGAAACAATTTCTGCGGCGCGGTCCCAGGCCGTCTCCTCCAGCATGAGCGCGCCCAGCACCGACTGCTCCGCCTCCAGCGATTGAGGAGGCAGCTTGAGATTGGCGACAGTGCTGTCAGGGGCGGAGTCGTGCGAGGCCAGCGGCATATCGGTCATGAGGGGACTTCCGGGAAAGGCAAAAGCATAACCGGGTGGCGACACAAGAGAAGTGCAATCGTGTCCATACCGCCGGATGGGCGCAGAAATGCTCGCCCTGAATAACAAAAGGCGCCACAGCTTTCACTGTGACGCCTTTTACTGACACGAGGACGCTTATTCAGCGACCACGGTCACCTTCATGGTCACTGTGACTTCGGCATGCAGTTGCAGGTCGATGTCATAGTCACCCGTGGCGCGGATAGCACCGAGGGGCAAGCGCACTTCGCTCTTGTCCACGGCTTCGCCCAGCTTGGTGATGGCTTCGGCGATATCGCGAGTACCCACCGAACCGAACAGCTTGCCTTCGTCGCCAGACTTGGCGGCAATGACAACAGCCAGTGCGGAAACACGCTCGCCACGCGTCTGGGCATCAGCCAGACCAGCGGCAGCCTTGGCTTCCAGCTCGGCGCGACGGGCGTCGAACTCGGCCACGTTCTTTTCAGTAGCAGGAACAGCCTTGCCCTGAGGAATCAGGAAATTACGGCCATAACCCGACTTTACATTGACCTTGGCACCCAGGGCACCGAGGTTCTTGATCTTCTCAAGCAGAATGACTTCCATCACTCGTCTCCCGGATTACAGGTGGTTGTCGGTGTAAGGCAGCAGAGCCAGATAGCGAGCCTGCTTGATAGCGAGGCCGAGCTGACGCTGGTAGCGTGCCTTGGTGCCGGTGATACGGCTGGGGACGATCTTGCCTGTCTCAGTAACGTACTGCTTCAGGGTTTCGGTGTCCTTGTAATCGATGTACTTGGTTGCTTCCGCGGTGAAGCGGCAAAACTTACGACGACGGTAGAAACGTGCCATGACGTTTGCTCTCCTATTCGAATCTCTCAATCGCTTGCGCGTGTATCAGTAATTGCTGCGTATCGTGGTGACTGGCCTGAGCCAGCATGCCGCTCACAGTGATCCGGTCGCCCGGCTGAAACCCATCCACCTGCTTCGCCATCTTCGCGCCGGTAATCTTGACGACCACCACTGCCCGAATCTCACGTTGCTGTCCGGCCATGATCTGGCGCGAACGGTGTTCCAGTATCAGTTCACGGTGAGTAACGCCGGCCGGGCTGGTCCGCGGAGCCTTGAGCTCACGCAATAGACCACTGATCCGTACGGCATTCTGCTCCACGCAGCGATAACCGCCTTACTCGCCAGCGTCCTCGGCAGAAGAAGTCTCGGAAGAGTCTTCATCGGAACGGGCGGCTTTGCGGCTGCGCTTCTCTTCTGCGCCCTTGGCCATCAGGGATTCTTCAGTGATGGCTTCGTTGCGACGAATGATGAGATTGCGGATGACCGCGTCGTTGTAGCGGAAAGACTCTTCCAGCTCATCCAGGGTGGCCTGGCCGCACTCGATGTTCATGAGTACGTAGTGGGCCTTGTGGATCTTGTTGATCGGGTAAGCCAGCTGACGGCGGCCCCAGTCTTCAAGGCGGTGGATCTTGCCACCAGCTTCCTTTACGGATCCGGTGTAACGCTCGACCATGGCGGGCACCTGCTCGCTCTGATCGGGATGCACCAGGAACACGATTTCGTAATGACGCATTCTTAGCTCCTTACGGGTTGGGCAGCCCCGACGCCCACTCAAGGGAGTCGAGGCAAGGAGTACGCGGCAACTGCCATCACCTTTTAAGGCTCAGGCAACTCCGGCTATGCCGGGGACTCGCGCCCCTTCTACAGGGTGCAAAAGGGGCGGCAAGTCTAAGGGAAGAGCACCGCCGGCACAAGGCGCTCCAAGCCATGCCACCCATCGCCAATACCGGCAATTCACAGCCCGAAATCCCCCCTCTCATTGCCGCGCTTCCGGGCTTTCCGCTAGTATCGCTGGAGCGTTTATAAGAATAAGAAGCAGGCAAAGCCTGTGAGGCGCGCATGAAAATATCTATCGCCCTGAAATTGCTGATATTTTCGCTGACAACTGTGTCGGCGGGCGTGCTTGCGGCCGCCTCGGAAGAAAGACCCCGCCTTCAGGACTACCCCAGCTCCTACACCTTTCTACAAGCCTTGGAGGCGTGGAATCGCGCCCATCCTGACGGAGCCACCAGCAGCGCTCCTCATATCTCCCTGCCCGCCTCGAAGAAGCTGATGGTGGTGGACCCCACCAGTGAGCTGGCCCCTCCCCCCTTCGAGATTACCGGCCCCGAGACTTTGGATGGAGCCGTAGAAAAAGCACGGGAAATATCCCATCCGGACTACAAGGAAAAAATTCGCTACCACCGCAGCACGCATCTGAGCTTCCCCCTGCATTCGATCGACGGACAGGACATGAGCCAGGCCAGCGTTGGTGACACCTTGAGCATCAAGGGCAAAACTGAGGCAGAGAAAAAGGCTGAGCTGGAAAAGCTGACCCGACTGATGGAGCAAGATCAGCGCAAGCTCAAGCCGCAGGAAACAGGCTCGGTAGATGGCTCTGCACTACCAGCAAGCCTGCAAAATCTTAATCAGGGGACGCTGGCAAACGGACCCCGCAGCCATATAGACATCACAGTCAGCAGTCACTGAGAAATCAGCTGCTGACTACAGACGGCCACCATCCCGTCACCCAGAATAACGAGAAGGCTACCGACGCATTGCGTACGGAGTGGGAAATGAAAATGAAGACAAGCTGGAAATGTGCAGTCCTGCTCGCGGGCATAACCTCGCTATCCGCGCAAGCCATGACATCGGGGCCAGATAATCGTCCGCGCCCCGAAGATTTTTCATCCTACTCCCTCTATCTGCAAGCACTGTTCAATTTTCAGCGCGCACAGAGCCCTTCCACGGCCACACAGAGAAATACCCAGCCCAGCGACAACGCGGCTGCAACAGAAAATCTGGATGACGCTATTGCGAGTGCCGGCAACAGCCACAACTATGTCGACACCAGCAGTCATCCACGCAGCACATTCAAATCCTTTGGCCTGACCCAGATTCCCGTCCAGGACATGAGCCAGAGCAATGTAGAAAATGCCCTAGGACTGTTTAACGACCACGGCCTACAACAGCCGCCAACAGCCACGGCCCGCCTGCGCCCAGATAACGACCTCAGCCTCACCCCTGACGTAGACCTTCGCCTGATCAGTGACGTCTATTATGTGTCTTGGCAAGCGGATGCAGAAACCGCACAGGATACATTTAGTAGCAGCATCACCCTGCCAGAAGGAGAGGCCACCGCCAGTGCATCCGTGACTAAAAGCACCCGCGGCGACCATGGCCTAGACCTGAGACTGAGCTCCAGAGTGCGCACAAACATCTACATGATTGACCGTGATGGCATTCCTGGCAGCGACTACGCAGGTGCCGGCGCCGTGGCGATACAGCCACTGTCTCTGGAGTTCCAGGATGTCAGCTCACATATCACTGTCATCAAGAACAAAAGAAATAGCGATCTGATCGCCATCCAGGCCGGCACACCACACGCGATTACGCTAGATCTTTCAGGCAGCCGCTTTGGCATAGCCGATGCACCCAATAATGCCGGCGTACTAGCCCTGACCCGGGCAAGGCTCGGCCCTATCAATTACTTCGCCAGCTTCGGCCCGAACTCGCTGCTTACCATTGCCCCCGGCATGAGCATGAACATCAAGCTTGGCCACCCTGACGGCATGCGAGCTCCACTAGCTACCGTGAATGGACATATCAGCAATATCAAGATGGGAGATATCCGCCTGCTCGGACAAGACAATGGCGACGAAGACGAGAACACCGCCCTGCGCATCGGCAGCATAGGAATCTCGGACATCGACATCACCAATCTGCGGCTTTTTATCAACAAGCGAACAGTGGTGATCGATATAGGCCCCGGAGGGCGTGATCTGTCGCTAAGTCTGGAGCGCATTGCACTGGGCCCCAACCCAGCAACATCCATCCTTGGGGACCTCTACCTCAGTCACGTTGGCATTTCCAACGCACGCATCTCCATCGCAGCACACTAATACACTCGCTCAGCTCCGTGCAGCCTTGCGCTGCCGGAGCGCCTCGAACAGCGTCACACCGGTCGCAACAGACACATTGAGACTTTCCACCATTCCGGCCATGGGAATATAAACAAGGTGGTCGCAATGCTCGCGAGTCAACCTGCGCATCCCACTGCCCTCTGCCCCCATCACTATGCCTAGCGGCCCCGTCAGATCCATGTCATGCAAAGACTTGGCTGACGACTCCAGTGCTGTACCCACCAACCAGATGCCTCTCGCTCGCAATGACTCCATGGTGCGCGCCAGATTAGTGACCTGAAAGAAAGGCAATGTATCCGCAGCACCAACCGCCACTTTGCGAACGACCGGCGTAATTGAGGCCGATTTGTCACGCGGCGTAATCAGCGCGTGCACACCCGCAGCCTCCGCAGAACGCATGCAAGCACCCAGATTATGCGGATCTGTAACGCCATCAAGAATTAGAAGAAATGGCGGCACATCTAACGCATCCAGAAAATGCACCAAGGCGTTCTCGTCGCCCGGAGGCTGCTCACGCACTCGCGCCACCACCCCTTGATGATGCGAGTCGCCAGCCAGCTCATCCAACTGATTGCGCTCGCGCCATTGCAAGGCCAAGCCCAGCGGATGGAAGGCCTTAATGAGCCGATTAAGGCGATCATCATCACGACTCTTCAGCAGAAAAACTTCCAGCACACCTTCGGGATGACGATCAAGATAAGCCTGTACCGCATGCAGACCGTAAATCAGTATGTTCTTAGCCATTTATTTCTTCTTGCGAGATACAGCAGGCTTCTTTGCCTTGCTAGGAGCGGGTGAATTTTGGGAGCCCCCACCGGATCTGCCCGACGATTTCCCGGAACCATCTGCCTTGCTCGGGATATCACCGCTGCGCAATCTGTCACGGACTGATTTTCCGGCGGAAGACGATTTTCCATTCCCGTCATTTTTATTACCCGAAGCAGGCGCCTTGCCGCCGCGACCCTTGCCGCCCCTGGGGGCATTATCCATTTCAGCAGATGCCATGCGCGGGCCACTGCGACTGAGGCGGCTCCCGCCATCAATAAGCTCGAAGTCCATCTTGCGCTGATCCATGTTCACAGCAGCCACCTTGATACGCACAGTGCCTCCCAGCGCAAACTGGATACCAGAGCGACTACCCACCAGCTTTTGCATGGTGGCGTCAAAGTCGTAGTAGTCGCTCTTCATATTGCTGATATGCACCAGCCCTTCTACATAGATGTCCGTCAGCTCAACGAAAATCCCGAAGGAGGTAACGCCGGCGATAACGCCGTCAAACTCTTCACCAATATGCTCCTGCATATATTCACACTTGAGCCAAGCCATGACATCGCGCGTTGCTTCATCAGCACGACGCTCAGTCATGGAGCAATGCTCGCCAAAGGCAAGCATTTGCGCCATATCGGGAATGATGGTCGCCGCATCCTGCTCACGACGCTGGCCGCGCATGCGCTTTATCTGATCACCAATGGACTGCATTACTGTGCGCTCACCGCGAAGCTTGGCGCGAATGACCCGATGCAGTAGCAAATCAGGATAACGTCGTATCGGCGAGGTGAAATGACCATACGCGTCATAAGCCAAGCCAAAATGCCCCAGATTATTGGGCGAATACACAGCCTGTGTCAGTGAGCGCAACAACATGGTCTGGATGATGTGAGCATCCGGCCGGTCATGAATTTTTTCCAGCACGGCCTGAAAGTCAGCCGGCTGCGGCTTCTTGCCCGCCGTAAATTGAATCCCGATGGCACTGAGATAGTTGCGCAGCTTGGACAGCTTCTCATCGCGCGGCCCCTCATGATTACGGTACAGCGCTGGCAATTTATTCTTGGCCACAAACTCCGCCGCGCAGACATTTGCCGCCAGCATGCACTCCTCAATGAGCATATGAGCCTGATTACGCACGACCGGTACGATTTTCTCGATCTTGCGGTCTTTGCTGAAAATAATACGCGTCTCGTTGCTATCAAAATCCAGCGCACCACGCTTCTCGCGAGAGGCGCGCAATATCTTGAACAGCTCATAGAGCCGCTGTACTGGCTCGACTACGACAGCATGGTCTTTGGCAACCTGCTTGCCAGCATCGCTTTCCGGGCGCTCCAGAAGATCACTCACCTTGTTATAAGTGAGGCGCGCCTGCGAATGCATGACGCCCTCATAGAACTCATAGCCCGTAACCCGACCGGCCACAGAAATATTCATATCGCAGACCATGCACAGACGATCTGCATGCGGATTCAGCGAACACAGGCCGTTCGACAAAACCTCCGGCAACATGGGCACAACCTGCTGCGGAAAGTAAACCGAGTTGCCACGCTTCAGCGCTTCTTCATTGAGCGCAGAACCTGGCCGCACATAGTGCGAAACATCTGCAATAGCCACGATAAGACGGTAACCCCCACGACGCTTCTCACAAAAAACAGCGTCATCGAAATCGCGGGCATCTTCGCCATCAATCGTGACCAAGGGCAGATTGCGCAAATCCACGCGCCCCTCTTTGTCTTCTTCCAATACCTCCGGCTTTATCCGGGCCGCTTCTTTTTCCACGGCATCTGGCCAGACATGCGGGATTTCAAAATTGCGAATAGCAATATCAATTTCCATGCCAGGCGCCAGATAATCTCCCAGCACTTCACGAACACGTCCCGTCGCCAGACTGCGATGCGTGGGGTAATCCAGCACCTCCACGGTCACGAACTGCCCCACAGAGGGCATGATCTCTTGGCCCGTGACCAATATTTCCTGCGTAATGCGCGGATTATCCGGAATCACATAGGCATTGCCGGACTCCTCGTAATACCGGCCAACCAGGCTTTTGCTGTTCTTCTCAACAATGCGAACTATTTGCCCTTCGCGCCGTCCTTTATGATCAAAGCCGGCCTCCCGCACCAACACGATATCGCCATGAAAAACGCGGCGCATTTCACGTGATGTGAGCAAAAAATCGGCAGAGCCGTCGGCGGGAATCAGAAAGCCGAAACCATCTGGATGGCCACTGACACGGCCTTGTACAAGATCGGTTTCTGCCAACGGGCTGTAAGCACCACGACGATTAGCTTCCAGCTGCCCGTCCCGCAGCATGGCACCAAGGCGCCGCCGCAATGCTTCTTCTTGCTCTGGCGCAAACAGACTGAAAATTCCCTGCAATTGTTCACCAGTCAGTGCCTTTCCCTCTTTCTCCAGGGTTTCCAGAATGAGCTCACGACTGGGAATGGGATTTTCATAGCGGTCAGCCTCACGGTTGGCGTGTGGGTCTTGCCAGGATTCGGAGGCAGGGCGCTTGGACATGGGAGTTTCCTTGATGGCGGGGGAACGGCACGCTCTATGACGATGCCGGCAAGCATTCTAGTCCAGACCAGCGACTGAATTCACGGCAAGCGTGGGCGCTGAGCGTTTTCAGTACAAGTATTTCCCGCCTGAATGTTAATTCCCCGCACACAAAGCGTTGACAAGGCAGGGCGGCATCGCTAAATTTGCGCGCCTTGCCCAGGTGGCGAAATTGGTAGACGCGCTAGTTTCAGGTATTAGTGTCGAAAGACGTGGAGGTTCAAGTCCTCTCCTGGGCACCACCAAGCTGTTTTAAGGGCTCCCACCTAGCCCTAAAACGAACATCAAACCCCGGATTTTCCGGGGTTTTTTGTTTTATGGCCTCCAACGGCATCCATTCCAATCCAAACACTTTCTGGGTAACTTCTTGGGTAACTTTTAACCCTTGGAGGAGCACAGTCATGGCAGAGCGCAAACCCCTTACTCATGCCCGGCAAGTGGACGCCGCCAAGCCTGAGCAAAAAACCTACAAGCTGAATGCAGGTGACGGACTCTTCCTTGAGGTCACTCCTATTCCCGTGAGTTTGCGCATGTCCTTCGCACGAACAATGACGCGGCCAGATGTCGGCGGGCTGTCAGAGCCACCGCCGGTGTTTTGAGAGGGGGGAACCTCGAGAGTCATGTTTATTGTCCTTTCCGTTGGCCTGAGTGACTACCACCCAGTACGGAAAGGCTAACGGGGCTGCGGCCATGACGTCCTCCTACGGTTGTCTCAGCCAATCGTAGGTAGTGTCTCGAAGAGGCTTGTGCTACGTCGCACGTTTGGCACCATTGAGCCCTTTAAGACAGCCCCCTCAACGACCATGTCAAATATCCCAAACCCCTCTCCGCTCGACGAAAAACTATCCGAAAAACTCTCTTTACCCCTACGCGACCGCTTTGATCGGCTTTTCATCCAGCAACTTGTCGCCCGGCAATTCATGCAGGACTACCCAGAAGCTCATCAAAAGCTGCTTGATATTCGTAACGCCATACATGGGTATATTCGCAAGGCAGGCATTAACCCTCTGGCTGGAGAAACCGAGGCTCAAACGCTGATTACCCTAATGAGCATTTATGAGTCTGCCAGCGGCCGAGCGGCCATTGCCAAAGAAAACCTGGATCACATCACGGCCAATTATCCCTTGGACCCGACACTCGGCATCCGGTTGCACAAGAATGGCCTTTGTAGGGTTATCTCCGACATGGCCCAACACCTTGAAACGGTTAATAGCGTTCAATCCACCTACAATCACTTTGACTATTTTTCGCTGATCGATATGACAGCAGCCTTCGCAGGCCCATCAGCATTTGACTTCTACGTGAGAGCAGCTCTCGGCGACGCCCCTACTTACACAGCCATTAAAGCCCAGAATCTTCGCCCCGAAGCAAACTGGTTTAACACTCGAAAAGCCCCCGATGACTTAGAGCTTGCCATTGCGCTCATGCGCAGCAGGCATCTTCGACACCTCCACAGCCCCAACATCTCATTGAGTGGGCGAACATTGAAAGATGATTTAAAAGCCGGAAAACCTGGCTACAGCTCATTAATCATTGAAATCAACCTGGATAAAGCACCCGACAACATCGACCATGCCACGCGAATCCTCAGGGAGTGCCTGATGGATGGCTTACTGACCCGTCACGGCATTGCCGCCAACATTGAAGGATTCAATGACTTCATTGAATCTGACTTCTTTAAGAGCACCTCATCAACAAGTGCCTTCGTCCAGAAGTGGAATCAGATCCAAGGCCCCTTAATCGGGATATGGTGCTGGGACATCCTAACGCAAAAGAATGAGCCCACTCTTGATAAGGCAAAGGAAAGGATAAGTGAAGCCCAACGAATAACTATTGCGACCGCCAAAGGCAGCTCCATTGATTTAAAAGCCATTGGCGAAAAAGCGATCGAAAACCATTATTACACCGCCAAAAGACTCATCGAACGTAATGGCGAAATCGATGAGCTTTCTTATTTCGTAACCGGCTCGAAGTCGATCTTATTGGGTGAGCGGCGCCCCTGATAGAGCATCTCTTCTCACTCAATCCCGGAAAATTATTAAGGAAGGCAATAGCCTCGAATATTAGGCACAAGAAGCCACGCCTTCTTTCAGACTCAATCTCATCGGGTCATCACTTCTTGCGCCAATCACCTCATGCGCAAAACCACTCACCCTCACCGACAATCTTAGCACCAGGGGTTTTCCCAAGTATATAAACCGCACGTTTAGCACTGTTTTCAAGGAAAACCCCCTGCCACCACATTTAAATTCAAACCCCACAAATCCGCCACACTTCCGTTAGCACTTAACGGAATTCTTAATAAAATCATGACCCAGCATTGATACCTGGAATTTTAGATGGCTTGCAGGACACCCTATTTCACAACAGGAAGCCAGGCCGCCATCAACAACAATGTGGGCAACCACTTTTGTAAAAATAATTTATTCAACGAGCTCAATCAGTTACCCCTCCCTTTAATAGCCTCAATCTCCCCCACATTACCCCGCCACTAAATGCAACACCCTCCAAGCCTCATAGTGATCGGCAAGATGACTTCCCGACCCAGCACCTTAAAAACCCCAGAAAACCTCAACCTGAATCAAACCTTTTTGACGGCAACATTGGAGGCAATTTTTTATCAAATTACGTTTTTTCTCTGGCGCATTAATCCAATAAGCTCCAATACTTCGTTGCACACACTGCATAGCCCCGGCCCTTCACTTTCGATCCAAGCTAATGCTTGCGGAAAATCTTTAGTCTCAGCATCAGTTAGGCCAAAAAACTAGGCCGGCATCTGCGGATTCTGTCGCCAAAATTTGTTTAGTTTTGTAACCGCCGAGAGCAATTTTTACTCACCCGAAACCACAACACGCCACAGCCAGCTCTTAGCAATCCCCAGAAACTCCAAAGCATCGCTAGATTACGAAAATCTCGTGCTCATTTACTATCCATGGCATCACTGAAGACATCACTAACACCATCTTCACCACATGCATCATGGATAATAAATATCATGCCGCTGACGGACTCTGAAATAAGATCCCTGAAAGCCAAGGATTGCGACTATAAAATGGCCGATGAAAAAGGCCTGTCACTTCTGGTACGGAAAAATGGCACAAAATGCTGGCGCTTTTCGTATCGTTACAACTCCAAGCAAAAGTCCCTGTCCATGGGCATCTATCCTGACACCCCGCTCAAGTTAGCCCGCGAAAAGCGTGGTACTGCCCGCCAATTAGTAGATCAAGGCATCGACCCATCTACTGCTCGAAAAGCACAAAAAACCATTTTAAATGGCACCGCAAAGAATCGCTTGGAAGTCATCACGGCCGATTTTCTGGCTATGAAAAAAATGGAGTGGGATCCTGCTTACTTCAGCAAGGTGGAGGCGCGACTGAAAAAAGACGCCTTGCCCGCACTGGGCAATATGCCGATTACCGACATCAAAGCCCCCGATATTTTGTGCGCCCTGCGCAAAGTCCAAGACCGCGGCCATATCGAATCCGCCCACCGCATCAAAGAGGTGCTGAGCCAGATATTCCGCTTTGCCATCGCGAGCGGGCTGGCTGACAAAAACCCGATCCCCGACCTGGCCGGGGCCCTGTGTCGTGCCAAAGAAAAGCACATGGCTGCTATCACCGACCCGGAGCAAGCCGGCGACCTTCTCCGCCAGATCGATGCCTACCAAGGCACCTTCCCGGTAATATGTGCACTGAAGCTGGCACCCCTGGTTTTTGTCCGGCCCGGTGAGTTACGACAGGCCGAGTGGGCCAACATTAACTTTGAATGCGCGGAGTGGCGCTTTAAAGCCAGCAAGACTTACCAGGACCACATTGTCCCGCTCTCGCGCCAAGCTGTGGCTATTCTCAAGGCCCTGCAGCCCTATACCGGTCATGGCCGCTATGTCTTTCCCAGCAACAAGTCCGATGCACTCCCCATGAGCAGCAATACGATATTGTCCGCTTTACGGGTCATGGGTTTCGAGAAGGACAAAATGAGCGGGCATGGTTTCAGAGCCATGGCCAGAACCATGATCGCAGAGCGTCTTCGCTATCCCGATGTGGCGATTGAGCTTCAACTGGCGCACCAGGTTCGTGACATTCATGGTCACGCCTATAACCGGGCCAGCTTTCTGGATGACCGGAAGCGGATGATGCAGGAGTGGGCCGACTATCTGGATAAGCTGAAAAGGGACGAGACTGGCCTTCACTCCTGACAGGCATGCCCCTACGGATGGCTAAAGGCGCCAGCCTGGAATCACCAAACTCCGTCCGTGAGTGCCTGCCTGCTCTGCTGGGAGGCACTTTGCAAGAGCGGTTCGGGGTGCTGTTCCTGGACAGCCAGAACCGACTGATCGCCTATGAAGAAGTGCTCCTGGGCACCCTGAGCTCTGCTACCGTTTACCCTCTGGAAATCGTCCAGACCGCCCTTGGCCATTACGCCGCCTCGGTGATCCTGGTGCACAACCACCCTTCAGGGTCTCTGGAGCCCAGACAGGCGGATAGAGTCCGAAGCCGCCTTAAGCGTTTCCTTAATCTGCTCTCTTGACGCCAGCTTGGCTTTTCCGCAATTGCGTTCAAAGAGCAGCAATCCAATGGCATGAATCTCCAGACGCTCGGCCAGGCGCAGTTCACTGCTGATATGACGCTTCAGCTTTGTTCGCAGCGCATTTGCCAAGGCTTCGAAGAAGGTGGTGAGCAGCAACCGGGGATGCGGACAAAAACTTGGAATACCAAGAGGTAGTTCATGTACTCGTACGAAGACAGGATTCGAGCGGTCGGGCTCTAAATCAAGCTCGGCAACGCGTCAGGGCAACCAAAAGTCAGCATGGCTACCCAACCAAGAATGCGCTAAAGGACTGGAATCGGGAATACGAGCAACCTCTCGATTTACGAATGAGCCATGCACGCTCAAAGCCAAAGTACTCACATGCGCAGAAGACTGAGGCGGTAGAGCACTATGTCAGCCACGACCGCTGCATTGCTGCAACCATAAGGGCGTTGGGCTATGCACGCGTGCCCCTTAGCACCAGCAAGCCGAATCGGCTCGCCTCGAGCAACACTGCATTCTACGCAACTAGTTCGAAACATTGCAGATCAGCTGGTACGACGCTGTTCGCGCTCTTCAAGCACCGCACTGCGGATCATTCGCCAAACAAAATCTCCGATATCTTCGAGCGAATAGCGACCTTCCTCACGAAACCAGGTTGCAACCCAATTGAGCGCCCCGAGGCCGATCAGACGCAGCAGCTCCAGATCCATATCCTTCCGAATCACTCCCTGTTCAGCCAGTAGTTTCAGCATTGCGGCCCACAACGACTCATAGCGATCACGCAGCTTTATCATCTCCCTGCGCGCCTCGCCACACAGGGAGCGCCACTCGAACAACAACACATAGACCATATCCGAACCACTGACCAACATTTGCAGGTGTGCATTGATGCCGCGGCGCAACTGCTCGGCAGGCTCTGTCACACCCGCCACAGCCTGGGTGACGGCTATCGAGGCCTGCTCCAGACCCAGCCGCATCAGATCGACGAGAATGTCTTCCTTGGCCGGATAACGGTAATGAAGGCTGCCAGGGAGCATGTTGCACGCTTCGGCAATCTCCTTGACCGTGGTCCGGTCATAGCCTTGCCCCCGGAACAGGCGAGCGGCAGATCTCAACACGAAATCACGATCCGACTGGGCAACTGGCCTGACCTGACGACTTTTCTTCACGGTATCCTCCCGAGTAACGGAAACGCTATTCTAGCCTGAGTCCCGCCCGGCACCCCTAAAAATTCGATCCCGTCCCGCCCACGATCAGCGTCTTTACAACCTTGTCGCCGCTGCCTGCTCAGGCGCCGACGGAACAAACCTCAGGTCTATGTTGATATGGCAGGATTGACATTTGGCCAACCAACCAACTAGGGTGATTGCCATAGTCACTACAGCGGGAGAATCCAAATGGCCTTGGCAAATCGTAAGATCGGTTACGGCGAGGTTGTAACGCGTGACCTCCACTTTTCGATGAACCGTGAGACGGTCACCCGTCACTGGTTCAACAACGACCCCTGGTGCACGCACTGGATGAACGCCATTCTGGCGGCCGTTCCGGATGGCGAGCGCTGGGTGATGAACTCGGCCCGCCGACAACTCGACAAATTGCGTGACCCGGAAGTGCGCAAGGCTGCTGGCGAGTTCATCCGTCAGGAGCGCATTCATGCCCGCGAGCATGACGAGATGAATGCCATTTGCTTACAGCAGGGCGTCCCTATTGACCAGGTCGAAGCCACCTTCAAGCTCATTCGCAAGGAACTCCAGCATCGCCTGAGCGATGACATGCAAAGCTCCATCGCCGCGGCGTTCGAGCATTTCACCGCCATCATTTCCTCGGTGTTGCTGGAGCACCCGGAACTTTTCGATAAAACACATCCTGAATTACGTGCCATGTTGTACTGGCACTTCGTTGAGGAAACCGAGCACAAGAGCGTCAGTTTCGATGTGTTCGTCGACGCCAGCGGCGGCGGTCTGCGCAGTTACCGGTTGCGCATCAGTGGCATGATGCTGGCCATCTCGCTCGGCTTTCCAATCATGATCGGAAATCAGGCGTTTTTGCTCTATAGAGACAAACAGCTCCTCAATCTGCGTTCGGCGACGCATATGCTCAATGTGCTGTTCGTCAGACCCGGCATTCTCTCCAAAGTGCTGGCAGGTGTCTTCCCCTATTTCTCGCCCACCTTCCATCCTTGGGACGATGACAATCGGGAGACCATCAGGATCTGGAAGCGCGCCTACGAGCAGACCGGCGACACCCACAAGGCATTCGAGGCACTGGTCAAACACCAGCCCGGTATCCGGACAGGTCTCCGTACAGTTGCGCACCCGCTTGAGGGACTCTCATGAAAAAACAACCCTTACCACCTTCTCGCAATGCAGCCGCTGTCGTCACCGGAGCTGGCAGCGGCATTGGCCGCAGCTTTGCCTACGAGCTGGCTCGTCGTGGCGGTACGGTGATCTGCGCCGACATCAATGAAGAGAGAGCCGAGCAGATCGTCGCAAGCCTGCAGGCCATCGGCAGCCAGGCAATTGCCTATCGCTGTGACGTGGGCGATGCGAAGCAGATGGAAGCCCTCAGTGATGAGGCCGAGAAACTGCTCGGCCGTCCGGTGACTCTGGTGATCAACAATGCAGGCGTGGGTCTCGGCGGGCCAATCGGCGAGGTGTCACTGGAAGACTGGCATTGGTGTATGAACGTCAACCTCTGGGGCGTGATCCACGGCTGCCATTTCTTCGCGCCGAAACTTCGGGATCTTGGCTATGGCGGCATCATTAATGTCGCTTCCGCCGCTGCTTTCGGTGCAGCGCCGGAAATGAGCACCTACAACGTCACCAAGGCCGGTGTACTGGCGCTCTCGGAAACCTTGGCTGCTGAGCTTGTCGGCACCGGCGTGAGAGTCACGGCACTGTGCCCAACCGTGGTACCCACCAACATCGTCAACGACGGCAAGCTACCGGCAAAACGCCGCGAGTTTGCGCGGTCCGCCATGACACGTTTCTCCCTGACCACCGCCGACAAGGTAGCCCGACAAACACTTGATGCGCTGGATCGTGGTGAGCTTTACATGCTGCCGCAAATCGATGGGCGCCTCGCCTGGCGCTTCAAACGACTGATGCCGCGCCTGTATGTCCGTACCGTTGGCGAGGCCTATCGCCTGCTGGCCAATTGATCAAGGAGACTCTCATGGCATCACTCTCTGCAAGGATCATCAAGCCCCTGTTCCGCGCGATTATGAAGCGCGACATTCAGGACCCCGATCATCTGGTCCGTCATTTACGCAGGGTCATGAATGCCCCGCTGATGCCTTCGGTGATACCCCGCGGCGTTAGCCTGCGCCATGGCCGCGTGGCCGATGTACCCGGCCAGTGGTTGAGTACCGCCCATCCTGCGGCGACCATACTGTTCCTCCATGGAGGGGCTTTCGTGGGCGGTCGTCTTGATACCTATCACCACTTCTGCGGCACACTGACGAAGGCACTCAACGCCCGCATTTTTCTCGCCGATTACCGACTGGCACCGGAACACCCTTTCCCGGCGGCAACCGATGATGCCTTTGCCGCGTACAGCGAGCTGATCGAAGAATCCCTGCCGCTGATCGTGGCCGGCGATTCCGCCGGCGGCAACCTGACCCTGGCGACGTTATTGCGTGCCCGCGACGAGCAACTGTCCATGCCGGTGTGTGCCGTAGCCATTTCACCAGGCGCTGACGCCACCGGCGAGTTGATGTCCCGGGATGCCAATAATGAGAGCGACCCGATGCTGTCACGGATGATGATCGATGGCGCCGTCAGGATCTACCTGCAAGGTGCCGATCCGTTCAATCCCTATGCATCCCCGACGCGGGGTGACTATCGGGGTCTGCCACCATTGATGCTGACGGTAAGTGAAGAGGAATGCCTGCGCGATGATGCCTACGTCGTTGCCGAACAAGCGCGTCATGCGGGGGTGCCGGTCACGCTGCTATCGCGACAGGACATGCCCCACATCTGGCCAATTTTCCTTCTGCTGCCAGAAGCCCGTCAGGATACACGCAAAATAATCCGCTTTATGCAGTCCCGTCTGGATAATCGACGGCATAACGATCTACCCAACCACCGTGCCGGATCCGGCGACTTGCACACACCATCGACCACGCAGGAGGCTGTTGCATGAACATGACTGCTTTCACTGCCGATCAGACCCGGCACCATCCTCCTGTTCGTCCTGATCACGAGGTGATTATTGTCGGCGCCGGCATCTCCGGCATCGGTGCCGCCATCCAGCTCAAGGCAGACGGCGTCAACGACATCCTGATTCTTGAGCGTGACAATGATGTCGGTGGCACCTGGCGTGACAATCGCTATCCCGGCATTGCCGTGGACATCACCTCGTTTACCTACTCTTTTTCGTTCGAGCAGAACGCTAACTGGTCACGAGTGTTCGCTCCGGGCAACGAGCTGTATCAATACACCCGGCGGGTGTCATCCAAATATGGCATCTACCGCCATATCCGCTTCGGCGTTGAGGTGGAACGCGCGCAATTCGACACGGAAAACAATCTCTGGGTAGTCAGCCTAGCGAGTGGCGAGACATTGCGCGGCCGACATCTGATCTCTGCCTGCGGCGGGCTGATCTCACCCAAGCTGCCTGACATCGAAGGTCTTGATGCCTTCGAGGGAGAAGTTATCCACACTGCCCGCTGGCCTGAAGACATGGACCTGACGGGCAAGCGTGTTGCCGTCATCGGCACCGGTGCCACCGCCGTGCAACTGGTTCCGGAGATCGCCCGTCAAGCGAAACAGCTTGATGTCTATCAGCGCACCCCGATCTGGGTTCTGAAAAAACCGGACCGGATATTGCCCGGCTGGCTGAAAAGCCTGTTTCGTGCCTTACCCTCCCTGCAAGGTGGTGTTCGCGGCATAACCGACGTGGCCAGCGAAACCCTGATGGTACTGTCGGCGATCTACTACCGTCAGGCCCCCTGGATAGTGCGCGCCTGCGAGAAGGCCGCACTCGACAATATGCGAAAACAACTCCCCGGCAGACAGGATCTCTGGGAAAAACTCAGCCCGGCCTATGGCTTTGGTTGCAAACGGCCCACCTTTTCCAACGAGTACTTCACAACGTTCGCTCGTGACAGTGTCGAGCTGGTCACCACGCCCATCCGTCGCATCACCCGACAGGGCATCACCACCAGTGACGGCAAGTCGCGACGCATTGATGTACTGGTGCTTGCCACCGGCTACAAGACCTTCGAAAAGGGCAATATCCCCTCATTCGAGCTGATCGGAAGCAATGGTGTTGATCTCGGCCAGTTCTGGCACGATAACCGCTATCAGGCCTACGAAGGCTTGACCATTCCGGGGTACCCGAACTTCTACATCATGCTCGGCCCCTATGCACTGATTGGTACCTCCTACTTCAAGATGGTAGAGGGAAATGCCATTCATCTTTCACGCTGCATCCGCGAGGCCCACCGGCGCAAGGCAACCCGGGTGGAAATCCGGCAGATCGTGCATGACCGCTACTTTCAGAACATTCAGCAACGTCAGCAGAACACCGTGTTTCTCAACCACAACTGCGCACTCTCCAACAGCTATTATTTCGACCACCATGGCGACGCGCCCATGCTTCGCCCCTCGACCTCGGTGGAGATGCTGTGGCGGGCGAAGCACCTGCCAATGGACAATTACTTGTTCCTGAAGAGCAAAGATACGGGAGCATATTTCAGACCAGAGACTTCAAATCGGTACCCGAATCACTCAATGCTTCAGCGCTGACGCTCTTGCGGTGCTGGACCAGCTGCTTGCCGACCATGAAAGCAATGGGCAGATTGACCGCGTCAACAGCAATGACACAGCCCTCGCGGAGATAGAACACCGCAAATTCCTTATCCTCGGGGCTGCCGCGCATCACACGCTGATCATGATTTTGCGACAACCCCACCATCTGCAGGCGTACGTCATACTGGTTCGACCAGAACCATGGGACGCTATCGTAAGGTTTCTCCTCTCCCATCAGAGTCGCCGCCGCAGTACGAGCTTGATCGACAGCGTTGGCGACAGACTCAAGCCGTTGCATCTTCTCGAAGAAAAGATTCCGGTGACGGGTACAGTCGCCAATCGCCAGGATGGCGGGATCGCCGGTGCGGGTAAACTCGTCGACAACAATACCGTCATCACAGGGCAGGCTGGCGACCTCAGCCAAAGTGGTTTCCGGTATGACGCCGATCGAGACGAGCACGATATCGGCCGGCAAAGTGCCTCCATTCGCCAACATCACGCCAGCCACACGACCCTGATCATCCGCTTCAAAGCCGGTTACCGCTGTGTTCAGGCGTACATCCACGCCGGCGCCACTGTGTTTGGCGTAAAAGAACGCCGACATCTCCGGGCCCGTAACGCGCTGCATAAGACGCTCTGCGGCTTCCAGCACCGTGACATTAACGCCTTTTTTGATAGCGCTGGCTGCCACCTCAAGGCCGATAAAACCGCCACCCACAATGACCAGACTCTTCCCCGGGACTAATTGTTCACGCAGGGCATCTGTGTCAGCTATGTCATGCAGATAATGAATGCCTTTCAAGTCAGCCCCGGGCGCTTTCAGACGTCGGACGTGTGAGCCCGTGGCCAGGACCAGTCGATCGTATTTCAACGTGCTCTGGTCGGACAAGCTGATGGTCTTGTTGTCTCGATCAATTTGTTCGACGCGCACACCGAGCCGCAACTGATGGCCTGCCTTCTCGTACACCGAGCGCGGCTTCAGGTACAGCGACTCCTGATCAACATCTCCTGCCAGGTAATTCTTGGACAAAGGCGGTCGCTGATATGGTGGATGGGGTTCTTCGCCCACCAGAACCACCTCATGTTGATATTTTTTTTGCAGCAAGGTTGTCAGGAGCGCACCTGCTGCGTGCCCGCCGCCAACGATGACTGTGGTCTCTTTCCGTTTGTTTACCATAGCCTCTCTCTTTAGCTGTGCCTTGGGATCGGATTGTTCAGGAAAATGCCAACCGAGACGAGCACAAGGTCGGCTGGCACGGTGATGTCAACCGCGCCCCGCGACACCCCGCACGCGGCTCTCAGCCGCCGGAGGTCTCGGCATCCTCAAGCATCATCGCGGCGCCCTTCTCGCCGATCATGGTCGCCGGCTGATTGGTGTTACCGCCGACCAGCGTTGGCATGATGGAGGCATCAATCACCCGCAGACATTGCAGTCCATGCACGCGCAGACGCGAATCGACCACCGCCATCGGATCCACACCCATCTTGCAGGTGCCGACAGGGTGATATGCCGACTCACCGCTGCGCCGCACCCATGCGGCGAGGTCGTCGTCATTCTGCAGCGCCGGCCCGGGCGACATCTCGACCTCGTGGTGCGGGGCGAAGGCCGTCTGCGCCAGGATCCTGCGCGCCAGATGAACCCCGCGAACCAGTTGCTCGACGTCGGCGGGCTCAGCCATGTAATTGGGGTCGATCAGCGGCGCCGCGAACGGGTCGGCACTGTGCAAACCAATCCGGCCGCGCGACAATGGCCTGAGCCCGTAGATCATGACTATGTAGCCATAACCACTCATTGCGGTCCTCAAGTCCCGCCCGTGATCGGCGTACAACATTGGCCCGAAGTGCAGTTGCAGGTCGGGTATCGGCTCCTCCGGCCGGGAACGGATGAACCCGCCGGCCTCGGCGCCGTTGCTCGACAGCACTCCGCGTCTACTACTCAGGTATTGCAGCAGGGCCCGCAGGCCCTTGAGCCAGTAGCTCGGGTGCATCGAGATGCTCTGACGGCTGCGCGCCCTGACGCGCATGAACACGTCGATATGATCCTGGAGGTTCTGCCCAACCCCCTCCAGCGCATGACGCAATTCGATGCCGTGCCGGGACAACTCCTCACGCGGACCGATGCCGGATAGCATCAGCAGTTGCGGCGAGTTGAACGCCCCGCCGCAGAGCACAACCTCGCGCCCGGCACGGACCTGCACCAGCCCGGTCGCGCTGCGGTACTCGACACCGGTGGCGCGAGTGCCATCGAGCAACACACGGGTAACGTGCGCGCCACTGCGGACAGTCAGATTGGAACGCCCTGCTGCGGGTTCGAGATAGGCGCGCGCATTGCTGCAGCGCGCGCCGTCCTTCTGGTAGGCATAGTAGAAACCCACGCCTTCCTGCTCACTGCCGTTGAAATCCGTATTGCGCCGGTACCCCGCCTGTGTCGCCGCCTCGACGAACACCTCGCTCAGCGAATTGGTATAGCGGCGCTCGTCAACATTGAGCGGACCATCCTGGCCATGAAATACTGCCTCGGCCGAGGTCAACTTCGGCTCGAAATGTTCGGACCTGCGAAAATACGGCAGCACCTCGGCGTACGACCACCCGTCGCAACCCAGCCGCGCCCACTCGTCGTAGTCCCAGGCATGCCCGCGGATATAGACCTGCGCGTTCATGCCGCTGGAACCGCCGAGCATCTTGCCCCGCGGCTGGAACAGCGCGCGGTCGTACATGTTACGCTGTGGTTCGGTATTGAACTGCCAGTTGTAGCGGCGGCTGAACATCAATTGCAGGAAACCCAGCGGCATGTTCACGAAAGGATTGCGGCGGCTCTCAGGACCGGCTTCGAGCAGCAGTACCGAATAGCGGCCGCTCTCGGACAGGCGGTTGGCGACGGCACATCCGGCCGAGCCCGCGCCGACCACTACATAATCGAATTGTTCAGACGCCATCTTGGTCAGCCGGTTCATTAACTCTTAGGCGTCAGTTTAACCATCAGCTTAGAATAGCCCCGCACGAAGTTGGACTGCACACGCTCCGGCTCACCAACAACTTCGATGTTATCAAAACGCTTGAGCAGTTCTTCCCAGAGAATGCGCAGTTGCAATTCGGCCAGACGGTTGCCCATGCAACGGTGAACGCCGTAACCAAACGACATATGATTTCGTGCGTCCTGGCGATCGATAATGAACTGATCGGGGTTTTCAAATTTGCGTTCGTCCCGATTGCCCGAGGCGTACCACATCACCACACGATCACCCTTCTTGATAGTCTGACCACGCAGCTCCACGTCCCGCGTAGCGACCCGGCGCATTTTCGCCAGCGGGGTTTGCCAGCGGATGATTTCCGAGACCATATTCGGAATCAGCTCCGGGTTCGCCTTGAGTTTGGCGAACTCTTCAGGGAACTGGTTCAGAGCCAGTACACCGCCGCTCATGGAGTTGCGAGTGGTGTCATTGCCGCCAACGATAAGCAGCGCCAGATTCCCGATAAACTCCATCGGACGATTGATCAAGTCCTTTGTATCTTCGTTGCTCTGCAACATACTGATCAAATCGAATCCGGGCTCTTCACCGGCTGCACGACGTGCTTCCTTGTCGCGCCATAGATTGGAGAAAGCCCTCGCCATGTCTGCGGCGTCGTCGAACATGCTGTCTTCATCGGTAAACTCGCCGCCGGTCGCTGATACTGCGCCGGACAATCGATCCGACCAGTCAACCAGCTTGTGACGTTCCTCGTAAGGGAAATCCAGCAGCGAGGCCAACATGCGCCCCGTCAGTTCCTTCGACACGGCCGGCACCCAGTCAAAGAGTACGCCCAGAGGCAGGCTGTCGAGCACGTCCCCGGCGCGCTCGCGGATCAGGCCCTCCATTTCCTTCAGATTCTTGGGTGCCACTACACGCTGAACCGCCTGGCGCTGCACGTCATGCTTGGGCGGATCCATGGCGATGAACATTTCCACCGAAAGTCCTTCCGGGGGGTCACCCAAAATGATTTGCGGCTCGGACGAAAACAATTCGTGACTCTTGTCCACGAACAGAATGTCTTCATAGCGCGTTATCGACCAGAACGGCCCGAATGGACTTTTCTTCTGGTAGTGCACCGGCGCCTCATCACGCAGCCGCTTGAAATAGGCGCGCCACTGGTCTTGACGGTACAAAAATGGGTTGCTGACGTCGATGTCCTCAAGCGCCAGCGTGTTGACATCGGGAATGGGCGTTTCGACAAATTTGATCTGTGGACTCCGCCTGCCGATGATCTTCTTTTTTGCCTTCACCACCATCTTCAGTGCCTGGATTTGCAAGTGCATTGGCACCACTTTGGATGTGGCATTGATCACCTTAGTCTGGATGGCATCAATTGCGCTTGATTTCGTTGACATGGTGTTCTCCAATACTTACATCTGAAATTCGGGTACATGAACGGTGAGGCCGTCCATTGCATCTGTGGTCTTGACCTGGCAGCCCAGTCGCGAGGTTTTCGCCCGCTCCGGGGTCATGGACAGCATCTGCTCTTCAGCGTTGCCGATCGATCCGGTCTTGCCGAACCACTCATCCGCAATGATCATGTGGCAGGTGCCGCAGGCGCACTCCCCGCCACAATCCCCGTCGACGCCTGGGATGGCGTTATCGGCGGCAATCTGCATCAGCGTGGCGCCAGCCTCAAACTCTGTGACATGTTCAGTGTTGTCATGCTCAATAAACGTGATCTTGCCCAATTTCTCTCTCCTGCGAATAACTTATGCTCGGATAGTGATTCCACGCCGGTATGACGGCGAGGTCATTTCTTGACATTCACGGGTCATTTAAAGACAATGTAGCCTCTGTGCAATGGGCCGCGCCGATGAAACAAAAGGCAGAGGGTTGGCAAAATCTGGCAGCCGATATTCCGTCGAACTATTCGCGGCTTATCGCCCGCGAGCTGGACATGACGACCAGGCAATTGCCCGTTTTACTGCGTGGCACCGGTCTTGACGTCGAACAGTTCCTGAGTGAGGACGGCCTGCTCACGCCGGCTCAGCAGGTACGGATCCTGCGTAATGCGCTGTTGATGTCAGGCCAGCCGGCATTCGGACTAATGCTTGGCAAGCGACTGACCCCGGCAACCCACGGTGCGATGGGCTTTGCCGCCTCCAGCAGCCCGGATCTGCTCAGCGCACTACGGGCGATACAAACCTTCCTGCCCACCCGCGCCAGCGTTATCCAGTTGCATTTACGGCAGGTTGAAGAGCACCTGGAATGCAGGCTGGATTTCCAGGTACCGCTAGACGCCGACCTCCAGCGCTGCCTGGCAGACATGATGATTAAGGTACTGCTCGAATTCGGCGAATTCATTGTCGGCCGTCCTTTGTATGAGGCTGAAATATGCTTTACCCACCCGGCACCCGAATACCACGCGATCTATTACGAGTATTTGTCCGGGCGGATTCGCTTTGGTTGTAATCAGTTGACGCTCAAACTGCCGATGACGTTGTGCCAGGAGCCGAACGCCTCCGCCAATCATGAAAACTATCGTCTGGCCCTGCAGCAGTGCGAAGCCATGCTTGCGCAACTTCAAACCCAGAAACCGAGCTACCAGACCCGGCTCAAGAAGATGATGTTGTCCCGCCCCCCCGGCACGCTCAGTGAAGAAGAAGCTGCGGCCACCCTGTTCATGAACAAACGCACCCTGGCACGCAAGCTGAAACAGGAGCACAGCAGTTTTCGTCAAATTCGTGAGGACATCCTGTCCCAGCAGGCAGCGAGCTACCTGTGTGACAGCAAACTGTCCGTCGAGGCCATCGCGGCGTTGATGAACTATCACGACAGCGCCAATTTCAGGCGTGCCTTCAAACGCTGGTTCGGCCATTCGCCCGAGCAGTACAGGCAGTGTTTCAGTTCACGAGACACCCTGCCACCTAGCCCCTGAGAATGCTCTGAATAACTCCCAGCCTGACCAGTAGAAACGCTTTGCCATCTGACATGCCTTGGATTATTATTTGGTTGGTCAACCAATCATTAATTGTTGTGCTCAAACAAAATAGAGGTGGCCATGACATCCAGTTACACCCTGTACACCGGTTCGTCCGGGCAAAAGGATTGGTCAACTTCGTCAGCGGTGCCGACGCTGTTTGTCGGTGCCAATGATCTGATGCTACAGGCCAGTCAATACGGTGAAATCACGGCCCCTATCGTGCTGCTGCTTCACGGCGGAGGCCAGACGCGCCATGCCTGGGCCGATACGGCTCGCACTCTCGCCGGAGCGGGATACTGTGCAATCACTTTGGATGCGCGCGGGCACGGCGAAAGCGATTGGTGTGCGCATGGTGACTACAGCACCGAAAGCTTGGTAGCGGACCTCAATGCTGTGATTCACTCGCTGCCCACGGCGCCGATCATTGTCGGTGCTTCCATGGGGGGCCTTACCAGCATGCTGGCGCTTGGCGAAAACGCCTCGCTGCCCTGTTCCGCGCTGATATTGGTCGACGTGGCCCCGCGACTGGAGCAACAAGGCGTGCGCCGTATCATCGAGTTCATGCGCCGCCATCAGGACGGGTTCGACAGCCTTGAACAGGTGCGCGATGCAATCGCCGCCTACAATCCGCACCGCCCTCCACCGAGCGACCTTTCAGGCTTGCGCAAGAATTTGCGCCAACGGGATGACGGCCGTCTTTACTGGCACTGGGATCCTGCCTTTCTGGACCACGCACGCCTGCCTACGGAAACCAACAACGGCATGTTCGAACAAGTCAGGCTGGAGCGTGCCGCCCGCAAGCTGTCCATGCCTCTACTACTTATTCGCGGATACCAGAGCGACGTGCTCAGCGACCAGGGTGCGCGAGAGCTGCTCGACTTAGCACCCCATGCGCACTATGTCGTGCTAAAGCAGGCTGGCCATATGGTAGCCGGGGACAGGAACACAATCTTCACAGAGGCAGTGCTGGACTTTCTGCAAGGGTCTAACGCCGCGCTTAGCCGCCATGCCTCATCGACATTCGACCATAGAGCATTGACATGAAACATCGCCATCTGGATGTACTGATCATCGGCGCCGGCCTGTCCGGAATTGGTGCAGCCTGCCACTTGCAGAAGAAGTGCCCGAACGTGCGTTTCGGCATTATCGAGCGGCGCGAAAGAATCGGCGGAACCTGGGACCTGTTTCGCTATCCCGGCATTCGATCAGACTCCGATATGTTCACACTCGGCTACAATTTTCGCCCCTGGACGCAAACCAAAATGCTTGCCGACGGCCCGTCAATTCGAACCTATATTGAAGACACCGCACGCGACCATGACGTCAAACGATACATTCATTTCGGCTTGAAAGTCATTTCAGAGGAGTGGGACAGCAAGAAGTATCACTGGACTGTCACAGCCCTTAATGAAAAAACAGGAAAAGAAGAAACCTTCAGTGCCGGCTTCGTCTTCAACTGTACCGGATACTATAAATACGACGCGGGCTATACGCCGGAAATAGCAGGCTTGAGCAGCTTCAAGGGTGATGTCATCCACCCACAGCAATGGCCCGAGAACTATGACTACAGAGGCAAACGGGTAGTCGTTATCGGCAGTGGAGCTACAGCAGTGACGCTGGTGCCAGCCATGACAGACAAGGCCGCCCACGTAGTGATGCTGCAACGTTCGCCGACCTACGTCGCAACCGTACCCGATGAGGATCTGATTTCCAGGAGCTTGCGCCGTTTTCTGCCGGAAATGGTCGTCTACCGAATGGCCCGTGCACGTAACATCATACTTCAACGCGCTGTTTACCGGCTGTCTCTCAGCAATCCGAAAGCAATACGCAGACTGTTACTGGCCGCAACGCGCAGGCAGCTCGGTCCGAATATTGACATGCGCCACTTCCAGCCAAATTACAACCCTTGGGAGGAGCGGATGTGCGCGGTCCCTAAAGGAAATCTCTTCAAGGTTATCCGGGAAGGTAAAGCATCCATAGTCACGGACCATATCGACACGCTTACGGAAACCGGCATTCAACTAAAGTCCGGCGATCACCTGGACGCGGATGTACTGATCACCGCGACCGGCCTGAACCTTCAGCTTTTTGGTGGTGCTACGCTGCGCGTCGATGGCCGCGAAGTTAGTGTATCCGACAAATTGCTGTACAAGGGACTGATGCTGGAAGGTGTGCCAAACATGGCGCTGGTATTCGGCTATACCAATTCCTCCTGGACCCTGAAAGCCGATATTGCCTGCGAATTTGTCTGCCGCTTGCTCAACCATATGCGCGACATTGGCGCCACCCATGTCACCCCCATCGATGAGCAAGGTTGTAGTACCGATCTCAACTTCCTCAATCTGCGCTCCGGCTATGTTCAACGAGCCAATGACCGCCTCCCGCGTCAGGGAAGCAAGGTGCCCTGGCAGAATCTGGATGATTACCTGAGGGATCTTCCTGCCTTGCGTTATGGAAATCTCGAAGATGGTTATCTTAGTTTCGAGGGTAAAAACCTCAGGAAAAAAAAGCAGGGAATACTCGGTGCTCTGCTCGGCGCCTGAACGATAGCCTTAACAAGGAGGAGTACCATGAAAAATTTTTCTGGAAAAGTTGCCGCTATCACGGGGGCCGGATCGGGTATCGGTCAGGCCACCGCGATTGCCCTGGCGGGAAGGGGCTGTCACTTGTCACTTTCCGACGTCAACGACAAAGGATTGGCGCGAACTCTGGACAAGCTCCGGTCCTATCCAGTGAAGGTAACAGTGCATCATGTTGATGTCGGTGATCGTGCTGCGGTTTATCAGTACGCCGAGGACAGCATCAAAGAGCACGGTAAGGTGAACCTGATCATCAACAATGCCGGCGTTGGTCTGGGGGAAACGATAGAGGCCATGAGCTATGAAAACTTTGAATGGCTCATGCATATCAACTTCTGGGGTGTAGTGTATGGCACCAAGGCTTTTCTTCCGCACCTGAAGCAGTCCGGCGACGGTCATGTTGTCAACATCTCCAGCATATTCGGCATCATCGGTGTACCAACCCAGGCTGCCTACAATGCGTCCAAGTTTGCAGTCAGAGGCTTCACCGAAGCGTTGCGCGAAGAACTTGATATCGAGGGCTGCTGCGTCAGCGCCACCTGTGTCCATCCCGGCGGAGTCAAAACCAACATTGCCCGTAATAGCCGCATGGGTGAGATGGGAAACATGAGTATTGGTGACCAGGATGAAATTGCCGACCTGTTTGATCGCATTGCCATGTCTACCCCCGAACAGGCCGCAAAAGCGATCCTCCGGGGGGTACAAAAGAATCAAAGGCGCGTGTTGATTGGCGCTGACGCGGTGCTGATGGACACCACCCAGCGGCTCATGCCCACTGCATATCAACGGGTTCTGGAAACTCTTTTTCGGATAAACAGAGGTCGCAGCGCAAAAGCGACCACCGTCTAACTATTCATCCCGACTATGAACTTCAAGGAGTATCGCAATGACGACAGTCGCGAAAACAAGCAACAGCCTCAACGGTGCCTCGGTGGGCATCCCACCGCGTCATATCGATTTTAATTTCCCGCAAAGCATCCCGACGTACTTTTATGCCGGGAATGCCACGGCGACCACTTTCTTCGCCATGCTGTCAGGGTTTTTCCCGCCGGGCGAGCGCTACTTCATGGATTCGGTACGTCACTTCCGAAGCCATGTCACCGACAAAGCACAGCGTGCTGCCGTCTCCGGATTTATGGGCCAAGAGGCCATCCACGGGCGCGAACATGATCGTCTGAACGAGCTGCTTGCCGAGCGCGGCTTTGACATGGGTACGCCAGACCGTTTCGTGAAGCTTGGCCTGAAGGTACTGGAAATGCTTCCTCCGAGCACCAAACTCGCGGCCACCACCTTCATGGAGCACTTTACTGCCCTGTTGGCAGAGCAGCTGCTCGAGGATAAGGATTTTCAGGGTTTGGCGGACCCTGAAATGATCAAGATATGGCAATGGCATGCATTGGAAGAGCTAGAACACAAGTCTGTCGCTTATGACGTCTATGAACTAGTCGGGAACCGGCACAGTGAACGGGTCGCCGCCGCTGCGGCCTCACTTGTCGTGCTGCTGCCCATGCTGGGTGTCACCTGGGCATGGATGCTGGCACGAGATGGCAAGCTCGGGAATATCAGGGACAACGCCAAGGGCCTGAACATGTTATTTGGCCGCAAAGGGTTTGTCTCAAAGATCCTGCCTCGTCTGCCAGAGTTCACTCAGCGACACTTTCACCCTGGCAATCATGACACCCGTCACCTGGAGCAGACATGGCGTGAGCGGCTTTTTGCGGAAGGCGGTGAGTTGTTTGACGTTTACAAGAACCGAGTAGCCTGACTTGTAATGCAAACCCCGGGCTTTGCCACATTCATCCTGTATATTGATGTTTCTGGCAAAGCCCCGGTATCGCCAGCACTTATATGCTGCTCGAGAGCCATATTACTCTCGACCATCAAGGAGTAACGCATGACCGAATCGCTGGTTGACTCGCTTATCCAGATGTTTCCCAATGTCCCTTTTCAGAAGCTGCTTGGCATCGAAATCGTCGATGTCGTCACCGACCGGGCCGTTGTTTGCCTGCCATACCGCGATGATCTGGCTGGTGGCGGCAACGCCTTCCACGGCGGCGCGATCAGCAGCCTGCTGGATCTGACCGGCGCCCTAGCGGCCTGGTCCGGCCATGACCCGAAAAACGGCATGAAGGCAGCTACCGTATCCATGACCGTGAATTATCTTGCCGCAGCGCTGGGCAAGGACATCATAGCTACTGCGAATGCGGTAAAACGCGGGCGAGAGCTGATTTTCTCGGAGGTCTCGATTCGGGAGAAAGCTTCAGGCAAGCTGATCGCCAATGGCACAATGATCTATCGCATTGCCTGACCGGAACGTGGAACAAAGATTATGGCCGATGCCGACAGCACACTCGAACTGCCGGCATCGACTCAGGCATTATCCTCAAGCACATAGGTGGCAGCTTTCTCGCCAATCATCATGCAGGCAGCGTTGGTATTGCCACTGATCAACAGCGGCATGACGGACGCATCGGCGACGCGCAACCCGGATACTCCTCTGACCCGCAACCGGCTGTCCACCACAGCCAGCTCGTCCTCGCCCATGCGGCAGGTTCCCACCGGATGGTAGATGGATTCCGCACGCTGGCGTATATCCGCGTCAATCTGCTCATCGGTCACCACTTCCGTGGCAGGCAGGTCATCGCCGCCAAAGATAGAAGCAAAAGCCTCGGTACGGAACACTCTGCGAGCCAACTTCACACCCTCCCGTAACACCCGGATGTCATCACTATCGGAAAAATAACAGGGGTCAATCAAGGGCGCACTGCGCGGATCACTATCGGACAGGCGGACGAAGCCCCTGCTCTTCGGCCGCAACTGACACACATGGATGGTACAACCGAAACCCGACGTCAACTCCCTGCCATGATCACGCAGGAAAGTCGGCAGGAAATGCAGTTGAACGTCCGGGCGATCACCTCCCCCGACATTGAAAAAAGCCCCGGCTTCAGCGGCATTGCTGGCAAGAAGCCCCCGCCGATGGCGAAAGTAATCATAGAAGGCACGTATCAACCGCGGCAGAAAGTATGGCGAGAAACCAATAGCCTGTCTGCTACTGTCATGAATCGAAACCGTCATATCCAGGTGATCCTGAAGGTTTTGACCAACCGCCGGAAGGTGGATATGGCAAGCAACCCCGACGCTTTTCAAATGATCACGATCTCCTATACCGGAGAGCATCAGCAACTGGGGTGAATTGATCGCGCCACCGCAAAGAATCACTTCACGATTGGCAGTTAGTACACAGGTTATACCCTGCTGATCAATGTACTCGACTCCCTTGGCCCGGTCGCCACTTAGCAGAACCCGGGTGACCAGCGTATCAGTCATGATGCAGAGGTTTCCCCGGCCCTTCGCAGGATCGAGAAACGCTCGCGCCGCACTCCAGCGCCGTCCTTCCTTCTGTGTTACCTGAAAACGGCCAAACCCGCGCTGATTTTCACCATTGAAATCATCATTCCGCGGCTCACCTAGCTCCTGACCAGCACGAATGAAAAGCTCGGTCAACGGGTTGGGGTCCTGTACTCGAGTAACGTTCAGTGGACCGCCCCGACCATGCCAGGCATCTACCGGATACTGCTCGTTATTTTCATGGGCAGTAAATATCGGCCGCACATCCTCCCAGCCCCAGCCCTTTGCCCCCGCATCTTCCCAGCTTTCGTAATCGTGATGTTGCCCGCGGATATACACCATGGCATTGATCGAACTGCTACCGCCGAGGGTTTTCCCTCTTGGCCAGTAAAGTCGTCGCTCAAGCAGGGCTTTCTGAGGAGCGGTATTATAGCCCCAGTTACGCTTACCCTCCTTGATTAGCCCGATCAGCCCGAACGGGATATTGACAAAGCCACTGTTATCATGGGGCCCGGCTTCAATCACGCAAACGGTATAACGGCCACCTTCACTAAGCCTGTTTGCCAGCACACAGCCCGCCGAGCCAGCACCTACAATGATGAAGTCAAATTCACGATTATTCACCCTGATGCACCTCGTCAAGCCGGGAAAAACTCTTTATATGGTGAGCACGGTCACCATGGGTCAATGAGCAGTGGGTGATCAGACGAAAGTAGTGGCCGATATCAAGCTCTTCGGTAACGCCAATCCCGCCATGAATCTGGATCGCCTGCTGCGCGATGCGTACCGCCTTGTCCGCATAATAGGCTTTCGCGGCCGTACTGGCGCGCTCACGCTGGGAGACATCTTCGGACTCCGCCTTAACGGCCGCCATAAACAGCATTGACTCGAGCTGCTGGAGATCGATGAACATATCCACCAGGTAGTGCTGAATTATCTGAAAGCTACCGATGGCTACACCAAACTGCTTTCGCGTTTTGGCATATTCCAGGGTGCGCCGGTACAGCGCGCCAGCGGCGCCATACATCCGCGCGCAGTCGAGCACGCGCAGATAAGCCAGCAACCTGCTCAGCGCTTGCTCGGCTTTCTCGCCACAGGCGAGTATCATCCCGTCTGTAATATCGACATCATCAAACAGGACGTTAGCGATACGACCTCCATCCAGAGCCCGATAACGAATCGTCTCGCAAATACCAAGCGGCACAGCGAGCACAACAAGCTCGCCATCGGCAAGTGCAGTCGCCAGTAGCGTATCGGCAAAACCACCATCCGGAACAAAGTTTTTCTGACCTGACAGGCGTCTTCCATTAAGCTTCATGGAAGGCGTTAACACCTGATAACCGGCGTGAAAGTCGTACAGTGCACAGGCAAGCTTCACCCGTCCCTCGATGACGTCGCTCAACATGGCCAAGGTCGCATCGGAGCCGACGTATTCGAGCAGCTTGCCAGGAGCTACCACCGTATCAACGTAGGGATCCAGACATAACGCGGCGCCCAGTTCCCTGACAACCATCGCCACATCAAGGAGCGTACCACCGAACCCACCGCCGGATTCAGCGAAGGGCAGACCGAACCAGCCCAGCTCCTGCATTGCTGACCAGCTTGACGCGCCGAAAGGGTCCTGTTGCTCGATTTGCTTCCTATAGATATCAAAGCTGTAGTTATCCTTAAGATACCGGCTGGCGGTATCCGCGATAAGGGTTGTATTTTCCTGGAGGTTGAATTCCATCATCTCACCTCAAAGGCCAAGCAGCATTTTGGCCAGCACATTCTTCTGGATCTCGTTGGATCCACCGTAAATGGTGCAGGCACGGAGAAAGTTGTAACGTCGCGTGGCGCGATTGAAAATATCACTGCCAATTGTTTCCGGGTTGTCCCAGGTTAACGACATCATGCCGCCCAACTCCACCATGGCCTGCGACACTTTTTGCTGAAGCTCGGTCCCCTTTATTTTCAACCCGGATGATTCCGGCCCTAGGGGCCTGCCCTCATCAGTCGCGGCAACGGTACGGAAGTTAGTGTACTCCAGCGCCATCAATTCGATTTCAAGCTCGGCGATACGAAGCCGAGCCTGACTTTTGTCCAGAAAGCCCGGCGATTCCTCCACAGCGTTCTTCAGTCGTGATATCTCGTGATGACTATCCGCTACGCCGGCGATGGTGGTACGCTCGTGCGTCAGCAGGAACTTGGCAATAGTCCATCCCATGCCCTCCTGACCCACCAGATTTTCGAGCGGCACCCGCACATCAGTGAAATAAACCTCGTTAAGATGATGATGGCCGTCAATCGAGTAGATCGGCCGCACCTCGATGCCAGGTGTTTTCATATCAATCAGCAGAAAAGAAATTCCGTTCTGCTGCTTGACCGTAGGGTCGGTTCTGACCAAACAAAACATCATGTCCGCCCAGTGGGCCTGCGTCGTCCAGATCTTCTGGCCATTCACTAGATAATGGTCATCCTTGCGCTCGGCACGAGTCTTCAGGGACGCCAGATCCGAACCGGCATTGGGCTCGGAGTAACCCTGACACCAGAGGGTTTCACCACTGACGATACCTGGCAGCCAGCGATCTTTTTGCTCCTGAGAGCCAAAGTTATAAAGCACCGGCCCGACCATCGCCACGCCGAACGGACTTGTCGGGGGGGCGCCTGCCATGGCTCGCTCCAGATCAAAAATATAACGCTGAGTCGCCGTCCAGCCTGGCCCACCATACTGTTTCGGCCACGTCAGTACCAGCCAGCCCTGCTTGCCGAGCAAACGCTCCCACTTTTGCTGTAGCTCCTTATCGGGCATTTCACCAAGCGCCGAGCAGCGCTTGATATCGTCCCGCACATTCGCCTTCATCCAGTCACGAATGGATTGCTGAAACTCCAGCTCTTCCCGAGTGAACTCCAGATTCACGGTTTATCACCTCTTGCTTGCCATCGAGCGCCGTTTTCAAAAGTCATTCAGTTGACCCCACGGCCTTTGTTTTCCCAATAAGGCCTCCTCAGTTCGTTCTTGAGAATCTTGCCGGCACCACTTACCGGCAGCGGCTCGCGACGAAACTCGATGCTGCGCGGCAACTTGTAACCGGCAATCAGCGCACGGCAATGAGCCAGCAGCTCGCCTTGATTGAGACCATGCCCTTCCTTTAGCACGACAATCGCATGGACCATTTCACCCCACTCGTTGTGGGGAATCCCCACAACCGCACATTCCTGCACCGCGGGATGTCCGTAGATCGCACCCTCCACCTCAACCGAGAAAATATTCTCTCCGCCACTGATGATCATGTCCTTGGCACGATCAACGATAAAAACAAACCCGTCTTTATCCATATAGCCGAGATCACCGGTATGCAGCCAGCCATTGCGCAACGTATCGGCAGAGGCCTGTTTCATCCCCCAATAGCCCAGCATCACGTTCGGACCTCTGGCGCATATCTCACCGACCTCACCACGCGGCAGCTCGACATCATCCTTGTCCATAATGGCAACTTCGACGCCCAGTGCTGCCCTGCCAGCACTGCGTAGCTTGGCGCCGCCCGGCACATGAAACTCCGGCGCCAGCGCAGTAATAATCGGCGACGCCTCTGTCTGCCCATACCCTTGAGCAAAACGAGCATCTGGCATCTGCTCCATGGCAATGATCAACACTGCTTCAGGCATCGGCGATGCACCATAAAGCATTCGCCTGACGCTGCTGACATCAAAATTGCTTATCTTTCCAGAAGACACCAGCAGGTTGATCATGGTTGGCACGAGCAATGTATGGGTGATTTTTTCACGCTCAATGAACGACAGCACATCACCCACATCAAAACGCGGCACAATACCATGGGTGCCACCAGCCATGGTTACGGCAAAGGTACTTGCCATGTCGGCCAGATGGAACATCGGCGCTGCATGCATATAGATGGTGTCAGATCCGTAATCCATTTCCGGGACAACGTTCAGGGCATTAAACACAATATTGTCGTGACTCAGCATAACGCCCTTTGATCGCCCGGTCGTGCCGCCGGTATAGAACAGGCCGGCAAGCTGCGCACCACCTTCGCTCTTATCGGCCATGGGTTTGTTCTGGCCGATAAGCGACTCATAAGCGATACAACCCTCCGGCAAGTCACCTTCACCCATGAACACCACATGACTAACGCTTTCCATCAATGGTCGCAGGATCGGCAGCATCGCACTGAACGCATCATCAACGAACAGAACCGATGACTGGGAGTCATTTATCGCATAGGCAATCTCAGGCGGTGCCAGTCTGATATTAATTGGGTTGAGCACCATCCCTGCCCAAGGTATGGCAAAGAAATATTCCAGGTAACGATCGCTATTGAGTGAAAGAATTGCTATACGATCGCCATCAGCAACTCGCAGTGAGCGAACGCCGGCTGCCAGACGAGCCACCCGTTTCTCAAACTCATACCAGCTTTGCTTCCTGTTCGCGTAGATTGTGGCCACACCATTCGGGTTCAGCTGGGCCGCCCGACGCAGTACCTGGGAAATGAACATATCAACCTCCTTGACAGCCTGAAGATGTCAGATAAATCAAACGTCCTCAGCGTGCGTAGATAAAACGCCCCATCGATACATGAGTCGTATCCAGAAAAATATCGACAGAGACGACAATAAAACGCCGGCCCGCACGCACGATCTGCGGCACAGCACGAATCGTTCCGGCAAAGGCCGGTCGCAGATAATCAAACGTCAAGCTGGTACACAATGGCTGCTGCTGCATCCCGGTCTCTTCCACCACATGCAAGGAGGCAGCGACTTCGCCAAAACTCGCAAGAATACCGCCATGAAAAGTGCGTAGAAGCGGGTTGCCAATATGCTCTTCGCGGAAACACAATTGATAACAGACAGTGCCGTCATCTTCGCGGCTGACCCCAAGACCTAGGAAATGCACATAGGGTGTGTCATCAAGAACTTGCTTCTGCAGTTCACTCAACCCGGTACATTCGGTTGCTCGTGGCTCGGCTCCATACGCGGTCACTTTATTCAGCTCCATTCGTCACAGCCGTATCAAACGCCGGGCCGCGTGTCCCGACAGCGAAAGACCCCGATACTGAAGCCAACAGCGAATCATCTGAACAAACAACCGCCTTCCCCTTTACATAGGCAATATCGCCCTGCACCGCATAACACTCCACTTCGGCACGCACATCCTCACCCGGAAGTGCTTCCCTGATGAAATCCACACGCAGATCAATCGTTGCAATCGGTCGCATATCCCCCAGACGAGAAAATATGGCAAGACCGCAAGTGGTATCGAGCAAGGTAACCACAACGCCACGATGTAGCCCCCCGTTGCGATCAGATAGCGCTACACGACAAGGCATCCTCATAACGGCACGACCCTTGCCAATCTCTTCAACATCAATTCCGAACGCGTTGAATAACGGATGTGAGGTACCGAAGAACGTTTTAGCCATGGTCAAGTAGCGGTTTGCGGCCTCAGATTGGGCAATCATTTCTCCCCCCTCATCAAATGCAAAAAATAGCCCAGGCCGCCAACATGGCAGCTAACTGAAGCATACGCGTTACAGTCTGCTTATTACCTGGTGAACATACTGCGACTCCAGTGTCCTGACATGACGAATGGCACCCTCAATTTCACGAATGGGAAACAAATCCGACTCCGACGCCATCTTGAGTAATGCTGCCAGACCTGACCAGGCCGCAGCTGAGCGCTGCATCAGCTCCACCAGTTTCGCAGCCCGCACGGCTGGCAGCATCTCGCCAGCCTCGAGCAGAAACTCGGCATACATCGTCCTGAAACCACCGCCACCGGTACCACGCTTTTCAATCACCTGATAAGCAAAGCGCAACAACCAGCGCCAGTTGTCATTTGCTTGCCACTGAGGCAACGATGCGATCCAGGTATCCAGTGCGGCCAGACCGCTATACGGCCCTCCGTTTGCGAGTGCACGGGCATTATCAATAATGGCGCCCCCCACCCGCTCCGCACTGACTTCCACCTTCAACGACTGCGGGGCAAACAGGTTTCCGTAATGAATAAATGGCGGCGAGCCTGAAAAGCGTGCATCAGCAAGATTGGTTGCCGGCACGGGGATCAATCCGGGACGCTCTGTATCACTGACCAACACTTCGTCACGTGCTTCATCCAGCTGCCATGCGACAATGGCATGACCCGGAAAATGGGTTTTACTGCCGAAATAGGGCAAGTGGTAAATGTCGGTGAGCAGCAATGCAGGCACGCCATCACGCAACGCCTGATGCAAGTCATTTGTTGCCGCGCCCTTATCCGGATAGCTTGACCATGCAAACGGCACACTCAGTGTGTGAAAGACTTTTTCCTCAAAGCCCATTGAACGCACATGAACAATGAATGGAGTGGCGGAACCAGGAATCTCCACGTAGGTGACACCCAGCCCGGCACCCAGCCCGAAGCAAAATGCCTCGGACATCTCAACTCCATGAAACTCCAGCAGATCGCGTATCGCCGAGCTGCCGCAATGGACACCAGTCCTGTGGCAGTGCTGCCTTACCGGCGCAGCACTGCTGACGTCAGACTCCATCTCTGCGTCGGTCACCTTCATCAAGCCGCCGCCTCCAGAGGCTTGCCGTCGTAAACAGCAGCAGAAGCTCGCATCGGATCCCCATGACGACCATACTCATCAAGCCAAGCAGCGACTTTCTCAGGCATCCCGGTTTCCCACGGATGAAAGCCGGGGCGGAACCAGTCAAGAAACTCTGGCATCATGCGGACAAGAATACCTCGGCGACCATAAAGGCGATTCAAACCGCGCAGTATCACTCCGGGTTGGCGGGTCACGCCATCCATCTTCAGCATATTCCAGAACACTGGCGCTACCACCAGATGAATCATCAGGGTGCCGACTACCAAAGCCGATACGCGCGTCACATACCCACCGCCCGCCACCGTCTGATAAAGATCGTAAGCCACCGCTTTGTGTTCCACTTCCTCCACTCCATGCCACAGGAACAAGGCACGCATTACCGGATCTGAGTCCCGAAACATATCGGAATCTTCCTTGAGCATGGCCTCGCCCAAGGTCGCGGTGAAGTGCTCAAAGGCCGCAGTCATCGCCAGTTGATATTTTTTCGGAAGGTATTTCTGTGAGACACGAATAAAACGGCGCAAATTAGCCGTGGCCGTCTCGACATCAACGCCCTGCCCGGCCATCACCTGGTTGAATCTGTCATGAACTATGCCGTGCTGGCCTTCCTGGCGGATAAAGTGGCGAATATCGTCACGCAAACGCTCATCCCTTACCTGATCCTGAAAGTTGCGAACCGACTGGATAAAGAATCTCTCGCCCTCAGGAAAATGTACCGATAGCGCATCAAAAAAGCGGGTCAGAACCGGATCACCACCGTTCCAGTGGCGGGGAACGGCCGTAACATCAAAAACAACCTTGCGAGGCTGGATAGGCGTCATATTCATAATTCTCTCCATTATGGATTCGGGCCCTGAAAGATCTTTTTTCCAGTATGATTTCTGAATCATAATTGGTTGACCAACCAAATGTCAATCTGTCTCGCCTGACGCAAACATTCAGGCCATTTCGCAGTCTCACCAACCACTGCGGTTTTTAATGGCCACAAGGTGAATCACCACCAATTCTCTAGACGCCTCCCAGCCATAAAAATGGCTATCAGATAGGAGTCTATGAGCGGCAAACGTTATCCCGAAGAGTTCGGGATCGAAGCGATTCGACAAGTAATGTACCTAGGACATAGCATTGCCCAATTGACTGACAGACTGGGAGTCGCAACCCATAGCCTGTATGCGTGGGTCAGGAAGTACAGCACTTACACTGCTGAGCATCAGGCCAGAACGGATAAGCAGGTGGATATCCGTCGGCCTCAGAAGGAACTCAAGCACGTCACAGAGGAGCGCGACTCCTAAAAAAGCCATGGCGGCATATTTCGCCAGTCAGTCCTAGTGAGGCCCGCCTTTATCAAAGAGCACAGCACAAATGGCCACTATCGCCGGCTGTGCTCATTGCTGGAGGTGCATCCCAGCGGTTTTTATGCGTACTCGCTGGAACCACGATCTGATCGGTCGAAGCGCGATGATCGTCTCACTGGCTTGAGTCAGGCCGCGTATACGACTATCGCAAGATATTCAGTGATCTCCGTGAGCATGGCGAAATTTGTGGCCCGAACCGTGTGTGTCGCCAGATTCGTGGCGCAGGCCTGAAGGCCCAGGTTGGCTATCGGCGGCCACGGAATAAGTCAGAAACGGCTCACACAGTGTCACGTAACCGACTGCAGCGGCAGTTCAGCACTGATTCGCCTAACGAGGCATGGTTAACTGATATTACGTATATCCCACATGAAGGCTGGCTGTATCTGGCCGTTGTCGTTGATCTGTTTTAATTGTCGGGTCATCTAATGGTCGATGCAGTCACAGATCATCAAGGAACTTGCACTTGATGCCTTGCTGATGGTGGTATGGCATGGCGGACTCAAAAACCAAGTGCAACTTGTCGGATCAGTTAGGCAAGTTGCATCGATGGAAACATATAGCAGCTTAGCCCTGAAGCGGGTCGCCTCTTGATAACGCTATATTTGCTGGCCTGCCCTGTGCTCCTTCCACCGCAAGAGCAGGTAAAGCAGGACGGGGATCACTATCAGGGTCAGGACAGTGGCGGCAATCGTGCCAAAGATCAGGGAAATGGCAAGACCGACGAACAAGGTGTCGGAGAGCATGACGGCACTGCCCAGCACAATGGCCAGCGCCGTCAGCATGATGGGCCGCAAGCGTATCGCGCAGGCATCAAGAATAGCCTCACGCAAAGGCCGCCCCTTGTCGCGGTACTCCAGGACGAAGTCGATGATTAGCAAGGAGTTACGCACCACCACCCCGGCCAAGGCGATCACACCAACAATCGAGGTCGCCGAGAACTGTTGCTGCATGATCCAGTGTCCCGGCGCCACGCCGGCAAGGCCCAGTGGAATCGCCATCATTGCAACCGCCGGCAGGCTGAACGACTGGTAATAGGCCACCAGCACCAGAAACAGCAAGGTAATGGCCACCGCCAGAGCACGCAGCATGTCGCGATAAGTGTCCAGCATCTGACGTTGCTGGCCATCCCAGAACAGGCGGTAGCCGTGCATCGTGCTCACCTGCTCCGGCATCAGGCCCATATTGCCTGTGGTGAGCTGGCTGCCATCCGCCAGCCGCATGCCGTCCAGGCGCTTGTTCATATCCAGTACTGCGTAGAGTGGTGGAATACGATCCGTCTCTCCACCAACATAGCTGACACGCTCGCCATTCTTGCGCTGGATAGGACGATCCGAAACCGTATTCTGAACACGCACCAGTTCGGAGAGCGGCACTCGCCACCCCTGGGCATTGGTGACAAAGGCACGCGACAATATTGTCACGTCGACTTGGTGACGGCGCGGAATCTGCAGCCGTATCGGCACGGCATTCAACTCACCGGTCATATGGGCGCGCCCAAGGTATTCGCCATCAATCAAGCGGCGCAGTGCGGTCGCCACTTCCGCTGTCGTCAGCCCGGACAGAGCCGCCTTTTCGCGATCCACCACAAGACGCTGCCTCACCACATCGGCAGGCTCCGAATCGGTCACCTCGACGACATCCCAGGTCTTGCGGAACTCACTGGCTACCTGCGCCGAAATTTCCCGCAAGCGCGCCGGGTCCTTCCCATAAATTTCAGCAAACAGGTTGCCGCGCACCGGGGGCCCAGGCGGATCTTCCACCAACTGTACTGTCGTGCCCGGATACCGGGCCGCCACCGCCATGATGGCCGGACGCAGTTCATGCACAATCGCCGGTGATTTCGTGTCGCGCTTACGGCGGTCGTTGAGCATGACACGTATTTCCGCCACCCAGGACCCGGACTTGTTGCCCGACCCGCGCAGCATGCTGTTGAAGTCGATAATGCCCGATTCACCCAGCCAGGTCTGATAGGCGCTGATTTCCGGGCGCTGCCGCAGTAGGCTGCCGATCTCGCGCGCCACCCGATCCGTCTGCTCAATGGGCGATCCCTCCGGCAGATCAATTGTGACATTGAAGGTATTCTTGCTGTCCTTGGGCATCATGCCCATTTCGATGCCAAACCAAGATTGCGGCCCATTGACACCGGCCGGACGCACGAACTGCCACAGCGGCTGCAAAAGAGAAAATGCCAGCAGCAAGCTGATCACCATGAAGGCACGCCGACGCTGGTGGGAGTGGTCAATCAGCGGCGCCACTATCTGGCGAAAGCGACGCCCCAGAGCCGTTGGCCCATCGCCATGATGCGTGGTGTCATCTCCATGCCCGGAAGTCGCGGCATGGCCCAGTGGCAACCACCGCAGCGCCGCCCAAGGCACCACCGTGTAGGCCACCAGCAGGGACGACGCCATGGCCACGGGTACCGTGAAGGCAATCGGGAAGAAATACTGGCCGTGCATACCTGGAACCGACATCAGTGACGCAAAGACCAGCATCACTGCCAGCGTGGCCAGATTGGTTGGGTTGCCGATTTCGCGTGTAGCCAGCACTGTTGCGGCACGCTTATCGTGCACTCCAGGCAGATCATAGTTGCGGTGGATGTTTTCAATAACCACGATGGCATCGTCCACCAGCAAGCCCAGCGCCAGGATCAGGCCGAACAGCGTGACCCGGTTGATGCTATAGCCGGCCAGCCACACCATGCCTAGGGTAAGGGCCAATACCAGGGGAATCGCCAGCCCGACGATCAAGGCCTGGCGGACACCGAGAAACGCCGTCACCACAAAGAATACGGCCAGAATGGCAATGAGCAGATGCTCGATCAGCCCTTTGATGGTGTCATTGGCGAACTCGCCATCATCACGCGTCGTGACGATGGTAACGCCCTCCGGCACAAAGGCCGCCCGCATGTCCTCGGCGCGCGCAAGTACATCCCGGGCAACGACCACCGCATTGGCATTCGCCTGCTTCGCAATGGCCACCGTTACCGCCGGCATCTCGGCATCTTTTGACTGGCCAAAGCGTGAATCGGCCGGCCCGAAGGCCAGCCGCGAAAGTTGGTTACGCTCATCTGGCGGACCGTCGACGATGGTGGCTACATCGCCCAGATGGACAGAGCGCCCTGCATGAGTCCCCACCACCAGATGCCGCACGCCCTCAGCGCCCTCCAGAAAACCGTCGAGAACGATTTCATTGCGGACGCCATGACGCATCACATCCCCTAGGGGAACCGTGACATTGCCGGCCGCCAGCATCGCCCGTACCACGTCCAGCGTGATGCCAAAGGCCTGCATGCGATCCGGGTCAAGCTCCACGCGGATTTCGCGGTCACGACCGCCCCGCACCTCTATCGCGCCGACATCGTCAAGACTGCGCAGCCCGTCGGCCATGCGGTCGGCCAATCTTTTTAGCGCATAGTCATCGTAGCGGTCCGAGGTCAGCGTAAGCGTGACGATGGGCACATCGTCCACGCTGGAACTGTGGATCACCGGGGCGGAGGCATCCGGTGGCAAGAGATCGCGCCGGCTACCGACACGGTCATTCAAGCGCACCAGTGCCGTTTCCGGATTTTCCTCAGCCTTGAACACCACCGAGACCACAGCCCTGGAGTTCAGCGCCGTGGAAAAAACGTCATCAACACCGGGTACCTGCTTGATGGCCGCCTCCAGCGGACGAATCACCAGCGCCTCGACCTCCGCTGGCGTCGCACCGGGCAAGTCCACCGTAATGTTGGCGGCGGGCACAACGATGCGCGGATTATCCTGTCGTGGCGTAATCAGCAAGGCCCAGCTGCCGATCAGGATACAGGCAAGAATGAAGGCTACCGTGAGACGCGAGGTGACAAAGGCATCCGCCAGCATGGAGGCGATACTGGATTTTTCGGCAAGCGGCTTGCCCGGACGTTGATGACGCTGACTCATGGCGTGCGATCCGCCAGTGCCACAATACGATCACCCTCACGCAGCGCCGGCTCGGCCTGTGCCACGATATGCTCTCCGGCACTCAGGCCAGCCGTGACCTCCACGCGATCCGGCCACTCCCGCCCCAGACGAAGCCAGCGGAATGTCGCCAGACCATTGCTGCCCACGACAAACACACCCCGCAATCCGCCACGCTCCACCAGCATATGCAGCGGTATCACCGGCACCGGCGACGTGCCGAGCACGAACTCCACGCGGCCAAACATGCCGGGCATCAGACCACGGGCACCGGGCAGCGCAACCCGCACCGGGTAACTGCGGGTGACCGGATCTGCCGACTGGATGACCCGAAGCACCCTGCCCTTGAGTGGCGCGTCCAGACCATCAATTCTGATGGTGGCTGGCTTGCCGGTGGCAATACGGGCAATCTGCTGCTCCGTGACAAAGGTCTCAAACACCAGATTCCGGCCGGACTCCAGCGTCAACAAGGGGCCACCCGGCACCGCCAGATCACCGGTATGGCGCAGGCGTGCCACGACAATGCCGTCGATGGGGCTACGGATTTCCGCGTAATCCCGCTGCGCCCTGGCCGACGCCAGCGCGGCACGCGCCTGATTCAGTGTCTCCAGCAAGGCATCGTTGCGTAAACGCACCTTGCGTATCTCGCTGTCAGAGACATTGCCCTTCTCGTACAGCGTCTGGTAGCGCTCAAGATCGATCTTTGCATCCCGGTAGGCCGCATCGGCCGATGTTGCCTGCGCCTGGGCCTGGGCAATGCCACTGTCCACATCGGCGGCCTCTATCTGTGCCAGCACCTGACCGGCACGCACGGCATCCCCCTCCTGCACCCGCATCTCGCGCACATAACCGGACAGGCGCGAGGCCACCTCAATACGCTGGTCAGACACCACTGACCCGACACTGGTGTACTCCAGCGGTGCGCCCGCCGTCACCACAAGAACGGGTAGCTTCCATTCCTTCGGTAGTGGCTGCGTTGCCTCAGGCACTCGTCCACAGCCTGTTAACAGCAAAGCGGCGAAAAGCCCTGTAAAAAAGGGAAAAAGCGAATGTTTATTCATGGCGTCGTAGTCCGGGCGGGCGCGAGCAGACCGTACCTGAGCAGGCTCATGACGTGATCGGCGACCAATTGGGGATGAGCGTGCGGTGAGTGAAAGCCGGGCATGAAGCGCGTTACCTGCGCACTTTCAAACGGAAAGACCAGGAGCCCGAAGACAGACCCCAGCAAGGGATTGGCATCATCAAGCTTACAGATATCGTGCAGCAGACCGGAGACTGCTTGGTAGAAGGGCTTGAACACCCCGACCGCCAGTCTCTGCGACCTAGCGTGATCTGTGTCCAGCAAGACCCATTGCATCAAGCGCTGCAAGTCTCGCTCACGGGCCAGTAAATGGATAAACCGGGTGACGAATACCTCCAGCCTGTCCCAGGGATCCACGGACTGGCTGATGTCACCCAGTACGTCGCGCACGCCACTGTTGAAGGCATGGCCGACCAGCGCCAGATAGAGATCCTCTTTGTCGCTGAAGTGGTAATAAAGCGCCGCTGGCGTCACGCCAGCGGCAGCCGCCACTTCCCTCATGGAGACGCCGTCGAAACCTGAGCGGGCAAACAAGGGAATGGCCAGTACAAGCATACGCTCAGCGGTGGCATCAGGTGGGCGGCGCACGGTCATCACCACCTCCAGACTTGATCAGCTTGCGGTCAGTGAACATGGTCACTCCTGGAACTTGCCGAGCAGAAAAACCAGATATTAAACGAACGTTTAATAAACAGAAAGCACAGCAAGGCCTGCATAAGCATCTGGCCTGAAATAACCATGTTTGTGGGGGGGGGGGGGGGGGGGGGGGGGGGGGGGGGGGGGGGGGGG